>CAWGCC010000030.1:0-98076 GCA_963820965.1 uncultured beta proteobacterium | reverse complement strand
CCTCCGAGCCCTCGAGTTCTTCAGCGCTCGCTTGATCGCCTCGAACTCCTCGAGGGCTTGACCGGACCCGGTTGCAACGCAGGTGAGCGGGGACTCGGCGAGCGTCGCCGGCACCTGGCACTCCTTGCCCATCCGCTCTGCCATGCCCTGGAGGAGCGCGCCACCGCCCGCCAGGATCATCCCCCGCTCCATCAGATCGCCCGCCAGCTCGGGTGGGGTGCGGTCGAGGGTGTCGCGGACCGCAGCGATGATCTGCGCGATCGGCTCGTCGAGGGAGCTGCGGACGTCCTCGGAGTTGAGCTTCACCGCGCGCGGGAGCCCGGAGGCGAGGTCGCGGCCGCGAATCTCGATCTCGACCTCGTGGCTGAGGGGGGCCGCCGAGCCCGCCTCGTGCTTGATGTCCTCGGCCGTCTGATGGCCGATCAGGAGCTTGTGTTCGCGCTTGCAGAAGTTCACGATCGCATCGTCCATCTCGTCGCCCCCGACGCGAATCGACTGGGAGACGACGATGTCGCCGAGGGAGATCACGGCGACCTCGGTGGTGCCGCCGCCGATGTCGACGATCAGGCTGCCCGTCGGCTCGCTGACGGGCAGGCCGGAGCCGATCGCGGCCGCCATCGGCTCCTCGATCAGGTAGGCCTCGCGGGCGCCGGCGCCGAGACAGGCCTCCTCCACCGCGCGCTTCTCGACTCCGGTCACGCCGGAGGGGACGCAGACCACGACCCGGGGATGGGTGAACCGGCTGGGGTTGGCGCGCTTGATGAAGTAGCGCAGCATCGACTCGGTCACCTCGAAGTCGGCGATCACACCGTCCTTCAGGGGGCGCATGGCGTTGATCGTCGAGGGGGTGCGGCCGAGCATCTGCTTCGCCTCCGCCCCGACCGCGTGGACCTCGCCGGTGGCGGTGTCCACCGCCACCACCGAGGGCTCAGAGAGGACGATTCCCCGGCCCCGGACGTAGACGAGGGTGTTGGCGGTCCCGAGGTCGACAGCCATGTCGCGCGCAGGGCTTATTGAGGCGAGGAAGCTCATCCGTGAGCCCAAAATAGCGGCTCGCTCTAAATGCCCAAAATGGGCGAAAAAATCCGGCTGCTATCGCCCGTCCAGGTCCGGAGCCAGCTCGAGCAGCAACCCGACCGGTAGCCCGATGACGTTGGAGACGTCGCCCTCGATTCCGTCGACCAGCGCGGAGCCAAGTCCCTGCACGGCGTAGCCGCCGGCGCGTCCCCGCCATTCCTCGCTGGCGAGGTAGCGGTCGATCATCTGCGGGCCGAGCTTCGCGAAGGTGACGCGGCTCGTCTCCACTCCGGTCCTGACCGTGAGCTCGCCGTCGACCTTGTCGGGGCCGATCAGGGCCAGGGCTCCGAGGACCTCATGCGAGCGGCCGAGAGGGTCTCGAGGCACCAGCGGGCCTCTCCCTCGAAGGCGGGCTGGCCGACGACGCGGCCGTCGACCACGACCTCGGTATCGCCGGCGATCACGAGGGTGCCCTCGCGGCGCCGGGCCGCCACCGCCCGGCCCTTGGCCAGGGCGTTGGAAAGCACCACCTCCCGCGGTTCGCCCTCGCTCGTCTCCTCGACCTCCGGGGCGACCGCCCTGAAGTCGACGCCCAGCGCTTTCAGCAGCGCCCTGCGCTGCGGGGACTTCGAAGCGAGGATTACAGTTCGGGGAACCAGATCCCGATCTCGCGCTCCGATGATTCCGGCGAGTCCGAGCCGTGGACGAGATTGAAGGTGACCTCGGTGCCGAACTCGCCGCGGATCGAGCCGGCGTCGGCCTCCACCGGGTCGGTCGCCCCGATCACCTGGCGGGCGGCCTTGACCGCGTTCGGGCCCTCGAGCACCATCGCGACGAGCTCGCCGCCGGTGATGAATTCGACCAGCTCGCCGAAGAACGGCTTGTCCTTGTGCTCGTCGTAGTGGACGTTGGCGGTGTCCTCGTCGGCCCGCATCAGCTTGAGCGCGACGAGCCGAAGCCCCTTGCGCTCGAACCGGGCGATGACCTCGCCGGTCAGGCTGCGCCTGAACGCATCCGGCTTGACGAGGATGAGTGTGCGTTCGTCCGCCATCGGCGCGAGAAGCTACACGGAAGAGGGTTCCGGCGGTGGCGAGGGACGAAAACCGGCGGTGAAGGGGGAGAAACGAGCCGCGGGCGACTTCCTTTCGCTGTGCGGAAAGAAATCGCCCGAAGCCGCCGAGACATGGTGATCGCCCAAATCGCGAGCAACCAGCACGGCGTGGTCTCAGCCGCGCAGTTGCGCTCCGCCGGCTTTTCCCCAGCGGCAGTTAGTCGCCACGACGGTCGAAGCCTCCACCGCCTTCATCGCGGTGTCTATGCCCTTGGACATCCAGCACTCGGCAATGAGGGGAGATGGATCGCGGCCGTGCTCGCCTGCGGCGACGGGGCTGTGCTCAGCCATCTCAGCGCGGCCGCCCTATGGGAGGTCGCGCCACGTGACCGTCGAGCTGGCATTGCGAGCCCCGTCGACGTCACCGTTCCGGGCCGATCCGGCCGAGCCACGGCGCTGGGATCCGTTTGCATCGACCCAAGTCTTGCTCTCCTCAGCCTGCACCCGCCGCAACGGCATCCCGGTGACCACGCCGGCACAGACCCTCGATGACATTCGTCACCTCCTTTCCCAAGCCCAGTGGGCTTCCGCTCTGCGAGAAGCAGAGTTCCGGCGCCTACCCATCGGCGATCAATGGGTGGTGACGAAGTGCGGTCGGAGCTCGAGGCCAGGATGCTCTCGGTCTGCCGGCGTCACCGCCTTCCTCAGCCGGAAGTAAACGTCGCGATCAAACGGAACGTCGTGGACTTCCTCTGGCGCGATCAGGCCCTCATCGTCGAGGTCGACGGGTGGGGATCCCATCGGACCCGGTCGGCGTTCGAGGAGGACCGCGCCCGGGACGCACGACTGGCTTTGCACGGCTATGAAATCGTCCGGTTCACTTGGCGGCAGGTCACCGCCGACGCGCGCGGTGTCTCAAAGACCATTCGAGCGCTTCTCCAGCGAAGGGCTAAGCGGTAAACCCGGGCGACTTCTTTTCGCCTAGCGAAAGGAAGTCGCCGAAGCTAGCGGCTCGAGCCGCTCGGGCGCTGCGGGGGCCGGGCTGCGACCGCCGGCCGATCCTGGCGACGGCTCGGGCCGTCGGAGGTGGAAGAGGAGGACGAAGAGGAAGAGGAGGAGGGGCGTGATGCACCAGAGGACGCGCGCTGACCAGCGGCGCGCTGCGCGCGCGCCCGGTCGGTGCGGCGTCCCTCGCGCTCCGGGGCCGCTCGCTCCTGCTTGCGGACCTGGGTCTCGCAGTAGGGGCAGATTCCCCAGCGCGGATCAAGAGGCTTGTGGCACTTGCGGCACGGGTTGCGCAGCCGCCGCTCGCAGTTCGGGCAGCGCAGATAGCTGCGCTCGATCGGGTACTCGCAGTGCGGACATGAGTTCTCGATCCGCTGGCGCAGCTCCAGCTCGGCAGCTCTCAGCTCCAGCTCGCGCTCCTCGCGATCCTCCAGGAACTCCGGCGGGCGCAGGATCGGTAGACGACGGTGCCCAGGAACGGGAAGACCGACGCGGCCGTCGCGCAGGCGATCAGTACCGGGTCCTCGATCCGCCGGCGCGCATCGAGATAGGTCCACCAGATCAGCGCCAGATAGACGACGACCAGGAAGATGATGAGGAGGTTGACGAAAAGGCCAACCCCTCCGTCGAGTCCGAAGAGTGCGAGAGGCATGGGAATTGAGAGCCGCGAGTGTACGTACTTCCTTATCGGGGGGTGTAACCCTGCCTGGGTTAAGGGATTTGGGGGTTTTCGAGCTAGAGGAAGAGCAGGCCGAACACGTAGCCGAAGGCGAAGAAGACCAGGATCACCACCGCAACGACGACGGCCACCAATCCCATCATCGTCAGGAGCTCTGATCGGGCCTCTCTGTCCATATGCAGCTCAGAAGGTAGTGACTGCCGGCCGCCAGCGCGACCCCAGCTCGCTCTCTGGCAAGGTCTCGTGCTCGCTCCCACGCCTGGATCGGATCGGGAATCGCCTCGGCGGCGACGCCGGCCTTCTCGCAGAGCGCGGCCAGCTCCAGCGCAGGTCGCGCGCGGCCCCCCGGCCGCCCCGAGCCCTCGATCGCCTCCGGGGGGATCTCGGTGCAGACGAACTGGGAGCAGACCGGAGCAAGCCCGTTGATGATCCCGATCGCGTCCTTTCCCTCGAGGATGGCGAGGCAGCAGACGACCTCGGCGCCGCCGGTCAGCCCCGGGAGGGCCTCGGCCAGTGCCCTGGCCCCGTCGGGGTTGTGCGCCGCGTCGAAGATCGCCGGCGGATCGCCGGGGACGAGCTGTGCACGACCAGGGATCGTGATCTCCTGCAGGCCGAGCACCGCGTCGGCGTCGAGGCGCCCGAGGGCCCGCTCCACCGCCGATTCGGCGAGGGCGAGATTCCGATCTCGGTAGGTGATGGGATCGCCGCCGGACTCGACGCCGACCCGCACCACCCTGGCGTGGCGGCGCTCCACCTCGCGCGCGATCACCGGCTCGACCTCTGAGGGAACGTCGCCGACGATCAGGGTGGTGTGGTCCCGGAGCACGGCCAGCTTCTCCGTGGCGATCTCCTCCAGCGTCTCCCCCAGCCATTCGGTGTGATCGAGGCCGACCGAGGTGAGCACCGTGAGCTTGGACGGGATCACGTTGGTGGCGTCGAGGCGGCCGCCGAGGCCCGCCTCGATCACGCCGTACTGAACCCGCGCCGCCGCAAAGGCGACGAACGCCGCCGCGGTGAGCAGCTCGTACTGCGTGACGGGTCCCTCGTCGCCGGCCGCGCGGTCGGCGACGCCGGCCGCCTGCTCGGCCCGCTCCAGGGCGTCCACGAACGCCTCCTCGGAGATCGGCTCGCCGCGGATCATCACCCGCTCCCGCCAGGAGCGGATGTGCGGCGAGAGGTAGGCGCCGGCCGAGACGCCATGGGCCTCGAGCAGCGCGGCGGTCATCCGGGTGACCGAGCTCTTGCCGTTGGTCCCGACGACGTGAATCGAGGCGAAGCGGTTCTGGGGCATGCCGAGCAGCGTGCACAGCCGCCGCATCCGCTCCAGTCCCAGCTTCCAGCCCAGGACCTCACGCCGGCGCAGGATCTCGTCGGAGCGCGCTATCCGCCCAGTTCCTCGAGCTCCGCGCGGTACGCGGTGAGCTTCTCCCGCTCCGCATCGACCACGTCGGCCGGAGCCTTGGCGACGAAGCTCTCATTGCCGAGCTTGCCCTCCCCCCGCTTCACCTCCGCGCGCAGCTTCTCGCGGCGCTCCTCGATTCGGGCGGCCACCGCCTCCGGGTCCACGCCCTCCGTCTCCAGCAGCTCCACCCCGCCCACGCTCGCCATCGGCTCGCCCCCGTCGTCGGAGAACTCGATCTTGGCGAGCCGCGAGACCATCTCGTGCGGCCGGACGCCATCCGACCGGGCCGCAATCACCTGCTTCACGGGGACCTCCGCCAACTGGCGCCAGCGGCGAAGCGCACGGGTCAGCGAGATCGCCTTGCCGATCTCCTCCTCGGCGGCGTCATCGATGAGGCCGTCATCGGCCTCCGGAAACGGGTGAACGACCAATGCCTCCGCGGATCCCGACGGCAGGTACGAGTAGATCTCCTCGGTGACGAAGGGCATCAGCGGATGCGCCAGCGCCAGCACCTGCTCGAGAGACCAGAGCAGGGTCGCCGAGGCGTCCTCGTCACCGTCGTAGAGCCGCGGCTTGACGATCTCCAGGTACCAGTCGCAGAGCTCTGACCAAAAGAAGTCGTAGAGGTCGAGCGCGGCGTGGGCGAAGTCAAACGACTCGATCGACTCGGAAACCGAGCGGATGGCGCGCTGCAGTCGCGAGGCGATCCAGCGGTCCTCGACCGCGTTCGAGCGAGGCCCCGGCTCCACGTCATCGCGGGCCTCCATCAGGATCAGCCGCGAGGCGTTCCACATCTTGTTCGCCAGGTCGCGGCCCTGCTGGACGCGTGCCTGGGAGAAGCGCACGTCCTGCGTCGAGGTCATCGCCAAGAGGCCGAAGCGCAGCGCGTCCGCTCCGTGCTCGGCGATCTCATCCAACGGGTCGATGCCGGTGCCGAGCGACTTGCTCATCCGCCGGCCGTCCGGCGCCTGGATCACCGAGTGGACATAGACGTCGGTGAACGGGACCTGCTCGGTGAACTCGAGCGAGGTCATGATCATCCGCGCGACCCAGAGCGAGATGATGTCCCGCGCGGTCACCAGCACGTCGGTCGGGAAGAACGCCTTGAACTCGGGGGTGTTCGTATCCGGCCAGCCGAGGGTCGCGAACGGCCAGAGCGCCGAGCTGAACCAGGTGTCGAGCACGTCCGGGTCCTGCTCCCAGCCCTCGCCCTCCGGCGGCTCCTCGCCCACATAGGTCTCCTCCCCGCGGTACCAGACCGGCAGCCGGTGCCCCCACCAGAGCTGGCGCGAGAGGGTCCAGGGCGGGATGTTCTCCATCCCATGCAGGTACTGGCGCAGGGCCCCGTCGGGGGTGATTCGCACGCGCCCGTCCTTCACGACCTCGACCGCCGGCTTGGCGAGCTCGTCCATGCGGCAGAACCACTGCAGCGAGATCAGCGGCTCGATCCGTTCGCCGGAACGATGGGAGAAGGGAACCGAGTGCGTGTACGGCTCCTCGCTGCGGAGCGCTCCCTCCTCGCGCAGCGCGGCAACCACGGCCTCGGTCGCCTCGGGCACCGTCATCCCGCGGAAGCGCTCCGGCGCGGCGTCCGTGATCCGCCCGTCCTCGCCAATCCCGGAGATTTCCTCGAGCCCGTGGCGGCGACCGATCTCGAAGTCGTTGATGTCGTGCCCCGGCGTCACCTTGAGCGCACCCGTCCCGAAGTCCGGATCGATGTGCTCGTCGGCGATGATCGGCAGCCGGCGCCCGACCAGCGGCAGAATCGCGTACTTCCCGACCAGATCGCGATAGCGCTCATCGTCGGGACTGACGGCTACGGCGGTATCGGCCAGCATCGTCTCCGGGCGGACCGTTGCCACCACGATCTCGCCACTCCCATCCTCCAGCGGGTAGGCGATCTCATAGATCGTGTCGGTCACCTCCCGGTTCTCGATCTCCAGGTCCGAGATCGCCGAGCCCAGCCCGGGGTCCCAGTTGACCATGTAGTTGCCGCGGTAGATGTAGCCCTTCTCGTAGAGGGCGACGAAGACCCTGTACACCGCCTTGACGTAGCCCTCGTCGAGCGTGAAGCGCTCGCGCTCGTAGTCGCAGGAGGCACCGAGCCGCTTGTACTGCTCGACGATCGTCGATCCGTACTGCTCCTTCCACTCCCAGACCCGCTCGGTGAAGGCCTCGCGTCCGAGCTCCTGCCGCGAGGTCCCCTGCGCGGCCAGCTCCTTCTCGACCACGGCCTGCGTCGCAATTCCCGCGTGGTCGGTGCCGAGCACCCAGAGCGTGTTGCGGCCCCTCATCCGGTTGAGCCGGATCAGGGTGTCCTGAACCGTCCCGTTGAGCGCATGGCCCATGTGGAGCGCGCCGGTGACATTCGGCGGCGGGATCGAGATCGAGTAGTTCTGCGCGGGAGTCCCCTCCGCGGGCGGGTGAAAGTAGCCGCCCTCGAGCCAGTCGTGAAAGACGCGCTCCTCCACCGCGCCGGGGTCCCAGCGCGTGATCGCCTCGAGGGTCTTGCGGCGTTCCGCGTCCACGCGGCGATGTTAGTTGCGGCATCGTCGACGGCGCCGGCTTCGCCATATACGACGGCCACAAACATCGCCCCTCGGCGCGGTCTCGAGCGACTCGAGGATGCCGAGAACCTCGCCGACGCGGCAGACGAGCAGCCGCTCCTCGTCGATCTCGACCCAAACGCCGGCGGAGGACGGGAAGACGACGTGATCGCCGGGCCGCACCGGCATGTCGACGCCGGCTGACTCCCACCAATCGAGTCCGGGGCCAACGGCGAGGACGATCCCCTGCTGCGGCGGCGGCTCGTCGATGCCCTGCGGCACGACGAGGCCGGACCGGCGCATCCGGTCCTGATCGAGCTCCTTGAGGACCACCTGGTCGAACAGGGGCCGGAGCTGATGCCTGACGGTCTCCACAGGCTCGCGGGACGAGCGCGTGCTCATGCCTGGGAGGATACGCGGAGCGATGAGGACGCAGGTCGGCCAAGCCCTGCGCGAAGCGCGCCTAAAGAGGGGACTCGACCTCTACGAGGTGAAGCGGGTCACGAAGATCAGCGTGACGACCCTGCGCGCGATGGAGGAGGACCGCTGGGACGACGTGCCGGCCCCTGGGGCCGAGGCGCTGCTGGACGCCTACGCGCGATTCCTCGGGCTGGACGAACAGGCGCTCGTCGCGGAGCCCAGGAGCGACGAGCGTCATGCCGGCTGGCATCGGCGCGGCGTCCTGCTCGTCATCGGCTTCGCGGCGGTGGTCGGCTTGATCATCGGCCTGGTGGCGGTGGGGCCGCTCGGCGGAGGTGGCGGTGAGGCGACCAACGCCAAGACCCCCGCACAGATCACCACGACCACGGCAACGACCGCGAGCGCTCCGGTCTCGGTCGAGCTCCGCACCAACGCCCTGGTCTGGGTGTGCCTGGTCGATCAGCGGGGGCGCCCGGTGATCGACGGCCTGAACCTCGTCAGGGACCAGACGGTCGGCCCCTACGACGGCAAGACCTTCGACGTGACCTTCGGCAACGGCAAGATCGACCTGACCGTGAACGGGGAGCCTGTGAACGTCCCAGCGATCGCCGCGCCGCTCGGCTACCGGATCACGCGCGACGGCGCGACGAGGCTCGCTCCCGGAGACCAGCCCACCTGTACCTGACCCGACCTAGCGCGAGGGCTGGGGAGCGACGTCCGAGGGCGGGTCCTGAGGCGGCGGAAGTGACGGGTCGCCGCCGGGGCCGACGTGGGGCAGCCACTCGAGCCAGCTCGGCAGGTACCAGTTCCAATCGCCGAGCAGCTTCATCGAGGCGGGCAGCAGCACCGCGCGAACCAGGGTGGCGTCGATCAGCACAGCCACGCCGAGCCCAACGCCCAGTTCCTTGAAGAAGACCAGCGACAGCGTCGCGAAGGTGGCGAACACGGCGACCATGACGACAGCGGCGCTGGTGACGACCCCGGCAGTCGTCTTGATCCCATGAGAGACGGCCTCGTCGGTGGGCATCCCCCGGTCGTAGGACTCCCTGATCCGGCTGAGGATGAAGACGTGGTAGTCCATCGAGAGCCCGAAGAGGACGACGAAGAGGAACAGGGGCATCCAGGAGATGATCGCCCCGCTCGAGTGGAAGCCGAGAAACGACTCGAGGTGGCCATCCTGGAAGATCCAGACAACCACCCCGTATGCCGCTCCCACCGAGAGCAGGTTGAGGATGATCGCCTTGATGGGGATGACGATCGAGCGGAAGGAGAAGAGCAGCAGGAGGAATGCCGCGCTGAGGACGAAGGCGAAGACGATCGGGGCGTGGGACTTGGTCGCGTCGTTGAAATCCTTCGACGAGGCGGTGAAGCCGGTCACGTCGGCCGTGGCACCCGGCACCGCACCGATCGTGGCCGGGATGATCGTGTCCCGCAGCTCGTCCACGGCGGCGTTGGATCTTGAGTCGGTCCCGTCGCCGGCGACCGGGATGTTCACCTGGACAACGCTGCGGTCGGGAAAGGTGTCCAGCGTGATCGGGGGCTTGAACAGCGGGCTGGCCTTCGCCTCGCGCCCCCAGGGCCGCGATGCCCTGCCTGACCTGCGGTGTGGGGCCCTGGTCGGAGCTGACCACGACAACGGCGGGAATCCCTCCCCCCGGGAAGGTGTCCTGAAGCCGGTTGTAGGTCTGGATCGAGGAGACGTCCTGGGGCAGCGACTCGACGCTCTCGTTGGCCGTGTGAAGGCGGAACGCCGGCAGGGCCAGGAAGACAAGCAGGCCCCCCGCGAGGATGATGGAGATCACCGGATGGCGGAGCACCGGATTGAGGATCTTCGACCAGATCCCGCTCTCCCCCGCGTTCCACGGCTGATCCTTGATGAACGGAACGCCACCCTTCTCGACGCGGTCACCCAGCCACGCCAGGATCGCCGGCAGCACGGTCAGGGATCCGACCATCGCCACCGCGACGACGAGGATCGTGCCGGTGGCGAACGACTCGAAGGTGGGGGTGCCGGCGAGGTACATGCCGGCCATGGCGATGATCACCGTGAACCCGGAGACCATCACCGCCCGGCCTGAGGTCGCGGCCGCGGCGGCCAGCGCGGCCTCCTCGCTCCGCCCCGCTTCGCGCTCCTCGCGCTCGCGCCGGAGATAGAACATGGAGTAGTCCACCCCGACCGCCAGACCGATCAGGAGGACCACCTCGTTGATCGAGCTGTCCACCCCGCCGATGAGGTGACTGATGGGCCCGAGGAGGCCGATCGTGGCGAAAACCGCCGTCAGCGCGAGCAGCAGTGGCACGCCCGCGGCGACAAGGGCACCGAAGGCGATCAGCAGGATGATCAGCGTGACCGGCAGGGACGTGATCAGCGCCTTGCCGAAGTCCGACTGGACCTTGTCGTTGATCTGCTGCTGGGTGCTCGCGTCGCCGAACTCTCCGACGGTGAACGCGGGATGTGCCTTCTGCACGTCGTCCACTGCCGCAAGCGCCGGCTTCACCCGGTCCATGACATCAGCGTCGTTCCCGGCGATCTGGAAACGGAGGAACGCCGAGCGCTGGTCAGCGGAAATCTGGCTGGCGTTCGCCGGGACGAGCGGGCTCTCGAAGTTCTGCGTATGGGGCACGGCCGCCAGCCGCCGCTGCGTGTCGAGCAGCACCGCACGGAAGGACGGATCGGAGGCCGTGGTGCCCCGTTGCTCTGAATCAGCACCAGCTCCGGTGCATGCTCCGGAGCCGCGTTCGCAATCGTCTGGTCCGCACGGCCCGACTCCCCTACGCCGGTCTCGGTGTGCTCGAGGGTCTTCGTGCCGACCGCGCCCCCGATCGCGAAGGCGAGGAAGACGAAGGCGAGCCAGCCCCAGATCGCGGTCTTGCGATGCTGCGCGCTCCATCGACCGGCTCTTGCGGCCAGGCTGTGGGGAGTGACGCCAGAGGCCTGAGCCTCTTGATTCCTCGGACGAGACGCCGACACCGTGGACCTCCAAGTCCCGTAGACGGCTCGGCGACCCTAACACGCCCCGTTAAAGAGTCAGAGAGCTCGGCTCAGGCGGTCTGCTCGCCGAGCGCCGGGTCCTCGAGCACCATCTCGTGCTCGCCGGTGGCGTCGGTTACCAGCATCGGGCGCTGGCCCTTCTCGATCGTCTCCTTGGTGACGACGCACTTCTGCACGTCGCCGCGGGAGGGCAGCTCGAACTGCACATCGAGCAGCGTCTCCTCGAGGATCGATCGAAGGCCGCGGGCGCCCGTCTCGCGCTCGAGCGCCTTGTCGGCGATCGCGCCGAGCGAGTCTGGAGCGAAGACCAGCTCGATGTCGTCGAACTCGAAGAAGCGCTTGAACTGGCGGGCGAGCGCGTTGCGCGGCTCGGTCAGGATCGTGATCAGGTCGCTGCGCGTCAGCTGGTGGATCGCGGCGACGACGGGGAGGCGGCCGATGAACTCGGGAATCAGGCCGTATTCCATCAGGTCCTCGGGAAGCACCTTCTCGAAATCCTCGCCGGTGTCCTTGTCGGCGTTGGAGGTCACCTCGGCGCCGAAGCCGACGCCGTGGTTGCCGATCCGCTTCTCGATCACCTCGTCGAGCATGCCGAACGAGCCTCCGCAGACGAAGAGGACGTTCGAGGTGTCGATCGTCAGGAACTCCTGGTGAGGGTGCTTGCGGCCGCCCTGAGGGGGAACCGAGGCGGTCGTGCCCTCGAGGATCTTCAGCAGGGCCTGCTGCACTCCCTCGCCGGAGACGTCGCGAGTGATCGACGGGTTGTCGGCCTTGCGGGCGATCTTGTCGATCTCGTCGATGTAGATGATCCCCGTCTCGGCCTTCTTCACATCGAAGTCGGCGGCCTGGATCAGCTTCAAGAGGATGTTCTCGACGTCCTCGCCGACGTAGCCGGCCTCGGTGAGTGCCGTGGCGTCGGCGATCGCGAAGGGGACGTTGAGGATCTTCGCCAGCGTCTGGGCGAGCAGGGTCTTGCCGCAGCCGGTGGGGCCGAGCAGCAGGATGTTCGACTTCTGCAGCTCGATCGACTCCTCACCCTGGACGTCCTCGGAGGAGGCCATCTGCACGCGCTTGTAGTGGTTGTAGACCGCTACGGAAAGAGCGCGCTTCGCCCCCTCCTGGCCCACCACGTACTCGTTCAGGACCTCCCAGATCTCCTTGGGTTTGGGGAGGTTCTCTAGCTCGAAAGTCGGGGGTGCGGTGAGCTCTTCATCGATGATCTCGTTGCAGAGGTCGATGCACTCGTCGCAGATGTAGACGCCGGGACCGGCGATCAGTTTCTTGACCTGGCGCTGCGACTTCCCGCAGAAGCTGCAGAGGAGCTGCTCGTTGGATTCGGTGGGACGTGCCAGCGGAATACTCCCTCGGTCTCGCTTCGCCCGGCCGGCTCCTTCTCGCTGAGAAAGCTTAGACGCCTGCCGACCTCGGCCTTGACGGAACCTCGTTACGCCGTGGGTTGCCGGTTTCCTCCCGGCGAGTTGTCACTGGGGCCATGGCTACCTCGTCTCAGGGGTAGATCGACCCAAAGGAGGCAAACCATGAGGATCTTCGTAGCTGGAGCAACGGGAGCACTTGGCAGGCAGCTCCTGCCGAAGCTGGCCGAGCGCGGACACGAGGTGACCGGGATGACCAGAACGCCGTCGAAGGCATCGGTCGTCGAAGAGCTCGGGGCCCGTGCGGCCATCGCCGACGCGCTCGACGCCGAGGAGGTGGCGTCGGCGGTGGCGAAGGCCGATCCCGAGGTGATCGTGCACGAGCTGACTGCGATCTCGGACCTCGGGAGCATGCGGAACATCGACCGCGCGTTCGCGGCGACCAACCGACTGCGCACGGAGGGGACGGACCATCTCCTCGCCGCCGGCAAGGCGATCGGTGTGCGGCGATTCGTGGCGCAGAGCTTCGCCGCCTGGCTCTATGAGCGGGTGGGTGGCCCGGTGAAGACCGAGGAGGACCCGCTGGACCCCAATCCGATCCGCCCGATCCGCGAGACGTTCGGAGCGATCAGGTATGTAGAGAACGCCGTCACCGGCGCGGACTGGACCGTGGGAATCGCCCTTCGCTACGGAGGGTTCTACGGCCCCGGGACGAGTCTGTGGACCGGCGGCGAGCATCTCGAGCCGATCCGGCAGCGGAAGTTCCCGATCGTCGGCGATGGCGGGGGCGTCTGGTCATTCATCCACATCGAGGACGCGGCCGACGCGACCCTGGCGGCGGTCGAGGGTGGCGAAAGGGGCGTCTACAACGTCGTGGACGACAGCCCCGAGCGGGTCCGCGATTGGCTGCCGGGAATGGCGGGAATGATCGGTGCACCGGCGCCACGGCGGGTTCCCAAGTGGCTGGGACGCCTCTTCGCGGGCCAGCCGGGCGTGATCATGATGACCGAGTTGCGCGGACAATCGAACGCCAAGGCGAAGCGGGAGCTCGGCTGGACCCCGAGGCACCCGAACTGGCGCGACGGCTTCGCGGAGCTGGCCGCCCACGCCGAAGGCGCCGGCGGCTGCGGACGACCGCAGGGCGGTGAGCGCGTGAGCGAGTCGACCGATCAGCTCCTGGAGGAGCTCCGCCCTCGCGCCTTCGCGATCGCCTACCGGATGCTCGGCAGCGTCGCGGAGGCCGAGGACATCGTTCAGGAGGCGCTGATCCGCGTCAACAACGCCCTCGAGGAGGGAGAGACGATCGAATCGCCTCGGGCCTACGTCGCCACCATCACCACGCGGCTGGCGATCGACGAGCTGCGCTCGGCCCGGGCGCGCCGCGAGACCTACGTCGGCGAGTGGCTCCCGGAGCCGGTCGTGGTGGACACCCGCGAGGACCCCGAGCGCCAGGCCGAGATGGCCGGACTCGCTCTCCCTCGCCTTCCTCGTCCTGCTCGAGAACCTCTCACCCGAGCAGCGGGCGGCCCTGCTGTTGCACGACGTCTTCGACTACGACTACTCGGAGATCGCCCAGATCATCGGCAAGAGCGAGGACAACGCCCGCCAGCTCGCGACGCGGGCGCGCAGCCACGTCGATCAGGGCAAGCCGAGATTCGAGGCCTCGAAGGAGAAGCGCGAGGAGCTCGCCGCTCGGTTCTTCGCCGCGGCACAGGAGGGGAACATGGAAACCCTGGAAGCCCTGCTGTCGGAGGACGTCGTCCTCAAGGGCGACGGCGGCGGCAAGGCGCCGGCGCTTGCACGGTCGCTCCACGGCCGCAACCGGGTCGCCCGCACGCTCGGGGCGTGGTCGAAGACCGGCTGGCGGATCCCGGGCCTCACCGTCCGGCCCGTTGAGCTCAATGGCCAGTCCGGCGCCCTCTTCCTCGACGCCGAGGACGCCGTGATCGCGGCGATGGTGCTCGACATCGCCGAGGGTCAGATCCAGGGCATCAACTCCGTCGTCAACCCGGACAAGCTCCAGCACCTCGGCGATGTCGGCGATGCCTGGACTCTGCTCGGGCAGGTAAGGGAAAGGAAGCGCGGGGAGCGCCCGCGTCGGCTCAGCCAGTGAGCTCTGAGATCACGTCCTTGGTGTGGGCGATCGGCAGTCTGTTTCCCTCGAGCTCGATCCGCGATCCACTCTCCGGATGGATCAGCTCGAGGACGCGCACGTTGACCCGCTGGTGAACCTTCGCCTCGAGCCCCGTTCGCTCCGCTTTGAAGATCAGCTCGCCAGGTGCCTTGCTGCGCGAACGCCCGTCGAACCCGTAGACCGCCTCCGAAGTCACCCCGACCAGCATCCATTGCGGCATGCCGTGGCCAGCGGAGTTCGCCCGCATTCCCCCGGCGACGCCCGCAACCTCGCCGACGGCCTCGCCGACTGAGCCGGCCGCGCCACCTAGCTCGCCGCCCGCCAGCCCGCCGCCGAACATCGAGCCGCTGTGGCCGCGCGGGTTGAACTGACCGGCCGCCAGCACTTCCTCGGCGATTCCCTCTCGCGCCAGTGCCTCCTGCACCGCGTGCTCCATCCCTTCCTCGGACATCGTCGCTCCTCTCGGTCGTCAGCCGGCGGAGCGAAGATACTGCGCAGCAATGTCGCAGGAGAACGTTGAGCTTGTTCGGGCCGGCTATGAGCGCTTCACGACCACGGGTGAACTCGGCCAGGACTACGCTGCCGACTTCGTCTGGGACGTGTCGAACCTCCACTGGCCCGGGCAGCAGGTCTACCAAGGCGCCGAGGGTGCTCGAACCTTTCTCAGCGAGTGGGCGGATGCGTGGGAGGACTGGGTGCTGGAGACGGAGTCATTCCACGACGCGGGCGACAGCGTGGTTGTGCTCATGCGCCAGCGCGCCCGCTCGAAATCGACCGGGATGCCCGTTGAGATGTCCTTCGCCCAGATCTGGACTCTTCGCGATGGCAAGACGATCCGGATGGAGATGTATTCCGATCCGGCCGAAGCCCTCGCAGCCGCCGGGCTATCGGAATAGCGCGGTGCTCGCGGGCGGATGCCCGATACTCAGAGTCATGGCTTCCCCCCTGATCGAGTTCCCGGCGGACGATCCAGAGCGCGCCCGGCGGTTCTGGGGCGACCTGCTCGGCGCAGAGCTCACGCCGAGACCCAGCGATGCCGGGGAGGGCTGGGAGATCAACGGCGGCGACCTCCGCCTGGGAGTGCACCAGCGTGGACCGGGTCCCGGTGACACCGCCTCGCTGCCCTATTTCACCGTGCCCGATCTCGCCGACGCGCTGCAGCGAGTCCAGGACCTCGGCGGTTCAGTGATCCATCCAGGTGAGCGCTGGGCCGTCTGCCGTGACTCTGAGGGCAGCCCCTTCGGACTCGCGGCGGCTACGCCTAGGCGGCTCGATCTATTGCGACAACCCGGTGGCGGCGAGAGCCTCGTCGCGGTCGGAGTACATGTCCATCCGGGACTGCTTGCCATCGCGGAGCGTGAAGACCTGGGCAAATGACATCTCAACGGGCATCCCGGCCGCTTTCGACGTTCCACGCTGACGCACGAGAGCAACCACCTGCGTCGCCCGCGTCGCGGAGGGCTTCCACCTCGAGCTCCCAGTCCTCCCACGCCTCCAACCACACACCGAGGAACTCTCGCGCTCCGTCGGGGCCTTCATACACCTGCTGCTCGGGCCAGCCGTGGAAGTTCGACATGTCCCAGACGAAGTCATCTGTGGCGAGATCCGGGGCGATTTCACCTGTGGCTGCGAATCGCTCGAAGCCCTCGCGGACGATCGCGACATTCTCCTCCGACATCGCCGCATTATCCCGCGGCAAGGGCGCCGCTAGCTGTAGCGGTCCCAGGACCGCAGGTAGGGCTTCGGGATCGACCGGCCGGCCGTCGACGTGGATCTCGAAGTGGAGGTGGCAGCCGACTGTCCGGGCGTTGCCGGTCTTCCCCACGAAACCGACGATCTGGCCGACGTGGACTCGTCCCCCCTCTGGAAGGACGACGGATGGAGCATGTGCGCGTACCAGTACTTGCGCCTCTCCCCCAGGCCCCGGATGACGATGTAGTTCCCGTCGAGGCGGGCGTCGTATGCGCGCTTGACGATCGTCCCGGTGACGGCGGCCGCCAGTGGCGTGCCGCAGCTGGCAGTGACGTCGAAGCCCTTGTGGACGCGTCCGCCGTTCCGAGGAGCTCCGAACTCGCCGACCGGCCCGCGCGCCCCGTGTGGTCCACGGACCGGGAAGAAGTGGCTGTGGAGCTCGACGCTGCCCGCCTCCTTCTCGTTGCCGCCCGCGATCGCCACGATCACCCGGTACGTGCCGTCGGAGACCAGCCGCCCGCCGTTGGTCAGACCGTCCCACCTGACGGTCTGTCGTGACCCGCCTCCACGCGGGGAGCTCGATCCGCCGCACCTCGTCGCCCGACCCGGCGATCTTGATCGAGACGTCGGCCGGGGCCGACCCGCTGATCCGGAACTCGATGCGGACCCCGTCGACTGAGTCCGTGAAGCCGCGATCCGGGGACACGGACGCCTTCTGAACGACTGCGTCGTCGCAACCGCTGAGGGAACCACCAGGACCGCGAAGAGCGCGATCAGTAGTGGAAGGAAGCGCCTACCGGTGCTCAATGACGCGGTCGACGATCTTGTACTCCTTCGCCTCCGCCGCGCTCATGAAGTAATCCCGCTCGGTGTCCTTCGCGACCTTCTCCAGCGGCTGTCCGGTGTGCTTGGAGATGATCTCGTCGAGGCGCTGGCGGACGTCGATGATCTCCTTGGCGTGGATCTCGATGTCGGTCGCCTGACCGGAGAAGCCGCCCGAGACCTGGTGGATCAGGATCTTCGAGTTCGGCAGCGCCATCCGCTTTTCGGGAGCGCCACCGGCGAGCAGCAGGGCACCCATGCTCATCGCGACGCCGACGCAGATGGTCGACACGTCCGGCTTGATGAACTGCATCGCGTCGTAGATCGCGAGGCCGGCGTAGACCGAGCCGCCCGGCGAGTTGATGTAGATCGAGACGTCCTTGTCCGGGTCCTCGGACTCGAGGTGGATGAGCTGCGCGACGATCAGGTTCGCGATGTCCTCGGTCACCGGGGTGCCGAGGAAGATGATCCGCTCGTTGAGCAGCCGCGAGTAGATGTCGAACGCCCGCTCGCCGCGGGACGTCTGCTCAACCACCATTGGGACCAGAGGACTCATGGCGGCGCAGCATAGCGACCGGCATCGGCGGGCCGGACCGAGGAGAATCGCCAAATGCCATCGGGTGGTGAGATCCTCACCGTCGGGCACTCCAATCACGAGGAACAGGAATTCCTCGAGTTGGTCCGCGGAGCCGGAGTCGAGCTCATTGCCGACGTGCGCGCCAACCCCCGCTCCCGCTACCCGCAGTTCAACCGCTCCGCCCTCGCCGGGACGATGAAGGTCGCGGGGATCGGCTACGCCCCACTCGGTGCGGACCTCGGCGGCCGCCGCGTTCCCGCCGAGAACACGATCAACCAGGGCTGGGGCGTTGAGGCCTTCCGCGGCTACGCCGATCACATGGCGAGCGAGCAGTTCGAGGCTGGCCTGGGGATGCTCGAGAGCCTGGCCCGGGACCGCCGCACCGCCGTGATGTGCGCCGAGGCGGACTGGACCCGCTGCCATCGCCGGCTGATCGCCGACATCCTCACGGTCCGCGGCTGGCGGGTCCTGCACCTGGGCCCGACCGGATCCCTGACCCCGCACGAGCTCACCGACTTCGCCGTCGTCGAGGACGGCCGGGTCACCTACCCGGCACAGCAGACGACCCTCGGCATCTAGCCGCTAAACCCGACACCGGCGCGGGCCGGTCGGTTCGTGGGCGAGGGTCTCTTCAGCTAGCCGGCGGCGAGCCCGCTTGGCCGGTCTCGAATCGGCTGATCCTCTCTCCGTCCAGGATCACGTTCCAGTAGACGCGCATCGCGCCGTACTTCGAGTTGGTGAAGGTCGCGATCAGCGAGAGGCCATCGTCGGACTCCGACTCGACCTCCATGCGCCCTTCCGAGGAGAAGATCTCGCGATCGACCCACTCGGTGAGGTCGCGCTCCGTGCCGTCGTCGGACATCGTCGCGCCCGTAGTCAGGAGTGCGAAGAAGGCATCACGGTCCCCTGCGTTGATCGCCTCGACCATCGCCCTGACCACCGCATTGGCGAGCTGGCCGGCTGGGATCATGCTCAGTCGGAGCCGGGCGTCCAGAGGGCGCCCTTCTCCTCCTCCTGTTCCTTCTCCGGCGTCCAGATCTCCTCGCGCGCCTTGGCCTGCTCGAGCGGGATCGGCTCGGCCTCCTCGGCGATCAGCTCCAGAGCGCGACGCATGCGGAGGTCCTCCTTGAGCAGCTCCTCGCGGCCGGACTCGCGGATCTCCTTGAGGGCGTCGGCGGGTTCCGGATGCCCGTGGTCCTCGTGCCCGGGCGGGATCTGCAGCGCCTCGAGCATCTCGTCCTCGGTGATCTCGATGCCCTCGGCCTTCGCGACGGCCTCCAGGACCGCCTCGCGCTTCAGCGCCTGCTCGGCTTCGGGACGCGCCTGCTGGGCCATCTCCTCGCGGGTTTTCCCCTGGATTTGCAGGTAGTTCTCGGGGTCCATGCCCTGCTGCTGCAGCTGGCGTTCGACCCGGCGCCACATCTCGGCGGCTCTGGCATCGACCACCGGCTCGGGCAGCTCAACCTTGGCGTTGGCGACGGCGGCGTCGAGGGCGGCCTCGCGGAAGCGCTCGGCGATCTTAGACCAGCGGACGGCCGTGAACCTCCCGCGCGAGGATTGGAAAATCGCGCCTGAGCGCGGCCGCGTCGTAGGCGTTTGCCTTTATGCGCGGTTCGATGCTCATGCTTTTGTCTGCCCCATGGATTCGAGCACCGTATCCAACCGGCGCCACACGGCCTCGTGCACGGCGGGATCGACAAAATCCTCGATCGCGTCCTCGAGGAACGCGCGGATCAGCATCGCCTTGGCTTCCGGCTCGGGAACGCCACGCGAGCGCAGATAGAACAGAGCGTTCTCGTCCAGCGCGCCGATCGCGGTGCCGTGGCCGCAGATCACGTCGTCGGCGAAGATCTCGACTCTGGCTTCGCGTCGCACTCGGCGCGCGAACTCAAGAGCAGCGACTTGAACAGCTGATGCGAGTCGCTCTTCACCGCGCCTTCGCGAACAAGCACCAAGCCTTGGTTGACCGCTCGACCCGTACCCGCCACGACGCTCTTGAAGAGCTGGCGGCTGGTTGTGTGTTTGCTCGCGTGGTCCATCACGGTGGTGATGTCGGCAATGCCGGCCTGCGGTGCTGCGATATTGCGAAGATCGGCCTCGGCATGTTCACCATCGAGACGGATGCGCACATCGAGCCGGGAAAGTTGCGCGCCAAGCGCCGCGTAAAGCGCGCGATACCGCGCCCCGCGGCCGAGCTTCGCGCCGATGCTCGTGATGTGCCGCACGTTGGCCGCCTCGGCCTGGAGGCGCACATGCTCAAGACGCGCGCCGGGCTTCAGCACGAGCTCGATCCCGAGATTGGCGAGCGAGTTGTCTGTGCCCGCACCCGTATGCGAACTCCATCAGGCGCAGGCTCGCGCCTTCCTCGATCACGATCAGGACGCGGCTGTGGCTCGCGAAATCGCCGTGGCGGACCGGGTTGAGGAAATCGAGATGGAGCGCGGCGTTCGGCGCACGCACGCGAATGGCGACACCACTTCTGAAGAGCGCCAGCGAAGCGGCGCCAAGCGGCTGCTCGCGCCCCTGCGCCAGCTGGCCCAGGTTGTCGCGCACCCAGCCGGGCGTGCTTGCGTCGATCACGCTGAGGTCGACCGTTTCGACGCCGCTTTCAAGTCCATCGATTTTGTCGATGAAGCCACCGACGAAGAGGAGCCGCGCTCCGGGAATGCCTGCGAATGCGCCGCCTTCGTGCCCGGCGTTGCGATTGCGGGAAGCAGGCGCGAGCGGGGCATCGCCAAGCGAAGCTGCAAGATCGGTGTATTTCCACGCCTCAACGCGCCGCGTCGGCACGCCGGTTGCGGAGAATGCCGCGATCGCTTCAGCACGACGCTTGTCCAGCCACGACAGGCCGGCGCCAGGAAGCTTCGCCGCGTTTGCGGCGAAATCATCCCGGAACATGTCGGGCTGGAGCGCCTGCTTGATCGCCAACGCCGTCATGCATCCTCCAGGACGCGCTCATAGCCGCCCGCTTCGAGCTCGTGCGCGAGATCGGCGCCGCCGGACTTCGCGATACGGCCGCCGCGAGCACATGCACGCGGTCGGGCACGATGTAGTTCAGCAGGCGCTGGTAATGCGTGATCACGAGCATGGCGCGGTCGGGCGCGCGCAGCGCGTTGACGCCTTCGGCGACCAGCTTCAGCGCATCGATGTCGAGGCCGGAATCGGTTTCGTCGAGCATTGCGAGCTTCGGCTCGAAGATCGCCATCTGGAGGATTTCGATGCGCTTCTTCTCGCCGCCGGAGAAGCCGACGTTGAGCGCGCGCTTGAGCATCTCTTCGGCGATCTTGAGCGACGTCGCCTTCTCGCGCACGAGCTTCAGAACTTCGATGGCGTCGAGCTCGGTCTCGCCGCGCGCGCGGCGCTGCGCATTCAGCGCGGTCTTGAGGAACGTGATGGTCGTGACGCCGGGGATCTCGACCGGATACTGCAAGGCGAGGAACACGCCCTTGGCGGCGCGCTCTTCGGGCGCAAGCGCCGGTCAGGTCCTCGCCGTGATAGAGAATGCTGCCCTCGCGTGATCTCGTAACCCGCGCGGCCCGCCAGCACATAGGACAGCGTCGACTTGCCCGAGCCGTTCGGGCCCATGATCGCATGCACCTCGCCCGCGGGGATCGAAAGGCGTCATGCCGTTGAGGATCTCCTTGCCGTCGACGGTGACGTGGAGGTTGTTGATCTCGAGCATGATCTCATCAGCCGACGCTTCCTTCCAGACTGATCCCGAGCAGCTTCTGCGCCTCGACCGCGAATTCCATCGGCAGCTGCTGCAGCACCTCGCGGCAGAAGCCGTTGACGATCAGCGCCACCGCCTCTTCCTGCGGGATGCCGCGCTGCAGGCAATAGAACAGCTGGTCGTCGCTGATCTTCGAGGTCGTCGCTTCATGCTCGAGCTGCGCGCGTCGGATTGCGGCTTTCGATATAGGGCACGGTGTGCGCGCCGCATTCGCGGCCGATCAGCAGCGAGTCGCACTGCGTGTAGTTGCGCGCATTCTCGGCCTTGCGGATGCACGCTGACAAGCCCGCGATAGGTGTTCTGCGCCTGGCCGGCGGTGATGCCCTTCGAGACGATGCGCGAGCGCGTGTTGCTGCCGAGATGGATCATCTTGGTGCCGGTGTCGGCCTGCTGGTGATTGTTGGTGATCGCGATCGAATAGAATTCGCCGACGCTGTCATCGCCGCGCAGGATGCAGCTCGGATATTTCCAGGTGATCGCCGAGCCGGTCTCGACCTGCGTCCAGGAAATCTTCGAGCGCTGCCCCGGCAATCGCCGCGCTTGGTGACGAAATTGTAGATGCCGCCCTTGCCTTCTGCGTCGCCCGGATACCAGTTCTGCACGGTCGAATATTTGATCTCGGCATCGTCGAGCGCGACCAGCTCGACCACCGCGGCGTGCAGCTGGTTCTCGTCGCGCATCGGCGCGGTGCAGCCTTCGAGATAGGAGACATAGGCGCCTTCGTCGGCGATGATCAGCGTGCGCTCGAACTGGCCGGTCTCCGTCGCGTTGATGCGGAAATAGGTCGACAGCTCCATCGGGCAGCGCACGCCCTTCGGCACGTAGACGAACGTGCCGTCGGAAAAGACCGCCGAATTCAGCGTGGCGAAGAAATTGTCGGTCACCGGCACGACCGTGCCGAGATACTTGCTGCACCAGATCGGGATACTCGCGGATCGCTTCCGAGATCGAGCAGAAGATGACGCCCGCTTCGGTCAGCTTTGCCTTGAAGGTGGTCGCGACCGAGACGCGAGTCGAACACCGCATCGACCGCCACGCCCGGCCAGCAGCTTCTGCTCCGAGAGCGGAATGCCGAGCTTCTCGTAGGTCTCGAGCAGCTTCGGATCGACCTCATCGAGGCTCTTGCGGGCGCTCGGCGCTGCGATTTGGGCGCCGCGTAATAATAGGCGTCCTGATAATCGATCGGCGGATAATGCACGCGCGCCCAGTTCGGCTCGCGTCATCTCCTGCCAGCGCTGGAAGGCCTCGAGGCGCCATTCGAGCATCCACTCCGGCTCGTCCTTCTTGGCCGAGATGAAGCGGACCGTGTCCTCGTTCAGGCCCTTGGGCGCGCGCTCCGTCTCGATGTCGGTGACGAAGCCGTATTTGTACTTCTCGCCGGAGATCTCGGCGACGCGCTCGGTGGTTTCTTGACACAGCCATAACTGTTCTCCTATGCCGCCCGCGCGCTGCGCCCGCGCGTTCAATGCGCAAGCGCCCGAGCCGCACGCTGCGCGATCAGCCGGCGCAGGCTCGCAATGGCCGCCTCCACATCTTCCTCGGTGTCGTCCAGCCGAAGCTCACGCGCAGCGCCGAGCGCGCGAGCGTTTCCGTCCACGCCCATCGCTGCCAGCACATGCGATGGGCGTGACCTTGCCCGACGAGCACGCCGAGCCCGACGATGATCGCAACGCCGTCGAGATCGAGCGCGATCAGCGCCGTCTCCGCGGAGAGGCCGGGAATGGCGAAGTTGGACGTATTGGGCAGCCGCGACACGCGTCCCGCCGAAAATCACCGCATCGGGCGCACAGCGCCTTAAGCTCCGCCTCGAAGCGATCGCGCAATGCGCAACGACGCGCTGCATGTCGCGCGAAACCTGCGGCTTCCGCGACGGCAGCTCCGAAACCGGCAATCGCGGCCACGTTCTCCGTGCCCGCGCGCCGTCCGCATTCCTGGCCGCCGCCCGCGATGAGCGGCGCGAGCGGCGCGCCGTCCTTGACGATGAGCGCGCCGGCGCCCTGCGGTCCGCCGAGCTTGTGCGCGGACAGCGTCGTGTAGTCGGCATCGAATGATCACGGCGATCCGTCCTGCTGCCTGGACCGCATCGACATGGAGCGAGCGCACCTTCGCCGCCTTCGGTCGCGAGGATGCGCCGATGCCGGCGACGGTCCTGGATCGCGCCCGTTTCGTTGTTTGCGGCCATGACCGAGACGAGCGCGCGGCCCTTGCCCTGCATGAGCTGGAGCCGGAAGGCGTCGAGGTCGAGCACGCCGTCGCTGGTCACCGGAATCTCGCTGCAGCTTCAGTCCCGGCAACGGTTTCCGCCAGCGTAGCGGCGTTCGCGCGCACGCTCGTCGATGCTCGATGGCGGAGACGAACAGCCGCGTGATGCGGTCTTCGGCCGCGAGCGCGCCCGCAACCGCGCCCTTGAGCGCCAGACAGTTCGCCTCGCTGCCGCCGCCGGTGAAGATCACCGAAGACACCGGACACACCCACAAACCCGGCAACGCGCTCCCGCGCCTCGTCGACACGGGCGCGCGCCGAGCGTCCAGCCGCATGGACCGACGACGCGTTCCCGCCAGCGTCGAGCGCAGCGAGCATGACAGCTCGCGCGCTGGTGCGTAGAGGCGATGTCGCGTTGTGATCCAGGTAATGCATCGTCACCTTCCCACCGCGCTAGGCAGCGGCCCTGGGCGAGTCGGCCAGCGGCCGCGACCGTCCAAGCACGCGGCGCTCAAGCACGTCGGCGAGCGTGACCGAAGCCAGGAACACTTCGATCTGACGTCCCAGCTCCTCCCACAGATCGTGGGTCAAGCAGCGGCCGGTGCGGCCGAGACAGCCCTTGGTGCTGTCGGAACGGCAGCGCGTGGCCTTGATCGGCTCGTCCACCGCCAGAATGATGTCAGCGATCCGCAGCTCAGAGGCCGGCTGGGCCAGGCGGTAGCCACCGCCAGGACCGCGCGCGGCGACCACCAGTCCACCGCGCCGCAGTTTGCCGAAGAGCTGCTCCAGGTAATTGAGTGAGATCTCCTGACGCTCCGCGATTTCCGCCAACGGAATGGGCTGATCGCCCGCGCCGTTTCCGGTGTGACGAGCCAGATCTGCCATCGCCATGACGGCGTAACGGCCTCTTGTGCTGAGCTTCACGGCCTTCTCCGTTATTGGAGCAAGTGCCCTCGCAAAGGACGAAAGACTTGCCATCCAAAGCCGCCGATGGTGTAGAAAGTGCCTCCGATTCCACACCTCAACGGGACAAGGGCGATATAGAATTCCTGACTACACTAGTCAAGAATGCCCGGGTCTCGGCATCTGAATTCGTTCAACATCCTGATAACATTATGCTATTTCTACAACTGGCGAGACGTGTAATCTTGACAAGCATGGCGGAGTTTCGGCGCAGCCGCGAGCGGGGACCGTCCTATGCCTGACATCATCCTTCCCGGACCCGCCGGCCGCATCGAAGCGCGCTATCAGCGCCAGAAGGCGCCCAACGCGCCGATGGCGCTCATCCTGCATTCGCACCCGCAATACGGCGGGACGATGAACAATCCGCTCGTCTATGAACTCTATCACCGCTTCCACAAGCTTGGCTGTACGGTGGTGCGGTTCAACTTCCGTGGCGTGGGACGCAGCCAGGGCTCGTTCGACAACGGTGCGGGCGAGCTGTCCGATGCCGCAGCCGTCCTCGACTGGATGAGCACGCTCTATCCGAATCCATCCTATTGCTGGGTTGTCGGCATCTCGTTCGGCGCTTGGATCGGCATGCAGCTCCTCATGAGGCGGCCGGAGATCACCGGATTCATATCGATTGCACCGCAGGCCAATCTCTACGACTTCGCTTTCCTCGCTCCCTGCCCTGCGTCAGGGCTGTTCGTGCATGGAACGAGGGATCAGGTTGTTCCGGAGGTCGATGTGCAGAAGCTGGTCGACCGGCTTTCCGCACAACGTGGGATCAAGATCACCTATACGAAAGTCGAGGGCGCCAACCATTTCTTCGACAACCACATGCCCGACGTCGTGGATTTGGTGGAAGAGTATGCCAAGAAGCGCATGGCCTCGACGGACGGCGGGCGGTAGACGCACGCTTCTAGGGACGGCGCTCTGCCTGGCGAGCTTCGTCGTCATGGGCGCACTCGCGCCACCCGCCTTTGGAGCGGGACAGGGACTATCGGACAAAGTCGCGCATTGCGAAAGCACCCGGGACACGGAGTCGCGGGTTCGGGCGCTGGCCATGTCGCCCGAAGCAGGGTTCAACCACTATGTCACCCTGGGGCGCGCCCGCACCGCGAATTGCGACTTTGTGGGCGCCCTCGCCGATTTCGAGCGCGCGCTCCGCACCAAGCCGCCATCGGCTGCCTTGAGTGCTCAGTTCCATATCGGCCGGGGCGATGCCCATCTGCGTCTGGAACAGCGCGATGCCGCACTCGCCGACTATGCCGCGGCGCTCACACTCACCCCAAGCGTTGAGGAGCAAGCGCACATTTACCAAATGCGGGGCCTCATCCACACCGACAAGGGTGATGAGAGGCAGGCCATCGCCGATTTCACCCGGTTGGTCACGCTCAAGCCCGATTTTGCCGATGCCTATTGGTTCCGGGCGGTCTCGTACGAGAACCTCAACGACTATGCGAGCGCACTTGCCGATTACGATCGCCTCGCACAATTGCGGCCCGACGATTGGACCGGATGGTCCCAGGTCTGCTGGGGCCACGGGTATCTGAACAGCGGCTTGCTGGACGGACTGCGCGCCTGCGATCTCGCCCTGCAGCTCAATCCCGGCGATGCCAACACTCTGGACGGGCGCGGGTTCGTTAATTTTCGTTTGGGACGATTTGCGGTTGCGGTCGGAGATTACGATGCGGCGCTGCGGCAAAATCCGCGGATTCCGAGCTCGCTCTATCTCCGCGGCCTGGCCAAGCTGCGCCTGGGCGACTTAGAGGGCAGGAGAGATATCGAGGCCGCGGAGGGCGTCGAACCTGGAATCGCCCGCAGATTTGCCGGCTACGGCATCGCTCCCTGAACGGCCTGTCGGCTCACGTCGGTCTTGCAACACTTTTCAGACACTTTGGTGCGATAGCTTATGGTAGCTTTGGAGTGGAGCGACAGGGGCCCCCGATGAAAAGCCCTCTAGTCCTTGCTGTTGCCGCCGCAGGCGTTTTTTGGAGCGCCGGTGCGGTTGCGGCCGATTCCACCCAGGAGTGGAGCTGGTGCAATGGGACTGCGGTCGGCGGCGTCACAGGGGACGTCCAGATCGCGGGCTGCACGGCCCGGATCCAAGCGGGCACGGAGCGGGGCGATAACCTGTTCGCCGCGCACTACAATCGCGGGCTCGCCTACTACCTCAAGGGCGAATACAACTTCGCCATCGCCGATTTCGACAAGGCGATCGCGGTGAAGCCCGAATCCGACGCCTTCGTCGGCCGGGGACTCGCCCACTTCCGAAAGAATGAGTTCGAGCAGGCAACGACGGACTTCTCGCGCGCCATCGAGGTCAGGCCGGATTCGGCCGAAGCCTACTACCGGCGCGGCACGGCGTTTGCCGCTCGCCAGATGTACGATGCCGCGGTTGCCGATTTCGACCGCGCGCTAGTGCTCAAGCGCGATTTCCCCGAAGCACTCTACAATCGCGGCGGAACGCACTATGCGAAGCGCGCTTTCGGCCAGGCGCTAGCCGATTTCGACCGCTATGTCCGCTTGAGGCCGTGGATCGCCGAAGGCTACGAGGCCCGCGGGCATGTCCGCACTGCGATCGGCGAACTCGATGGCGCGATCAACGATTTCACCCGGGTCATCCGCATGGATCCGCGCGCGGCAGGCAGTTTCTACGGCCGCGGGCTGGCGCGCATCGGCAAGGGCCAGTTGGACCTGGCGCTCGCCGATTTCGATCAGTCGATCCGTATCAGGCCCGACAATGCCGACGCGTTCCGCTGGCGCGGCTACATCTACGACCGCCAGGGTATGACGCAGCAGGCGCTCGCCGACTTCGATCAATCGATCAAGCTCAAGCCCAACTCCGGCACAGCACTCGACAACCGTGCCTATGTCTATCTCAGGCTCGGGCAGTACCAGCGGGCGATCGCCGATTTGGATGAGGCTATCCGGCTCGATGCCGATCTGGCGCAGGCGTTCCACTACCGGGGAGTCGCGCACCACAATATCGAGCGCTACGACCGGGCGATCGCGGATTTCAATCAGGCGCTGCGACTCGATCCGAACAATGCCAACGCTCTCTTCGGCCGCGGCGTGGATCACTTCCAGAGCGGCAAGTTCGATGAGGCGATTGCGGACTACGATCGCGTCATCAAGCTGGAGCCCGATCCGGGCGCGCTTCTGAAATCGCGGCAGCGCGCACTTTCACAAGGGCGATTTCCGTCAGGCGCTCGCCGACTACGACCGCGCGATTGCGCTGATGCCGAACTACGCCGAAGCCTTCTTCAACCGCGCGACGGCCGCAGCGGCGATGAGAGAGTACGACGACGCGATCGCCGATTTCGGCCGCGCCATCGCACTCAAGCCGGATTTCATCGATGCGTACTACAGCCGTGCCGGCGCGTACGACGACAAGGGCGAGTTCCGCAAGGCCATCGTCGACTATGACGAAGTGATCCGGCTCAAGCCCGATCATGTCGCGGCCCTGGTCAATCGCTGCTGGACGCGCGCTGTGATCGGCGAGGAACTTGAGACCGCGCTCAAGGATTGCGATGCGGCGCTGAAGTTCAACGCGGGCAGCGCAGTCACGCTCGACACACGTGGACTCGTAGCCCTGAGAATGGGCCGCTATCGCGAAGCGATCAGGGACTATGATTTCGCCCTGCAGCGCAGCCCCAATCTCGCATCGGCTCTGTTCGGCCGAGGGATCGCACTGATCCGCACCGGCAACAGCGGAAGTGGCCAGGCCGATATCGCCTTGGCGGAACGCGCGCGTCCCGGAATGGCGGCGCGGTTCGCAACTTTCGGTCTCAGGCCGTAATCACGCATCGCTGTCGCGGGGGACAAGATGAAGCGGACAATCTTCCTGGCCGCTGCCTTACTGACCGCATGTAGTGAAGATGAGCCCGCGCCCAAGGGGCTCAATCCGGCGCAGGTCCAGGAAAACTGCCATGACTACACGCTGGGCGCCGCTGAGCAGATCGATTCTTGCACGTTGATCATTGGCCTCTACGGTGACGCCGCGGCGAATCGCGGGCTGCTCACGATTGCGTATCTCGCCCGCGGCACCGCCTATGCGCGCTCCGGTGATCGAGCACGCGCGGAGACGGACTATCGCGAAGCGGTCAGGCTGGCTTCAATTCCACTCGATAGCGGACAGTTGGACGTGCAGGTCTACAACGACCGGTGCTGGGCGCGCGCTGTCGCCATGATCGATGTCGACGCCGCGCTCGCCGACTGCAACGAGGCCTTGAAGCTCAAGCCTGATTATGCACCGGCGCTGGACAGCCGCGCGTTCATCCACTTGCGGAGTGGGCGATTCCGCGAGGCCATCGCCGATTACGACGCCGCTCTTGCCGCCAGTCCGAACGACCACTATTCGCTGTATGGGCGTGGCATCGCGAAATTGCGCTCGGGTGACACGCAAGGCGGGGAAGCCGACATCGCCGCATCGAAAGCAGTCCAGGACATCTCGGCGGAATTCACCGCCTACGGGATTACGCCCTAGACTAGCGCACTCTTCTCTATGGAAGATGCAATCGGCCGCCGGGCATCGGGTAAGGGACGCCGGTTGTCGAGGGCAGAGTGAGCGGCAGTCCTTTGACACTGCGCACAGCGAGATAAGCGAACGCTTCGGCCTCGATGAAATCGCCGCGCCAGCCGGCATCCTCGGCGGATTTGACCATCCCACCAAGCCGGCGTTTGAGTTCGTCCATCAGCACGGGATTGTGCCGTCCGCCGCCACAGATAATCCATCCGTTCGGTGCTTGCGGGCAAATGCTCGCGCGCTCGCGCGATGGATGCGGCAGTGAACGCCGTCAGCGTGGCTGCGCCATCGGGACCTGAGAGACCATCGACGGCCGTCATCGGGAAGTCGAAGCGATCGAGCGATTTTGGCGGAGGGATCGAGAACATCGGATGGTTGAGCAGCTCTGCAAGCCGTGTCTCATCGACACGGCCCGCGCGCGCGAGCCGGCCGTCCATATCGGCACGAATGCCGGTGTGCGCGAACGCCCAGTCGTCGAGAGCAGCGTTGCCGGGTCCGGTGTCGAAGGCGATGACTTCATCATTGGCCCCGATATACGTGACGTTGCCGACGCCGCCGATATTGACGACCGCGACCGGCCGTTTCTCATTCCGCGAGAGCACGAGATGATAGAGCGGCGCGAAGGGGGCGCCCTGCCCGCCCGCGGCGACATCGGCGCTGCGAAAGTCGTTCACCACGGCAATGCCGGTCGCACGCGCGCAGCTCTGCGCCGTCGCCGATCTGCCATGTCCAATGCTGGGCCGGACGGTGCAGAACGGTTTGCCCGTGCAGCCCGACATAGTGGATGTCCGCAGCCTTGAGCCCGGCGCGCGCGAGCAGCAGTGACACCGTATCGACGTGCGCATCGGTAAGCAGGCGCTCCGCCGCGGATATCTCGACAGGCACTGGAGATCCCGGCTCATCTCACGCGCCTCAGCCAGCGCTCCGTACAGAAGCTCGCGGGTCTGAGCGCGATAGGGCACCGTCAGCGCCGGACCCGGCTCAGCTATTGCCTCTCCGTCGGTGGCGAGAAGGGCCGCGTCGATGCCGTCGAGCGATGTCCCGCTCATCAGACCGATGACTTTGAAGAGCGTGGACACCGTGTTAAGCACCCAAGATTTCGCAGGATCAGCAAAGGTATCACGTGTGACCACCGTGCGTTCCGAATTTCTCCGTCTGATGCAGGCGCGGGGCCAGCTGCATCAGTGCACCGACATCGCAGGCCTGGACGCGCTGATCGAGAAGGAGCGCGTCACCGCTTATATCGGATTCGACTGCACGGCCCCGAGCTTTCACATCGGGAACCTGATGCAGATCATGACCCTGCGCCGGCTGCAGCAGACCGGCAACAAACCGATCATCGTGATGGGCGGTGGAACGACGAAGGTCGGCGATCCATCGGGCAAAGACGAGTCGCGCCAGCTGCTTTCGGCCACACAGATCGACGCCAACAAGCAGAGCATGTTTCGTGCGGTAGAGCGCTTTCTCACCTTCGGCGGCGGACGCTCCGACGCGATCATGGTCGACAACGCCGAATGGCTCGACAAGCTTGAATATGTCCCGTTCCTGCGCGAGATCGGCCGTCATGTCTCGGTCAACCGCATGCTGACGATGGACAGCGTGAAGCTCCGCCTCGAGCGGGATCAGCCGCTGAGCTTCCTCGAATTCAACTACATGATCCTGCAGGCCTACGACTTCGTGGAGCTTTACAAACGCTATGGCTGCCGGTTGCAGATGGGCGGCTCGGACCAATGGGGCAACATTGTCGCCGGGATCGATCTCGCGCGGCGCCTCGCCGACGCTGAATTGTTCGGAGCCACCTCGCCTCTCATCACGACGTCGTCCGGCGCTAAGATGGGCAAGACGGCCGCTGGCGCCGTGTGGCTGAACGCAGACATGCGCTCGCCCTACGACTACTGGCAGTACTGGCGCAACACCGAGGACGGCGACGTTGGGCGTTTCTTGCGCCTGTTCACGGAACTCTCCGAGAGCGAAATTCAGCGCCTGGAAAATCTGCAAGGCGCCGAGCTCAACGAGGCGAAGAAAATTCTCGCCACCGAAGCGACCACACTCTGTCACGGGCGCGAGGCGGCACGCGCTGCCGAGGAAACCGCGCGCAAGACCTTCGAGGAGGGCGCGCTCGCTAGCGATCTGCCGACCTTCGAAATCGCGCGTTCGCAACTCGAGGCCGGCATGCCCGTCGCGAATCTCGCTCAGCTTGCCGGACTCACGCGCTCGACCGGCGAGGCCCGGCGTCTCATCCAGGGCGGAGGCCTGCGCGTCAATGACACGCCGGTGAGCGACGTCAGAGCGACGGTGAGCTTGAAGGACGTTACCGATTCAGGCGTCATGAAGCTTTCGCTGGGGCGTAAGCAGCACATCCTGGTGAGACCCACCTGAAAATCAGGGCGCGGCCGGCTGCGGCTGCTGTTCCTCGGGTTCCTGCGGGGGCGCCTTGGCCGGCGCGAACTCGAAAATGCGCCGTAGGATGCCTGGGGTCAGAACCGAAAGCGGATTGACGGTGAGCGTCGGATCATCAAGCGGACCTTTCATCGAATAGGTCACCCCGAAAATTCCCTCACCCTTTTTTGACACCAGGATCTCGCCGAGGAGCGGCACCGCACCCAGAACACTGTTGATGCCATAGGCGGGCACCATCGTGCCGGTGAGTCCGATCGTGTCGGTGCGCCGGTCGAGGATACCTTCGAAGGTTCCGCCGACCGATGGACCGGATGCACGCCCGTCATCGAACGTGATGACCCGACCCTGCGACCTGAATGGCGCATCCAGCCGCGTGATCCTGATGCCTTCGCCTTGCAGCAGGCGAAGTGGTCCATCAAGGCTCCCGGCGGCGAAGAGACGGGCGAGGAACGGCTGGTCTGTCACGACGATATCGTTGAGCGTCACCGTTCCCATGTAGTCGTAGGCCTTCGGTCCATCGTCGAGCGGAAAAGAAATGCGCGCGTTCAAGGTTCCACCGCGGATGCTCGGAAAGCCGGTGAACGTGCGGATGAACGCAGCGGCATCCGCCGCCTCGAGCGAGAGCTTGCGAATGCCGTCTTCGATCGTGAAGCTACCCATGATCTTGTCGTCGGCCGGCCCGAGCGTGTCGAGATAGAAGCCCGTGATCCGCTCATGCGCGCCGAACGAGACGAGGGCCGAGACGTTGCTGAAATGCAAATCGTTCTTGAAGAGGATCCGGTCCACCTTGAGGCTCAACGAAAGGGGATCGGTCAGGCCGAGACCGCGATCCCGGCCTGATGTTGCCGCTGCGGTTGCCTTCTCGGCATCCCCAAATATCTTCGTCGCATCGACGGTCCTGCCTTGAATGCGGATGTCGAGGCCGCCTTCCTGCATGGGCTCGACATCAATCGCGAAGTCGTTCGTCGCACCGGCTCGCATGTCGGCCAGCGAGACCTTGATCAGGCGGCCATCGTCATGAAGCGAGAGGGAACCTCGCGCCTGCAGCCCATCGCCGTTGATTGCGAGGTCGGTTGCGGAAATCGATTCCGTCGGACCCGAAGTGAATCTTCGCCGACCCGGTCGCGGGCGTGCCGGGCGGCTTCGCCAGGTTCAACAGGGCGAACTCCGCGAAGGCCTGAGTCAGGTCCGCGGTTATGGTGGCATCGCTCAGCGTGAAGCGCTGCCCGGTGAAGTTGACCTGCACCGGCATGGAACCCTTCAGCCAGGTCGGCTCGGAGAGACCGAGCTTGGCGCGCGAAACGTCATCGAGCGTTGCCGCGATGGCGATCCGCGTTGACTGCGCGGGCGCGTCGAAGTCCTCGAGCCACCTGAAGCTGACGGGGACGCCGGATAACTCGCCCGAGCCTTGGGATGTCAGGGATTGCTTGTCGAGGGCGATTTGAACGGTCGTCTTTTCCAGGCGCCGGCGCTCGTCGACAGCGATCGAAAGCCCCGTGAGACCCGCCTGGACCCCGACTCCCACGCGCTCGATGGGGACATCCCTCAGAAGCGGGATCGCGAAATCGAGATTGACCAGCGCGGCACCGCTGGTGGTTGCCGGATCGATGCGGAACGCGCCTTGTGTAGCCGAGCGGTTCCTGATCGATCAGCCGCAGCATGTCGGCCACCTGACCGTCGGCATGGACCTTGATGCGCGCCGAGGCCGAAGGCGAATTGTAGTCGAGGATCTCGAGATCGCCTTCGGAGACCGCCAGCGGGCCGATGGTGCCGCTCTGGACGGTCGCGCGAAACGCCTCGCCCGTCAGCTGGGCCTCGCCGCGGGCGCCCGTGAGCGGGGTCATCTGACCCAGGTACCGGACCGAGACGCCGTCGAACGGAAACGCGAGAAGGAGCGCACCTTCGGGCAGAATGTCTTGATCGACCGTGCCGGCGCTCGAAGTTCGCTTCGATCCGCACCGGCCCTACCCGCCCGTCCGCCACTTGCGACCTGATCCAGGCTTCGGCGCCCACTCCGATGCCGATCGGCCAGTAGTACAGCATGTCGCGCACGGTCAGCGGCTCGAGGGTTGCGTTGAGGGTGAGCCCCGGCGCGGCACCGTCGACCAGCCTGACCGCGCCGCTCAAATCGGCGGCAATCGCATTTCCCTTGATGGCCGCGCGCTCGAAGGCAATCCGCTTCTGCGTGTGAATCGTAGTCCCCCTTCAGCGAAACCTCGCTGAACGCCAACTCCTCGCGAAATGACTTGAGCAACGCCACGCGCACGTCTTGTGCGGTCAACTCGGCCAACACACCGCTGAAGGTTCCATCCGTCCGGCTCACCGTGAACGACGCCTTCGCCTTCGCGGCCAACGGCTTGCCCTCAAGTGCTACCGAGCTCAGAACGAACCGTTCGCCAGCGGCATCATAGTTGCCCTCCACATCGAAGCTGTCGAAGCGCAGCGGCACCTTGAAGAGAGGGCCCGTGATCGAACCCGTGCCGTCGACATGAAACGACGTCGCGCGCAGTTCGCCGTTCTCGCCGAGCTGGAAATCGGCTTCGAGATTGGACGTGATGTTGTAGGGCTGAAGATAGGAAAGGGTGGGATTGTACTTCGCCAGAGCGGGAACCGAGAGGCCCTGAACGCCGATGCTGCCATTCTCGGGCATGCCATTCTCGCGCAGCTTCGCACGGGCCGTGACGCGGGAAGCGATGCCAGAAATCTCGATGACGGAATCCACCGTAGCGTTCAGCGCGCCGCTCTTGCTCTCGAGCGCGAAGTTCGTATCCGGCGAGACGATGAAGAGGCCCGTCGGCTCATCGCGGAACGCAAGCCGGGCATTCCGGATGGAGAGGCTGTCCAGTGAGCTGTTGCCGCCTCCGCTCTGCAGGATTTCGCGGATGGTCTTGAGAAGATCGCTATCGTCGTCCTGCGCGAACCCCAGCTTCATGGTGCCATCGGCCGTGCGCACACCCGTGAGTTGCACACCAACCAGCGCAAAGCGCTGCAGGCTCAAGTTCCCCGCGAGAAGATCGGTGGAATTGAAATCAAGATTGGCTGCCGGCGCTTGGGCAACGATCCGGCCCCCACCATCGAAAACTTTCGTGCCTAGGACCGTGAGATAGATCTTCCCATCCGTCCGGGACCATTCGAGCACTGCGGAATTGAAACGGACCACAAACCCAGTCACCGCGCGATTGATCGAGTCTTCGATCGCGCCCGCAAGCGGACCGAGCGAGATCGGCCCCATGAGCAGCCGCAGGAACGCGCCACCGATAAAGAACAGCAGCGCGGCGAACACCGCTCCGACAATCCATGAGATGCGGCGGACATGCCGCATCAGGATCGCAATCCTTGGTTCACGCCCGCGCCTCTCGATACGCCGCGACTTCCGCCGCTTGCCAGCCCTGAGGCTTGCTTCGAATACATGTTATGCCTTATCCGCTCGCGACAGAAGTTAACGACAGGAAACCAATAAAATGGCTGCTGTCCCCAAAAACACCCTTAAGGTCGGGGACAAAGCGCCCCCATTTTCTCTTTCTGCTGATGCCGGTGGTGAAGTGTCCCTGTCGGGACTGAGGGGCAAGACCGTCGTGCTGTACTTCTATCCCAAAGATGATACCTCGGGATGCACGGCCGAAGCGATCGCCTTCTCCGCCGACGCCAAGGCCTTTCACGACGCTGGTGCAGTCGTGATCGGCGTGTCCAAGGACAGCGTGGCGTCCCACGACAAGTTCAAGACGAAGCATCGGCTCAAAGTGACTCTCGCGTCCGACGAGGACACCGAGGTCGCCAAGACCTATGGCGTGTGGGTCGAAAAAAGCATGTACGGCCGGCGCTACATGGGCATGGAGCGGGCAACGTTCCTGATCGATGGCAAGGGAACCCTCCGCAAGATCTGGCGCAAAGTGAAAGTTCCGGGTCACTCCGCGGACGTGCTCGCCACCGTCAAGGCGCTCTGAGGGGAACCCAAGGGAACACTGGCTCAATATTGTCACTCCCAAAAGCCTAACCCTTGCTTGATCTTCTTACATATCTTGCTTCAAATACCGTATTGCGTCGTCGGGGGACGGGCATGAACGGGTACTCCCGCGAGCATGACTGGAGACGCGCATGAAGTTTCCTGAGCGCCAGATTTACATTCGTGGCGGGGGCCGCGTTCATTTCTACACATTGAGCCCACTGGCTCAGGCAATCGCCGCCGGCGCCAGCCTGCTCCTTCTGGTTTGGGTTGCTTTCACCTCGGTCAATGTCGTCTTCAAGGACCGCATCCTCTCCGTCAAGGAACGCCACCTGGAGCAGATGCAGATCGCTTACGAGGACCGAATCGCCAAACTGCAACTCGCCTATGACGAGCTGAACGGCGCCCTGGTCTCCGCCCAAGACAACTTCAAAGCCGTCGCTGACGAATTCGAGGCCAAGCAGCGCGCGCTCACCGGCTTGATCGAAGTGAAAGAAACCCTGCGCGCGTCATTGGGGATCACCAAGGCCGCCCCACCAAAGGTGGCCGATACCACACCGCCCCTCAGGGTTACGAACATCGGCAGCGGTGGCTCGCTCGAACTCGTCGTGCCCGACATCGCAGCCTCCTTCGCTCCTCCTTTCGGCATGGGAGCGGGCACGGTCATCGGCTCGATCGGTCCGTCCTCCCAGCTGGAGCGCGCTCCCTTCCTTCGCGGTGCAGTCGAGCGGCTCGGCTCGCTTTTCGGCCGGCGGACCGAATCCGTTCCTGTCGACAATCCCGCGATCCATGAGATTGCCCAGCAGCATGCCCGCATCAGCCATCTCGAAGCCACCCAGGATGCGCTTCTTGCCAGCGCAAAGAGCGAATTCGTCGCCGAGACGGCCAGGCTGAGACGGGCTCTCCAGACCACGGGCGTCAATCCGCAGGCGATGCTGAAGCGCGTTGTAGGCCAAGGCGGCCCCTTGGTGACCGCGGCCCCCACCATGCAGGACGCGGCCTTCAGGGCTGGCGTGGCGGAAACGACATCATCGCTCAACGACCTCGCCACGATGGTCAAGGCGCTCAACGCGATGCCAATTGACCGGCCGTTGGCCACCAGCGACATCAGCAGCGGATTTGGCGGACGCCCCGATCCATTTACAGAGGAAGCGGCATTCCATTCGGGAATCGATTTCTCGGCCGCCAAAGGATCGGACGTTTACGCCACAGCCGAGGGAATTGTCGTGTTTGCGGGTCCGCGCGGCGCCTACGGTAACACTGTAGAAATAGATCATGGTTATGGAATGCGTACGCGGTATGCACACCTGTCGCAGATTGCGGTGCCGGTCGGTGCGGAATTGCAGCGCGGCGCTGTCCTGGGCAGAGTGGGTTCCACCGGTCGCAGTACCGGACCGCACGTCCACTATGAGGTGTGGTACGACAACGCAGTGAGAGATCCGGGCAAATTCATCAGGGCGGGCCGAAATGTTCGTAAAGAGTAGCAGGGACAAGGAACCAGAGCAGCAACCAGTCACCCAACCCCAACCCGTCGCGGCCGCTTCAGCGGCACCACCGCCTGCGCAGAAGCGCCCGGCGTTGCGCAACGGAAATCCTTCGATCATCAGTGCCGATCTCATCGTGAGGGGTGCGCTGTTCTCCGCAGGAGACGTACAGATCGACGGCCGAGTGGATGGCGACATCCGCGCGGGCGGACTGATCATTGGGGAAAAGGCGGTCATCGTCGGTGACGTCTACGCCGAGGAGTGCCTCGTGCGCGGCCGCATCGAAGGCGGCATCAGTGCGCGCAAGGTCGCGCTGTCGTCGACCTGCCACGTCGAGGGGAACATCCTCCACGAGGCCCTGTCGGTCGAGATCGGCGCCTATTTCGAGGGCAATTGCCGGCATTCGGACAATCCCTTGGCGAACGCGCCGGAGAACGTTGCGGCGATCGAGCGTCGGCCGACACCGGCGCCGCGTCCGGCGCCCACACCGGCTCCGGCCCCGAAGCCCGCTGCCGTCGGGTAACGGACCGCTTCGACGAGCCTAGGTTGCCTCTGTTCAGCCGCAGCAACCTTGCTGCGGCCGGAGGCACATGCCCTCTCACTCCAGGTCGGTGACTTCGGCCTTGGTCCCGCCGATTTTTTGGGCGAGCGATGCGGCCATAAAGGAATCGAGATCGCCGTCGAGAACATCCTGCGGCAGGCGGGATTCGACCCCCGTCCGCAAGTCCTTCACCAGCTGATAGGGCTGCAGCACGTACGAGCGGATCTGGTGGCCCCAGCCAATGTCGGACTTTGCCGCGTTCTCGGCTTCGGCAGCCTCCTCGCGCTTGCGCATCTCCGCCTCATAGAGCCTCGCGCGGAGCATCGCCCAGGCCTGTGAACGGTTCTTGTGCTGCGAGCGATCGTTCTGACATTGCACGGCAATGCCGGTCGGCAAGTGCGTGATGCGAACCGCAGATTCCGTTTTGTTGACGTGCTGGCCGCCTGCACCCGATGCGCGATAGACGTCGATGCGAACCTCCTTTTCCGGGATCTCGATTTCGATCTCGTCGTCAATCACGGGAAATGCGCCCACCGAGGCGAAGCTCGTATGCCGCCGGGCGTTGGAATTGAAGGGAGAGATGCGGACCAGCCGGTGCACACCGGACTCGGTCTTGAGCCAGCCAAAGGCATTCTCGCCTTTCACGAGAATGGTGGCCGACTTGATGCCGGCCTCTTCCCCGTCGCTTTCCTCCAGGGCTCCCATTTGTAGCCGCGCTTCTCCGACCAGCGCGTGTACATCCTGAGGAGCATGGCGGCCCAATCCTGCGATTCCGTTCCACCGGCTCCGGCATGGATCTCCAGATAGGCGTCGTTCGCATCCGCTTCGCCCGAGAGCATTGATTCGAGCTTCATGCTTTCGGTGCTCGAGTGGATCGCCGTGAGCGAGGTCTCAGCCTCAGCGACGAGCGGCTTGTCGTTCTCCGCCTCGGCGAGCTCGAGCAGCCCGGTCGCGTCGTTGAATTCCGTTTCCAGGGTCCGATATGCGGAAAGCGCCTTGTCGAGGCGGTTGCGCTCCCGCATCAAGGATTGCGCGCGCTTCGAATCACTCCAGAAATCAGGGGCTTCTGCCTTGGCGTTCAGTTCGTCGAGCCGCCGAACCGCGTTGTCCCAGTCAAAGATGCCTCCTCAGCAGGGCAAGCGCCTGCTTGATCTCGTCGATGGTGTGTTCGGTTTCTGCGCGCATTTGGAGGTCCGAGCCAGTCGCGGGCTCATATAGGGGGACCGAAAGGACCGGTAAAGGGGCCAGTGTTCCCGGGTGGATGCCTACCTAATACAGGCCGCCCGTGCCGCTTCCGATAGTCGTGGTGATCGGCGTCCCCGGATTGGACGTCGCCGGCACCGATCCGATTCCGGTCTGCACCGCGTATGGCCGCAGCGTTCCGGGATCATCGAGATCGGACTGTACGAAGCCCGATCCCGGTTCGGTTCCCGGCTTGAAGGCCTCGAGGATGGAGCCAAGTGTGCCTTCAGGAAGCGGAGTTCCGCTCCGCGCATCAACCGCCGCCATGACAATTCCCTGCGGGATACGGAATGGTGTGGCCGGCTTGTCCGCAAGCGCCTCGCGCATGAACTCGCGGAAGATTGGGGCCGCTGCGAGAGCGCCGGCCTCGCCTTGACCCAGGGTGCGGAAATCATCGAAGCCGATGAAGATGCCGACCGCGAGGTCCGGCGAGAAGCCGATGAACCAAGCGTCGCGATAATCCGAGGACGTACCGGTCTTGCCCGCGAGCGGTTTGCCCACCGATCTGATGGTCACACCGGTGCCACGCTGCACGACCCCCTCAAGAATGGAAACCATCTGATAGGCGGTCCGGGGATCGACGACCTGGGGCTTGTTCTCTTCGAGCAGCGGCTCTTCTTGGCCCTTCCACTCGGCCTGGCTGCACTCCCTGCAGTCGCGCTTATCGAACCGATACACGGTCTTGCCAAAGCGGTCCTGCACGCGGTCGATCAGAGTGGGCTCGAGCTTCCGCCCACCGTTCACGAATTCCGCATAGCCGGCCGTCAGTTTGAGCAACGAAGTGACTTCCGCGCCCAGCGAGTTCGCGAGGAACCGCGGCATCTTCTCATAAACACCCATGCGCTCGGCCGTCTCAGCCACCGAGTCCATGCCGATCGTGTGCGCCAGTCGCGCGGTCATTACGTTGCGCGACAGCTCCATCCCCCGCCTGAGCGTGGTCAGTCCAAGATATTCGCCAGCCTCGTAATTCTCCGGCGTCCAAAGCGGCAGGAACGGACCCTGCTCGACCGCGAACGGAGCATCGAGGACCTTGGTGACCGGCGTGTAGCCCTTGTCGAGCGCCGTCGCATACACGAACGGCTTGAACGTCGAACCCGGCTGCCGCATGGCCTGCATCGCCCGGTCGAACTGGCTCGATCCGTACGAGAAGCCGCCTGAAAGCGCGACCACGTGGCCGGTGAAGGGATCGATCGCGACGATGGCGCCATTGACCGCCGGGACCTGCCGCAACCCGAAGAGGCCCTTCTCGCTCCCCTCGTCCGCCAGTGCCTCGACATAGACGACATCGCCGACTTTAACGACATCGGCGGGCCGCCGCACTTCCGGGCCCAGACGGTTGTTGATGCTTGGCCGCGCCCACGCGAGGCCCGACAGCGGAATGCTGCCCTTGTCACCCTCGCGCAACGTGATGTTGGCAGCGGTCGCCGACATGCCTGTGACGACGGCAACGCGCCAAGACGCGACGCCGGACCTGTTCGGAACCGCCTTGAGCTCCGTCACCCAGTCGGCCTTCATGTCGAGCTTCTTGAGCGCGCCACGCCAGCCGTGCCGGTGATCGTAGGCGATCAGCCCGCGGCGCAAATTGCGGACCGCGATTTCCTGAAGCCTTGTGTTAAGCGTCGAGCGAACCTGCAGTCCGCCGTCATACAGCGCCTGTTCGCCGTACTGGGTGAACAGGATTCGCCGGACTTCCTCGACGAAGTAGTCGACGTCGGCCACGACCGCGCCAAAGGCCCGGGTGGTGGTGACGAGTTGCTCGGCCCTGGCTTCGGCCGCCTGCTGAGCGGTGATGAAGCCGTTGTCCTGCATCTCGCCAAGGACATAGCTTCGCCGCTCGAGCGCGGCTTCCAGGCGCCGGCGCGGATTGTAGTTCGCCGGTGCCTTCGGCAGGCCCGCTAGGAATGCCGTCTGCCCGAGCGTGAGCTCGTCGAGCGACTTGCCGAAATAGACCGTCGCGGCTGCCGCAATGCCGTAGGAATTCTCGCCCAGGAATATCTCGTTCAGATAGAGCTGAGAATCTTGTCCTTGGGAAAGGTGCTGTCGATACGCATCGCGAGCACCATCTCGCGAAGCTTGCGTGTCATGGTACGCTCGTTCGACAGCAGGAAATTGCGCGCCACCTGTTGAGTGATTGTCGATGCGCCCTGCGGACGGCGGCCCCAATCGCGCAGATCGGTAATGACGGCGCGCGCGATGCCGAACACGTCGATGCCGGGGTGACTGTAGAAGTTCTTGTCCTCGGCAGAGATGAACGCCTGCTTCACCTGGTCGGGAATGGCGTCGATGGGGACGAAGAAGCGCCGCTCGCGCGCATACTCACCGATCAATGTGCCGTTGCCACCGTAAACACGCGTGGTGATGGGCGGTTCATAGTGCGCCAGCGTTTCATAGCTCGGCAGGTCATGGGTGACCCAATAGAGGAACCCGGCCGCTCCGAGCACGCCTGTCAGCGCCACCGCCGCAATACTGCCAAGTACAACCTTGCGGACGGTCTTGAACGACATCTTGTTCACCAGCACCTCAACTCCCGCTCGCCGAGCGACAATCCCATAACACTCCCAATGTGGCAGGACAAAGACTGCCTGCCTCCTTCACCAACGGGTGAAGCATTTGGCACATTTTGGTCACAGCTCATGGAACCGCGGCCTGGCGCGCCGAAAGCCCGGCTTCGCCCAAAAAATGCCCGTCGATCGCGGTCACAATCGATGCTGCGACCTTTGTCCGCCAGGCAGCCTTCGACATCTCCGATTTATCCGATGAATTGCTGAGATAACCCAGCTCGATCAGCGCCGCGGGAATATCGGGCGCCTTGAGAACCGCAAAGTCGGCAGAGCGGTGCGGTGAGGTCGGCCTGACCAAGGTCGCACGACGCAGCGTCGTCAGCACCTGCTCGGCAAAGCGCACCGAACGATTCATCGTGTCGCGTTGCGCCAGACTGATCAGGATCGACGCGACTGGGCTGTTGTCGCCCGCCAAATCGACGCCGGCGATCACATCCGACATGTTTTCCTTTTCCGCCAGCTTCGCCGTTTCGCGGTCGGAAGCATCCTCTGACAGCGTGTAGACAGAAGCCCCTCGTATATCCAGGTGGTCATTCGAATCGGCGTGCAGTGAGACGAACAGATCGGCCTGCGCCACGCGCGCCATCTGGACGCGTTCACGCAATGGAATGAAAACGTCGGCGTCGCGCGTGAGTTGCACGCGGTAGCGGCCGGTGCTCTGAAGCGCTTTGCGCAATTCGCGCGCAACGTCAAGCACCACGTCCTTCTCGCGAGTGCCGTTCCGGCCCAACGTTCCTGGATCGATTCCGCCATGCCCGGCGTCGATCACGACGAGGCGCCTTGAGTCCGTCCGTTCAGGTGCCGAGGCCGGAGGCGGGGGAGCGGGTGCGGCGGCGATCTGCGCATCGTCCGCAAGCACGTGCGGCCAGCCTGCCGAAGCGGCAAAGGCTTCGCGGGTGGTCGGCGTAAGATCGATCATCAGCCTGAAGCCAAAACCCTCTGCGGGCGGCACCAGTTGCGGCGCCTCGACCTTGACCGGCGCGTTCAAGTCGACGACGAAACGGAATTCACCGCGCCTGAATTGGCCATAGCGGTAGCTCTTCACCGCGCGGCGGCCGCTCGGCCGGTCTTGTACCGCTGCGCGCCACAGCACGTCGGGCATATCGATGACGACCCGATTGGGATTGACCAACGTAAACACCTTCACGTTGACAGGGTCGCTCAACTCGAGCGCAAAGCGCGTGCTTTGCGCGGTCTCGCTCAGTTTGAGGCCAAGCACGACGGGAACGGAGGACCGCTCGTTCCGTACGCGTTCGGACAAGGTGCCGATCGGGTCACGCTGCTTCGCTGACTGCGACGGAGCCTGCTCGCGACCAGCCGATCCGCTGGCGCCTCCGAGCAAAAGTGCCAAGCCCAGGCCCATGCAGCAGCCATAGGCCCGGATGGTCCTGTCCTTGCCGCTCCCCATTGGGAACACGAGCCCCCCTCCCCGGCCAAACATGAATTGTGAGCCGAACCGGCGATTTGGTCAATTTCGGCCGCAAGCCCTTAACACTTCGTTAGCAGATCGGCCTGCATTCTCAAGATCGGTCAATCCTCTTGCGGCGGGCACGAACCGCCAATACAAAGGGATATTCACTTCGACGCGATCCGCTGGCCGGAAATGGCCGGTTCCTCGAGGTGAGACAAAGTTTTCCGCCGAGGCCCGGGGAGGTCTCTCGGGGGGCCCAAGGGCCCGGAAAACGCGAAACAACTGCTGTTCCGCGCTAGCGGAGTGGCAGCAACGAAATACGCCGGCGAGGCGAATTGCGTCACCGCATCGCATCCTCCGGCCCCGTGAGACAATGGCTGGTATAGACGCTTTCCCGATTGTCCTGAGCTCTGCGATAGGGCCGGGCTGCGTCCGCTGGCCTGTTGGTGACGATTGGATTTCCAACTTAGCCCTGACACGCCGCATTCCGTCCTCCGGCCCAGCCCGCGCTGCGAGCGCGAGCGCGATGAGGTTGAGGCGGAGTCGCGCGCACGGAGATTTTGATGCCAAAGCGCATGCTTATCGATGCGAGCCACCGGGAAGAGACCCGGGTGGTCGTTCTCGACGGTAATCGGGTCGAAGAGTTCGATTTCGAAGCCGCTTCCAAACGCCCTCTCAAGGGCAACATCTACCTGGCCAAGGTAACCCGCGTCGAGCCGTCCCTGCAGGCCGCCTTCGTCGAATACGGCGGCAATCGGCAGGGTTTTCTCGCCTTCTCGGAAATACACCCCGACTACTACCAAATCCCGGTCGCGGACCGCATGGCGATTCTGGCCGCTCACAGCGCACGCGCCATGGCCGACGAAGAGGAAGGGATCGATTCGGTCGACGTCGAAACGGTGCCGGCGAAGAAACCGGTGCTGGACGAGCAGGCCGAAGGTGCAGAGGTCATCGACGATGCCAACGGCGAAGACGCGGCATCGGAAAGCACGGATGAGGCTGTCGGTGAGCCCTCCAGTGAGCCCGAGCACGGTGAGGCACACGACGAAGTAGTGGCTGAAGCGACTGAAGCCGCCGAATCAGCAGCCAACGTCGGGACCGATGCAGCACTTTCCGACGAGACCGGCGGCGATGCGGACGCGCAGAAGCCCGACGAACAATCCCCGTCTACCGAGCCGGAGGTCATCGTCCGGACCGAGTCAACCGGCGCTCCGCATGCTCACCGCCGGAGGGACCACTCCGACCGGCCAAGGCCACCACGGCGGCGGCAATACAAGATTCAGGAGGTGATCAAGCGCCGGCAGGTCATGCTGGTTCAGGTCGTCAAGGAAGAACGCGGCAACAAGGGTGCGTCGCTGACGACGTTCCTTTCCTTGGCCGGACGCTATTGCGTTCTGATGCCGAACACACCTCGCGGCGGGGGTATTTCGCGCAAGATCACGAGTGCGACGGACCGCAAGCGCCTGAAGACTGCGGCTCAATCCCTCGAGCTGCCCGAAGGCATGGGGCTCATCATCCGAACAGCCGGAGCCAATCGCACCAAGCTCGAGATCAAGCGCGACTACGAATATCTGCTGCGGCTGTGGGACACGGTGCGCGAGCTCACGCTGAAGTCGAATGCGCCCGCCCTCGTCTACGAGGAAGGCAGCCTAATCAAGCGTGCGATCCGCGACCTCTACAACAAGGACACGTCCGAGATTCTCGTGGACGGCGAAGCGGGCTACCGCGACGCCAAGGACTTCATGCGCATGCTGATGCCGAGCCATGCGAAGAACGTGAAGCTCTACAAAGAGGCGCTGCCGCTCTTTCAGCGCTATCAGGTCGAATCGCAGCTGGACGCCATGTTCAGCCCGGTGGTCACGCTGAGATCCGGCGGGTACGTCGTCATCAACCAGACCGAAGCTCTCGTCGCCATCGACGTCAATTCCGGCCGTGCGACGCGCGAACATTCGATCGAAGAAACGGCCTACAAGACCAATCTGGAGGCTTCCGACGAGATCGCCCGTCAGCTGCGGTTGCGCGACCTCGCGGGCCTCATCGTGATCGACTTCATCGACATGGAGGACCCGAAGAACGACCGCAACGTCGAGAAGCGCCTCCATAATGCGGTGCGGGGAGACCGGGCGAGAATCCAGATCGGCAAGATCAGCCAGTTCGGTCTGATGGAGATGTCGCGGCAGCGTCTGCGCGCCGGCGTTGTCGCCGGCTCGACAGTGACCTGCCCGCACTGCAACGGCCAGGGCATCATCCGCTCAACCGAATCCGCGGCGCTGAGGCTCCTTCGCGCGCTCGACGAGGAAGGTCAGCGCGCCCCGTCCGGAAACCTCACCATCAAGGCGCCGCCGGATGTGACCATCTACACGCTCAATCAGAAGCGCCGCGAGGTCGCGCGCATCGAGGAGGCATACAATCTCGGCATCAGCTTCGAGCCGACGCCAACGATGATGGGCGGCAACTTCGAGCTCGAACGCACGGGACAACGGGTGCCGGTGGCGCGCCCTGCGGCCACCCCAATCTCGGTGGAAGCGGGTTTTCGCGAAGCACAGCCGGAGGAAGAGGCGGCAGAGGAGGTCGAGCCCGAGACCGTCGCCGACGCACCGAAAGCGAGCGCGCCTGCGCGGCCCCATGAAGCGGCAGGTCCGACCGAAGGCGATGGCGGGCGACGGCGCCGCAGGCGCAGGCGCCGCGGGGGCCGCGGCCGAAATGGACAGCCGCATTCCCAACACGTCCAAGAAGGACAGCCGCCTCAGCACGAACCGCGTGCTGTTGAGAGCGCCGAGCCGCAGGACAATGGCAGCGACGATGGCGAGTCCGACGACCACGCTGGAGCCGATGCAGCCGGGCCACAGGCTGCGCCCGCCGAGGGTTCTGGGCCATCACCTGCTGAAGGCGGTGGACGCAAGCGGAGGCGCCGTCGGGGGCGCCGCGGTCGGCGGCATGAGGGCGAGTTTGGCAACAGCGGGCATCGGACCCCGGCCGCGCAAACCGAAATTCAGTCGTCGCCGCTCGAGCCCGCAGCCCATCACGAAGGCGACGAGAGGCCGCGACCCAAACCGATTGAGCCCAACGCGCCGTCCTCGCCGCAGTGGTCGCTGAACGAGCCACACAAGGAGGTGCCGGTCGCGTCACGTGAGCGCGAGGTCGAGCGTCCTCAGGACGATCTCGTGCGAGCGCACGTCCCTGAAACGGTCGGCAGCACTGAAACCGTCGAAGCGGAAGGCGAAGGGCCACGCGAGGCGCGCAAGGGCTGGTGGCAGCGCCGTTTCAAGATGTGAGCCGAGGTTAAGTTCGATGAAAGAGACGCCGTACGGATGGGCAGGAACCGAAAGCGGACGCGAGTTCGATGATGCCGCCGCCGAGGTCTATCGCGGCAAATATATCTTAATCGGCGTGACCTATGTGGATGGAGCCGGTCAAGTCGAGCAAAGCGTCCAGATGCACGGTATTGTGGCGAGCGCATCGAAGGAAGGCATCACGGTCTCTCTCAAGGGAGAGCGCGAGGGGCAGTCGTGGACCATGCCCGCCGATCCGAGCGCAATCAGCCCCGCGCAGCCGGGACGTTATCAGCTGCCGGAAACCGGCGAAGAGATCGAGAATCCCGATTTTATTTGCACCTGGATGGTGCAAAGGCCGCGTGCATCCTAGTTGTTCCGCTTTGCCTTGACGGCAGGGGGCTCCAATCCTACCGTTGAGGGTTCGCGGGATCGATCATCCAACGGAGTATGGCGCGTGAGATTCGTCCATCCTCTTCTGCGGCCTATCCTCGGCGCCGCGCTTGCGGCGCTGGCGATCTTCTGGATTTCGGCGACCCCGCCGGCGCACGCACAAGGCGCGCCATCGCTGATCCGCGACACGGAGGTCGAGCGCGTGGTGCGGACGTATCTGGACCCGCTGCTTCAGGTCGCCGGCATGTCGCCCGAACTCGGTCAGTCTCTACATCGTCAACGATCCCTCGATTAATGCCTTCGTGGCCGAAGGCCAGAACATGTTCATCCACACCGGCTTGATCATGCAGCTTGACACGCCAAATCAACTCTCCGGCGTGCTCGCCCACGAAACCGGGCATATCGCCGACGGCCACCTCGTGCGCATGATGGCGGGCGTGCGGGCAGCGTCCGTCCCGCTCATCTTGTCCATGGTGCTCGGCGTGGCCGCGATCGCGGCCGGTGCCGGCGACGTCGGTTCGGCCATCCTGATGGGCGGCCAGCAGATCGCTCAGCGCAGCTTCCTGGCCTTTACGCGAACTCAGGAGTCCGCCGCCGACCAGGCCGCCATCCGCTATCTCGCCGCGACCAAGCAATCGGGGCGCGGCATGGTCGCCGTGTTCAAGCGCTTCGAGAACCAGGAGATCCTCTCCGATCAGCGCCGCGACCCGTTTGCGCAATCCCATCCCGTGGCAGGCGATCGCATCTCGGCTCTGGAGTCGCTGATCGAGGCTTCACCCTATCGCGATGTCAGAGACAGCCCGGAAGCGCAATACGCCTACGACATGCTGAGGGCGAAGCTCAGAGGCTACATCGATCGCCCGGAGGTCACGCTTCGCAGATATCCCCAGTCCGACACCTCCAAGCCGGCTCGCTACGCCCGCGCGATGGCCTACTTCCGTCAGCCCGACATGGGAAAGGCGCTGGCGGAAATGGGCAGCCTGTTGAAGGAAGAACCCGAGAATCCCTACTTCCTGGAGATGTACGGACAGATCAATGTCGAAATAGGCAAGGTCGAGGAAGGCATTCAACCTTACACCGCGGCGGTGAAGATCCTTCCCGACGCGCCGCTGCTTCGGGTGGCGCTCGGAGCGGCGATGCTGGGCACGGAAAATCCGCGCTACGTCGAGCCGGCGATCAAGGAGCTGCAGGCCTCGCTCGAAGCTCGAGCGCGACAATGCATTTGCCTGGTACGAGCTCGCGCAAGCCTACGCGCGACTTGGACAAACGGCGCGAGCGGAGCTGGCAACCGCCGAGCGGTACTTCGCGCTCTACGCCTTCCAACAAGCAATCCAATTCGCCGGGCGCGCGCAGCGCCAGCTGCCTCAAGGCTCGACGGATTGGCAACGAGCGAGCGACATCATCGCCATCGCGACCTCGCAGCAGGCTGATCAAAGAGGCCGGTGAGCCATATGGACTGGAAATCGATACTGAAATTGGGAGCGGGCGGAGCAGCGCTGTTCGCGCTCGGAGCCTTTGCCACGGCCGTCTTCATCGGCCGGATCCCCGTCTCCGTCGGAGTGTGGGCGAACCGCGCGCAGATCGAACAGGTCGTGCAGGACTATCTCCTGGCCCATCCCGACATCATCATCCAGATGACCAACAAGCTCGACTCCCAGCAGGCAGCCGCCGAGCAAAAGGCCCGGGACGACGCGCTCTTCGATGTCGGACTCTCGGCATTGGTCGATCCGAAGGTCGCCTATGTGGTCGGTCCCGCCGATGCGAAAGTCACGGTGGCCGAATTCTTCGACTACAAGTGCCCGCACTGCAAAGCGTCTCTTGGTGCCGTGAAGAGCCTCATCGACAGCGGCTTGAAGGTGCGCGTGGCCTTCATCGAGAGGCCGATCCTGACGCCGGAGTCGCACCTGGCGGCCTTGGCCGCCGTCGCGGCGCGCCGTCAGGAGGGAAAATATCTTCCGTTCCACCTGGCGCTGATGGAAACGCCTGGGGAGCTTTCGAAGGAGCGCATCCTGGACATCGCCAAGCGAGTTGGCCTGGACGCCGCACGGCTGGAACGCGACATGGGAGACGCAACCGTCGCGGAGAGCATCAATCAATCGAATGCGCTCGCCAATCGCCTCCGCTTGAACGGCACGCCGACCTTCATCATCAATGACCGCATCATCGTGGGAGCGATGCAGGGCGAAGAGCTCCAAGCGATGGTCAAGGGACTGAGCGGCTAATTGATCTTCAATAGGGAGGTGGGGATGACTGCGTTCAACGTGGTGCGTTTCCGCGTCAAGCCCGGCCGGGAAAGCGAGTTCATCGATCTGCACCGCAAGGCGCCGGTCGATTTCGCGGGCTGGCGCAGCGGCGCTCTGGTCAAAACGGGCAATCAAATCTATTGCTTCGTCGGCGAGTGGGACAATTTCGACAGCATCGTTGCGGCGCGTCCCGGCATGATCAGCATGCTCGACAGCTTCCGTGACATGCTCGAAGATTTGGGCAATGGCCTCGGTGTGACGGATCCCATGTCGGGAGAAGCCGTCGTCCAGCTCGGCGCTCGCCGCAAGGCGAAATCTGCCGCCAAGGCTAGACCAAAGAAGGCGAAGGCTGCCGCCAAGCCGCCGAAAAAATCGACGGGGAAAAAGCGCGCCGCGAAGAAGAAGTCCGCGAAGGCACGCAGAAGATAGCTGCGCGAGTCTAGATCAGCCACGCGAGGGATACCTGCCGGATTCGGCCAGCCGTGGGTTCAAGGCCTGATTGAAGAGGATCGGGAGCATGAAGCGTGTAGCGCGAAGCGCTCGGGCGATCCTGATTGGACTGATACTTGTCACGATTTTGGGAACGTTGTTCCTGTTCCGGATACCGATTGCGCAGTTTGTCTTCTTGCGTCCCGAACCCAAAGGTCAGCTGGCCGAACCGGTTCGTATCGAAACGGGGCTCGTGCAAGGCATGCACGAAGGCGGACTCACGGTCTACAAGGGGATTCCATTCGCCGCGCCGCCGGTCGGCGATCTGCGTTGGCGCGCCCCGGAGCCTGCTCCGACGTGGAACGGCACTCGCGTCGCCGACGCCTATCGATCGGCGTGCATGCAGAAGGGCCCAACGCTTCCTGGAATGGAGTTCGAGAAATACTCGGAGGATTGCCTCTATCTCAACATCTGGACACCAGCCAAGGCCGCCACCGAAAAGCTGGCGGTCATGGTCTATCTTCATGGCGGCGGCGGCAGCAGTGGATCGGGTTCGGCGCGCCTTTATCGCGGCGACCAGCTGGTCAAGAAGGGTGTGGTCGTCGTCACGCTCAACTACCGACTGGGCGCGTTCGGTTTGCTCGCACATCCCGAGCTTTCGAAAGAATCGGGCCATAACGCCTCAGGCAATTATGCCCTGCTCGATGACATCGCGGCATTGCGCTGGGTCCAGCGCAACATCGCAGTGTTTGGCGGTGACCCCGCCAACGTCACGATTTTCAGCCACTCGGCGGGCGCCTATCACGCGTCCCAATTGATGACGGCGCCGCTCGCGCAAGGTCTGTTCCGCCGCGTTATCGCCCAAAGCGGCGGTGACTTCGGATGGAACGGAACGAGCGTCGGGTTTCCTACGCTTGCGCAAGCCCAGGAAGTCGGCGTTGCGTTCGGCGAGGCGCTCGATGCCCGCTCCATCGCAGAATTGCGCAACGTGCCGGCAGAACGCATCCTTGCGAAGGACAATGAGACGATCACGCCAGGAGGGGTTGGCGGCACCAATCGACTTACAGGCGATGGATACATTGTGCCGAAGGGTGTCCATGAGACCTTCGCCGAAGGCAGGCAGGCCGCGGTCGATTTGCTGCTCGGTTACAATGCGGGCGAAGGCGATACTCAGTTAGGACAGCCACTGAAAGCGGCGGAGTATGCTGCGAAGATACGCGAACAATACGGTCCCTTGGCTGATCGTGTCCTATCTCGGTACCCGGCAGGATCGGACGAGGAAGCAGAGCGCTCGCAGAAGCGCTTGAAGACCGAAGAAAGTTTCGGCTGGCGTGCCTGGACCTGGGGACGCTTGCATGCACAGACCCACTCTCAGAAGGTGTTTTTCTATTATTTCTCGCGCGTGCCGCCATTCGGGCGCGCACAAGCGGCTGGGCACGGTGCAGAATTGACCTATGTCTTTGGTTATCCACCGGCGATGGGCCACTACGTGATGGAAACGCCATGGCGTGCCTATCACGATGTCTGGCTTGGGGACGCTATTCGGACCTACTGGACGAATTTTGCCAAGACGGGCAATCCCAACGGCCCGGACCTCCCGGCGTGGCCTGCGTTCGAGGCCGTGAGGCCACGAGTTATAGAGCTTGGTGACTCGGTCGCTGCTCGCGACATGCCGGACATGCCCGATCATGAACTGATGGACGCCTATATGGCGGCACTGCGCACGGGAGCAGCCGCGCCGATACCCACCCCACGGTAGGTTCGGAACGCTTGATCAATCCAGCGAGCAGCGATGAGGGATCGGCATAGCGTTTCTATGTCACTCGCGAGCATTGGCTGGTCACCACACTTCGGATATCGTTGAGCCAAGGCGCGAGGGAGAGACAGCCATGCCGACTTCCGGATCATCGCGGAGGGCTTTCATCAAGACGATGGGCGTTGTCGCCGCCGCGGCGACCTGTGGCCGTGCCGCTTCTGCCAAAGCCCAGGAATACAAGCCTCAGGAACAGAAGAAACTGACGCAGGCCGCCGCTCGCTATCAGGACAGCCCGAAGGGGAACGAAAGCTGCGGCACCTGTCCGTATTTCGAATTTCCCAGGAGTTGCGTTGTGGTCGAGGGCGACATCAGCGCGAGCGGCTGGTGCCCCATCTATACGACGTTTTCCCCGCTCGATCGCGGCGCGCATAAGTAAGAGCGTCTCGACGGTTCGTCTCGACGCTCTTGAGCGTCGCGACGCAGTAACGAAAAGGTTCGTTACTCCGTCAGCGGCTCGATATGGACGATCTTGCCGGTCTGCTGGCCTTCGGTCCACATGCTGGAGAGGCCGTTCGGATCACTCTTCTGCACGTCGATATGGCGCGTGTTGATGGACGTGGGCAGGAGATAAGAGCTCCATTCGCCGGTTTCCACATTGAGCCGCTGAACCAGATCGGTGCTCATATCGGCGCCCCACGCATATTTCGACGTCGTCGAACTGGACATCGTACGCGCCCGCATACGGGACCGGCACATCCCACACCGTGATGTTGCGGGTCTTGGCGTCGTACCTCGCGTAGCGATTGGCGTGGAATTGCGAGAACCACAGGCGATTCTGCGAGTCGATATGTCCTCGCCTCGCGCCGCCCACGCCGATCGGAAGATCGATATACGTCGTCTCGCCCGTCTTGGCGTTCGTGCGCCAGATCTGCCTTTGGGCCGGATTGTTGTCGAGGCCGTAGACATTGTTGTCGAGGTCGGTGACGAGTCCGTAAGCGGCAATGTCGCGCTTTCCGGCCGGCGGCAGGACTTCGTTGAATTTCTTGGTGGCGAGGTCGAACTGATACAGCTTGTTGGCGTGGTCGGGATCGGGGCCGCCATTGGTCTTGGTCCACAATTTCCCGTCGACGTTCGAATGCAGGGCGTCGATCATGGTGAACCGCGTGTCGCCTTTGTCCCAATCGGGCGCCAGATAGATGGAGACCTTTTCCGTCTTCGGGTCGAGCATGGCGATTTGCGCCTGCCCCATCATGCCTTCCCAGATGTTTCCATCCTTATCCATCGTGATCATGAGGCCGCCGGTCGGAAAGCCGGGCTTCGAGATGGGAACCGGATAGCGCGTGACCTTGCCGGTCTTGGGGTCCAGTTTCGAGATGAAATGGTGCTGGAAATCGGAGAACCAGACGTTGCCCGCTTTGTCGAGGAGCGTGTCATGGGGCGCGGCGCCGTCAGGAAGATCGTAGGTCGTGATGATCGCCTGAGTCGATTTGCCGGTCGGCCGGGGCTGCGTTTTCAGTTTATAGGGCCACGTTTCTCCGGAACTGAGATTGATCGAAGCGATATAGGCCGCCGAAGTCCTCCATCGCCTTGGCTCGGCGGACGGCTCAAGATCTCGGATGCGTTCTGATGGAAGAAAGGAAAATTGGGAGAAGCATTCGCGCTGTGCGCGGTCATGCGCTGCACCGTGTACGCCATTTCCGACGCATCTTCCTTGGAAAAGATCGGACGCTGCAGGCCATGACAATCGAGACATCTCAGCAATGCCATTTTCTGGTCGGGCGTGCCCGGCGCGCTTTGAATCCACTCGCTGTTGGTCATTTGCAGGGCGAGAACGTCCGGCGTGGCCTTCGCGAGCCTGAGGTCGAGTTGCGTGGCGCCGCCCGATTGTATCGTTGCCTTGGTCGGCGTGCAGCGTGTACCCGACGGCGCGCATGGTGATGTCATAGTCACCGGGGGCGAGCCGGTCCTGCGGAAAACTGTACTGCCCTTGCGCGTTGGTGCTGACCGAAACCATGATGGTCGAGCCAGGGCGCTTGGCGCTGACCACAACGCCTTCCATCTTTCCTTCTTCGCGCGAGGATACGGTGCCGGTCAGCGCCGCCGGGCCGCGGTTTTGAGCCATCGCCGGATGGCTCCCTGACGATCGGCAAAGCCAGCAGGCCCATGCTCGCTATTGCGCCGAAGGACAATCTCGCAAGGACATTTCCAAGTCGCGTGGCGGTCGTCATCGAACCCTCCCGTCGGCGGCGCAGTGGTGGACTATATTTTACTTCGACGATCTTGCCGGCAAACGGAGAATATTGCGTTCGGGTAGGACTGAGCAAGGGAACTGAACGTTGGAAGATGTCTTTTGCGAAGTAGCCGTTGGTCGGAGGCACAGCTCGAAAGCGACTGAAGTGACCGCCATCACGCTCGACAACGCAGGTGCGGTATCAACCCAGGATCAACCCGCGAGCAGCCACGACGGACCGGCGCGCTGCGTCGGGTTCAATCGATCGGTCGTACCTTCGGTGCGGAGTGCCAGCCTTTCCCGGGATCGGCCCTTCGCAAATCCTTCAGTCGAAGCTTCACCGCCACCCAGCGGTTGGCATTCGCGTCGCGTTCCGCGCCGACCTGAACATCGCTCACGTGGAGGTGGACGTTGTTGGCTTTGAGCCACTTGCTCATGACCGACCGGAAGGCCTCGCCAAGCTGCGAAGCGTCAGCGGTGCCAATGAGCAAATCGAGCGGGATTTTCTTCGGCATCGGTAGCTATCAACGGCGTGGCCTTGTGCGCGTTCCAGGGCGTTTGGCCGCACTCTTAACCCCTAGAGCCATCGCGTCCAGCAATTCTGACGGAGCTATGCCGTGTCAATTGGACCTACGTCCCAGAGCGCGGGTAGCGTGTTCGCTGTCTCGATAAGATCGGGCCACGTACGCCCTCAACGACCTAACAGGGAACGTCTGAGAGTGGATGCCGCCACTGCCACAATGCCGGCCCGGGAGAAGGGCTCGCAGCAGATCGAAGCGCTCACCCGGGTGTGTGTAAACGATCTGCTGTCCGCCTTTGGCCTTAGTGGGTTGCGCCGCGGACGGCGCCTCCTCGAGTTGCTCTTCCGGGTTCCGGCGCGGCGCGTGGCGCGTCAGATCGCGACCTACGACCGGATCGTCGGCGAGTCGGGGCTGAGCGCTGGGGGCGCCTGGGCGCTCAAGCGGATGGTCCGGCGCGTGGAGATCGAGGGCCGAGAGCGCCTGCCGCCTCAAGGTCCGCTGCTGCTGCTGTCCAATCACCCGGGGCTCGCCGATGCCGCCGCGCTGTTCAGCTCCATCCCGCGGGCGGACTTGCGCGTGGTGGCGGCGCAGTGGCCGCTTCTGGACGCGCTCCCGAACACCTCGCGGCACCTGATCAAGGTGGCCAAGGCGTCCTCGAACCGGTTCGGCGTCCTCCGGTCGGTGGCCCGGCATCTGAAGCGTGGTGGCGCAGTTCTGAACTTTCCCGCGGGACGGATGGAACCAGACCCGGCACTGCTGCCGGGCGCGGTCGCGTCACTTGAGCGCTGGTCGACGAGCGTGGACCTCTTCGCACAACTGGCCCCGGACCTCACCGTCGTCCCCGTCGCGGTGAGCGGCGTCTTCTCCCCTCTCGCCCTGCGTAACCCGCTGATCTATCTGCGTCAGAAGGAGCAGGACCGCTGGTGGCTAGCCTCCAACCTTCAGATGCTCGTGCCCGCGCTACGGAACGTCACCATAAGGGTCACCTTCGGAACCTCGGTCCGCACGGCTGAAGCCGGGGACGCTGTCAGCCAGAGGGTGCTGGCCGAGATGCGGCGCCTGATCGAACGGTGCGAGACACGGTAGCGTTCGCGCACCGCATACGGGCAAGCTCTCAGTAGATGTATGCCGCCGCGAAAATTCCGATCATCGTCAGTGCGAAAACGAGTTTGGCGATGGTTCCGAAGACAAGGCCCAACCATGTGGCCATGCCGACGCGTGATGCCTGATTGATCTGGCGGTGCGAGATCAGCTCCCCGACCACAGCCCCTACAAAGGGACCGAAGATAATGCCTGGAATGCCGAAGAACAGGCCGATCACCGTCCCGATGAGAGCGCCTATGATGGCGAGACGCGATGCTCCTACACGTCGCGCACCGAGCGCAGTCGCCACGAAATCGACTGCCAGAGAGGCCACCGCAAGCAGTCCGATCAGAAACAGCGTTACCCAAGTCACCCGCTGAAAATTGTCGATCCAGGCCGCCAGAAGCAGGCCGAAGAAAATCAGCGGCACGCCCGGCAGGACCGGAAGGATCGTTCCCGCCAACCCCGCAAGCACGATTGCGCCAGCCAACACCCACATCAAGATTTCGACGGTCACTGCAGGTCACCTTTGCCCATGAGTTGACCCTAGTACACTTGGTGTCCCGAGCAGAGGCGCCTGCTCCAGCGAGCAGCAGTCATAGCCGCGCGGTCCGCGCTGGCGGAGCGCCTCTAATGGGCAGCAGCAAGCCAGCGGCCCCTGCACCGTGCTTTGCGTTCCGTGAAATTCGATGGCTGGTTTACACCGGGAAGCGGCCGCAGTTTTTCAACTCAATTCCAATCGTAGAATGTTCGACCCCGGCTACGTATAAGCCGCTGCAGTAAGTGCCCGCATTGGTCAGAATCTGCCCGCCTTTGGATGTCGGCTTCGAAGACCGATTCAATTCACTATCTCGGACCTGACACCCCGCCATCGTTGGGGCGCATGAACCCTAGATCAGCCCCGCGAGCGGCGAGGACGGATCGGCGTATTGCTTCTTCGCCATGCGGCCCGGCGAGATAGGCGAGCCCTGCCCGCTTCGACCGCGTGCTTCATCGCGCGCGCCATCAGCACCGGGTTCTTCGCTTCGGCGATCGCGGTGTTGATGATCACGCCGTCGCAGCCGAGCTCCATCGCGATCGCCGCGTCCGACGCCGTGCCGACGCCGGCATCGACGATCACCGGCACGCTGCGCCTGCTCGACGATCAGGCGGATGTTGATGCGGTTCTGGATGCCGAGGCCCGAGCCGATCGGCGCGGCCGAGCGGCATGATCGCGGCGCGCCCATCTCCTCCAGCCTCTTGGCCAGCAGCGGATCGTCGGTGCAATAGACCATCACCTGGAAGCCGTCGTGCACCAGCACTTCGGTCGCGCGCAGCGTCTCGATCATGTCGGGATAGAGCGTCTTCTTGTCGCCCAGCACTTCGAGCTTGACGAGGGTCCAGCCGCCGGCCTCGCGCGCCAGGCGCAGCGTGCGCACCGCGTCCTCGGCGGTGTAAGCAGCCGGCCGTGTTGGGCAGGTAGGTGAATTTCTTCGGATCGATGAAATCGACCAGCCTGGGCGCGCCGGGATCCGTGACGTTCACGCGCCGCAGCGCCACCGTGACGATCTCGGCGCCCGAGGCCTCGAGCGCGGCGGCGTTCTCGGCGTAGGTCTTGTACTTGCCGGTGCCGATGATCAGGCGCGAGTTGAGCGTCGCGGCCGGCGACGACGAACGGCTTGTCGGCGACGGGCGCGGCGCCGCTCATGTCGTTGCCGCCGCCGATGAACTGCACGATCTCGAGCCGGTCGCCCTCGGTCAGCCCGACCGCCCGGTAGGTCGAGCGCGGCACGATCTCGAGATTGCGCTCGACCGCGACCTTGGCCGGGTCGAGCGCCAGGTGCCGGAGCAGCGCGGCGACCGTCATCGGGCTAGGAAAATCGCGGTGTTCGCCGTTAAGACATAGACGCAACGCCATCGAGAGAGGCTCTCCTGTTTCCGTTTCCCCGGCAGGCCAGTATAACGCCGCTTCCACTTCGGCTCCGCCCGCCATTTCACCATCGTTTAGCGCATTTTCGGGGGCATTTCAGGCCATGACCCTACCGATATATGTCCTGAACGGGCCGAATCTCAATCTGCTTGGGCAGCCGCGAGCCGGAAATCTATGGCCGGCAAACGCTTGCCGACATCGAGAAGGCCGTCGACAGCCGCGCGCCAAGGCGCTCGGGCTCGAGGTCGTCTTCCGCCAGTCCAACCACGAGGGCGAGCTGGTCGACTGGATCCAGGAGGCGCGCACCAAGAGCGCGGGCGTCATCATCAACGCCGGGCGCCTATACCCACACCTCGGTCGCGCTGCTAGACGCGTTCAAGGCGCTCGACAAGCCGATCATCGAGGTGCATCTCTCCAATCCCCACGCAGCGCGAGCGCTTCCGCCACCACTCCTATGTCAGCACGGTCGCCAAGGGCGTGATCTGGGGCTTGGGCGGCATGGGCTATGTCGTGGCGATCGACGCGATGGCCGGCCTCGTCGGCGCCGGCAAGGCCACGCTGCAATGAGCGAGAACAAGCGCAAGTCGCTCCGCACGCGGCTGACGCAATACCTCAAGGGCGAGACCACGCCGGGCGTCGATCCCGACGTCGTGCGCGAACTGGCGGAGCTCCTCGAAGAGACGGGCCTGAGCGAGATCGAGGTCGAGCGCGGCGGCGTGCGCGTGCGCGTCGCGCGCGAGCGTCCTGGCGCTGCAGGCGGCCGCGGCGCCCGCCGCGCACCGCGCGGCGCACCGTCGCCGCGCCGCGAATCCGCAACGGCGGCGCCGAGCCGGCGCCGCAAGCGCGGCACGCTGGTGACCTCGCCGATGGTCGGCACGGTCTATCTCGCGCCGCAGCCCGGCGCGCCGCCGTTCGTCAAGGTCGGCGACAAGTGACCGACGGCACCGTCTGCATCATCGAAGCGATGAAGACGATGAACCCGGTCGCGGCGCCGCGCGCCGGCACGGATCGCGGAGATCCTCGTCCGCGACGGCCAGCCGGTCGAATTCGGCGAGCCGCTGATGCGGATCGAATAGCGCGATGTTCGAGAAGATCCTCATTGCCAATCGCGGCGAGATCGCGCTGCGCATCAATCGCGCCTGCAAGGAGATGGGCATCGCGACGGTGGCGATCCATTCGACCGCCGACGCCGACGCCATGCATGTGCGGCTGGCCGACGAAGCGGTCTGCATCGGCCCGCCGCCGGCGAGCCAGTCCTATCTGAACATCCCCGCGATCATCTCGGCCTGCGAGATCACCGGCGCGGAGGCGATCCATCCCGGCTACGGCTTCCTGTCGGAGAACGCGCACTTCGCCGAGATCGTGGAGGAGCACAACATCACCTTCATCGGCCCGAAGCCCGAGCACATCCGGCTGATGGGCGACAAGATCGCCGCGAAGCAGGCGGTGAAGGCGCTCGGCATTCCGATCGTGCCGGGCTCGGACGGCGCGTCGACTCCGACGAGGACGCCGCAGCAGCTCGCCGAGAAGATCGGCTATCCGGTGCTGATCAAGGCCGCGGCCGGCGGCGGCGGACGCGGCATGAAGGTCGCGCGCTCGGCCGGCGGAGCTGTCGCGAGGCGCTCTCGACCGCGCGCACCGAAGCCAAGGCCGCGTTCGGCGACGACGCCGTCTATATGGAGAAATATCTCGAGAAGCCGCGCCACATCGAAATCCAGGTGATCGCCGACGCACGGCAACGTGATGCATCTGGGCGAGCGCGACTGCTCGCTGCAGCGCCGCCATCAGAAGGTGTGGGAGGAAGCGCCCTCGCCGGCGCTCAACGCCGAGGCGCGCGCGCGAGATCGGCGCGGTGGTCACGCGCGCGCTGACCAAGCTCGGCTATCTCGGCGTCGGCACGGTCGAATTCCTGTACGAGAACGGCGAGTTCTATTTCATCGAGATGAACACGCGGCTGCAGGTCGAGCATCCGGTGACCGAGATGATCACCGGCATCGATCTCGTGCGCGAGCAGATCCGCATCGCCGACGGCGGCCGTCTCGAGCTCGAGCAGAGCGACGTCACGTTCGCCGGCCATGCCATCGAATGCCGCATCAACGCCGAGAACCCGTTCACCTTCCGGCCCTCGCCGGGCCTGATCACCGACTTCCACGCGCCGGGCGGCCTGGGCGTGCGCATCGATTCGGCGGCCTATTCCGGCTACCGATCCCGCCCTACTACGACAGCCTGGTCGGCAAGCTGATCGTGCACGGCAAGAGCCGCAACGAGTGCCTGATGCGCCTGCGGCGCGCGCTCGACGAGCTGGTGATCGGCGGCATCGAGACGACGATCCCGCTGTTCCAGGAGCTGATCAAGCAGCCCGACATCCTCGACGGCGACTACAACATCCACTGGCTGGAGCACCATCTCGCGCACCGCGCGGCGGGACGCGCCAGCGGCTAGTCGAGCGCCACGGGTCCTGTATCTTTTGAAAGGCGACTCGGGGAAAGGTCATGTTCACGACACTCGAACATGGTCGCCGCAGCTTCTGAGTCTTGATGCGCATCGCGTTCGGCGTCACCTTCGTCGAGCACGGCACGCAGAAGCTGTTCTCGTTTCCGCTGGAACCGGTCGGCGGCCTGGGTCCCGGGCATGCTGCTGTTCGTCGGGCTTCTGGAAACGATCGGCGGCGCGCTGGTGACGCTTGGCCTCTTCACCCGGATTGCCGCGTTTCTGCTCTCGGGCGAGATGGCGATCGGCTATTGGTGGCTGCATGTGCCGCAGAGCATCTATCCGATCATGAATGGCGGCGAGATCATGGTGCTCTATTCCTTCGTGTTCCTCTATTTCGCGGCCGCGGGCCCGGGCCGTGGAGCTTGGATGCCAAACTGAAGCAGGCGTAAGATCGGGCTTCGTGACCGCGATCAATCCCGAAGAGCTGCTGCTGGCCTATCGCCTGGGCATCTTCCCCATGGCCGAGAGCCGCAACGCCAAGGACGTCCTCTGGGTCCGGCCGCACGAGCGCTGCATCCTGCCGCTCGACAAGTTCCACGTGCCGCGCCGGCTCGCCGCGACCGTCAAATCCGACCGCTATACGCGTCACGGTCGATACCGCCTTCGGCGAGGTCATCCGCGGCTGCGCGGAAGCGCGACCCGATCGCCGCGACACCTGGATCAACGCGCCCATCGTCGATGTGTTCACGACGCTGCACGCGCGCGGGCTCGCGCACAGCGTCGAGGTCTGGTTCGAGGACAAGCTCGTCGGCGGGCTTTACGGCCTCAGTCTCGCATCGGCGTTCTTCGCCGAAAGCAAATTCTCCCGCATGCGCGATGCGAGCAAGGTTGCGCTCGTGCATCTCGCGGCGCGGCTGAAGGCCGGCGGCTATACGCTGCTGGATGCGCAATTCCCCAATCCGCATCTGGAGCAGTTCGGCGCGGTGACCGTCACCGAGGAACGCTTCCAGGGCCTGCTGGCGCAGGCGCTCTCGCGCGAGGCGAATTTCTACGGCGGAGCGGCGCGCCGGCGGGCGGCGCGCGCCGGCGGCGCGGCGGCGGCGGCGGCCGTTCGACCGGCGGATTGGCGGGCGGCGGCGGCAAATCCGCCGGCGACGCCGCTTTCGTCCGCGGGCCCGGGCTGGTCGGTCCTGCAGGTGATCACCCAGACGTCGTAGACCGGATGTTCGAGCGCGCTCAGCGCGGGCGTGGAGGCGAACATCCAGCCCGAGAAGAGCGCGCTTCGGCTGTTCGCCGGGCCTGCCGTCATCGATCTGGAGAAACGCGTTGGTCTCCGGCGGCTCTTCGGGCGGCACCGTGTAGCAATAGCGCGCGGTGATCGTGAGCGTGCCGAAGCGCACCGGCACGCCGGCGGGCGCGGCGACATCGATCGCGCGGCCCGTGATCTTGTCGAGCCCGCGCAGGATCACCATGCGCTTGACGCCGCTGCGCGTCGGGGACCGCGTCCGCGACGTCGGGCGCGCGCGCGCGGCGCCGGCGCTGCTGCGGCTTGCGGCTGCGGCGCAGCCAACGCAGGCGCCGCCGCGCACAGTGCGGCGGCAACACGCGGAACACCGAACGCAACGCGCTTCACTTCGCTTCACCCGCTGCTCCGAACATCGGCCTTGCCGAGCAAGGCCCAATCAGATCGATCGAGCCTTGCGTGTTCTCGATCTCGCCGCCCGGCTGCGATCGGCATCTGCGATCCGCCCGGCTCGATCGAGAGATACTGGTTGCCGAGCAGGCCGTCCGACGTGATGCGCACCGACGAATTGTCGGGCAGCTTCACGCTGCTCTCGAGCGCGAGCGTGAGCACGGCGTTGTAGGTCATCGGATCGAGCGCCATGCGCGACACCGTGCCGACCTTGATGCCGGAAAGCCGGACATCGGTGCCGATATTGACGCCGTCGGCGCGATTGAACTTCGCGATCACGTCATAGCCCGAGATCGGACCGGCGCCCGTGCTGGAATAGGCGAAGCACGAGGAACGCCACCGCGATCGCGATCACGACCGCGCCAATCAACGTCTCGACGCATTGATTCTGCATGACTGCTTCGCTCGCCTCAGCCGGGCCGCCAGGCTTCGTAATCGCCGGTCGCCGGCGGACGCTTGCCGTCCGCCCACAGGCTTCCTTCCGGATGATAGGCCTCGTTCGTGCCGGTCAGATTCGGCTCGTGCGGCGCTTCCCACGGCTGCGCCTTCAACGGCTCGATCGGTCGGCGGCTTGTCGAAGGTGTGATGCAGCCAGCCATGCCAGTCGGGCGGCACGCGCGAGGCCTCGACCGTGCCGGCATAGATCACCCAGCGGCGCTTGCCGTCCTTGGTCTGGTAATAGCGATTGCCGAAAGTGTCCTTGCCGACCTTCTGGCCGGAAAACCAGGTGGTGACCAACGTGCCCGGCGTCGCATCGCGCCACCAGACGAAGAGCTGACCCAACCAACGACATCAAGACTTCAAACTCCTCATGCAGAACGCGGCGCGGACTATAGGCGCGGGCCACAGCAACGCCAACCGACCGCGAGACTTGCACGCGCTTCTTGGCGAATCTTTGACGGCCTCATCAGCAAATCCGTTGAATTCTTGGGATTTTTCCGCGAAGGCGTATGCCGGAAAGCCGATCAAAACCTGATTCGTATTCCACGCGATCACATGTCATTGTCATGGACGAGTCGCAGCGCGTGGCAATTCGGCTCCGAATCTGATCGCCACGCGTGGAGTCCCGGGAATGGAGTGCCGACGGCCGAGGACAGTCGCTCTGTTCTCCACAAAGTCTCCACAGCACTTGAGGCCTGACGCGATAAGGCGCTGAATCAGAATGACGATTTGAGCGCCGCGGTTTTCCCCCAAATGTTTGGCTCGGCTACAGCGTCTAGACACAATATCTCTTGCAATACGGTCCGCTCGGGTCATAGCCTCGCGTTCCTTCGCCGGCGTTTCGCGGCGAAGGCATCAAGGCAACGTCGAAGCAATTCGACGGAAGCGCGCGCAAAGCGCCGTTTCCGAGAGGGCATCGCTTTGCCTGTCGAGGGGGCCAAACGGCAGCACTAGGGGGAATCGTCATGCGTATCCGGCGTCTTTTCACCGTTGAAGGCAAGTCGCCTTATGAGGGCATCGCCTTCCACACGGCGACCAGCGAGATCCGCAATCCGGACGGGTCGGTCGTCTTCCGCCACGAGGGCATCGAGATCCCCGAGAGCTGGAGCCAGGTCGCCTGCGACGTGATGGCGCAGAAATATTTCCGCCGGGCCGGCGTCGCGGCGCGGCTGAAGCCGGTGAAGGAAGGCGACGTCCCGTCGTTCCTGTGGCGGCAGGTGCCCGACGGGCGAGACGACCGACGGCGAGCGAAGACGGCAGCGCCAAGCAGGTGTTCCATCGCCTCGCCGGCACCTGGACCTATTGGGGCTGGAAGGGCGGCTATTTCGACGCCGAGGACGACGCGCGCGCCTTCTACGACGAGATGTGCCACATGCTGGCGACGCAGAAGGCGGCGCCCAATTCCCCGCAATGGTTCAACACCGGCCTGCACTGGGCCTACGGCATCGATGGCCCGAGCCAGGGCCACTACTACGTCGATTTCAAATCGGGCGAGCTGACGAAGTCGGCGTCGGCCTATGAGCATCCGCAGCCGCATGCCTGCTTCATCCAGAGCGTCTCCGACGATCTCGTCAACGAAGGCGGCATCATGGATCTGTGGACGCGCGAAGCGCGCCTGTTCAAATACGGCTCGGGCACCGGCACGAACTTCTCGAGCCTGCGCGGCGAGAACGAGCCGCTGTCGGGCGGCGGCAAATCGTCCGGCCTGATGAGCTTCCTGAAGATCGGCGACCGCGCGGCCGGCGCGATCAAATCGGGCGGCACCACGCGGCGCGCGGCCAAGATGGTGATCGTCGATGTCGATCATCCCGACATCGAGGACTTCATCGACTGGAAGGTGATCGAAGAGCAGAAGGTCGCCGCCCTGGTCGCCGGCTCGAAGCTCGCCGAGAAGCACCTGAACGCGATCATCAAGGCCTGCGTGAACTGCGAGGGCTCGGGCGACGATTGCTTCGATCCGCACGCAGAACCCGGCGCTGAAGCGCGAGATCAGGGCCGCGCGCAAGGCGCATGATCCCCGACAACTACATCGAGCGCGTGATCTCCTTCGCCAAGCAGGGCTACACGCAGATCGACTTCCGCACCTACGACACCGATTGGGATTCGGAAGCCTATATGTCGGTCTCGGGCCAGAACTCGAACAACTCGGTGCGCGTCACCGACGAGTTCCTGAACGCGGTCGCCGACGACGGCGACTGGGAGCTGACGCGCCGCAAGGACGGCAAGATGCACAAGCGCATGAAGGCGCGCGAGCTGTGGGAGAAGATCTCCTACGCCGCGTGGGCCTGCGCCGATCCCGGCATCCAGTTCCACACCACCATCAACGACTGGCACACCTGCCCGAAGGGCGGCGAGATCCGCGCCTCCAATCCGTGCTCGGAATACATGTTCCTGGACGACACGGCGTGCAATCTCGCCTCGCTCAACCTGATGGCGTTCCGCAAAGACGGCGACGGACGGCATCAAGCAGTTCGACGTCGACGGCGTTCGAGCACGCCGTGCGGCTGTGGACGATCGTGCTCGAAATCTCGGTGCTGATGGCGCAGTTCCCGTCGAAGGAAATCGCGCACGCTCTCCTACGAGTACCGCACGCTGGGTCTCGGCTACGCCAATATCGGCGGCCTCCTGATGGCGGCGGGCATTCCCTACGATTCGCGCGAGGGCCGCGCGATCGCGGGCGCGATCACCGCGATCCTGACCGGCGTCTCCTATGCGACCTCGGCCGAGATGGCGGGCGAGCTCGGCACCTTCCCGCGCTTCGCCGAGAACCGCGACGCGCATGCTGCGCGTGATCCGCAATCACCGCCGCGCCGCGCATGGCGAAGCCGCCGGCTATGAGAGCCTGGCGACCCCGCCGGTGCGCTCGACCATCGCGGCGATCGCCGACAAGGCGCTGCCGAAGCCGCGAAGTCGCGCCTGGGACGAGGCGCTGCAGCCTCGGCACCGCCTACGGCTACCGCAACGCGCAGGCGACCGTGATCGCGCCGACCGGCACGATCGGCCTCCTGATGGATTGCGACACCACCGGCGTCGAGCCCGACTTCGCGCTGGTGAAATTCAAGAAGCTCGCGGGCGGCGGCTATTTCAAGATCATCAACCGCTGCGTGCCCGAAGCGCTGCGCGCGCTCGGCTACAGCGCAGACCGAGATCGACGACATCGTGCTCTATGCCGTCGGCCACGGCACGCTCGAAGGCTCGAACGCGCTCAGCCACGGCGCGCTGCGCGCCAAGGGCTTCGGCGACGCCGCAGATCGACGCGGTCGAGACGCGCGCTCGAGCAGGCCTTCGACATCCGCTTCGTGTTCAACAAATGGACGCTGGGCGAGGAGTTCTGCACCGAGACGCTCGGGCATCGACGCCGACCGCGCTCGACGCGCCCGACTTCGACCTGCTGAAGACGCTCGGCTTCTCCAAGGCCGAGATCGACGCCGCCAACCTGCATGTCTGCGGCGCCATGACGCTCGAAGGCGCGCCGCATCTGAAGGACGAGCACCTGCCCGTGTTCGACTGCGCCAATCCGTGCGGCCGCATCGGCAAGCGCTCGCTCTCGGTCGAGAGCCACATCCGCATGATGGCGGCGGCGCAGCCGTTCATCTCGGGCGCGATCTCCAAGACCATCAACATGCCGAACAGCGCGACGGTGAAGGAGTGCGGCGAGTCCTACCTGCTGTCCTGGAAGCTCGGGCTGAAGGCCAACGCGCTCTATCGCGACGGCTCCAAGCTGTCGCAGCCGCTGGCCTCCCAGGTGCTCGCAGATCGACGACGAGGAGGACGAGGTCGACGATCTGATCGCCGCAGCCGCAGGCCGCGCGCACCACCATCGTCACCGAGCGCATCGTCGAGAAGGTCGATCGAGCGCATCGCGCGCGCGCGAGCGCGAGAAGCTGCCGCACCGCCGCAAGGGCTACACCCAGAAGGCCATCGTCGGCGGGCACAAGGTCTATCTGCGCACCGGCGAATACGAAGACGGCCGCGCTCGGCGAGATCTTCATCGACATGCACAAGGAAGGCGCCGCCTTCCGCTGCCTGATGAACAATTTCGCCATCGCGATCTCGATCGGCCTGCAATACGGCGTGCCGCTGGAGGAATTCGTCGACGCCTTCACCTTCACGCGCTTCGAGCCGGCCGGCCTGGTGATCGGCAACGACTCGATCAAGAACGCGACCTGCGTGCTCGACTACATCTTCCGCGAGCTCGCGGTCTCGCTATCTCGGCCGTCACGACCTCGCCCATGTCGTGCCGCACCAGGACGAGGATCTCGGCGGCGGCGTGCACGAAGGCGGGCGCGCGCGCGAGCAGGCGAGCGATCTCGCGACGATCTCCAAGGTGACGTCGTCGGGCTTCGTGCGCGGCCAGCTCAATCAGCTCGTCGTCGTGCGCGGCGGCAACGCGCTGCAGAAGATCGAGGCGCATGCCGAAGGTGCGGAGCATCTGCACGGTCACGACTACTGAGCACGAAGGGAGCCGAGATCGTCTCCGATCAGCACCTGGCCGAAGTGCCCGCGCAGTTGCGCGCGGCCTCCGAGACGCCCGACAACCGCCCACGCGCGCGGCTCGAGACGCATTACGCGCACAGCCGGACGCACGTGCCGAATGGTGCGGTGAAGAGCGGCACGGCGCAAGCGCGACCCGAACGGCAACGGGAATGGGAACGGCGCGAAGCGCGAGGCCAGCGGCAACGGTAACGGCAACGGAAACCGACCAAGCGCGAGCTCCAGGCCAAGCGCGCCGCCGAAGCCCGCCTCAAGGGCTACGAGGGCGATGCCTGCGGCTCATGCGGCAACTTCACGCTGGTGCGCAACGGCACGTGCATGAAGTGCGACACCTGCGGAGGCACGAGCGGGTGTAGTTGAGTGAACGAAAAGCCGGGGGCACCGAAACGAGTTGCAGGGGGCGGGAGAGCTTTACGGGAAGGTAATTATGGCTACGCTTCCATACGTAACTTCTCCGGGCACAATCGATAGAGCGCTAAATGCAATACGAAGTGCGGCGGTCCCTGAGCGGATAAGCCAGGACTTTGTAAAAACTATTCTCAAAATCCGAGGCGGGGCGGGCGATCAAATGACTGCCTTTTTGAAGAAGATCGGCCTGGCAAATCCTGATGGCTCACCAAACGAACTCTATCGCAAATTCCGAAATCCAACTCTTCGGGGGCAGCCATTGCTGCTGCCATCCGCCACGCGTACTCGCCGTTGTACACGCGTAATGAGTATATGCACGAATTGAGCGACTCCGCGCTACTTGGCCTTGTGGTCGAAGAAACAGGGCAACCACACGATTCAGAGTAGTCCAATTTACGGTGAGTACGATCAAACACCTCAAGAGTTTTGCGAATTTCAATGTGAGTCTTGGCACAAGAGAAGGAAGCTGCGGAGAGAATCCATCCACCGCTTCACCAGCGGCCGTGCCCGCGCCGATGGATCGCGGTACACGGCAAACGCTCGGGCTAAACCTGGGCTATACAATCAACCTAAATTTGCCTGCCACTTCAGATCCGGAAGTTTTCGACGCCATCTTCAAGAGCCTGAAACAGCACCTGCTGCGGCAAGAAGATGCCTAGCCGTCCCGATGGCCTTAGGCGGCGCTGCGGTAGAAGCTGTTATACTGGTGGTGAATATACCTGCGCAGGCAGCTATGGACCGACTTTGGCGTCGTGAGACCAACAGGGTTGGCCAGCACGGCCGCTATGTTCACCGCGAGAATCCTGGACCGAACACCTTGATCATCGACAAACATCCAAATCTGGAGGGGATTGACGTCGTGCTAGCGGCGCGATTCCAACCCACGATTGTTCCATTGACTGCAGGTCATCTTGCTGAACTCGCTATTGAGAGTGCACGGAGGCGACGCGATACCCGTGATGGGATTACCTATTTGATCAATGCTAAGCGTAATGGAATTGTGACGCCCCTATCTGGTGCGTATGAACGCGAGGTATTGCGTCGAACCAACGCTGAAAGCTTAGAAGCGGCTCTCGCCGCCGTGCGCGCTGCGAGAGCGTGAGCGCTGGTTGGCGTTGTTCCGCTCCTCTGCGTGAGCGCCGGCATCTACACGCGCGACGTCGAGGCGATGGCGTTGAACAATCTGGGCGCCGCGCGGCTCGAGCTGGGAGACCTCGATCAGGTGGAGGCGCCGCTGCGCCAAGCCCTCGCCCTCGATCCCGATTATCCGATTCCGTATGTGAACCTGGCGCACCTTGCCGCATTGCGCGGCGATGTGGAGGCGGCCGAACGCGCCTCAAGCGCGGCGAAGCGGCTTGGCTATCACGACACGCGCGTGGATGCCTTGATCCGCCGCGTGTCCAGTGCCCTTGCGGGAGTTGAGGGGCGCGTGAACGTGTGAGCCGATATCTCGGTCCCCTCCCCCCTCCGTCGCTTCGCGACACCTCCCCGCATGCGGGGGAGGAAAGTGAAAAGGAAGCTGGCCTGCGGGATTTCGCGGGCGGTTTTTGTTTTTGCTCTCGTTACGCGATGCGATCGGGGATGCAAGAACCACGAGCTGCGCCGAGCCGTGGGTCCCCTTGCATCTTCGATTTGCCAACTCAGCGCAAGCTGAGAGGCGCACCGGGACCGGCGGCCGCCGGTCCCGATGCGGATGGGCGGGACCGCGGTGTCCCCTGGTGGGTGGCACCGCAGGGAAGCTTGGTCCGTCCGTCCTCGGCTTTTGTCCTGAACAGATGATGGGGAGCAAGTCCCGCATGCAAGGTAAGGAATCGTCCGAACAAAAGACCGAGTGCGAGTCTAACGCAGGCATCGACGTGTGTAAAAACTGGCTCGATGCACACCTTGTGCCACAAGGCTGCTCGTTGCGTGTCGGCAACGACGCGCAAGGACACCGACAACTCAAACGCTGGCTGTTCAAGCATCGCGTACTGCTGATCGCTATCGAGGCGACCGGCAAATGGCATCGTCAGGTGCATCGCAGCCTGCACGCGAGCGGTCTCAAAGTTGCGATCGTCAATCCACTTCGCGCGAGGCTTTTTGCCGAAGCGATTGGTTTGCTGGCCAAAACCGATCGGCTGGACGCGCGAATGCTGGCGTTGCTGGCCGAAAGTCTTACCCCGCAGGCCCAGGCGCCGGCGAGCGAAGCTGTGGAAGCCTGCAGGAACTGGTCGCGGGCCGGGATAGCGCGGTCGGCGAGAAAACCGCCCTCGAGAACCAGCTCGACGCTGCCAATACCCTCTTCCTGCGTCGTCAGCTCAAGGCGCGTATCCTGCGAATTACCAAGGACATTGCGAGCCTGCAGAAGCGAGATCGAAAGCCACATCGAATGCGACGAGGCGATGGCCCGACGTCATGCGATCCTTCTTTCCATTCCGGGTATCGGCCCTGTAACTGCTGCCACACTTCTCGCCAACATGACCGAACTGGGATCCTGCACCGCCAAGCAAATCGCCATGCTCGCCGGCCTCGCTCCCCTCGCCGATCAGTCCGGAGCTCGAGAGGGCCAGCGCGTGATCCGAGCAGGCCGCGCCGCTGCACGCCGGGTCCTGTACCTCTGCGCCCTCAGCGCCAAACGATGCAATCCAGCGATGACCGACCTCTATAAGCGGCTCACCGCTAAAGGACGACCGCACAAGGTCGCCCTCGTCGCAGTCGCGCGAAAGCTTGTCATTCTCGCAAACACCCTGGTCAGCCAAAACCGTCCTTGGCAATCCGAACCCCCGTGTCATGCTTGACAACCAACACAGATGCTTCCCTCGCCTCGCATTCGCTCGGCTCGCCGGGGATGACAAGTGGGGTGTTACGGTCGCGGGCGGTTTTGTTTGAGCACTTAAGCGAACAGGAAATCCTGTGCTGTGAGTGCGAATTCGCTGTGGACGACCACATCGTTTCCGGCACTGAACGTAATTGTGCTCACCTGCGCGACGGAATTGAATGCCGATATGTCGAGCTCGCTGAAGTCGTGGATACCGAGCGCCGTGACATCGATCTGATCTATCCCCCGATTTGACGCGCCCTGACCAAAGTCCTCGATGCTGTCATGCCCGTTGTCGAGGTGGAAAGCATACGTGTCATTTCCGCCCTGAGCATTGCCGAGCATGACCTGCGCGTCGCCCCACATGGCATCGTCGCCTGTGCCGCTGATCAAAAGATCGTCGCCGCCGCGAACGGTGTCGCTCATCGTTTGCGCGTCGCCATAGAGAGTTGAAGCGCCCAAGAGACCCGGACCAAGGTCATCGCTGCCCGTCAGCACATCATTCCCGCCTCGAGCATTCCCGGACATCGACACGGTTTCCCCGAAGACGACATTCGACGCACCGGGAGATCCCGCGAACGTATCGTTCCCCCCGACGGCGTCGGCTATCATCTGCGCCCCGGCATCGCCGTAGAACGTATACGTTGCTCCGGGGAAGGCAGATGCGGGCGCGAAGGTATCGTCGCCCCCTTGGGCGCTCCCTGACATGCCGGTGGCGTCCCCGTAGACGATGAGCCGACCCGTGGCCAACGTGATCGTATCGTTCCCGCCCTTCGCATTGCCGGAGAGTCCATAGCGAGCGTCGGCAAAAACGGTGCCCATGGAATCCGACGACAACGAGCCGGAGAAGATGTCGTCGCCTCCTTGTGCATGGTCAAGAATGTAGCCAATGGCATCGCCGTAAAAGTCGGCACTCGAGAAGCGTCCGCCGCCCGCTTGAAAAATGTCGCTTCCGCCTACGGCGTCATCGAACATGTTGCCGCCGGCATCGCCGACGATTGTATTTCCTGAGTTGTCTCCCACGAGCGAGAACAGATCAGCGCCGCCAATGGCCCGACCGCCCATGTCACCGCCCGCATCGCCAATCAACACATTGAATGACCGACCCGAGCCGCCAAACGTATCGTCGCCGCCTTTGGCATCGTCCAGCATGCTTCCTCCGGCGTCCCCATACGCCGTATGGCCCGATCGCAAGCCTCCGCTTCCGAACAGATCGTCGCCACCCTGCACATTGCCGGACATGTTTCCGCGAGCGTCGCCATAAAACGTGCGTGACGAGAACAAGCCGCCGCCACTCAGAGTATCGCGACCGCCGACCGCGTCGCCGGACATATCCCCGCCCGTGTCACCATAAAAGAAGGCGTTGATGTTGATGCCAGCGCCGATGTGCAGGCTGTCGTCGCCACCGACGGCATTCCCCGACATGCTTCCGTTGGCATCACCGAAGACATGGGCCAGGAGCGTACCGCCGCTGAGCGAAAAAGAGTCATCGCCGCCGGTGGCGAACTCAGACATGGTTTCCCCGGCATCGCCATAGATATGAATCGTCAGACTTGCGTTCAGTTCAACCAGATCACTGCCGCCCACAGTGAAGCCGGACATACTGCCGCCCGTGTCGGCAAAGACGTGCAACTGGTCGTCCGAAAAGCCTGCAAACGAATCATTTCCGCCTCGCGCGCTGCCGGACATGTTTCCGCCGGCATCGCCAAACAGCTCGTTGAGATGGCCAAATGGGGTGGAAGAGCTCGGAGCGAGCAGATTGAAACGATCGTTGCCGCCCTGGACAGAACCAGTCAAGTTGCCGAATGCGTCACCGTAAATGGTGTTGGAGGATTCCGCTTCAATGGCAAACGTATCGCGGCCCCCAACGGCCTTGTACGACATGTTGCCGCCAGCATCGCCGAAGAACGTGTTGGTGGAATTTGCAACGCCTGCAAACGTATCGTTTCCGCCTTTTCCGTTTCCACCGATGTCCAGGAATGCGTCGCCGTAGAACGTGTTTGTTGCGTTCTCGCCGCTTGTGAAAATATCATTCCCGCCGCGGGCGTAACCCAGAATGTTCATTCCGGCGTCGCCGATGAAGACATTGCTGAGGTTCGCCAGGCCCGCGAATACATCATCGGTGCCCCGCTGAAATCCGTACAAATTCCCTGGTGTATACGGAACCTGAGCCATGGCTTTTCCTCCCGCATTTTAAAGGCGTGACATCCAACATGGCCGGCGTCACACGTGGCGCTGCTGCGTCACGTGGCCAGTGGACCACGCAGTCCGGCTATTTTTGGAACGCCCCCACACGCCGGTCCGCGGGTTCTCGTCGAAAGAGAGAGCGGAGACGGCAAGCTAGATTACGCCGAATACTTGCAGCTGTGGAGTGTGCGAACCGCCCGCTCCTTCACGGAGAGGAGATCACTCTGATTTTCCCGCGGGTCCTGGCGAGACCGATATGGTTAGGAATCCGGGACTTGCTGGCGCGGCGACCGCCGGTCATAACGTCGGGGCTTCCGCGAGCTTGGCGCGGTCGTCGTTGGCAAGGCGCAAAATCTCGCGAACCAAATCATCCGCGCTGTCTTCAGGCGTTGCCTCGATGTAGCGAACACCTGCCTTTCGCAGGGCTTCTTTCTTGACCGCGTCGCGAACCACCGCCGAACCTTGGTAATGGCCGTTCCCCTGGTATTCGATCGCCGCGAGCGGAACGCCGCTGCTGGAAATGATCAGGATGTCGACGCGCTTGGAGTTGATGGCCTTGTAGGCGCGATCATCCGGCGATGACAGAACTTCGCCCAGACTGACCTGAGCCATCACCCGCCAACCGAGGCTCGCGTCCTTCGCCGCCTTCTCGGCCGCGTAAAGCACGCGCGCTTCCGATTTGGAGAGCAGCCGACGTTTTTCGAACTTGGCTCCCATCACGGTTCGCAGTTGCTCGGCGGGATCGAAAGTGCCGTTGGGGCTGCTGTCCTTGATGCCCTGCCTGGCCATCCACCGGCGCCTCGCCCATCGCGCGCGCGAGCGCTCCAGGTAGATGCCTGAGAGAACCGCGCCGAAGAGCAGCATGAAGAGATACACGTCTGGCATCGCAGTCCGGCCGAACGAAGAGCAGCGGCCGAAGATAAGGCGGACGGTGTTACCAAAGCCCTGAAGTTGGGCGGGCCGACGCCCGGTGCGTGGATCCCCTTCCCTCGCCGCTCCGCGGCTCGCCCGGGGATGACGGTCGTGTTTGTTGCGGAGAGTGGCTCGAATAGGATAAAACCGATTTTGCTTGCCTATCGGACGAAACCGGGCTATTTTGGACGGTGGCCGATGCATGTTGGAGAGAACCGCCTGCGGGATTTCGCGGGCGGTTTTTCGTTCAGGCGAGCGTTGAGCTTAAAGAATCCCGTGCTACCTCGTGTTGGAGGGGACACGATCCTCGTCGAGGCTTTCCTTGGCGGTCTGACTTGACGGATCGGATCGCCTTTCGATCTGCCGCTGAACAAACGAGCCGATGAACGCCCCGAGCGTAAGCTTGGTCAGGTCCAAGAATTGCTCAGGCTGAAACAGCGTCAGAAGAGAAAAGAACAGCGTCAAGCCGATCGTCGCAAGGGGTAAGCCCGTCAAACCGAGTTGGGTAAAAGTACCGGTGAATTTCGCCAAGCTGCTCAGCCGCACGTACTGATCGATCGACTCGGCTTTACCCTCTTGCACGAGCGAGCTCAACAATTCGCGGTCCTCGGGAGGAATGACGACGGTCTTGGCGGCGCCGGAAGCAACGACCAAGCGGTATCCGACGTAGGTGCTGAACAGCGCGATCAGGAACAGGCCAATATTGATAGCGTTTGGAATCAGGAATCTTACAAGAGCAGAAGTCACTCTCCGATACGGCTCCAAGGACAAGCGATCGGTCATACATGTAGGGTAAGAGGACCAAAATAAAAATTGAGACGACCGATATCCCAGCCACCACAAAAGGCCATAGGGACGCGCTCAAATAGCGCTCGCTGCGCTTGGCGTAGATAGCACCGCCTGTAGGATCAGAAGGAGACGGATCGGACATTATGATTAGCTCCTCTGTAGAAACGTTCGAGCCAGCAAACCGAGAAACAAATGTTCTTTGCCCGACCGCGCCACACGCAGCCGTCGCAGCTATAAGGCCACTGTTCGGCGTCGACCTGCTGCAGGTCCGCAGACACCATTTAAGCCCAACGCAATTGGGCGTTGGTCACAAATACCGTGAAAGGCCCCCGCATTGCCGAGCTGCGACTCTCAGACCCGCCATTCAGTTCCCCTCGAAAGGACAGCGGAGACGCAGATAAGATTACGCTGAATACTTGTGGCTGTGGAGTGTGCGAGACCACCCCTCCTTCACGGAGAGGCGATCAGTTTCTGGCGAGAACAGTGTGGTTAAAATCCGCGACTGAGCTTTGAATGCCGGAGCAGGGAGCAGCCAAACATTGTGACTCGCACGCTGAAGAACAAGGTCCAACACGTTGCGAGCGTCGCGGTGCTCGGTGCTGCTGTTTGCGGGCCGCTGCTTGGGTTTGGGGCACCGTTGTGGGCCTGGGCGGCGGCGGTGGTGCTCTTGTTCATTCCCGGGCGCATTGCCGGGTACTACTATCGCGATCTGTTCACCGGGAGGCGGCTGATGGACGCGCGCCGCTTCGCAGAGGCCATCCCGCACTTCGAGCGGTTCCTGGAACGCATTCGCGCGCAGCCGGGGTTGAAGCGGCTGATCTGGCTGAGCGCCAGCATCTACACGCGCGACGTCGAGGCGATGGCATTGAACAATCTCGGCGCCGCGCGGCTCGAGCTGGGAGACCTCGATCAGGTGGAGGCGCCGCTGCGCCAAGCCCTCGCCCTCGATCCCGATTATCCGATCCCGTATGTGAACCTAGCGCACCTTGCCGCATTGCGCGGCGATGCGGAGGCGGCAGAACGCGCCTCAAGCGCGGCGAAGCGCCTTGGCTATCACGACACGCGCGTCGATGCCTTGATCCGTCGCGCATCGAGCGCCCTTGCGGGAGTCGACGGGCGAAATGTGAGCTGAGATCGGGGGGCTCCTTCCCTCGCCGGTCCGCGGCTCGCCGGGGTTGCCAGAGTTACGCGAATAGGACCGGGCGGCCCGCGCATCCGCAACGTCTCTTCACGTTGCATAAACCTTGTCGGCCCAATTTATGCCACCGATGGCGATTCGAATGATCCCCTCGGACCGCCGGATGGCCATGAGGACCACATGAACAAGCCGATCACGCCCAACGAAACGCTGCTCGCGCTTGGCGAGACGTTCATGGGGCCACCTATAAAGGCCGATGCCGCCGAGATCGCCGTTCCGGCGCCCAAGCGGGCCAAGAGAACATTGATCACGACACTGGATTTGACCATCGACACCTGCCGATGGCCGTTGGGAGATCCGGCGAACTCGGATTTCCACTATTGCGGCAAACCACCGTTGATCGGGCGGACGTACTGCGATAAGCACGATGCTCAGAGCTATCAAACGGCACGGAAAAAGAAGGCCTCCGCGTAGCCGCGTTCCGCTCACCAGACGACATGGGACGGTCAATTTCTGCCGTCCCTGGCGGTGTCCAGCTCGAACATGTGTTCGCTCGCGGCGTTCGGTCCCAACCCTCGACCTGAGGAGACTGCGGGCCCATGCGGGAGGTTGCCGCGTGCCTTTGCGCAAAACGCACAAAACGGAGGTCCTTTGGTCTTTGGCCACACTATCAGACACGATTCTCAAGTGGTCTCGCGAGGCGATGCAAAAACTCGCTTCGCTCGCCCTGAAGCGAAGAGCCCGTAAGGCTGCTCGGCGCGCTCCAAAGTGCCCCAAATGCGGAGAACCGGATTTCCGCATGTCGGATCGGCAAAGGACCCGGCCGCACGACTATGGGTCGCGCACCTTCCGCGTTAAGTGGCTCTGCCTGAGCTGCGGCTATCGGACGATGGAAGTCATCGAAGAGCTGAGTTGAATTCGCCGGGACGGCACGCGAAAAACGCCGGTCAGCAGACGCTCGATTCTCACGGCTTGTCCTAATGCACGCGCAAGCCGGCCAGGGCGAAAATCGTGTCCACGATCGCCATCAGCTCGCGGCGGATGACCAACTCCCCTCCCCCGCAATAATTCCCGATCAAGGAATACGCCTGCCGATAGGCGACGCGAAGCTCTCCGGCGGTGGCACTCAGGCTCAGCGGATTCTCATGCCGCAGGACGCTGTTGACGCGTCCGATGTGCGCTCTCTCGGGAAGAAGGACGCAGATCTGCCCCTCTCTCGGGGGAAATTTGAGCGTCACGCCGAGACGATCGAGATCCACGGTTTCGACGACGTGGTGAGCCTGCCATTGGAAATAGTCCCTGTTGAGGTGCTGGAAATCCTTCAATCGCCGGAAGGGAGCAACGAGCTGGCCACCCATCGTGAGAAAAACGCCGGCCCCGAATTTGTGCGGTTGAAACGCGATGCGGGACGCGTGGAGAAATCTTGGCGGTTGTGATCATGCCGGCTCCCCCTCTGGGCGCTGCCCGAGCTTGCACGTATCGGAGCGATCCCGGTCATCCTACCGCGTCCTCGCATCCGGCGTTGTCTGCTGCGTCCGCGGGCTACGAATAGGATAAAACCTATTTCGCTTGCCTATCGGACGAAACCGGACTATTCTGGACGGTATCCGATGCATGTTGGAGAGAACCGCCTGCGGGATTTCGCGGGCGGTTTTTGTTTGAGCTGGTGCCGGCGCTTCCTTGCATCCACGCCGCATGCGGCTCCCCTCGAAGGAGACGGCTTGTGTCTGCCACTTATTCCGTTGGGTGGAATTTCGTCTGTGCAGAAAGCCACAAAGGGGCGGCGATCGGACTCATTTCGCCGCGCGGACGCGCGGCGGCTGGATGCCCGGACTTACGCCGGGCCATGACAAGTGGGTGTTGCCGAGCGATTGCGCGGGCGGGGACCGCATCACACCGACTTCACGTGCCGCCGCAGCGGGTTGGAGTATTATTGCTGGAAAGGCCTCGAATCACGAAAACCGACCGGAGGAACGCATGGCTCATCTCCTCGCACCGCACCCCCCCAATCCCGATCTGCCCGTCTTCTTCAATGTGGATGCGCAGGTCGGCGCCCCGCCCGCGCCGAACAAGAGGGAAGACGTCCTGCTGGTCCAGTTTGCCTTCAAGGTCAACTCCGACAATGCGACGAAGGCCTCGCCCCGCCTGCTCGCCGCCGCCAAAGCCGTCAAGGTGACGGGGATCGCCGATCAGGAGACCATCACCGCGATTCGCGTGCTCCAGGAAGAGCTCGGCGAAGGGCACGGTTGTCGATGGACGGGTGAGCCCCGCGAGGGGAGGCTACAGCTACGGCGGCGGAACGTGGACCATCGTCATCCTGAACAACAGCATGCAGGAAAACTTTGTCGACATCTGGCCGCGGATCGACAAGATTCCGGGCTGCCCCGCCGAGCTCAAGCAAATGGTCCTTCGCCAGGTGGCCGGCAAGTAACGCGGCGGTGTGCGATGCGGGGAGAAACCGCCTGCGGGATCCGCGGGCGGTTTTTTTTGGGGATGATCCCTAACCGCTGGCGGATCGTTGCACGCACGCCCTGAGGCGCGATGTGACGAAACCCACCGTTTTCGGATGGTGTCGTTCACGGACCCTTATCCAACGGGCCCTGCATCATTTCCTGGCGCTTGCGGTGTTCGGGCAGTCCGTAGCCTGGCAAGTGCCTGTTTTTTGTCACAGAGAAGAGCGCAACCTGGGCCGGGCTGTCCCGTTAGGTTTCAAGGGCGCTCTCCTCCATCAGGCGCTCCGATAGAGCCGAGGCTTATCCCGGCTACACGTTGTGGGCGGCGGGGGCATCCGACCACCAGCGAGGAGGACTAGCTCCGCATGACTGTGTACTCCGTTGTCGCCTTGTTGCTCGCCGCCGTGTTTGTGGCGATTGGCGCCGTTCAGCTCAAAGGCCCTGCATTCGTCAGGGATGCATATGCGCGCTGGGACTATGCGGAGAGCGTGAGACCGATCACCGGTGCGCTCGACATCCTGGCGGGGCTCATGCTTGCCGCGCCGTCGCTCAGAGGTTGGGGCATCGGCCTCGCGGCGGTGCTTTCGTTCGGAGCCGGCATCGTGTTTCTGAGCCATCAGCAGTATCGCCACGCGCTATCGGCGATTGCACTGATGGCGGCGCTCATCCCGGCCGCAGCCGCGGTCCCCTTGTCGGGGCAAGTCCAGTTCGTCCAACGAGTTGTCCAACAAGACGGGCCGATGAAAACGGTCGCGGCCTCTCTCAACCCGCCCGCACGCGCGGCCGCTCCCGACGTGAACGTGCCGAGCGAAGACATCTGATGTCCGGAGCGATCGTGCGCACAACACGAGCCGAACGGATTCTTCGTTGTCGCTGGATGTAAGGGCGGCCTCGTAAGCGCTGAGAACTTGCCGCTGCGAATTGATCGTTATCGCGCTTGGCGGCGTGCCGTCTCAGTCAACCGGCACGGGATTGCGTCCGAACAGTCCCGGCCCGCGCTTCCATACGATGGTCGCCGCTCCGTTTCCGCTCGCGGGCGGCGGTTTCGGCTGCGCCGCGGGTTGCTCGGCGGGAGCGTGCGATGGTTCGGGCGCCGGAACGGACGGCGCGGCAGGCTGCGGTTTGGTCATGCGGCATACCCTTTCATAGAAGGAGTGGAGAACGCGCGGTGTTGAGAAGGTCAACGCCGCTGACGGCTGTTATTCGCGCTCGAGCGTCGTTCCCGCAGAGGCTATCAGCGCCGGATGCTTGGCGTGGCGCGGATCACAAACGGAGGAAGCTCACGCGAAAGGCGCTCCTTGTTGGCCAAATCGACCAGATCGTCTGCCGTGAGGCGTTCCTCGCCAATAAGATACGCCTTTCTTTCCGACTTGGAGTGGGTCGCCGTCACGCCGCAGCTTTCGAGGAAGTCGACAATCTCCCGCTCGGTGACGGGCACCGCTTCCTTCAGCATCTGGATCCGTCCGCCGTTCCGCAGGAATTCGTCGACCGCATTCGCATCGGTGGGATTCATCATTGCTGCCACTTCGGCTCGAACGCCGCCTCACGATAGTCCGCCAGCACGCGCCAGACCTCCGCCATGCTTTCCAGCTGCTTCTTCTCGTCGCGACTGGAGACCTTCCTGGCGAGCGACTCGCAGCGCGCGGCGCGTTCCCTGTATTCGTCGATCTTGTCCACTTGCGTCCTTGTGCCGGTACTCGGCCCGGTCGATCAGGAGAAAAGCCCCGCGGCCAAGGCTAAGCTCTCCGCGGGGCTTTTGGGATGACGGACGGTGGCTTCAAGGCAGAAGTTCCGCGCCCGCGTAGAGACACAACGGCTGGGATGCGGTTGCGTTCCTCAGCGCAAGGGACGCTTTTCCAGCTCTCGAAGCCCACGTTCCACCGCAGCTCTCTCCGCTTCGGTCAGCGCAAGACCGTTTCCAGCGGGGCGAGGCCGCGCGCTGGTTTCCAGTGCTTTGAGCCCGCGGTCGATGGCTGCCTGCTCCGCGGGCGTCAGAGTGATGCGAACTCGGGGCCGTCCCCTTTCCGGCGCCCGAGGCAGGGACTTCCGATCTTCCTGCACGACCAGTCGCCTGCTGTGCCGGCGGAACGCTTCCTGTCCTGTCCAAGGCAGGCGCGCTCTTCTCGACCGGCATGGTGTCTCTCAAAGCAGGAGCAGAGGGGGCAACAGCGGGTGGCTGAACGGGCGCGGGAACCGGGGCAGGCTCTATAGGAGCGAACTGCTCGATTTCGGGTGGCGGGATGAACGCAGGCAACGTGCCCGTCTGCGCCGGATCAACGGCAGGGCGTGTGAGGATGTACGGCAGGAGCGCCGTAGCGCCGAACCCGATCGCGATCACCGCGGCCGTGATCGCGATGATCGCCTTGTTGCTCAACTGATCCGATTGTCTTCGACGGCGCGGCCTTGCCAGCGGCGCTTTCACGATGTCGGATTCGAGGAGCGGTTCCCGTCTGTCTTCTTCAACGAGCGGTCCGCGCCTATTCCCTTCGACGAGCGGCTCGCGTCTGTTTCCTTCGACAAGCGGTTCGCGTCTGTTTCCGTCGATGAGCGGCTCGCGTCTGCTCTCGTTGATGGTAATCCTGTCATCGCCACGGACCACGAGGGAGTCATCGTGCAAATTATCCGTGGACAGAGGAATCGGTGCGCCCGCTTGCGCTGCGGGGCGCGTCGGAGGGTCGCGCAGAACACGAGCTGCGCCTGCGTCTCTGCCAGGCGCCGCAGCGAGCGAAGCTGGGTCCCTGCCGGGAGCAGCAGACAGCGGTCCTGGATCTCTGCTCGGAGCAGCAGAGAGCGGACCTGCGCCTCTGCCGGGAGCGGCAGTGAGCGGACCGGGTGCCTTTCCTTTGCCGTCCACAACGTTCAGCCGGACGCGGAAATCTCTCACAAAACGAGCGGCCATGCCGAGGCCTCCCCCACCAGACACCCCCCACGGGATGCCGGATGCTACAGTCCACGTGTGCGCGCGCGTGTGACCATCGTGGGTCAAAGTTGGGCCGCCATGACGGATCGAAGCAGCAATCTTCCAATCCCGTGATGATGACGGGATTTACAGGAACCGTCGCTTGGTCCGCGTTGGACAAAGAGGGCGATCCGAATGTTTGACCCAGAGCGGGGCCGCACGAAATCTGCTACAGTGCGAACGGCCGCAGTTCTCGCGGGGGGCGCCCAGCATGAAGAGGAAGTTGAGCTTCAAGAAGTTCGATGCCGAGCTGAATACGGATAGCTGCGATCCATACAACAACGCGGAACTGACGCTCACGCTGCGCATGGGGTTCCGGCAGATCAACCCCTCCGGCGGCGCGAACTCCGGCACGCACCACGACTACGGCGACGCCACCGCGCCGACGCGCAGGATCGTGAAATGGACCGACACCGAATGGTCGAACTGGAAAATGAGCTTCGTTCTCCTCCGCCGAATCGTTCTGGACGGGGAAGTTCTGGCTAATCAACGATTCCAGTAGCTTTCCCTGCAAGAAGGGACGGCCACCTACTACCCGAACGTCTGGTGCCGGTTCAATCTTGTCGGCAATGACGCGACGAAGGCCGGCAACCATCACACGATCGACGTGGTGCGTCTTCACGCGAGCGAGAGCTGGTTCGGCTCGCATTCCACGCTGTACGACAGCAAGGACACCAACAGCGTGAAGAAGGCGACGACCAGCAAGGGCAAGAAGGTGATGCAGCGTGCCCACGTGCACGAGGTCGGTCATCTGCTCGGTCTCGATCACGTCGACGTCGGCAAGCCCCATTGCCCGGCGTCGGGGGATACCAACGCGGGAGCGTGTTATGGGATCGCCGATAACGACATGACGTCGGTGATGGGCTCGGGGATGACCAGGCGTCTCGAGCACGCCTACCCTTGGCGCGAATCGCTGCGCTACTTTGCGCTTGAAGAATTGGCGACGGCCATTCTCGACCCCCTGTCGGTCGCACTCGGCCGCGCGTCCTTGTCCAACCCCGTCGTTTCGCTCGCGTCGGTATGGCCGGCGAAGATGCTACGGCACTATCCGAGGACGGAAGCAGAATTGAAGGCGGGAAAGCACATCACCGCGCGCCCGGTGCGGCCGAACTGAGGAGGAACGAATGAGATCGCCCAAGGGTGCGCACGTCGTCGCTCTTGCCGCAATCGCGGTCGTGGCGGCCTCGCTCGCGGTGTCGTACCTGTTGACGGTGGGAGAGGCGGACGCCCAACAATCGAGGACTTGCGCGATGGACCCAGTTCAACAGTCGATCTGCATCTACCAGGCCATCCTTGCCGACGTGGCCAAGAGCTACACGACGCGCGGCGGCGGCGGAATCAGCTCGATTGTTCAGACGCTCGACGACGACGTTCACCGTGCAGATCGCGCAGGAAGGCCGCAGGGATCTCCTGAACTACACGGTCAGGATCGGCTCGGGCGGCAACGTCGAGATCGTCAACAAGACGCAAAGCACGCAAAGCTACTGACGAGCGGTTTTCGAAACGTCGACCGTTGCACCGCCCGTGATGGCACATGCAATTCGGCCGATGTCCGGAGAGGCACGCTGCACGCCACGAGAGCGCGTGTGACCGATGTCACAGACGCCACACCTGGCACGCGATAGGTCTGGTCGCGGGGTGCGGAGGATCGCTTTGGTCCAATCAACTCGGATCCGCGTCAGCGTCTGCATTGCTGCGGCATGTCTGCGCGCCATCGAGCTTGCCCGCGCGGCTCCTGCCGATCGGCTTGAGCGAGTTTTCATCGGCACGCCTAACCGGTTGTCGCTTCCACCGAATTTCGCTCAAGAGGCTACGCCTACGTTGACGGGCAACGAGAGCTGCCGCGACGTTGCAGCGCCCGATACGGAGACAAAGGAACCTACGGCTGCTCATGGGGTGGCTTGCGAGCGCGAACACGACGACATGGATGCGGACCAAGGAATTTTTCGGTTTCCCGAATCGGATACGCCAAACGTCATTGCCACATCTGCGCGGCAGGACGGCGTTTCGGACAATCGACCATGATCGTTTCGGCAACAGGCTTTAAGAGACTGACCCGCGAGAGGTGAGTCCTTCGTCCATCTGCTCACCTCGGTCCTGACGGCGCGCAATCGCATTGCGCGCCGTCTTTTTTTTCGTATGCGTATACCGATCGCGGCGATTTGAGATTCGCAGTGACAGTTGTCACGGGGGATGGAATTCACGCCTCTTATGTTCGAGCAAGAGAACGTGGGTGAGGCGGACGCTGCCCCTCCGTGCCCAGCAGTGCCTCCCCTTCTAGGAAAGCGAGGCCTGAACATGCGTCTCACTTCTTTCGGTGTTGTTCGGCAAGGCGCCATATCGATGTTTGCGGTGGCGGCATTCCTGCTGATGGCCGCGAAGACCGACCTAAAGCCGGGCCTTGCATTGCTGGGATCGTGGACATTCGTGCCCGAGAAGTCGAAGTTCGACCCGGTTCCGGCACCATATCAACGCGTGACGCTAACCTTTTCCATGACGCAAGAAGGCCTGAGGAAGGATGTCGAGGGTGTTGACGCCGAGGGCCGGCCGCTCCACGCTTCTTATCTGATCGTGCCGGATGGGAACGACCATCCGGTGACCGGCATGCGCGCGTTCGACGCGAGCTCGTACACGCCGGTCAGCGACACCACGACAGTCTACGTGCGCCAGAAGCGGGGGGCGACCGTGGTTGTCGGTAGCCGGGTGCTGTCGCGCGACGGCAGGATCCTGATCTTCAAGGAAAAGCGTGTCGACGATTTGGGGAAAGAACGGGGAAAAGCCTTCCTTGTGTTCGAAAAAACGTAGGGTAAGGCCCGACCAATTGTCTGCGCCAGCGTCAGGGAAGCGCGAGAATGCCGAAATAAAGTGCGAGCGGCCGGCTACCAGACTGTGATGGGGCTTGCCGAAATTGGCCCGAGCATATGCTCTGGCCGCCATACGCATCCCGGTATCGAGCCCTCCTATGTCCTCGAAGGAGAGGGGGTTATCAAAATCGACGGTAGACCGGACCAATATGTCAAGGCCGGCGCCCCCATTCAGATTCCAGCGAACGTTCCATACGATGCGTGTGCGGGTACTGCAGGAGCGAAGACGCTCACCGTGCACGTCATCGAAAAGGGGAAGCCGCTGGAATCTCCGGCGCCATAGCATTGCCGCCGCGAGTCTCTCAGGGAAGCGCGAGAATGCCGAAATAAACTCCAGCTGCAAAACCCACTGCGCTGGCAAGAGCACACGCGACCCCGACTGTGCGCAGCGGCGCTTCACCACGGCGGCCCGACGCGACGACAAGCTGGGAGAAGTAGCCAAAGCCCGAGGCCAGCACGGCGAGGATGAGACCCGCGCCGAACGCGGTCATGGCATAGACCAGGATGCTGCGGTCGATCGGCCTGCCGGCCTCATCGAAATTTCCATAGAACGTCAGCAGCCCGGCCGCCGCGCCACCGTTCACCAGCAGCAATGCCCTGATGGTTTCCGCGCCCAGCACGAGGGCGCCGCGAAGGTGTTCCTTTCGATTCTCATCCGCCATGGGCACCACCCTTGCCGCCTTGTCCGATGGGCGCATTGCAGCGCCGCGAGCAGCGATTGCCGCGCGTGCTCAGCCTCACGCTCGCGTCGGGTTCCGGCCCGCTCCGGATAAGCCTACGCTTCTCCGCCGATCAGAAATCCACCTTTGTCGCCCGCGGCACGTCGGAGTCCTTCCCCGGGAACCACTGGATGTTCTCGGCGCACACCAATTCCACCCAGTTGGGGTCGTTAGGACCATTGTCGACGTTCCGATACGTCATGGTCGCGCTCCACGGCGTCGTGAAGACGTTCGTATCCTCGACCGTGAAGTGGAGCTGCAGGTACTTGCCGTTCTTGTTCGGGTTCGGCATCCCGTCGGCGACGTTGTGCTCCTTGGCGTCGCGCTCGAAGCCCTCTTTGGCTTCCTCGTAAGAGAGCATCCTGTAGCGCTCGACCACGTGCAGGGCCTCGCTGCGTGGCGTGCCGTACCAGTCGACCATCGAATACGGCCCGACCGTCATGCCCACGGTATCGATCACCAGCGTGTCGCCCTCATAGCGGCCTACGAAGTCGCCGTACGCGGACGGCGTCACCTTCGCCGGATGCTGTGCGTTCATGCGGACGTGCCGCACCTGATGGTTGTATTGATAGAGGATGGCGACCTTGTCCTTCGATTGGATGATCTGCGTCGGGCCATTCGTGAACACGAACGGCGGCCCTTCGAGGTGGCACTGGTTGCGTGGGTTCGGATCGCCCTCGTCCCTTGCATGGTATTCAGCGTGTTTTTGCACGGCCGCCGCCGCCGCCGGCTTCAGGATGGGATTGGTGTGATCGCCGGTGAGGTTCAGGATGTCGCCGGTGCCGTTCGGACGGCGTATGCGGTTGATCACCGACGTCGGACCGGATTTGAGCGGCTCGAACCCGGGGTTCGCATGCGCCCAGATGCCGGAGAAATCCGGCACGCCCTGGCCCTGCCCCACCACCGGCGTCACCACCGCCGCCGCTACCACGAGCACCACTGCCCCAATTCGCCGCTGAATCTTCATCATTCCCTCCACACTTTCGCGATGAACGTTACACCCTCTCCGTACATGTTTGGAAGGTGACGGTGTGCGCTCGCGAGAAACTGAATGGGGCCAGCCGCTTCGGAAGGCGGCTGGAAGGACATCATCGCACCGAGTATTTGGTGAACGCGCCCCCGGCACTAGCGAGCGAATTCGGTCCTTCGGCGGCATAGACATTGCCGTCCGCGTCGACCGCCACGCCTTCGCCCGCGGTGCCCTGATAGACCCGGTCTTCGCGATCGTGAGGCGGAATGAACGCGGTGATGCGATCCTCGCCGACGGGCCCGATGCGAATGCCGTTCCTCCAGTTCACATGACCGGTCGGACTGGACTCGGAGTCGATCGCGTAGACCATGTCGTCCTTGATGAAGATGCCGCTGATGCGGCCATAGAGGTAGCGCGACTCGAGGTAGTTGCCTTCCTGATCGAAGATCTCGAGGCGGTGGTTTCCGCGGTCCACGACCCAGAGACGGCCCTGCGAATCGAATGCCATCGCATGGGGCGTGCGGAACTCGCCGTGGCGCACGCCGATCGATCCCCACTCCTTGATGCGCGTGCCGTCGGGCGCGAACTTGATGATGCGCGCGGTCGAGCCCGCCGCCCTGCCCTTCTCCATCGCCTCGTTGCTCGTCATGCCCTGACCGCTGTGTCCGTCGGCGACGAAGATGCTGCCGTCGGGGGCGGTGATGACGTCGTTCGGCTGGTTGAACTGATTGGCTCCGCTGCCCGCCTGTCCTGCGGTGCCGAGACTCATGAGCAGTTGGCCGGTCGGGCTGAACTTGTGGACCTGGTGGCCCTTGGTGCGCTCGGCATTTCCGGCGAAGTCGGTCACCCATACATTGCCCTCGCGGTCGACATGGATGCCGTGAGGCGTCACCATGATTCCCTTGCCGAAGTTCGCGAGCACCTCGCCCGTGTTGCGGTCGAACTTGAAGATCGGATCGACAGGGTTGGTGTCGCAACTGATCCGGTCGTCGGCCGCAGGGCGCCCGCGCCGCAGCGTTCATAGGCCCAGACGTTGCCGTCGGTCGGATCGATATCGATGCCGGCCGACGATCCCCACATCCGTCCCTCGGGGAGCTTGCCCCAGTTCTTGGTCATTGTCGGCGCCGGATTCGGCAAGCCTTCGCCGGTGATGGGATTGCCGGCCGTAGCGGCGCCTCCGGCCTCCGAACATCCGTAGATGATGGCCAGCATGCAGGCGAACAGCGTGGGCGTGAGGACGCGTTGTGAGGACGTGGGCGAAGACATGGCGGTCTCCTTGTCGCGGTCGCAGTCGCCGCAAAATATCCCTGTGTGGCGCGAATTTCACTAGGGCGCGCGGGTTTTTGCCCCCGCGTTTCCGGGCGTGCTATCGTCTGGGGCGATCGAATATCATCCGGGGAATACTGATGAAACGCCTTCCCCTGACCGTTGTCTCGGCTCTCGTCCTTCTCGCTGTCGTGGCCGCGGGGGCATTCTGGTGGCCCCGCGATCCCGCCCTCGCCGAGCGCAACGGTGACCGAGGCCGCTCCCCCGGAAGATCAGTTCGGCGGTCCGTTTTCGCTCACCGATCAAAATGGCATGCGCCGCACGGACACGGATTTCCGCGGGAAGTACATGCTGATCTTCTTCGGATACACCTACTGTCCGGATGTTTGCCCGACAACGTTGGCGGTCGAAGCGGAGGCGCTCGACAAGCTCGGAGAGCGCGCCAGTCGCATCGTGCCGATTTTCATCACCGTCGATCCCAAACGGGACACGCCGGACAAGCTCAAGTCCTACCTTTCCGCATTTGATGCGCAGCCGTCATCCGTGCGTCCCAATTTTGTCGGCTTGACGGGTACCGACGAAGAGATTGAAAAGGCCGCCGACGCCTACGAGGTCTATTACCGCGCTCACTTGGACGGACGCTTCGGAGGTGCAGAGGACTACTCCGTCGACCACACCGGTAACGTCTATCTGATGAGCCCGGAGGGTAAATTCGTCGCCTACTACTCGCAGGGAATCTCGCCCGACGAGCTGGCCGCCGACTTGATGCTGAAGGTGCCGCCCGGCTGAGTCGCGTTGCGCATGCCACAAATTGTGAATGCGGGTGGTCCTTGATGACCGCGTGATCGCTACCGCGTGCCGTTCGCCTCTTCCTTGAGATAATGATCGGTGAGGGTTTTCTTCGCCCGGGCGACAGGAAGCAGCGTGGGATAAAACTGTACGAAGGTCGTGTCGACCGCACCGTTCTCCTGATGGCAGGAGTAGCACGTCGCGGTGCGCGGGATCATCGCGGCAGGCATCGCATCGGGAAAGCGGAAGAAGGCCCAGCCGCCTTGGAAGCGTCCGGCATCCTTCAGATGAACCTCGGTGTGAAGGATGTCCCCCTGCGAGCGTCCGCCGCGGTTGATCGACGCGTTTTGCTCAGCCTGGCGGACTTCCAGCACGAGGACGGTCTTGTCCGGCCACGTGCCGCTGACGAGGAAGGCGTCATAGGCCTCGGAATTCACGAACACGTTGCCGAAGGTCGACATCGAGCGGATGGGCACGGGCAAATAGGACATGTCGAAGCCCACCTGAGGTAAACCCATTTGCGGTAGTCCTTCGGAAAGTCGAACCTGCCGTCGGCCGTGTAAGCCGGCGCGGTGGCTATGACAGGCTGTGCCCGCGGCGGGATCGAGACGACACCCGACGCTGCCAAGCCGCCGACGATCACGGGTAACGCACGGCGGATGAACAAAGGCGCGGCAAAAGCCATCATGGTCTTCCTATGTGAGACGTACTGCAGAATATCACACTTCCGAACGGGCGTGGTCCACGAACGCCGCAGGGAGACGCCGCCCGCGCTGTGGTCGCGCGCGCGAATGCCGGCTAGTTCGGCAGGTGTGTGAAACTCAAGTTCTCGGCCGCGCACGCCGAACGCGCGTCGCACCTAAGAATGGTGCGCGGTCACTCGCGGGCCTTACGGGTTCAAGACGTTCGCAACATTCTGATAGGTCGCCTGCAGGGTCGTGCCCGTGGCCTGCACGGCGGCGATGATCACAAGGGCGATGCTTCCGGCGAGCAGGGCGTACTCGATCGACGACACGCCAAATTCGTCCTTGAGGAAGCGGGTAATCAGGTTCTTCATCAAGAAGCTCCCACTTGACGTCCACCCAAAATTCGCTGCCTTGCCTTTTCGGCTATCTGCCGCGAACCCATTGCCACGGTAGGGATGGGGTTTCAACGGACGCTGAAGGGCGAGCCGAACCCTTGAAGCGAAACCTTATCATGTTGATTCCATTCCCCCGGGCACACGCCGGGTGAACCGGAGCAATTGGAACAGAATTTGGATTCATGTTGTGGGAAACCGCCGCCAGCCGCGGACAGTTTGGTCGGCGAAGGCCGGATTCCCGATACTCGATGGTTCGCAAATCGGCTACTCTTGATTTGCACTGAGGGAGCCACTGATCGCATGACGCGTGCGCACGCCTTGCCGATCTGCTTCGCGACGCTTCTGTCGTTGGCTCTCTTCGACGCGCCGATCGCCGCCGCCCCGGAGACGCAGTCCGAGGCGCAGCCCACGAGCACGACCGTCCCCGACGATACCTACGGCGAAGGCGGCACACGGCAGTCTTTCTCCAACGACAAACACGAGGTGCTGGCCGAAGTCTGGCGCGACAAGAACGGTATCGTCCGCGAACAGTTCGAGGTCTCCCCCAACGGCGCGCAGCTCTGGGGGTTCTTCAATGGCGACGGCAGCGGCCAGCCCTCTGACTGGCGCAGAAGCATGATCGCGATTCGCGCGATGGATCGTCCTCCCGACCGGTGGGAGATGTGGGTCATCGGAGCGGACGACACGCTGATCAAGCAAATGAGCACGCTGACCCGCGCCGAGCTCGATACCGAGTTCACCTATTGGCACGTGCAGCTGCGCATCTGGGTCAACAATGCCCGCCGCCGGCAGCAGGGCGAAATCTTCTGACGCTGGGCAAGGCTAAAACCGGAACGTATGGCCCAGGCGGACGATGGCCTGCGTCGATCGCGGCACGAACTCCTCGCCGGGAATGAGCGCGGCCTGGCCGACCGAGGCGAATAGCTCCTGACCCGGCTCGTATTCCCAGCGATAGCGCATGGAGAGCGTGAATCGCTCGCTGACATTGTCGAATTGCACTTGATTGACGAGCTGCATGTCCGGCGTGAAGCTGATGATGAAGTCGGTCGCTATGCGGCGTGGATGTTCAAGAGCCCGGCCGGAAGATCGATATAGGTGTAGGTGTAGCGCGGGACGATCTGGAACAAGGCGCCGAGACGGATATCGGTTCTGAAATCGACCCTAAGTAATCGCCGTTGTAGAAGCTGCAGCACAGGACATCGAGCCTGGCGGTCGAACGGCCGCGCATTCGAGGTTTGGATGTAGAGATTGCCATTGGTCCAGTGGTAGCGGCCGGCCGGCACCGGAACCTTGCCGGCCACCTTGAACGTCGCGGGCACGTCCTCGAAATTGTCGAAGGCTCGTGACATAGACCTGATCGCCGGAGCGGAAATTGATTCCGGTCCAGATGCCGTTCTCGCGCGACTCCAAATGGTTGGAGAGGTCGGTGACGAAGTACCAGGAGGTGGCGAAGTCGAGCCAGCGCCAGCCCGAGATGTTGCGCGTCGCGATGCTGCAGAATGCCGTCGAACTGGCGGATGCCCGTGCGATTCACAAAGCCCAGTGCCGGGAAAGAAGTTCGTGCCGACCTGCTTGAACCGCGTGTCGAGACCCCAGGGTTCGTTCGGATAGTTGACCGCCACGCCGAACGAGTCGTCGTCGCCCTTCGTGTCCGAAAAGCTGCGCTGGTAGAAGAAATCGGACTGCAGAATCTTGCCGGGCAGAAAGTTCGAGTCGCGGAACTGGAAATCGGCGCCCGCGAGCGTGTTCTTGCTCCGCCCCGTCGGATCGCCATTGGTGAAGATGATGCCCACCTTCGACTCGCCGATGGGCCTGGTGATGCGCGCGACCGAGAGCACCTGGCTGTGCTTTGTGTCGCCGGTGCCGTTGGTCACGACGGAAAGCGCGCCGACGCCGAAGCCCGCGTAGTCTCCGGACAATTTTGTCCCGGCGATGAGGCTCACGGGCAGGCCGTTCGCCAGACCGATATTGCGCGAGAAGAACGGCGATCCGTTCTCGGGCGGATAAAGGTAGTGCCGCACCGCGTCCGCCGATGGTGAAACCGCGGCCGCCGAACTCGAACGTCGCCGCGTCCTGCAGGAAGAAATCGCGCGTCTCGGGCTGGAACAGATTGAACCGCGTGGTGTTGACCTGGAGAAGATCGAGCGGGCTGTTGGAAAAATCCGGATTGACGGTCAGCGTGCCGGTGAGCTGCGGCGTGATCTTGTAGAAGGCGTTGCCGCTCGCGCGGAAGCTGAACGTCTCGTGCTGCGGCTCCTGCCAGTCGAAGCGGTAGCGCAGCGCGCCGTAAACCTGGATGTCGAGCCCGAGCCCCTGATTGATGCCGGTGATCCCGGTCAGCGTGCCGGCGCGAGAGATGTCGGCGGGCCGCGTCCGCGGCGGAAATCGAGCTCCAGCGGGACGCGCTCGTTCTTGCGGCGAATCTCGCGGGAGAAATCGATCACCCACTCGGATTGCGCCGGATCGAAGGAAAAATTGCGGAACGGGATCGCCATCTCGACCGTCCAGCCGTCGTCCACGATGCGCGAGCTGCCGGTCCAGATCGAGTTCCATTCCCGGATGAAATCCGTGTTGTTCTGGATGAGGTCATCGATGCGCCCGCCCAGCGCGTTCATGACGAAGAGATAGCCGTTGCGCCGTGTGTTCAGCGGGTCGAGGGTGACGCGCACGGTGTCGTCGACGGCGAAACTGCCGTCGCGGTTCTTGGTGGTGGCGCGGATCAGCTCCGGGTTGCGGTCGTAGGCGTAGACGTAGATGTACAGATTGTCCGTATCGTAGAGGAACCGCACCTCGGTGCGCTCGGACACCGGCTGACCGGTATCGGGCTCGAGCTGATAGAACTCGTCGATGATCTCGGCCCTCGCCCACACCGCGTCCGATACGTCGCCATCGATGGTCGGCGCCTCCGAGGCTCTCGATCCGGGTGGCTCTGGCGGTCGGCACGTAGGTGCTGAAGTCCCGCGGCGTACGGCGGTGGCGCCGGGCAGCCTCGGCGGACAAAGCGCTGCCGGCGACGAGAAGCAAACCTGCCGCGGCGGCACTCGACCTGAGCGCGACGGCGCGCGAAACGAATCGCCGCCGCGCGGCGCGGTGTGTTGGCGCGCTCTCCATCTCCCCCCGTATCCGCCGGGTCTAAGGCCCCATAACGCTCCAGGCGATCGAGGCTGCGTGGCTCTTGGGATTTTACTAGCCAAAGTTGTGGATAGTGTCGACGGTGCTTTTGCTTTGTCCACCTCCGAACGATGGGGCGCGCGCAATGCGGAAACGCCGAGAGTTAAAGCGTCTTAAGACGTTCTAGCGTCAAACCGTTGGGACAGAACCGCTAAACCAGAACGGGCATCTCACGATTTCTAAAACCATTTGAGTGAGACTGTTCCTGAAAAAGCAACGAGCGAGCGGTAAATCGCTCTCAAGGAGACAGGCATGCGGCTTCGCAGCTTGAGCGCGTGCGCGCTCGCTTTCCTCGTCGGCACGGCATCGGCACAGGACATCGCAAAGCCCGCAACCTATGAGAGCATCTCGCTCAGCGGCGGTTTTGCCCGCGACCCGTACTCCATCCGGGTCGAGGCGGGCGGCGCGGTTGACGCGTCAAAACTGAGCGGCGGCTGCACGGGCATGATCGCAGACGCGCCCGACGTCCAATTGGAATTCACCCCCGGCCGGCAGCCGCTGTACTTGTCTGTTGCATCGGATGTGGACACGACCCTGGTCGTGAACACGCCCACCGGAGATTGGGTGTGCGACGATAACTCGGGCACCGATCTCAACGCCGCGTTGCGCTTCGCCAATCCGAAAGAAGGCACGTACGACATCTGGATCGGGGTTCTGGACCGCTCCGACACTCCAACGGCGTCGCTGCACATCTCCGGACAACGGTTCTTCGACACGGCGGCTCCGGCTGTCGCCACGAGGAGCGATGGCACACGCACCGAACGCGGCCGCCTGGAGCGGGGCGACGGAACGCTATCCACCGGCGAATATCGCGACATCCACAGGTTCAACGGCAATCGCGGGGCCCGGTTCGTCATCGACCTCCGCTCAAGCGAGTTCGATCCCTACCTGATCGTCAAAGCGCCAAGCGGCAAGCAGTTCGACAACGACGACTTCGAAGGAAGTGCCAGCCGCTCTCTGGTCTCGCTAACGCTCGAGGAAGCCGGCGAACACCAAGTTACTGTCACAAGCTACAAGAAGGATGAGGCCGGAGCGTATACGCTCAGCATCGCGCCGCAATCAGCGCAGACCCCGCCGATCACGCAATACGACGGCACGCTCGCGTCCAGCGACAGGCGCTCGGCTACCGGGCAATTCGTGGACACGTACGAGCTCGAAGGCGCGCCAGGGCGGATCGTGATCGATCTCTCATCGACGGCGTTCGACACGTATCTGAAGCTGGTCAGTCCGTCGGGCGCGATCACGGAGAACGACGACGCGGAGTCCACGGGGCACAGCGTCATCGAGACGGACCTCACCGACACGGGCACGTACAAGGTGCAGGTGACGTCTTACGAACGGGGCGAGGCCGGCGCGTATCATCTCAAGATCGAGCGGGGAGGAGCGCTGACGGCGGCGCAACAATCGGCGCGCGACATCACGAACCTCGCCCTCGGGCAGGCGGCCTCAGGACGCCTCGCAGAGGGAGATTCGAGGCCGGACCGGAGCAAGTATCAGGACTACTATGCGTTCACGGGGACGATCGGTCAGACGATCCGCGTCGATCTCGCCTCGTCCGATTTCGACACGTATCTGATCGTCAAGACTCCGAGCGGGAGAGAGATCACCAACGACGATTTCGGGGACAATACGTCACGCTCCGTCATCGACGTTCCGGTCACCGAGGCGGGCCGTCACCAAGTGATCGTCACGTCTTACGAAGGCGGAGAAACCGGCGCGTACAGAGTGACAGCAAGTCTCTCGAATGCGACCGTCGCGTCCCAGGCCGCGCCGCAAAACGCTGCGGCGAGCGGCGGCAGGGTCTACGGCATCTTCGTCGGCGTCAGCAATTACGGCGGGCGCGCCAACAATCTCCAATTCACCGCGGACGATCCGGTGAACGTGCGCGATGCCTTGATCCGAGGCGCAGGCATGGAGACTGCGAACACGATCACGCTGACGGATTCGAGGGCCACCACGGCGAATCTGCGGCAGGCGTTCCGCGACCTGTCGGCAAAGGTGCAGCCGAACGATACGTTCGTGTTCTTCTTCTCAGGGCACGGGGACCGACGGCCGCGCACGGGCGGGCCCGAAGCCGCGGATGCGGACGGATTGGACGAGACGATCGAGCTCTATGACGCGGCGATCAACGACAACGACTTCGCGGGCATGCTCGATCAGATCCGCACGGCAAGATCCATCGTCATTCTCGATTCCTGTTTTTCCGGCGGATTCGCGAAGGATATCGTGTCCAAGCCAGGACGGATGGGGCTGTTTTCGTCGGATGAAGACGTGACCTCGCTGGTGGCGGCAAAATTCCAGGCCGGCGGATATCTGTCCCTGTTCTTCAAGGATGCCGTCGCGGACGCGAGGGCCGACGCGAACAGCGACCGCCGCATCGACGCGCTCGAGCTCAGCCAATATCTCCACGAGCGCTACCGCAACGAAGCGCAGGAGAAGTCCCCGACCTATGTGTCGGCGCCCGGGTTCGGCTATCAGCACCTGGTGGTCGACCGGGGCGGCGTGGCCCCTTACGAGGTGCTCTTCTCGACTCGCTGAGGCGCGAACGGTCCACCGTTTCTGCGGGCTCAAAGTGGGAAAAGTCGGCCGGGCTGGCCGGGTTTTCCCAGTTGGTTAACGGTTTCTTTCCGCGGAATCGTTGAATTTACTGCCGATTTCCGCCGAAGCGGCAGTTGGCATCGTCCTTGCTCCATGGAACCCAAGAGGTTCAACACGGGACAGGACAATGCGTCTCACGATTACGGCAGGTGCGATCGCGGCTTTCACTTTCGCGGCGACGTTCGTCCTTTATCCCTACGCCGACATGATCGGCACGCAGTTGGACTTCAAGCAGTTTCTGACCGTGCCGGCGAAATCGGAACAGCCGGTCGCGGTCGCCAAAGAGCCCGATTGCAGAGCGCCGTTCGGAAAGGTCTTGGCGGCGCTTGCTGCCCAGCAATGTAAGTAGCTTCCTCCACCCTTGAAGTGAAACAACTCGAGCCCTCCACGTTGGAGGGCTTCCTTTTTCTTGCATTCGAGCGCCTCACCCCACCCGCTCGCGCATCCGCATTTTGCGAGCTCGGCCTTTCAGGCAGGGGAATCGCATATTGCGGTTGTTGCGCGGAGAGGCGAACAGGATTCTGTAGGAGCCACCCTGATTTGGGAGGTTGCCTATGGGAGTCTTGGAGCTGTTCTCGGAAGTGCCGGATCCGCGCTGGCGCAACACGCGTCACGAGCTTGGGGAAGTGCTGTTCATCGCCTTGGCCGCGGTTTTGTGCGGGGCGGAGAACTGCTCGGACATGGCCGATTTTGCTCGCTCGCGGGAAGGCCTGCTTCGGGAGGTCCTGAAGCTGGAATACGGACCACCGAGCCACGATACGTTCAGCCGTGTGTTCCGGCTTCTCGATCCCAAGGGCTTTGCCAGTGTGTTTTATCGCTTTGCCGAAGGCTTTGCCGCGCAAGCCCAGGCGGAAGGGGTGGTCGCGTTCGACGGCAAATCGCTGAGGCGCTGCTACGAACGCGGCAAGAGCTACATGCCACCCTTGATGGTGAGTGCCTGGGGCTCGCAGACTCGCATGACGCTGGCCAGCAAGCTGGCAGAGAACGGCAACGAAGTGGCTGCCGTGCTCGAGATGCTCAGCCTGTTCGACCTGAAGGGCGCCACGGTGACGGCCGATGCGCTGCATTGTCATCGGGCCATGGCCGAAGCGGTCATCGCGGCCAACGGCGATTACGCCCTTGCTGTGAAGGGCAATCAGCCGGCACTGCTCCGCGATGCGCAAAAAGCATTGGCAACAGCCAAGAATGCCCAAAGCGCAGAAACCACAGGCATCGAGCACGGTCGCGAGGAACACCGGCAGATCACCGTTGTCGATGCACCCCAGCTTGGCCGCACCCACGACTTTGCCGCTCTCAAAGCCGTGGCTCGCGTCGTCTCCCAGCGCAACGGGGAAAAAGCAGAGCGCATCTTTCTGCTCTCCCGTCGCCTGCCGCCCGACAAGATGCTGGCCATCGTGCGCCAACATTGGGGCATCGAGAACCGGCTGCATTGGCCGCTCGACGTTGTTCTCGACGAGGATCGCGACAGGACGAGAAAGGACAACGCACCACCCAATCTCGCTATCCTGCGTCGCCTCGCCCTCAACGTCCTGCGCGCTCACCCCGACGCCAAAACGCCGATGCGCCGAAAAATCAAACGCGCAGCCTGGGAACCAGCCTTCCTCCTCTCCCTCCTCGCCAATATGCGATAGCCCTGCCCTTTCAGGGGAGATAGGGATAAGTCCGCAGTTGCCACTTTTGGCAAAACGTTCGATCGGACCGAGGCGGCTGACAGAACCATCAAGCTCTTCGTCTGCTTTCGGCCGGCGGATTCAATAGGTCAGCGCAACACCTTCTAATCTTTCGGGATGAGGAGGTGGGCGATGGTGACGTCACGGATTTGGTTCACGGCGGAACAGAAGGCTGAATTGTGGGAGCGCTGGAGGAACGGGCAGAGTGCTGCAGCGATCTCCCGGGCACTGGAAAGGAGGAACAAGACCGGCGTCCAGGGGATCGTGACTCTCCATGGAGGGATTGCGCCGGCGCCGCGCCGGAGAGCTGTGGCAGCGCTGAGGCTTGAGGAGCGCGAAGAGATTTCCCGCGGCATTGCGGCCGGCCAGTCGCTGCGGTGGATTGCGCGCGGTCTTCGACGATCGCCATCGACGGTAAGCCGGGAGCTTCGACGCAACGGCGGCCGTCGGGCCTATCGCGCAAACCGGGCTGACAGGAGCGCCTTTGATCGGGCGTTGCGTCCCAAGCCTTGTCGTCTGGCGCTGCATAGGGAGCTACGATGGCGCGTGGCGCGGAAGCTCGCGCTGCAATGGTCGCCGGAGCAGATCTCCGGCTGGCTGAAGCAGGAGTTCCCGACCGACCCGGATATGCAGATATCTCACGAAGCGATCTATCGCAGCCTCTTCATCCAGACCCGCGGCGTGCTGAAGAAGGAGCTGACGGCGCACTTGCGTACGGCGCGGCGGATGCGTCTCCCCAAGAGCCACAACGCGAAGAGTGGACAGGGACAAATCCTCGATATGGTCTCGATTCGCGAGCGGCCCGCCGAGGTCGAGGATCGCGCCGTGCCGGGCCATTGGGAAGGAGACCTTCTTACCGGAGCGAACGACACGCACATCGCCACCCTCGTCGAGCGCCACACCCGCTTTACGATGCTCGTCAAGCTTCCCCGCAAGGACACGACGACCGTTGTTGCTGCGCTTGCCAAGCACGTCCGCAAGCTGCCTGAGCAGCTGCGACGCTCGCTGACCTGGGATCAAGGCAAGGAGATGCATGCCCACAAGCGCTTCACGTTTGCCACCAACGTGCAGGTCTACTTCTGCGATCCGCGCAGTCCCTGGCAGCGCGGCTCAAACGAGAACACCAACGGATTGCTGCGTCAGTACTTCCCGAGAGGAACCGACTTCTCGCGCATCTCCCAGAGCTACCTCAACAGCATCGCCTTGCGGCTCAATCAACGTCCGCGAAAGACCTTGGGCTTCGAAACGCCAGCCGATAAACTACGAGAGGTGTTGCACTGACCGGTTGAACTCGCAGCGCTAGAGCGGACCATTTTTGTGAGGGGCCGGGGGGCAGGCTTTGACCCTGACTGTGTGAAAACGCGCCCGTTTCTACACGACCAAGACCCTTTCCGGTCATCCGGCACAGACCTGATGCAGCGCTTCTCAGTGCTCGCCTAATGTTCGGTAATTTGGCAGAGTCCGTCGCGTGAAATTTGCGAATGACACTCAGCGACCATGGGGTCTTCAGAAGCTGAACGTGATGCGTCCCAGGATCATGCGGTGAGGAAGAAAGGCTGGATTGCTCAGGTCCACGTCCTGGAATCGGAACCCGGAATTGAACAAATTGGTGACTTGCAAGCTCACCACTGCTGCGCGGCCCGGAATGCGCCAGCCGATGCCAGCATTCACGACGGCGAAACTTTCCTGGCCGTCAAACGGCGTGAAAGCTGAATAATCAAAGAAACGCCCGCTCTCCTGCACGAATGTACCGCCTAAGAGCGCAAAAAAGCCCGACGGACCATAGTAGCGGATCTCCGCTGGCACTCTGATGATGCTGAGATGCTCGAATTGCGCGACGAACGTTTGTTGGCTCAGATCGTCCCACTGCAATCCGGCGCTGAATGCGAACCGATCGGTGATCGTCCAATTGAGATAGGACCGGACGGTCTCTTCGCTTGCGCGCTGCTCCTCAACGGCGCCGCCCACGCCGAATATGGGAATTTTCATGCGACGCTCCGACCATTCGATTCCGGCGAACAGGCGATCCGTCAGCTTGAAGTCGAAAGCCGGCTCCCCAACGCTTGGTCCCCGAAAGTTCGGGGGGTCATCGAAAATTTGGTTGAACCCAGCGATTTGCGTGGGCTCGATCGTTTGCCCACCGATCAAGGGCTTTTTCAATCCCTCGATATAGGCAGCGCGGAAAACAATTCCGCTTGTAATGTCCCAACTGACGCCCAATTTCGGATTGAGCCTATCACGATCCAAACTATCGCTACGGTGCACATCAAAAGTCGCGCCGAGCGTGAAGTGCACGCCATCGAGCAGCTCGCCGTTCGAGATAGATCCAAGCAGTCCTGTGCGTAGAGCGACGTCTTCGATTGGAAACGTTAAACCGGACCAATTGAAGACCTCTTTTCTGTGGGCGTCGAAGAGGTAACTGATTCCCGCGACGATATTGAATCGCGGCATGGAGACATAAACCGCGGCTTCGCCAAGATCGCCCTTCTCCGTGTCATGAAAAGAAAAATCCCCTAACGGGTCAGTTGAGTCGGATGTGGGATTTCAGCTGTGTCCAGACGCCCACTAGAGTGATCACGGGCGTAATGTCGAAACGCCCTCCGATCCGGTACTGCGCCTCTTCGCCGTTCTGCCTGTATGTGTCACTCAGATAGAATGGAGCAAAAAGGTAGCTATTCGTTCCCGATGTAGTTCTCGAGTGCCGAAATTCCGCGAGCAAGCTCGCGCGGTCCGACAGCGCCACTTGGACGAGCGCGTTCTCGACATTGCGGCGCAACCTGTTGTCTGGCTCTATCCCCTCGGTCCGGTAGTAGAACTGGCCGGCGCTGAAGGACAAATTGTCGTAGATTCCGGACAGCACGAGATTTCTCGCCGTAGGTGCCGCGAGTTGCCGCCGAAGGCGTCGGCGAGCAGGCTCAATCCGTTCGACGCAAACAGCGGGCTGAACTCGTTGTAGCCGACGCGGAATGGGCCCTGGAGATCGATAATGCCCAATCCCTCGCGCGCAAGACGTGGCCGCAAGGGCTGCACATTGAGCGGCTGAAGCAGCAGCGACTGGAGCAGCTCGCTGTCGCTCGCGATCTCATGGCGCGGCATGGTGAGATAGGTATCGGACAAGAACCGGTGCGCGCCGGGATTTGACGGATCGTCGCTGAGCGACCGGTACGCTTGCGACAGCGCGAGCTGGTCGAAGCCGAGGTCGCGATAGACCGAGGCGAGATCGGTCGTGCGCGTGGCGAGATCCTGGTCGAGCAGCAGCCGCGAGCGGTACACCGCGCGGTTGTCGTTGAGCGCGATCGATCTCTGTATGTCCGCAAGCGCCGCGATCGGCCGGTTGAGCGCGCGCTCGGCGAACGCGCGATAGAGCGGCGCGGTGGGATCGTTCGGATCGGCGGACTCGGCGAGCGCCCATTCGCGGAACGCATCCTCGATACAGGCGAAGGTCCGCGTAGGTCCTGCCGAGATAGCTGCGCGCCACGGAACTCTCGGGATCGAGCGCGACCGCGATCACCAGCTCGCGCCGGCCCTCCTCGAGATTCCGGATCCAAAGGAGAAGAGATTGCCCGGAACGGATCGCGACCAGGCCGAGCCCCAGATGCGGCAGCGGATCGCCGGGACTCTGCGCGGCGGCGCGTTCGAACGCGGTCCGTGCCGCGGCGAAATCGAAATTGGCGAGCGCGGCGAAGCCGAGAATGGACGAGGTGAGGCTAG
>CAWGCC010000029.1:0-16784 GCA_963820965.1 uncultured beta proteobacterium | reverse complement strand
ATGGGCTTGCCCTGGCGCTGGCGGGCCTCGCGCTGCTCATCCGCGATGCGCTTCCGGTCCCAGGAAGGCACCGCCATCTACGAGCTTCCGCTTGCCGCGGTGGTCCTGAGCGGCTGGTTCGGCGGCCGCGGACCCGGGTTGTTCGCCTTGCTGATCTGCGCGGCGGTCATTCTGTACAGGTTCATCCCGCCCGCGGACTCGTTCAGCGTGCCGCCGGATCATCGCTTGGGCTCTGTCTCTTCATCGCGCTCGGTTTGTTGCTCACCGAGTTCAGTGCGGCCGGCGGCGTACCGAGCACGCGCTCCGCGAGAGCGAGGAGCGCTTCCGCGCGCTCGTGCAGTTCTCCTTCGACGTCTACTGGGAAACCGACGCCCGGCATCGCTTCACTCGCCAGGAGTTCTCCGAACGGCTGACCGACGCACCGGCGCCCGGATCCGAGATCGGCAAGACCCGCTGGGAGATCCCGTACGTCGAGCCCGACGAAGAGGCTTGGCGCAAGCACCGGGCCACGCTCGACGCGCACCTCCCGTTCCGGGATTTCGAGCTCGCGCGCCCGACCGCCGACGGCGGCACGCGCTACGTGTCCGTTTCCGGCCTCCCGGCATTCGACCAGATCGGGCGCTTCGTCGGCTACCGCGGCGTCGGGCGGCACATCACCGAGCGCAAGCGCGCCGAGGCGGAGCACCGGGCGCACGTCTGGTTCCTCGAGTCGCTGGACCGCATCAACCGTACGATGCAGGCGGCGAGCGACCTCGAGCAGATGATGAGCGATGTGCTGGAGGCGGTGCTGGAGGTCTTCTCCTGCGACCGGGCGTGGCTCGTGTATCCCTGCGATCCGCATGCCGCCTCGTGGCGCGTTGTGATGGAGCGCGCGCGGCCGCAGTTCGGTACGTTGGGCCCGCGGGCCGAGCTTCCGACGGACGCCGGCTACGCCGCGGGGTTCGCGGCCGCGCGCGCTGCGCCCGGCGTCGTGCTCGAGGTGCCCGCCATGGTCGCAGAGCGCTTTGCGGTCCGCTCACGCATGGCCATGGCGGTGTATCCCAAGGGCGACGCACCGTACCTCTTCGGGGTGCACCAGTGCTCCCATACGCGTGCGTGGACCGCGGACGAGCAGCGCCTTTTCGAGGAAATCGGCCGCCGCCTTACCGACGCGCTGACGAACCTCATCGCCGCGCGCAACTTGCGCGAAAGCGAGCGCCGGCTCGAGGCGGCGCAGCGCCTCGCGCACGTGGGCTGGTGGGAGCGCGACTATGAGACGGGCCATGTGTCGCTCTCCGACGAGGCGTGCCGGATCCTGGGCGTGCAGCCGGTGGACTTGCCGCACTGGCACGGGCGCTGGCTCAGCCTCATCCATCCCGACGATCGGCAGAAAGCGGCCGACGCGAGCGAGAGGGCGTTGCGGGGAGAGGCGCGCTACGACGTCGAATACCGCGTGGTGCGGCCGGACGGCGCAGTGCGGGTGGTGCACAGCCAGGGCGACGTGACGCGCGACGAGTCCGGTCGCGCGCTCCGCCAGTTCGGCGTCATGCAGGACGTCACCGAGCTGCGGAAAACGCAGCACAGGCTTGAGGCGGCGCAGCACCTCGCGCGCGTCGGTTGGTGGGAGTGCGATCGCGTCGCCGATCGCATCACTTTCTCCGATGAGGTTGCGGAGATCTTCGGAATTGCGCAGAGGGATCGAAGCATCGATCACGCGGAATGGATGAAGCTTCTACCCACCATCATCCACCCGGACGACTGGGGCAGGGTGTCTGAGACGAGCGCCGCTCTGCGCGGCGGTCCTCGCTACGACCTGGAGTTCCGCGTGGTACATGGCGACGGCACGGTGCGCGTAGTGACCAGCCAGGTCGACGTGACTCGGGACGAATCCGGGCGCCCGGTGCGCGATTTCGGGGTCGCTCAGGACATCACGGCGCTGCGTCAGGCGGAGCAGGGCCTGCGCGCGAGCGAGGAGCAGTACCGCTCGATCTTCAACGCCGCACAGGACGCGATGGTGCTGCGCGATGCCGACTTTCGCGTCGTCGACGTCAACCACGCCTGGGTCGCGGTGACCGGATTCTCGCGCGAGGAGGCGCTCGGCCGCGACCGGGTGCTGGGCAAGGACCCGCCCGAGTTCGAGGCGCTCCTCAAGGCGCAGCACCTGCGCGTGCTCGCCGGCGAGTCGATCGTGCTCGAGATCGAGCGCACGCGCCGCGACGGCAGGCGCATCGATCTGGAGCTGCGCTGCGTACCGGTCCACTACCAGGGCAGGCCGCACGTCCTCTACATCGTCCGCGACATCACCGAGCGAAAGCGCGCGGAGGAATCGCTACGGGAGAGTGAAGCGTACCTGACCGAAGCGCAACGGCTGAGCCATACGGGGAGCTGGGCATTGGACGTGGCTAGCAACCGGTATCTCTATACGTCAGAGGAATTCGACCGCCTTTTCGGACTCGATCCGCGACGGGGAAAAACCGACCAGGGAAGCCGTCTTGGAACGAATGCACCCCGAGGACCGGATCAGCTGGAAACGGATTCTGGAGAAATCGGTCCGCGAAAAGCTGGACACCACCAGCCAGTACAGGATCGTGCTGCCCGACGGCAGCATCAGGCATATTCACACGATCCGGCATCCAGTGGTGAATAGCGCCGGAGAGGTCGTGAAACTGGTGGGCACCTCAATCGATATTACGGAGCGCAAGCGTGCAGAGGAAGAGCGCGAGAGGCTGCGTCGATTGGAGGCCGAGCTCGCGCATGCGAACCGCGTGAACACGCTGGGCGAGCTGACCACCTCGATTGTCCACGAGGTCAGCCAGCCCCTGGGGGCGATGATCGCCAGCGCCGCCGCCGGCGCGCGCTGGCTCGCTGCCGAGCCGCCCGAGATGGCGGAAGCGCGCTCGGCGCTCGACAACATCGCCGCCGACGGCAAGCGGGCGCGCGAGGTCATCGCGCGAATCCGCGCGCTCACGAAGCGCCAGGCGCCGCGCCTGGAGTTGCTCGATGTCAACCGCAAGATTCTCGACGTCCTCGCGCTCACGGAGCACGAGTTGCGCAGCCACGACATCGTTCTCCAGACGCAGCTCGACGAGGACGCTGCGGCGCGTGGCGGGCGATCGCGTCCAGCTGCAGCAGGTGCTGCTGAACCTGATCCTGAACGCGATCGAGGCGATGAGCGGCGTCCACGATCGCCCGCGCGAGTTGACGATCGTTTCACGAGCAGGACGCCCCGAACGGCGTGGTGGTCGAGGTGCGCGATTCCGGCACCGGGCTCGACCCGGAGGGCGCCGAGCGGGTGTTCGAGGCGTTCTACACCACCAAGGCCGAAGGCATCGGCATCGGCCTGTCGATCAGCCGCTCGATCATCGAGGCGCACGGCGGGCGGCTGTGGGCGAGCTCGAACGAGCCTCACGGCGCGGTCTTCCGGTTCTCGCTGCCGGTTGCCGAGGAGGCACGTTCATGAGCGGGCGCGGCTGAGACGCTTCGCCCAGTTCAGACCGCACGGCGATCCAGCGAGGCATCGTGCTCGCCATAAGACCGGACGTCAAGAGGTAACTGCCAGTCAGGCCTTGCGTCGAATGCTCAGACCGCAGTCGCGGCGGGCTCGATCTCTTCCAGGCGGCGCCTCGCGGGCTCGATGCCCCACGCCCAGACAACGGCGATCTGGACCACCAGCAGCCCGGTCATCAGGCCGATGACGCCAGGAAGGTTGTAGCTCGCCATCAGCGCGCCCGCGATGAACGGCGAGAACACCGTCGCCAGGCGGCCCAGCGTGTGGCATATGCCGTTCGCCCGAAGCCGGATCTCGGTCGGGAACAGCTCGGGCGTGTAGACCGCGATCAGGATGGCGAGCTGCACGTAGATCGCGACGATCAGCACGAAGCCGACGCTCAGCACGATCGCCGGATCGGAGGCGGCGCTGAACTGGGCATAGATCCAGCCGGTGACGATGGTCACGATCGAGGCGCCGATGATGCTCGGACGCCGCCCGATCGCGTCCGCCGCCCATGCGCCCACCGCGCAGCCGACCAGCGAGCCCACCGCGAGCGCGACGGTGTAGCCGAGCGACTGGCTGATGGTCAGGCCCTGGCGCAGGAAGAACTGCGGCAGGAAGATCACGAAGGTGAAGACCAGCGTGTTGATCGTGATCAGCACCCAGCTTCCGACAACCATGCGTTGCAGGAGCGGCGGCCTGAGCATCGCCATGGCCGTGGCCGGCGCGGTGTGGACCGGGACCGCGGGCGGCGGAAGCGCCGCGCCCGCGGCCACTTCCTTCTCGATCGACAGCATCAGCGCCTCGGCCTCCGCCGTCCGGCCCTTCGATTCGAGCCAGCGCGGGGACTCGGGCAGGCGCTTGCGCAGGTACCACACGACGAGCGCGCCGACCCCGGCAACGACGAACATCGGCCGCCAGCCGAAGGTCGGGATGACCAGGTAGCCGAGCAGCGCGGTCGCCGGAAAGCCCGCGACGACCAGGAACGACATGAAGGCGAGCCAGCGCCCGCGGGTCTTCGGCGGCACGAACTCGGTCAGCGTCGAATAGCCGACCACGATCTCGGCGCCGAAGCCCACCCCCTGCACGAAGCGGCAGGCGATGAGCTGGTTCATGTCCTGCGCGAACGCCGCCGCGAGCGAGGCGAGCCCGAAGACGAGGAGATTGAACTGGTAGGTGAAGCGCCGGCCGAACCGGTCGCCCAGGAAGCCGGTGACCAACCCGCCGATCGTCATGCCGACCAACGTGAGCGAGATGAACTGGAGGTTCTGCGGCAGGGTCGAGAACTTGGTCTGGGTCGTCGCAGCGAGCACGCTGCTGGCGAGGTAGATGTCGAAGCCGTCGAAGAACATGCCGGCCCCGATGAGCCAGAAGATGCGATAGTGGAACGAGCTGACGGGCAGCCGGTCGAGACGCGCGCCGGCGTTGACGGTCGTGGTCATGGGGCTCCTCGTCGCGGGCGGACCATTAACGCTTCTGCACATGATAGTACCGCGTCATCCGGGAGGCGTCCTTCCATCCCAAAGTCGTAGGCGACTAACACCATTGGGCATCGCCGCTTGTCCCGTCACCCGCGAAACCCCGGGCACGGTTAGACTCACGCGTATGGAGGCAGTCGCCGCGTGCTGGTATCGGACCCGCAGATTGCAGGCGCGTCTGTTTGCGGGCGACTACGCGTCCGCTGTTGCGAACACCTCGACCTCGCCACGGTGATCACGATGTCGCAAGCCTTGTCGGGCGAGAAGCTGCTGGACACCCTCCTGTTCGACACCAATTTTGTCGGGATATTTCTCTGGGATTTCGACGGTCGCGTTCTTCAGGCCAATGACGCCTTCCTTCGCATCGTCGGATACGAGCGTGAGGATCTCGTCGCAGGCCGCATGCGCTGGACGGATATAACGCCCCCGGACTTGCTCGACCGCCAAGCAGAGCGCATCCGGGAACACAAGAGGACCGGGCGTCTGCAGCCGTTCGAAAAGGAGTACTTCCGGAAAGACGGTACCCGCGTGCCCGTGCTGGTCGGTGTGGCAACCTTCGAAGAAGGGGGAAACCAAGGCGTCGGATTCGTGCTCGATCTGACCGAGCGCAAGCGCGCCGAGGAGGAGCGCCGGGCGCACGTCTGGTTCCTCGAATCGATGGACCGGCGTCAACCGCGCCATGCAGGGAACGAACGACGTCGAGCAGATGATGGGCGACGTCCTCGAGGCGGTGCTCGAGATCTTCGCCAGCGACCGCGCCTGGCTGCTTTATCCGTGCGATCCCGACGCTCCTTCCTGGAGGCCCATCATGGAGCGCACGCGGCCGGAGTTCCCGGGCGCGGCCGCCCGCGGGCGCGATCTGCCTATGACGCCGGAAAGCGCCGAGGTGGCACGGGTGGCGCTCGCTTCTCCCGGCGCGCTCCTGCGCGGTGGCTCCCACGAGCGCCAGCCGAGCGCCGAAATCGCGGAGCATTTCGGCGTGCGCTCGGACATGCTGATGGCGCTCCGTCCGAAGGGCGATCGGCCATACTTGTTCGGACTGCACCAATGCTCGCGGCGCGCGCACGTGGACGAAGGAAGAGCAGCGCCTTTTCGAGGAGGTCGGCCATCGGCTCACCGACGCGCTGGGCAGCCTCATCGCCTTCCGCGGCCTTCGCGAAAGCGAAGCGAGGCTCGAGGCGGCGCAGCGGCTTGCGCGCGTGGGCTGGTGGGAGCGCGACTACGCGACGGGCCACGTATCCCTGTCCGACGAGGCTTGCCGGATTTTCGGCGTGCAGCCGCTCGAGCTGCCGCAATGGCACGGCCGCTGGCTGAGCCTCATACATCCCGAGGACCGGGAGAACACCGCGGCCGCGAGCGACCTGGCGCTGCGCGGCGGTCCGCGCTACGACGTCGAATACCGGGTGGTGCGGCCCGACGGTGCCGTGCGCGTGGTGCACAGCCAGGGAGACGTCACGCGGGACGAGTCCGGCCGTCCCGTTCGCCAGTTCGGCGTGATGCAGGACATCACGGAGTTGCGGCAGGCAGAGCAGGAGCTGCGCGCGAGCGAAGCTCGCTTCCGCACGTTCGTCGACCGCGCGACGGACGGCTTCTTTCTGCTGGACCAGCAACTCAACGTGCTCGACGTCAACCGCCAGGCCTGCGAAAGCCTCGGCTACAGCCGGGAGGAGCTGGTCGGTATGCACCCCCGCGATTTCGATGCCGGGCTCGACGAGCCAGCGATCGCTCGCCTCGCGGAGCGCGCCAGCGCCGGGCAGAGGGTCACCTTCGAGACGCGCCATCGACGCAAGGACGGAACCATATTTCCGGTCGAGATACGCACTGGCACGTTCAAGCAGGCGGGGCAGCTCCTCTACCTGGCCCTCGTGCGCGACATCAGCGAGCGCAAGCTGGCTGAGGAAACGTTGCGGGAGAAAGACAACGCGCTGCAGATGGCCCGGACGGAGCTTGCTCGCGTGTCGCGGCTGACGACGCTCGGCGAGCTGACCACGTCGATCGTCCACGAGGTGAGCCAGCCCCTGGGCGCGATGATCGCCAGCGCCGGCGGCGGGCGCGCGCTGGCTGGCAGCCGAGCCGCCCGAGATAGCGGAAGCGCGCTCGGCGCTCGACAACATCGCCGCCGACGGCAAGCGGGCGCGCGAGGTCATCGCGCGAATCCGCGCGCTCGCGAAGCACCAGGCGCCGCGCCTGGAGCTGCTGGATGTCAACCGCAAGATTCTCGAAGTCCTCGCGCTCACGGAGCACGAGTTGCGCAGCCACGACATCGTTCTCCAGGCGCAGCTCGGCGAGGCGCTGCGGCGCGTGGCGGGCGATCGCATCCAGCTGCAGCAGGTGCTGCTGAACCTGATCCTGAACGCGATCGAGGCGATGAGCGGCGTCCACGATCGCCCGCGCCAGTTGACGATCGTTTCACGAGCAGGACGCCCCGGACGCCGTGGTGGTCGAGGTGCGCGATTCCGGCACCGGGCTCGACCCGGAGGGCGCCGAGCGGGTGTTCGAGGCGTTCTATACCACCAAGGCCGAAGGCATCGGCATCGGCCTGTCGATCAGCCGCTCGATCATCGAGGCGCACGGCGGGCGGCTGTGGGCGAGCCCGAACGAGCCTCGCGGCGCGGTCTTCCGTTTCTCGCTGCCGGTTGCCGGGGAGGAACGATCATGAGCGAGGAGCGGGCAGTCGTCTTCGTCGTCGACGACGATCCGTCCATGCAGCGTTCGCTTGACACTCTGCTCAGGTCGGTAGGCCTCGAAGTGCGCCTCTTCTCCGCGGCGCACGAATTCATGCGCGCAGAGCGGCCGGACGCACCGGGCTGCCTCGTGCTCGACGTGCGGCTGCCGGGCATGAGCGGACTCACGTTTCAGGAGGAGCTCGCGAAAGCAGGTGTCGCTCTCCCGGTCATCTTCATCACCGGGCACGGCGACGTTCCGATGACCGTGCGCGCGATGAAGGCCGGCGCAGCCGAGTTCCTCACCAAGCCCTTCGACGACCAGGTGCTGCTCGATGCCATCCACGCGGCGATCGACCGGGACCGCGCAAGGCGCGCGGACGCGGCCAGCCTCGCCGAGCTGAAGGCGCGTTACCGCGAGCTCACGGAGCGCGAGCGGCAGGTCATGCAGTTCGTCGTCGCGGGGCGGGTGAACAAGCAGATCGCAGCCGAGCTCGGGCTGAGCCTGGTCACCGTGAAGGTCCACCGCGGGCAGGTGATGCGCAAGATGCTGGCGAAATCCGTTGCCGAGCTGGTGCGCATGGCTGACCGGCTCACCGGGTCGATCTCGTAGCTTCGAGTGGCTCGGCCTGAGGACCGTGTAGATCGCTACGGGCAAGGCTCGTCAGCACGGCCCGCGGAACGCTGACCGGCATGGCGAGAAGAATTTGCGCCATCGCCTTGCCAAGCGGATCGTTGCGCAGCGAGGCCATGCCGCCGCCGCCGAGCGCGCGGTGCAGGAGGAAGTTCATGCCGTGGATCCCGGGTACATCGAAGCGCTCGACCGGTCCGGCGACGAGGTGGGCTAGATGAGCGCCGACCGCCTGCTCGGTGAGCTGTGCGCGAAGAATCTCCAGCCACCTGGGATCGCGGGCAATGACCCCGACGTTGCAAGAGTCACCCTTGTCGCCGCTGCGCGCGTAGGCGATCTTCGCCAGCGGCACGGTGACGTGGCTGGAGGAATCGCTTCCCGCGGCCTGGGCGGGAGCTACACTCGCCGCGCACGCCGGGTTCAGCCTAGCGGCTATACCAAGGTCTAACCGCGAGACGCTTGGGTGCAATGGCGGTTGGCCGCCGCGCAGGCTAGGCTGGGCTCTCAATGGCTGCAGGCAAAATGGCCGAAAGGCCGCTCGTCGTCATCGTGGACGACGACCAGTCGCTCCGCAACGCGACACGCGATCTATTGAAGGCGGCGGGTTTCTCCACCGCCACGTTTGAAGACGCCGAGAGTTTCCTCGGCTCGGCGAGTCGCGCGAGCCGCGGCCTGCCTGGTCGCCGACATGCGAATGCCCGGCATGACGGGACTCGAGCTCTATCAGGCGCTCGTCGCGTCCGGCGACGGCATTCCGACTGTGATCATCACGGCCCACCCGGACGAGCCAACGCAGTCGCGCGCGCGCGAAGCGGGAATCACGTGCTACCTCAGCAAGCCGTTCGCCCCGGACGACCTGCTCGAGTGCGTGCGCGAAGCGCTGGCGAAGTCGCAGCGCGGGTCTATACCAAGGTCTTAGGCGGCGATCCTCTGGCGCCAGCGTTCAACACGCTGCGCACATCAACGGTGTACCTCGGCGCAATGGTAATGCGAACGGCACGCGCCTAGGCTTGCATCGTGATCTCTACGACCTCGCCACGGCAGTCCCGGGACTCTCGTCCCTTCCTTCCTCCTCTCCTGGAGAGAGCCCCTGGGCGTGGCGAGGCCCTTTATTCATACCGCAATCAGTGGAAGGAGCGCGCGCACCTCGCGCTGCGGAAGCCGAGCCAGGGCCTGTGGGAAGAGCCGGTGCGCCTCTCGCAGCTGCACGCGAAGAGCGTCTTGCGCGTAGTGCGCTTTAGTTCCTCCGGTGAAACGCTGCTATGTCAACCGGATCGCTGCTAGCCCGCCTCGGTGCACGCCTCATCGGCGCCTTGGCGCGCTACCTCGCCGAGCCGGTCAGCCGCCCTGCGGCGACCGCTGACCTGCTTGCGTTGTCGGCATTGCTGCGGCCCGGTGACGTGCTCCTCACCGAAGGCGCCACTCGCGCGGCGGCGCTGGTGCGCCGCGTGACCCGCTCGCCGTGGGCGCATGTCTCGATCTACGTCGGCCCGCTCGAGGCGGGCGACGATCCGCGCTGCATCGTCGAAGCGGACGTCAGCGCAGGCGTTCGCGCGGTGCCGCTCTCGGAATTCAAGGGACAGCAAGCGCGCATTGTCCGTCCGCTCGACTTGAATGAGACCGATCGCCAGCGCCTGGCCGACTGGCTCGTCGGTCACATCGGCGCTCCGTACGACTTCGCCCATGCCTGGGCGCTTGGCCGCCGGTTCCTCAAGCTGCCCGCGCGGCGCACGATGGTGCAGGACGCGAAGCGCTTCATCTGCTCGAGCCTGCTCGTGCAGGCGTTCCTCGTTGTCGGTCACCCGATCGCGACGAACCAGGCGCGCTACGTCGTGCCGCGCGATTTCGAGAGCGCTGCCGGTTTCGAACTGGTGACAGCGCCGCTGGGGTGACCTGCCCGACGCAAGACGGAAAACTGAACGACTGGCGACGGTTCGCTGACGACGCATGGCAGACCGGCTCGGCCTGCCGGGCACCGCCTACCCGTAGGCCGTGTCTCAGCGTTCGTCGAACACTTGCGGCTCGAGCCTGGGATCCGTATTGTGGCGCGCCGCTCGGAGTGGAGGCCGCCTGGTGCCCGAGCGGGATCGACGTCCCGCCCGTAGTCGCAGCCACGCAAACCACAATCCCGCCGATGGAGCTCTGATGCACGCCCGGCTGCGCTCGCTCGAGCAGCTCATGCCGTTCACCACGGCGGGCGAGCTCATCGCCGCGAAGCGTCAGCCGCTCGTGAGCGTCGAGCCCGGCGCCACGGCGCGCGCCGCGCTGCGCGAAGAGGACATCGCCTTCCTGCTCGTCATCGAAGGAGACAAGCTGGTGGGCGTGGTGTCCGAGCGCGACATCGCCAGCGGCGTCATCCTGCAGCACCGCACCGCGGTGCGCGAGATCATGACCACGCGCGTCCGCACCGTGGCGCTGGAAACCAGGCTGCCCGAGTGCGTGATGCTGATGCACCGCGAGCACATCCGCCATCTGCCGGTGGTGAGCGGCGGAGCCGTGCTCGGGGTGCTTTCGGTGCGAGACCTGATGGGCTCGCTCGTCGACCCGTCCACACCGGCGATCTCGCCGTGAGCGCGCCCCTTGATCTCATCAAAGGACAGGATGCGCTCATCGGCGAGTTCGACGAGCGACTGCATCACTTCCTCGTACAGCTCCCCCCGGGGGTGTAGCCGGGCCAAGTGAAGACCGACACCTCCGCTACGTCGAGGTCCGCAGGCAGAAGCCGGCGAGCATCGGCAGGCGCTGGAACAGTTCGGACAGGTGCCTGGCGACGATCGCCTCGGTGTTCTGGCGACGCGCTTCGCTTAGGCGTTGCTCGGAGGGCTTCCTGGGGAACTCTTCGCTAGGAATGGTTGAGGACAAGCCGCTCGCGCTCCAGCGTGGCAGCGACCGCGCGGATGAGGTCGGCGAGCGCGGCATCGCCGCGGCACAGTGCCGTGAGCGCTGCCAGGGCGGGATGCCCGGGGGCGCCCGCGCTGCGACGCTCGACGGCAGCGGCGCTTTGCGAGGGCACGCCAACGGGAGCGGCGATGAAGCGATAGCCGCGGCGCGATACTGTCTCGATGTAGCGTGGCTGCTTCGGGCCGTCGCCGAGCGCGGCCCGTACCTCGCTGATCGCCGACTTGAGCACCGACTCGGTGACGAACCGATGTCCCCAGACGGCGTCGAGCAAGGCGTTCTTCGTCACGAGCATGGACGGTGTGCGCGCGAGCGCGCACAGCACGGCGAACGGCTTGGGCGCCAGCGGCACGGGCTGCCCCGCGCACGTCAGCCGAGCCTCGGCTTCGTCAAGCTCGAAATGGTCGAAGCACAGCCGGACGGCACACGGATCGACTTTCATGCGATCGCTCCTTCCACTGCTTCCGGGATGGATAAAGGGCCTCGCCACGCCGGGGGCTCTCTCAGGGAGGAGGGGGAGGGAGGGAAAGCCCCGGGACTGCCGTGGCGAGGTCGTAGAGTTCACGGTGCAAGCCTAGGCGCATGCCGTTCGCCCTACCATTGCGCCGAGGTACACCGTTGATGTGCGCAGCGTGTTGAACGCTGGCGCCAGAGGATCGCCGCCTAAGACCTTGGTATAGACCCGCGCTGCGGCTTCGCCAGCGCTTCGCGCACGCACTCGAGCAGGTCGTCCGGGGCGAACGGCTTGCTGAGGTAGCACGTGATTCCCGCTTCGCGCGCGCGCGACTGCGTTGGCTCGTCCGGGTGGGCCGTGATGATCACAGTCGGAATACCGTCGCCTGAGGCGACGAGCGCCTGATAGAGCTCCAGTCCCGACATGCCGGGCATTCGCATGTCGGCGACCAGGCAGGCCGCGGCTGCGCGACTTGCCGAGCCGAGGAAACTCTCGGCGTCCTCAAACGTGGCGGTGGAGAAACCCGCCGCCTTCAATAGATTCCGTGTCGCGTTGCGGAGCGACTGGTCGTCGTCCACGATGACGACGAGCGGCCTATCGGCCATGTCGCCTCCAGCAGTTGAGAGCCCACCCTAGCCTGCCCGGCGGCCAACGGCCATTGCACCCAAGCGTGCCGCGCTTACACCTTGGTATAACGGGGCATGTCTCAGCGTTCGTCGAACACTTTTTTGACGTTGACGTGTCCACGTCTCAGCGTTCAGCGAACGGCTTTCACGAATTCACCGAGCTCGCAGAGCGCAGAGAAAAGCTGTGCCTGGGGCTCAGGCTTGCCGGCGAAGTGCATGGTGAATGCAGCGTAGGCGCTTGCCTGTGCGAAGTCGTCAACGAACGGTTGGGCTTTGGTTGGGATCGCGCGAGGCACTACGGCGCAAGCTCACGTCTCTTCTGGGCAAGGTCCTTCGACACACTGCGGTACATAGGATGTTCCGTCAGTAAGCGGTTTCAGTCGCCGCGACCACGTGCGGGACGTCGATCCCGCTCGGGCACCAGGCGGCCTCCACCCCGAGCGGCGTGCCGCAATACGGATCCGAGGCGCTCTCGCGCAACGCGGAGACGATCTCTGCATCGAGATCGGGCTTGCCGGCGAAGTCCATGGCGAATACAGCGTAGGCCCTTGCCTGTGCGAAGTCGTCAACGAACGGTCGAGCTTTGGTTGGGATTGCGGGAGGCACTACTTGGCTGCCGACGGCGCAAGCTCGATCACGGGCTTTCCGGGGTTGCGCAGAAGTCGCAGTGCATAAACTGCAAGGATCACGGCGCCCGCCGCGAACACGACATCGCCCGGCAGCCGCAGCCACACCAGCATCTCCATGACCGTGGAGCGCACGATCGAGGGTCTGCCGTTCGAGCTCGATCAATGCGTGGTCAAGATGCGGAGCTCACCTTTCCCTCGGCAAACGCGCGGCCGCGATCCGGTCCGGCCGGCGCAGCGGGCGCGGTCAGGTCCGGCTCGGACGGCAGGGTGAATTGGAACACGGTCCCGTGCGGCTCGTGCGCAGCGGCCCACAATCGCCCGCCATGCGCCTCGACGATCGAGCGGCAGATCGCCAGGCCCATGCCCAAGCCCTCCGGCTTCGTCGTGTAGAAGGCCTCGAACACCCGCTCCACACTCCGCGGGTCCAGCCCGACCCCGGTGTCCTGCACGCTGACCAGAACGACCCCGGATCCGTCGGGCTGGGACCGGAGCAGCAGCTCGCGCGGCCGCTCCGCCACGTCCTTCATGGCCTCGATGCCGTTCAGCAGCAGGTTGAGCAGCACCTGCTGCAGCTGCACCCGGTCGCCCCCTACGCGCGGCAGATCGGGCGCCAGCTCGGTGCGCAGCAGGATCCGATGCCGGCTCGCCGCGCCGTGAACGAGGGCGACGGTGTCGTGGATGAGGTCGTTCAGGTCCAGGTGCGCCGTGACGGTATCGGTCTTCCTGAGGAGCGCGCGCACCCGCCCGATCACCTCGCCGGCCCGGTGCCCGTCCTGGGCGATGCACCGCAGCGTCTCGCGCGCCTCGTCGAGCTCGGGCGGCTCGCGGGCGAGCCAGCGCAGGGCCGCATCGGCGTTGGCGACGACGGCGCCCAGCGGCTGGCTGACCTCATGCGCGATGGAGGAGGCCAGCGCGTTCACGGTCGTCACGCGCGTGACATGCGCAAGTTCCGCCTGCGCCTTGTGCAGCGCCTCCTCGGCCCGCTTGCGGTCGGTGATATCCATCACGGTCCCGACGTATTCGACGAGCCCTCCGGCGTCATCGAGCAGCGGATGCCCGATGGCGCGCAGGTGCCTTATCGTTCCGTCTGGCAGCACAAGCCGGTGCTCGGCCGCATACTCGGCCTTGTCGCGGATCGTTGTCCTGATGCGTTCGACAACCCAGTCGCGATCGTCCGGGTGCCAGAACCGGGGAAGCTCATCCAGGTCGGGAGCATGGCTGCGTTGCGGATCCAGTCCATGGATCCGGAACATCTCCTCGGACCAGTAGATCGCCTTGCCGGTGGCCGGGTCAAGGGCCCAACTGCCGGTGTGGCTCAGGCGCTGTACCTGCGCGAGATAGTGCTCGCTTTCGCGCAGTTGAGCGGTTGATTCGCACAATCGATCCGCCATGTCGTTCACGCGCGCTGCGAGACGACCCAGCTCATCGCCGGACGCCACCCGGCAACGCGCATGGAGGTCGCCGCCAGCGATACGACCAACCATCTCCTCCAGGCGGTTGATCGGGTGGCGCACCATTCTCTTGAGAAGCACGAAGGTCGCCAAGGAGAGGCTCAGGATGATGGCCGCCGCGATGAAAAGAATGGCGCTTCGAAACCTGGCGATCGCCGCATCCGTAAGCGCGCGACTCAAAACGACTCTCACTTCGCCAATCTTCTCGGCCGGGGATCCCTCGGACGCTGCGTACTCGATTGGCCGCACGTGGACAACGGATCCGGACGTCCCCTTCGCCCGATCTCTCGTCACCGTGGAGACCAAGCCGTAATTGACGGCAGTCACGCTGAATTCATCAACCTCCGCGTTGTCGGAGAGCGCAGCGAGCTGGTGATCGATTGTCCTGAGGTCTACGTTCCACAACGGCTGAGCCAGCGAGCGACTGAGCAAATCGGCCAATGCCGAGGCGCGTGCCTCCAGCTCAGAAAGCCCGCGGCTACGCTCACGCTCAATCTGGAGATAAGCGGAGCCAGCCACGACCACCGCCACGAGCACGGTAAGCGCAAGTATCAGCTTGGTGTGCAGACTGAGGGAGTGCAGCTTCAAGCCTGCGGGGAAGAGAGACATCAAGGCGCGTTCCGTTTTCCCAAGAGGGCCTTGAGGCTGAAGTTGTACGGTCCAGGCCGCGGATTCAGTACCTTTGAGTAGCTTCGGAGATCCCGCATGCCTCGCCGTTGCATGACAACTTCATCCCACTGGGCGACATTCTCGCTGCTGACGATGAAATAGTCGAACTTCTGGGAAGCCCCGCCATATGCCGCAAAGTCCTGCCCGTTGTGGTAATCGTAGAGCATGACGATCGCCCAGGCTCCAATGAGAAATGCGCCTGAAGCGGTCGCGGTCAGTCCACCCTCGGCTACACTCGACAGGGCAATCGGCCAGCCTCCCATGCCGCCCACCAGCGCGGAGGCACCCCGGGTCTTCACGGCGCGCAGCGCACCCAACGCCAACGAGTCGCTGGCGGTCCAGATGATGTTGGTGTTCGGGTAACGAGCAAGCAAGAGAGTCGCTTTGTTCACACCCTCCGCATAGGTCCAGTCTCCGAACACGGACTGATGGATTCTGCCGCGGCCGGCTTGGCCGATATATTCCTTCACCCCTTCGACACGCTCCAGCGAGACGGGCGCTGCGGGGTCCCCCGAAATAACTACGACCCGCGCTTCTTCGTTAGCACCGAGCCGATGGTGGAGGCGTTCCATCAACAGGTATGCGCCACGTCTGGAGTCCGCGACCAGCGTGCCGATCCAGTTTCGGATGTGCTCGCGCTCATTGCCGATCTCGTGACGTTGCTTCGCCGTGAGATCGTTGTGGATGAGCAGGACCTTTGCCGGCGATTGCGCCAGCATGTTCAGCATCTGCTGGGCGGCCAGCTTCTCGTTGACGATGACGATGTAGTCCGGGCCATCAGCCCGTTTCGCCACCTCCTCAGTCTGGCGAAGCATCCGCAGATGATCTCGCTCGGCGTAGATGATTTCGAGCTGCATCCCGAATACCTGCGCAGCTCTACGCATGGAGTCGCTGACCAGCTCCCAGTATGGACCGGCTCCACGGTCGACCGGCCCGCCAGGATTGAGAAAGACGACGCGAGGCGCCCCTTGGGCTGACACCGGGCGGGCCAGAGCAGACAGCAAGCCAATTTGCACAAGGGCGGATATGACACTTCTGCGGTTCATTGGAGTTGCCCCGGTTCGGTGGACGGGTTGGCGCCTGGATTTCGAGCGGGGGTTAAGGTCTCCATAGGTGTCGATGGTTGCGGAACCAGCGCCTGTCCAGCGCATTGTCGCAGGCGTCGCCCACACTGCCCGTTGAGGGACGAACGCCGAGCTTTGCGGACCGCTGGCCGCCCGATGATCGACAGCAGGAAGGCGCCCAGCAGGCTCAGCAGCGCACTGTCCATGACATCGCCTCCTTTGGCTCTGGGCCTCGACGTAAACCATCTTGCCGACTCGCGCTCGGCGAGTGGTCAAGAAACGGTCCGGTTTCCGTCGAAGTTGCGGTTCGGTCTTACTGTCCCCTCGGACCGAGGTCGATGACGACGCGTGATATTCGCGGTGCGGGACCCGTTCAATGGGCGCTCGCCGGCACGGCACCGGCCGGGCCCGGCTCGCCCGCGCGCCGGATGCTGAACCAGGCGGCGTAGAGGGCCGGACGAAGAAGATCGTCAGGACCGTGCCCACGGCGAGGCCGCCCATGATGGCGATCGCCATCGGACCCCAGAAGATGCTGCTGGTGAGCGCAGTCATGGCGAGCGCGGTGGCCGCGGCCGTGAGCGGCGGGCCGCGCCCGGCGCACGGCGGCTTCCACCACCGCGTTCCACGGGTCGCGGCCCTCCTCCATCTCGGAGCGGACCTGGTCGACTGACCTGTCCGGGCGGTATGGCACCGCTCGGCACGCTAGCCGCACGTCCTCGGGATCGTCGAACCCGCGGTGCTCGCCGGCGAGG
>CAWGCC010000028.1:0-7933 GCA_963820965.1 uncultured beta proteobacterium | reverse complement strand
TGGCGCAAGGAATCCACGCCAGCGAGGACGCGTTCAACGAGGCGGTCGCGAAGATCGTCGCAACTCGACACCGCTCGGCGGAGAGGAGCGATAGATCTGACCATCTCAGCGAACTCAAGAAGGTCATCGAAGCCACCGACGATCTGCGAGCGAAGTCCGGGAAGCTGTCAGCGGACAACGTCGCGTCGGTCTTCGGCTTGTCGGTGGCCGAACTCGCCGCTTTGGTTGGGAGAACTCGGCAAACCGATCGAAGACACCGGACGCGGACTCCCTTCAGCCGCTTCTACAGCCGTTCGAACGGGTGGCTCGGGTGCGCGCCGTTCTGAATCAAAACGATTTTCGGAAGTGGCTCCACCTCGCGAACGATGAGCTGACGATCGGACCCCGTTGGAGGCGATTCGGCAAGGGAGAGTCGCCGTGGTCGCCGATCTTGTCGACGACATGCTGACGGGGAGCGCCAGTTGACCCTCGCGCCAGGGAGCGACTTCGCGAAGATCCTTGAAACTGCTCCAACCAGGCCGATGCGAAGGCGACTGGTTCGGTGCGTCGCTGCGCTCGACTTTCTCGAAGGTCGCCCGCCCAAGTATCTCTACACCTCCGGCCGCCCAGGTCGCTGCAACCCGCGCGATGTCGAGTGTTGTACTTCTCCGAGAGCGAGCGCGTTGCGAACCTTGAATATCGACGTCGGTTCGCCGGCGTCGGCGCAGCGATCGAACCACGGCTCACGTTTCTCGCACAGGTGGCTCTGAAGCATGTGGTCGATCTCTCGAGACCGGCTGCTATTAAGACTCTCGGCATCTCAGCCGATGACCTTTTCGCCGCTTGGCGGATTGTGCCCACGCCGACCCGGCTCCAACGACTCGGTTTGGCGATTAACGGGCAGCATCGCGTGAGCGCGATTCGATTCGCCTCGGACGCTTGCCGGCGAGCAGGAACAACGGGTTGGAACGTCGCCATCTTCCCCGGTGCCATCGTGGCTCCTAGTTGGGTTACGGATCCTCGGAAAGTCGGGTGCCTCGTTGGAGCAGCTACCATGAGCGAGCAAGACCGGCCAGCGGCCTCTTCACCCAAGAGGACATCACCTAGCAGGGATAAGGGCGGACGAGTATCCCTTAAGAGTGATACCGGCTCAACGCTATCGCAGGTGTTACGCGACGCTCGCGAGAAACGGCAACTCACGCAGAAGATGCTGGCCGAGAAGCTGGGGATGCGCCAGCGACAAATCTCGGATCTTTCGAGCGGGCGACGGTTGATTCGCGCCTCTCCACGATTCTGGACATCGCGCGAGCACTAGACCTCGAGCTGATGCTCATTTCCCGTCCGCTCATCGCAATCGTCGAGGGGCTTCAGCGCGCCGGTAGCGACGCCGCGCAACGGCCGATGTATGCGCTCGACGACGAACCGGAGTCCGTTTCTGGCGGCGAGCCTCATGACGAACTCGGGAGTGCGAACAGATTCGGCGAGATCATGCGGCACCCTCCCCGACCCAAAGTGCCGCAATGACTGCCGCCACATTGAGGATTTCGCGCACGTGTTTGGCGTTTATCCGGAAGCCAAGTACCGCAGGGCGAGCTATGGCAGCTTCGCTCGCGTCTTGTGGCTGGAGGCAGGCGAGGGAGCCGTCGTTGAATACACGCGGCGCTTGGTGTTCAACGTGTTGATCGGAAATGCAGACGCGCACCTGAAGAATTGGTCGCTGATCTTTTCGGATGGTCGGATGCCACGATTGGCGCCCGCGTATGATCTCGTTGGGACGGTCCCGTCATTGCCGACGACCGACTGGCGCTCTCGCTCGGTGATACGAAGGAGTTCTCCGAGGTCGACATCGATGTCGGTTCCGTCGCTTTCCCGAAAAAGCCGGCCTGCCAGTCCGCCTGGTGTTGCAGACGGTCCGAGAGACCGCAGCGAGGGTGTTGGATCTCTGGCCGGACCACGAGCCGCTGCGGGCGCTTCCGGATCACATTCGAACGGCGATTGGCGCGCACAATGCGAACGGTGCCACTGTAGTCACCCTGTCTTACGCCGCGGGAAAGCTCATGCTCAGTCAAACCCGCAAGTGACTTGAACGCGGCGACTGAAGAGAGTCGATGTTGACGGATTACTTTCTCGCAACGCTCGTCTGAGGGGAATTGACGCGCGCCGGCAGCTGCTGCAGGCCGAAGGCGGCACGATACCCGCGTCCGAAGTCGCCGGGATTCTGGGGATTTCCCGCCAGGCTGTCGACAAGTGCCGGCAGGCCGGCACACTCCTCGCGATCGGCGTCGGGGGCCACGGCTTTCACTATCCCGCGTGGCAGTTCGACCAGAGTGGTGTGATCGACGGTCTGGAGAGCGTTCTGAACCCGTTGGCCTCGCTTTCTGTGAACCGTCGTGTGCGTGTCGTTGATCTTGCGGCGGTGGAGGTCTCAACCGTGCCGGCGCGGATGGCAGACTCGGCGCAGGCCCTCACGATCTCGCTCGGCGGTGGTACTTAGCGATTTGGGGCATCCCTCGCACGCGGACGGGTCCTTATGGTTGTCGACACGATCCGCCGCGCGTTGCCCTGGCCGTATTCGATCGTGCTGCCGGTGCGCTGAGCGTGGAGTCCTCTGGGCCGCTCATATTGCTGGAGCACCAGGTGCTGCTAGGGAAGATCCTGGAGACGTACAGATTCGGCTTGGTTGAGTACCGGAGTTGTCCACGCAGCCTGAACGTGGCTAGCGCCATCAGCGCGCGAGCGCGTGTCCTGGTCAGTAAGGGAGGCTAGGGTTTACGACCCGTAAAACCACCGATCAGAACCCTGCTTTCTTGAGACGCGCGAGCAGGCTTGGTTTCTTAGCGTGCACCTCACGTAGTGCATCGACGCGCGCAGCGAACGCCGCAGTCCGATCCTTCCGTTCGGCGACCTCGCACAGATCCTGCAGCAGCGTAATCGCAGCGTCGTAGTCGCCAGGGCGTTTCGTAACGACAAGCGCGTCAATGCGTCGCCATGCGTCGGTTTGCCGCTTCGCCAACATGTTCAGGTGACGATCACGAGCGGCAACCTGCTCGCGTTCGCGATGCATGCGCTCCTTCGCCTGGCGCGCGAGGACGACCGCCCGCCGCTGTTCCGCGAGCCTCCTCGGCCCGAACACGCAGCTCACCAGCCGTGCGCAGGGGCAGAGTTGCCGGGTGTCCCGGCGACTGCTGACGGAAGCGTCGCACGAGTTCGGCACCTACACTGCTGTCACCACGAGCCACGCGCGAGAGCATTGCAACGTGCTCGGCGGCACCGAGCTTGGCGATCCAGCGGTTGATCTCCTTGACGTGCGGCATCGCCGGCACTTGCGACACACCGTCCGCTGCCGCTGCCACGAGGTCGCGATCGAGCCCCATGATGTCGATGAAGCTGTGAAGAGCCGGTGAAAGGCTGGCGAGACCATCTGGTCGAGCCGGCTCGACGACCTCCCCGGCGATCTCGCCAGCCTGAACGTCGATCAACCACGCGAGGTAGAGTGCCCGCTCGTCACCGCCCGCGATGTCGGCCCGAATCGCCGTTACTGACGACAGCCAGCCTTGGCCATCGTCTTCGGGGCTGAAATCGTCCCTCTCGACGGCGACGCCGACGACAACAGACTGACCTGCTGAGTGCACGTCCAGCGATTGTCCTGCTGCGTAGCGCCGCAGTCTCCGCGTATCGACCGCGGTCTTCGGAAACCGGAACGCGAGTGCAACGTAGAACCAATGAGCGAAGGACAAAGACGCATCAAAATACCGGACGAGTAAATCGCGCGGATTCGCCTTCAGATCGCCGTAGGTGTAGTAGTTGCTGAAGCGCGTTCGTGAGATCGTCGCGCGGCTCGAGATGTCCCGCAACTCGCGCATCTGCCGGTCCGTGAGCCTCTGGTCTATCGCCTGGAATTCGTAGACCTGATACTCGCTCATCGCGTCGGAGTCTCCGTCATCAGCGCCCCCGCACCCAGCGGCGGTACGCCTCGATCGATTCCCATCCGGTTGGAGGTGGGTCGGGCAATGGCAACTCGAGAATCGGGATCGCCTGCCGCTCGCGGCCTCGATAGCACACGGCCACGACTTCATCATTCTCGGTGATGTTCACGCGCTTCACCGAGACCGTCGCGCCCAGGACGATGGTTTTGAAGGGGAGCTCGAGCCTCCTGCTCGAGCATCACGTGTAGACCGCCCGCCTGTTCCGACTCGGTGTACGCGTCGACGATAGCCTCCTCAATCATCGCCTCGAGGCGGCTCGGCGGAATCCGGGGACGACCGGCGCGTGCGCGTCGCTTACGGTTCGTGCTGGAACGTTTCTCCATACCGGTGCTTCGTTGGCTCTTGCCGCCGTGTGCCGAGTGGTGCTCCTATGCGCCCGCGAAGTTGACAGGGGCAAGGCCGCTGGGAGAAATCGTCCGCGTCCGCGAGCAGAAAAGGAACGGTGCTGGGATCAGACTCGTCGTGGTTCATGGTGCCTCATGCATCGTCCGCTGCAGCAAACACATCACGGAAAGGCCCAAGAAATCTCCTCTCCGGCGACCAATCTGTGATGGCAAAGACGATGTCGGAAAACGCGCCGCTAAAGTCGTTTTCCAAAGCCTCCCGAAAATCAGCAGCAGTCCGGTGCGGATCATTATGGAAAGCGCGCCACAACCCCATGCGCCCAGCACCAACGTGGTATATCCGTAGGACCGTGCGATGGCGAGCACGCGGTGAATCCGTTTCTTAAGAGATCTCCGGATTGCGGTTGGCCAATGACGGGCGCATAAGGGGCAGCACACGTAATGACGCTCAACAGCCAAAAATGTTGTAACGCCGTTCCGTCATCCGCTCGAAAGACAGGAACGTCGGGCGAATAGATTGCCCAATCCGTAGAATCCGGCTGTGGACGCTTTCGGTGCTCCTTATACATCGGGTCGTCGACCAGTGTCTCGTAAAGAGCGCTGGATCGACAAAGCACTTCCTCCTGCGCTCTGGCACCGCTAAGGAAGCCCCCTCCGGGATGAATACCGTTGGCGAAATTCAGGGCAAGCGGTCGCAAACCTCGCTTTACGAAGCGTAGTGACGCTCCGAGCGTCGTCTCATTGGTGACCTGAACCTTGGTTTCGGGGAATGGAATTCGCTCGTTACTTGGCAGCGTAGCATCTGGGTCAATGCTCCGCTTGGCGGCACAGGCAGCTTGAACAGCGTCACGCCAACTGACTTCCTGACCGGCGCTGGTTACATAACAACCTTTTCGAATCGCTTCCAATGCAGACCGACCAAGCGAGGCGGCGGCGTCTCTGGAGAGGTCTAACTCCCGCCGTCGGGACGCAGCCATCTGCTCGGAATCGCAGCGTTTCGTTTACGAAGATGTCCGCTTCTCCTCGGCGTAGTGCCGATGGCGCCGGCTTCCGAACATTGACTGCGCCCGTTCTGCTGACAGACCCAGAAGCCAACGCAAGTTGTCATCGACGTGCTTGATGCGAATGACGCGACGCGACGGTTCAGGAACGATCCAGAACAGGCATGCACGGCGATACCGTTTCTGCCGGACGCCCACCTTCACCCATCGCGGGACCGGATCCCGAGGAGGGCGGCATCCGACCGCCCGAAACCCGGCCTCTTCCCCTGCTGCAAGGATCCGTCGCAGATCGTTCGCGAGGTCGACCTTGTCCGCGATCGCGATGGCCGGGCCCAGGTTATTCCCAGCCGATACCGGCTGCGGGAAGTGACCCCTACGGAAGGGCGCGGGAGGGACAGGCGATCCGCCACTCGAGCCGCATCGACGCCTGCGATCCTCCTCCCGTCCTCTTCGACAACGACAGCAGCGCGGATGGAGCGAAGGCGAGTACGCGCGGGGTAGCGCTCCACCACGGCGCACCAGATGCGGAGGCCGCGCGCATCGACGAGAGCTGCGAACGCTCTCGACGCCTTACGCACCTCATCATCCAACGGCGCTTTCTGGTAAAGAGCGATCGTGGACTGATTCGAACTGGGAACGCTCTTCAGGCGTCAGGAAGCCATCGGTCTCGGTCGGCCACCGGTCCGGCATATGCGCAACCTTGCTCGGGTCGGCCAAGAACGTGAACTTGTCGCGCGGCGGCTTGTCGCGCAGGTAGTTGTTGAGCGGGCGATCAAGTGCCCAAAAGTTGCCAGTGTGATGAACCCGATCCGAACCCTCCACCAGCCGGCGCCCGAGCTTCATCCGGCGCCGTTGGTTCGCTGGCCAGATGTGGTCCCACTCCACTGGCACCGCGGATCCCCATCGATTGCCTTTCCACCGCGAAGCCGTGCAGGCAGCTGGAAGGGGAGTCGCTGCACGACCGAGAGCAGCAGCGTCCTGTTCGCATTTATCCTCGCGAGCCTATCCTGATCACTATCCAGACGCGGGATCACGCGGTTCGCAACTTTACTGTCGGGCCACCGTGACCGGGTGGCTGCTAGGATTCCGTCGACTGGGAACGGCTCGTCGTCGACCCCCGCGGCGAGGGCCGCTGACAGAGTGAGTCTCGCCCACGCATCGTCGAAGACCTGTGGGTAGCGGAACAACGCCGCGCCGAGAGGAACCCGGCGATGTCGGTCAGGTCCTCATCGGACAGATCGAAGGTGGGCGAAGACACGGCGGCCCATGCAGATACCGGATCGAACAGCGTGCTGGGCAACGATTGGAGCGCGTACCCGAGACCTGATCGTTCGACAATCGCCGTGGCGACATTCCGGAGGCGATCGAGAACGAGCCCGTTTGCTGCACACAACGCCCTGAGTCGAACGCGTATCGCCTCGCCGCGTGGGCCGTTTAGCCGATCCACGCGCAGTGGGATCAGGTCTCCCTGCCCGTCTGCGAGCGCCGCCAGTCGGCTCAGGAGACGAACGCCGAGATGCGGCCGAGAATCGGCGCGGCCTCAGTCGCCCTCAGCAGGTCGGGTTCCGCTTCGGCCAGTGAGTCTTGATGGCGGCGAAGAAAACATCCTCGCCGCTCACCCGAACGCCCTCGAGGTTCAGCCGCTCGAACACCTGCAGGATGTCCTGCTCGGACTCGAGTTCGGACCGCTGGATCGGCACCGTGCGGTGCCACACGTCCAACAGACGCATGGCGTTTGTGGCGACCTGAAGGAGTTGACCTTGTGCGGCACATGCATCAAGGACGAACTTCTCGTCGATCGAGGTTAGGAACCGGAGGGCTGACGAAGTCGTTCACCGTCCACGGGCTCGACAATCGCATCGTGGAGCTGCTGCAGGGCGTTCGCGACCACAGCTGTCGTCCGTTTCTGCCCACTTGTAGAATCCGGCCAAGCGCAGCAGTTGCGAGCGTCCGTCGAGCTTGTTCCAGGTCTTCGCCTCGTCATCGGTGAGGCGCCACTGGATGTAAGAAGTGGCCTGCGCGCGACCTTTGGTCTCCGTGACGACGCTTTCGTCCCACCAGCGCTGCCCACCATGTCCAGGAAATAACGCTCGAATACCGGATCGTCCGCGAATAGCGCGACCATCGCGCTGATCCGCTGCTGGCCGTCCACGAGTTGCCAGGTCCCGGCTGGCGCGGCGATCGGCGACCGCGAGTGGTCGAGGACGTCGCCAGGCTGTCGAATCCGGCACAGCAAAAGCGTTCCAATCGGATACCCGGCGAGGAGGGAGTCGAACAGCCGAGCGACCTGAAGCTGATTCCAGACGCGGTCACGTTGGACGAGCGCTAGGTGCCACGGGTCGTCGCCCGCCCGGGTGCAGCCATTGCCGCACGAGCGCGCCGACAGACGTTGCGGAGACTCCGGGCTCCCGGAACAACCCGTCGCAGAGACACCAGCATTACGTGCCATCATCGGCATGTTGTCGTCCACTTTAAACGACTCGTCCGAGGATGATGCCGAAATCCTGGGGTGTTACGACACGGAAGTGCGGTTTACGCCCGACACCAGGCGAACGCCGCCCGCTAAGCCTTCTTGACCTGCTGATTTAGGTCGGGCTTCTGCTTACCGCGACGACCAATCGGA
>CAWGCC010000027.1:0-559680 GCA_963820965.1 uncultured beta proteobacterium | reverse complement strand
GCGGGGCCGACACACGGGCCGACGCGCGGGCCGACACGAACCGACTTCGATTTCGAGGCCGCGCTCGCCGCCTGCGCACGGTGACCGCTACGCCCTGCGCGCGATCTACGAGCGCGAGCGGCGCTGGCTGATGGCGGTGGCGCTGCGCATCACGCGTCGCCGCGAGCTGGCGCTCGGCGTCCGCTTCGTCGCGCCGACCGCGGTCCCCGAGCGCTATCTCGCGGTGCTCCAGAACGACCAGAAGACCGCCGGCTGAATCGTCGAGATCGAAGCGCGCGGCCGCGCGCGCCTCGTCCCGCTCGCGGCGACGCCGGTGCCGCCCGAGCGCGCGCTGCAGTTCTGGACCAAGGGGCCGAGCCAGACCGCGCCGACCTCCCTCGGGCTGGTGCCCGGGGACCGGGTTACCGAGATCCCCGCCGCGCGGCTGCCGGCGCTCGAGCCGATACGCTGTTCGAACTGACCCTCGAGCCTGCGACCGGCTCCGTCGCGCCCGCTCCGACCCCGCGGAGCATCCGGCTGCAGCTCGTGAAGGCCGAGCCGGCGATGGGCAGCGGAGCGATGAGCGGCGTCACCTACATTCAGCGGCTCGACACCACGGCGGGCGTTGCGCCGGCGGCGACCTGCGACGCCACCGCGAAGGGCAAGCAGGAAAAAGTCGGGTACGAAGCGCGGTACGTGTTCTACCGCAAGTAGGGCGGACCGCGACTACGGGACCCGACGAGCCCTTCCGGACAGATTCCGTCCGGCACGATGTTCGCGCGCTTCATCACCGGCGCCAACGAGCGTTCGCGCAAGCGGCAGCGGGCTCAGTCGGCCCCGCCCGCGGCGCGGGCGTGCTTCTCGTGGTTCCAGCCGCTCTTCGCCAGGAAACGCTCGCCGACCTCGATCGGCTCGGCCTCGAGCGGCGTCGCCATCGTGTCGTTCCAGCGGTTCAGGAACCCGAAGAGCGAGATGACGCCGACGATCTCGACCATCTGGTCGTCGGTCCAGTGCGCGCGCATGGCGGCGAAGAGCTCGTCGGTGACGTCGTTCGGCACGGCGGCCGCCGCGAGCGCGAAATCGAGCGCGAGCCGTTCGGCCTCGGTGTACAGCGGGCTCGTCCGGTATTCCCACAGCGCGGCAAGCTTCGCCTCGCTCACGCCGAGGCGCAGCGCGCCGCCGGCGGTGTGCGCCATGCAGTACTGGCAGCCGGCGGCGCGGCTCGCGAAGTGGGCGAGCAGGCGCTTGAATCCGCGGTCCACGGTCGACTCGGGGTCCCACACCGCCGCGGCGAGCTGCGCGAGCGCCTGCACCAGCTTCGGCCGGCGCTGCATGATCAGCACGCTGTTCGGCACGAAACCGAGCGACTTTTCGTACGCGGCGAACTCGTTCTTCAGCGCGGGGGCGGGCGCGAGCGGCGCGAGGCGCGACGCGGGCTTGGCACGTTGGTCCATCGGAGGCTCCTTGGTCTTGTCGCGTGACGTTCGGGGCGCAGGTTGTCCCGTCCGGTTCCGGACTGTATAGTACAGAAACGCTCCGTTCAACGCGCCATGGGCCGCCCGCGAGAATTCGACGTCGACGCCGCGCTCGACCGCGCGCTGCAGGTCATGTGGGCGAAGGGCTACGAGTCGGCCTCGCTCGATGACCTGTGCGACGCGACCGGGCTCGGCCGTTCGAGCCTGTACGCCGCCTTCGGCGACAAACGCGCGCTCTACCTCCGCGCGCTCGAGCGCTACGAGGAGGAGGCGGCGCAGCGCGTCAACGACGCGCTCGCCCCGCCGGTTCCGGTCCGCGAGGCGATCGCCGCCTTCCTCGGCCGGTTGATCGACGACATCGTGACCGGCCCCGGACGGCGCGGCTGCTTCATCGGCAATTGCGCGGCCGAGCTCGCGCGGGGCGACCGGGAAACCGCCGCGCACGTGCGGCGGAGCCTCGGGCGCATCGAGACGGCGTTCCGCGACGCGCTCGCTCGGGCGCAGGCGCGCGGCGAAATCGAGGCCGAAGCCGATCCGCGCGCCCTCGCCCGCTTCCTCACGTCCGGAATCCAGGGCCTGCGTCTCGTGGGGAAGGCGAATCCCGACCGCGTGGTGCTCGGCGACGTCGCGGCGGTGATGCTGCGCTGCCTCGGCCGGTGATTTTTTTTCGCCAGTTCTGAACTCTCCAGTCCACAACCAGGGCGCGCACCCTGCCGATCAAGCCCCGCCAGCCCGCGCCCGAACTGGTGTTCGATAACACCCAACGGAGTCCGCCGATGCACCACACCCTGATTGCCGCCCTGCTCGCGCTTGCCCTCACGACGCTTACGCCCGCACACGCCGCGGACGGCCTCACGGCCGTCAAGAGTCCGCATACCGTGAACGCGACGATGGACCGCCTCGAGGCCGCGGCCAAAGGCCGAGACCTCGTGATCTTCCTGCGCGTCGACCATGCGGCCGGCGCCCAGAAGATCGGGCGCACGCTGCGCCCGACGGAGCTCATCGTTTTCGGCAACCCGCAGGGCGGAACGCCGGTCATGGAGTGCGCGCAGTCGGCCGGGATCGACCTGCCCCTGAAAGCACTCGCCTGGCAGGACGAGACGGGACAGGTGTGGCTTGCCTATAACGAGCCGGCGTACCTCGCCGCGCGCCACGGCGCGCCGAACTGCGCGGCGGTTCCGAATCTCAAGAAAGCGCTCGAGGCCCTCGCCGCCGAGGCGATCAAGCCCTGACGCCGTGAAGCGCCGTGACGCGGCGGCGGCGATCCTCGCGCCAGCCGCTCATTTCCGAGCGAGATCGCGCCGATAGCCGCCCGGCCCCTTGCCAACGACCTTCTTGAAGGCCTTGCTGAACGCGGCTTCCGACAGATAGCCGACTCGCTCTGCGATCGCAGCCGTGCCCAGGCTCGTTTCGCCCAGGAGGCCGCGCGCCCGTTGCATGCGCCACATGGTCAGGTATTGCATCGGCGTCTCTCCGACGAGCTGGTGGAACCGGGCCGCGAGCGCCGAGCGCGACATCCCCGCGCGCCGCGCCAGCATCTCCAGCGTCCAGGCGTCCTGGGGGGCCTGGTGCATGAGCTCCAGCGCCGCACCGACCTGCTTATCCGCGATGGCGGCCAGCATTGCGGGCGGCGACTTCGACTGCTCGATATAGGCACGCACCATCTGAACGAATAGCACGCCCGCGAGGCGGTTGACGACGGCCTCGGCGCCGGGCCTCGCCGCCCTGGTCTCGTGAATCATGAAATTGAGCGCGGTCTGCAGCCAGGCGAATTCGGAACTGTCGGTGCCGCGGAGGTGGATGAAGGGCGGCAAGGCAGCCACCAGCGGATGCAGGCTGTTGCGGTCGAACTCGAAGTAACCGCACAGGATCGAGGCGGGCAATCCGCCACCGCCGTGGGTTACCGGCCCGTAGTGCTCCAGGTTCTGCCCTTCGAGGATTTCCTCGGCAGGGCGGGCCTTGCCTCCCGGCGTGTCGACCAGACGATGGGCCCCGCCGTGAAGGAACGCCACCAGGTCGCCGCCCTGCAGGGCGATCGGCTCTCTTCGTCCGGGAATTCGCAGCCAGCAGCTGCCGCGGACGATCACGTGGAACTCCGCGGACGGACTCGCCTTCATGGCCATCCCCCAAGGCGCAGACAGCTCGCAGCGAAAGCGCACGCCGCCGCCGAGGCGGATCGAGGTCAATACATCGCTAAGTACATCCATGACAGTCCTCTATGGACGAATGAGCATAAAACATCGATTAATTGGCATTAACAGTCCACACCATCACGACTAAAGTATCTCGCACCCCCACCGAGGGAGCAAACCCTCCGACGGGATCGAGGCTTTGTTGACCAACCGGAAGAGAAGGAGCACTGACATGGCAAGACTCAACGTCATCACCCCGGCGCAGGCGAGCGGGCAAACCAAGGAGCTCTACGAGTCGATCAAGCGCGCCGTGGGCGCGGTCCCCAACCTCTACCAGAGCCTGGGCAACAGCCCCGTCGCGCTGGAAGGGGTGCTGCATACCGAGGGGATCCTGAAAAAGGGGCAGCTGAGCGCGGCGGAAATCGAGGCGATCAAGCTCGCAGTGAGCGAAGCCTACGGCTGCGACTACTGCCTCGCCGCGCATACCCTGCTCGGCAAGAAAGCCGGGCTCACCGACGAAGAAGTCATCGGCATCCGGCGCGGCGCGTCGCAGAAGCCCAGGATCGGCGCGCTGGTGAAGTTCGTCAACGCCACACTCCACCCGCAGGCGCGCGTTTCCGACGCGGACCTGGGCGCGGTGAGAGCCACCGGCTACAACGATGCGCAGATCGCCGAGACGCTGCTGGTGATCGCGCAGACCGTCTTCACCAACCTGTTCAACCGTGTCAACCAGACGTCGCTGGACTTCCCCGCGGCGCCGAGCCTGTAACGCGACCGCCGCAGCCGTCCCCCCGAGGGGACGGCTGCCTGGCTGCGCCGAACAGTCGGTCCGCGCGACCCGCGCGTGGCATGATGAGCCGTCGCTTTGAAGGAGCACCGTCGTGCCGTTCTTTCCGTCGCTCCCCGCAGACGCCGGCGTGCGCCACATCCTGCAGTTCAACAAGCCGGTGGGCCGGCATCTCATCGAGATGCATACGGCGCTCATGCGCACCGACTCCCCGCTGACGCCCGCCGAGCACGAGCTGATTGCGGCGTACGTGTCGGGCCTGAATGCCTGCCAGTACTGCTACGGCGTCCACGCCGAGACGGCGCGTGCCTTCGGGTTGGCGGACGGCGCGGTGGAGACCATGCTCACGGACCTCGACGCGGCGCCGATCGCCCCGCGGATGCGCCCGATCCTCGCGTACGCGCGGAAGCTCACGCTCACGCCCGCGAAGATGACGCAGGCGGATGCCGATGCGGTATTGGCGGCGGGCTGGAGCGAGCGGGCGCTGCACGATGCGGTGCTCACCACGTGCCTCTTCAACTTCATGAACCGGCTCCTCGAGGGTCACGGCTGCAAGGGGTCGCAGGAGCTCTTTGCGCTGCGGGGCTCGGCGCTGAGGGACGAGGGCTACGCGCCGATCCTTGCGCTGTTGCGCTGACCGCGGACCGGGAAACCGGCCCGGGGCGACCGGCGCGAGGAAATCACCAGCGCAGGACGAGCGGTCCGATGACCGCGCCGAGCGCGGTCGGGATCAGCATCCCGAGCACGTACCAGGTCCCGAGGAACGGCGCGGCGAGCTCCGGGCAGTGGAACGTGTAGACGACGGCACCGGCGGCACCGGCGAGCAGTCCGGCCGCGGCCCCAGCCAACGCAGGTCGCGTCGGCGCGAAGCCCTTCATGCCCCACAGCGCCGCTGCGAACACCGGCACCGAGAGCACCGCGATGTTCAGCGGGCACGTGTTCCACGTCTGTCCGAAGAAGAGCTCAGCGCGCTGCGGAGCTTCGGCGCCGCTCAACGCGACCGCTGCAAGCACCCACATCGCGAGCACCGGCGCGATCAGCGCAACCGGGACGCCGACCAGCGTCGCGCCGGGCCGCGCGAGCCGCATGGCGGCGATCCAGCCGCCGACGGCGAGCCACGCGACGAACGCGAACTTGATCCAGAGCATCGGCAGGGCCGCGTCCTGCACGAAGCTCGCGCGCACGCCCAGCCACCCCGCCATGACGACCGCGGCGACCAGGACGCCCGCACCGACGGCGAGGGCGAGGCGCCGCACCGGCGCGTGCGGATCGACCGCCTCGGCGCCGGTCGCGAGCAACGTCACGAGCTCGTCGGTCTTCATCCTGCGTCCCTGATCTTCGCTGCGAGCGCCTTCAGGCCGCGGTGCACCGCGACCTTCACCGCGGATGCCGACATCCCGGTGAGGCGCGCGGCCTCGACGACCGAAAGGCCCTGCACCTTGACGTAGACAATCGGCATGCGCTGCCGTTCCGGGAGCGCGTCGAGCAGCTGCGCCAGGTCGCGACGCGCTTCGGCCGCGTCCGCATCCGCCGACGACAGCAGCTCGCGCTCCTCGTCGAGCGGCTCGGTCACGAGCTCGCGGCGTGCGCGGCGACGGAAGAGGTCGACGAGCTTGTAGCGGGCGATAGCGTGCACCCACGCCGTCAGCGGCTGCGCCGCGTCGAAGGTGTGGCGCTGATTGTGGACGGCCAGCAGCGTCTCCTGCACCAGATCCTCCACCTCGTCCGGCATGCCCGAAAGACGCCGTCTGAGGAACGCCCGCAAGTGTGCGCTCAGGTCCCTCAGGAAGCCTTGATAGGCCGCGGCGTCGCCTGCGAGCCCGCGAACGAGGAGGTCCTTGAGTCGATCCTCGCTGGTGCTCAAACGGTCCTCTTCTCGCTTATTCGTCGGAACGGTCGCGCTGGTTACAGCGGCGGTGAAAAAGCACGGCGGCCAAGGACAACGTTATCGCTCCCGTTGCCGCGGGGGCGGCCCGGCGGCGAATTGTGCCTGCGGTTGTAACCGGCCGCCGGGTCCAGGCGAACTAGCTTGCAGACCGGCTCGCCGGGGCGCAGTTCCGGCGCCGCATGCGGGTGCGGTCCTTCCCCAACCAACGAGAAGGAGTCTCGCCGATGAATCGCACCACCCTCGCAGTCACCGCCTTCGCCCTCACCGCGCTCGCCTCCGGCGCCGCGCTCGCCCAGGACAAGGGCGCCTCGATCAAGGGCGAGAAGGAGCGCTGCTACGGCATCGCGCAAGCCGGCAAGAACGACTGCGCCGCCGGCCCCGGCACGACCTGCGCCGGCACGTCGAAGGTCGACTACCAGAAGAACGCCTGGAAGTACGTCGCCAAGGGCACCTGCACGTCGATCAAGACGCCGACGGGCATGGGATCGCTGACTGAGCTCAAGAGCTGAGCGTCGATGTTTGTCGCGGGCGCGCTCGGCCTGACCCCGGCGCGCCCGCAGTTCGCAACCAGAAGGAGCAACACCATGACACGTATCCTCATCGCGCTAGCCCTGACGCTCGGCACGATCGCCGCAGCCGCCACCCCGACCCTCGAGCTCTCCGGAAACGAGCTCCGCAGCTGGAAACAGGCGGAAGGCACCGTTTACCAGGCCGACACGCAAGCAAGCAGCGCCCGAGAGCCCCGCCACGACTACCCCTTCACCTGGAACCCGTAACGCGGCATCGCCGGCCGCCGGAGTCGGATGACCCCGGCGGCCGGACCGCAACGACATGACCAGTGCGCTCACCGCCGGGCTCGGCCTGAAGCCCCAATACTACGAGGAGGCGCTCGCCGCGACCCCGGACGGGCTGTGGTTCGAAGTCCATCCCGAGAACTACATGGTCGATGGGGGACCGCGCCTCGCGTGGCTCGACGCAATCCGCGCGCGCCATCCGCTCGCACTGCACGGCGTCGCGCTCTCGCTCGCCGCCGCTGCGAAGCCCGATGCCGCCCATCTACGCCGCCTCTGCGCGCTGGTCGAGCGCGTTCAGCCCGCGCTAGTCTCCGAGCACCTGGCGTGGTCGACGTGGCGCGGCGCGTACCGGCCCGATCTGCTGCCGTTTCCGCGCACCGACGAAGCGCTCGCCCGGATCGCCGACAACGTCGACTGCGTCCAGGACGCGCTCCGCCGGCCGATCGCGATCGAGAACCCCTCGCACTATCTCGCCATCGACGGCCACGAGTGGGACGAGATCGACTTCCTCGAGGCGCTCGCGCGGCGCACCGGATGCCGGCTGCTCCTCGACGTGAACAACGCGTTCGTCTCGGCGCGGAACCTCGGTCTCTCGGCCGAGGCCTACCTCGACGCGTTCCCCGGCGCGCTCGTCGACGAGCTCCATCTCGCCGGCCACTCCGCCGACCCCGCGCTCGGGCCAGCGCTCCTCGTCGACTCGCACGACGCGCCGGTCGATCCGGCAGTGTGGACGCTCTACGAGCGGCTGATCGCGCGCATCGGCCCGCGGCCGACCCTGATCGAGCGCGACGAAAACCTGCCCGCCTTCGAGTCGCTGCTCGCCGAGCGCGAGCGTGCCGAAGCGGTGCTGCGCGCGCCACTGCAGCAGGCAGCATGACCGGCGTCGCGATCAATCGGGTGACGCGCGTACCAGGGCGGCTGCGGCGGTTCCAGGACGAGTTCGCGCGCGCGCTGCTCGTCGAGGACTGCGCCGCGGCCGGCTTCGCCCCGGAAATCGCGCGCCTCGCCGCGCAACCGGCCTTCGCCGTCTACCGCAACACGGTTATGAAGGGCTGCATCGACGCCCTCCAGGCGAACTACCCGTCGATCGCGCGGCTGGTCGGCGAGGAATGGTTCCGGGCGGCCGCCGCGATCTACGCGCGCTCGAACCTGCCCCGGCACCCGACGCTCGCCGACTACGGCGCTGATTTCGCCGGCTTCCTCGCCGCGTTCGCACCCGCGGCCGATCTGCCCTACCTGCCCGGCGTCGCGCGCCTCGATCGGTTCTGGACCGAGGCGCATACCGCGCGCGACGAAGCGCCGCTCGACGCCGCCGCGGTCGCGCGCCTCGCGCCGGACGAGCTCGCGCGGACGGTGCTGCGTCCGCACGCGTCCGCCCGCTGGGCGTGGTTCGACGCGCAGCCGATCGTGACGATCTGGCGACGCAACCGCTACCCGGACGATCGCCGACAGCGGCGACATCGAGTGGCACGGCGAGGGCGTGCTGATCGTGCGCCCGGGCGCGCGGTCGAGCACGTCGAGCTCGACGCCGGGCGTGCGCTTTCCTCGACGCGTGCGCGGCCGGCCGGACGCTCGCGGATGCCGCGGCCGGCCGCGCTCGCCGTGAGCGCGGAAGCCGACCTGGCGCGCCTCATGGCGCAGCTGCTCGAGGCCGGCGCGTTCGGGCGCCTGCACGTTTCCGGATCACCGACCCCAGGAGCCCGAATGACCTCTGCCACCACCGCCGCCGCGAGCGACCCGACCGGCGTGCGCGCCGCGTGGAATCGCGTCGCCGATGCGCTCGACCGCTGGATCGGTCACTCCGCTGCTCGCGCTCGCCGCACGCTTCGCGATCGCCGGGATCTTCTTCATGTCCGGCCGCACGAAGGTCGAAGGCTGGCTGACCGTCAGCGAGAACGCGATCGCGCTGTTCGCGGACGAGTACAAGGTGCCGCTGCTTTCGCCCGGAGCTCGCCGCGCACCTTGCGACGTACGCCGAGCACCTGTTCCCGATCCTCCTCGTGCTCGGCCTCTGCACGCGCCTGTCCGCGCTCGCGCTACTCGGCATGACCGCGGTCATCCAGATCTTCGTCTACCCGGACGCGTGGCCGACCCATCTCTCCTGGGCCGCGCTGCTGCTCTACCTCGTCGGCCGCGGTGCGGGAGCGGTCTCGCTCGACCGGGCGCTCGGCATCAGGTAACGCGCGCCGTTACCCGTCGTCAGCCTGATCTGCTAGGCGGTACCGACCGTGTTCCGCAGCACCCCGATCTTTTCCAGCTCGTTCTCGATCGCGTCGCCCGGCTTGAGGTAACCCTTTGCGGGCGACGAGCGTCTCGCTGCCGTCGCCGCCGACCCACTTGCCGCCGAGCTCCGGGTCCATCGACCAGGCCGTGCCGCCGGGCGTGCCGGTGAGGATCACGAAGCCCGGCTTCAGCGTGAAGCTGATCGAGAAGAAGTGGATGAGCATCGCGCAGGAGAAGATCATGTTGCCGGTCGAGGCCGACTGCCGCAGCTCGCCGTTGATGCGCGTGCGGAGCCGCAGCTGCTGCGGATCCGGGATCTCGTCGGCGGTCACGATGCACGGCCCGATCGGGCACGCGGTCTCGAACGCCTTGCCGCGGCCCGACCTCGTACCAGGTGAAGCCCTGTTCGTTCCGGCGCACCTGCCGCTCGCGCGCCGTGACGTCGTTTGCGACGGTGTAACCGAAGACGTGCTCGAGCGCGCCCTCGACCGGGATGTGCCGTCCGGACTTGCCGATCACGATCGCGAGCTCGGTCTCGGCGTCGAGCTTCTTCGTCAGTCGCTCGTCGTGGATGATGGTGTCGCCGGGGCCGATCACGCAGTCGGCGGTCTTCACGAAGAACTCCGGCTCCTTGCCCGAGATCGGCGTGTTCGCCTTCTCCTTATTGTGGTCGGTGTAGTTGCTCCCGCTGCAGAGAATCGTCGACGGGACGATAGGCGCTGCGAGCCTCACGGCCGCGAGCGGTCTACGGCCGGCGCCCGAGGCGACGGCCTTGCGCGCGGCCTCCAGTGCTGTCGCGCCGCCGGCAATCAGCTCCTGCGTGTCGCGGATACCCGCGAGCTCGACGACCGTGTCGCCGTCGAGCGCGCCGACACACGTGGCGCCCTCGGCAATGAATCGAACGATCTTCATTCCGTTTTCCCCATCCTCTGCACCACCGCCGCCAGCCGCTTCGTGTCGGTGTCGAGGAACCGATCGAACTCGGCGCCCTCGAGGAAGCTGATCGGCGTATTGACGTTGGTCATCGCGCTCCTGAAGTCCGGGTCCTGGACCGCGTCGCGGACCGACGCCTGAATCCGCGCGGCCACGTCGGGCGGCAGGCCCGCCGGCGCGAACAACCCGGCCCAGATGTAGAACTCCACGTCGAAGCCCTGCTCCTTCATCGTCGGGACGTCGGGCAGCGCCGGCGTGCGGCTCGCCGCCCACGAGCCGAGCACGCGGATCTTCCCCGCCTTGATGTGCGCGTTGGACACGCCGGGTGACTGTGCGCCGAGGTTCGTCTCGCCGGCGAGCAGCGCGACCATCGCCGGGCCGCCGCCCTTGTACGGCACGTGCAGGAACTTCACGTTCGCGGCCTGCGCGAGCATCTCGAAACACGTATGGATCGTCCCGTACACGCCGGACGAGGCGTAGCTGATCTTGCCGGGCCGCGACCGCGCGTCGTCGATCAGCTCATGCAACGTCTTCCAGGGAGCGTCGGCGGGAACGAGCAGGATCGTCGGGTCGGCCGAGACGAGCGCGATCGGGGTGAACTCGCTCATCTGGTAGGTCGCCGGCCGGCCGTTCACCTTGTCCGCTTCCGGGATGACGACGATCGACGAGAGCGCGGTCATGATCGTGTAGCCGTCGGGCTTCGCCTTCGCGACATAGGCGTGCCCGACGGCCCCGCCCGCGCCGGCCTTGTTCTCGACGACGACGTTCTGGCCCAGCGTCTTCGCCATCGCGACCGCGAGCGGCCGCCCGGTGATGTCCGCGATTCCGCCCGGCGGGAACGGCACGATCATCGTGATCGGGCGGTTCGGATAGGGCTGCGCCTGCGCGGCGGCGCCAAGGACGGCCGCGGCGACCGCGGCCAGCAATGCAACGGGTCTCATGCCTCCTCCTTGTCGTTGTCGGTACCAGCGCCAGCGATTCTATGCGCGATTCTCCCCGCTCCGGCACGGCCCCGGGGCTTCCCGCCGGCGATCAGTCCGGGCTAGAGTGCGGTATGGCCGAATCGAGCGAGTGGGCCTTCCCGCCGGACCTCCAGCCGAGCGCCGAGGACTTGCGCTTCGACCTCGACGCCGCCCTCGATGCGCTCGTCCTGGTGCGGGCGGAGGTCCCGGAAGACGCGTTCACCGCCTCGATCCTCGGCACCGAGCGCGTCGGCAACGGCGTTGTCATCGGCGGCGACGGGCTCGTGCTCACGATCGGCTACCTCATAACCGAGGCGAGCGCGGTCTGGCTCACCACGAACCGGGGCGCCGCGGTGGCCGGCTATCCGCTCGCCTACGACCAGGCGACCGGCTTCGGACTCGTGCAGCCGCTGGGTCCGCTCGGCGCGCCGTCGATCGCGCGCGGCTCCGCGGCCGATGCCCGGATCGGCGATACGGTGGTCGTGGCCGGGCACGGCGGCCGCGAGCACGCGCTCGACGCGCGGTTGTTCGCGAAGCGCGAGTTCGCCGGCTACTGGGAGTACGTGCTCGACGAGGCGCTGTTCACGCGGCCCGCGCATCCGCAGTGGGGCGGCGCAGCGTTGATCAGCCAGGACGGGCGGCTGCTCGGCATCGGCTCCCTGCTCGTCCAGGAGCAGGTCGGCGCGGACCAGGTGCAGGGCAACATGATCGTGCCGATCGATCTCCTCGAGCCGATCCTCGCGGACATGATGAGCCTCGGGCGCGCGAAGCGTCCGGCGCGGCCGTGGCTCGGCATGTACACGACCGAGGTGGGAGGGCATCTGGTGGTGGCGGGCGTCGCGGACGGCGGACCGGCGGCGCGCGCCTCGGTGCAGGCGGGCGATCTCGTGCTCGAGGTCGCCGAAGAGCGCGTCACCGGCCTCGCGCAGCTCTTCCGCAAGGTCTGGAGCCTGGGTCCGCCCGGAACCGAGGTGCCGATGACGTTCGCGCGCGAGGGCTCGATCTCGCGCGTGAAGCTGCGCGCGGCCGACCGCGGCGATTTCCTGAAGAAGCCGCGACTGCACTGAACCGCGGTCCGCGGACCGGGGATCGCACCGCCGCCCTGCCGGATGCGACCCGATCCGCTCACCCGTTCGAGCGTCAGCTCGGTTTGCGCAACAAGCGCTTTACCGCATCGCTGATGATCACTCTTCCTTCCCGCTCGAACGCCTCATGGTTGCTTTCGATCTCGTCGAGCTTGTAGAGATAGTTCACCATCAGCCCCGCCGATTGCTTGATCCCGCGCGGGCTGGTGTCGGCGAGCCAGTTGATGCGCTCGAGCCGCGCGCCGTTGCCGAGGTGGAAGCGCGCGACCGGATCCAGCGGACGGTCGTCCTCCTTCGTCTCGACGAGGTAGTGTGCGCAGAGGCGGGTCAGCGTCGCCTTCACCGATTCCGGCGGATGCGCCTCGGCCGCGAAGCCGCGGAGCAGGAGCTGCCCGAGCGCCTCGTGGGGGTCCTTCGCGTCGGCCTCCTCGCACAGCCGCTCGCGCTCCTGCCGGCCGAAGAAATCGGGCGACTTCTTCTTCGCCTCCCCGTCCAGCCAGCGCCGGAAACCGGGCACCGGCGACAGCGTCGCGAACACCTTGAGCTTCGGGAAGTCGGCGGCGAGCATCTCGGCGACGCGCTTGATCAGGAACCCGCCGAAGGAGACACTCTTGAGCCCGGCCTGCGTGTTGGAAATCGAGTAGAAGACCGCGGCCTGCGCCGCGTGCGGATCGAACGCCGGCGCGGTTTCGTCGAGCAGCCCATGGATGTTGTCCGCCATGTCCTTGCCGAGCGCGATCTCGACGAAGATCAGCGGCTCGTCGGGCATGCGCGGATGGAAGAACGCGTAGCAGCGCCGGTCCGAGTCGAGCCGGTTGCGAAGATCGGTCCACGAGCGGATCTCGTGCACCGCCTCGTAGGCGATCAGCTTCTCCAGCAGCGCCGCGGGCGAGCTCCAGCTGATGCGGCGGAGCTCGAGGTTGCCGATGTCGAACCAGCTCGAGAAGAGCGAGGCGAGCTCCTCTTCGACCACCTCTAGCTGCGGTTCCTCCTTCAGGTACCGCAGCACGTCGGCGCGCAGGTCGACCAGGAACTTCACGCCGTCGGGGAGCAGGTTGAACTGCTTGACGATACGGATGCGCGGGCTCCCGAGCGCAAGGCGCAGCTGCGACTCCGCGAGGCGGCGGTCGGCGCCTTGCGCCTCGAGGTACGCCTGGATTGTCCGGTTCACCGCCGCTTCGTCGGGGCCGAACTCCTCGGCGAGCAGCCGCAGGAACGACTTCCGGCCCTCGTCGTTGAGGACGCGGTAGAGCGCCGCGAGCGAAGCGACCCGCTGCCTTGCGGAGGCCTCGCCGCCGGTACCGGCGAGGCACTCGCGGAAGGTCGCGCGCGTGAGCCTGAGATCGGTGCCCGAGAGCGGCTGCGCGCCGCGCGCCCCGCCCGTCCGCGTGAGCCAGTTCCAGAACGCGCGCACCCGGCCCTGCCCCTCGTTCGGGCTTTCGGTCTCGGCGGGCTTTGCGGGCTTGTTCACTCAGCCGATTCTAAGGGATCACTATTGCACCGCCTCGCCCAAGATCGGCATCCTTTTCCCCCGCCGAGCAGCGCACGCGAAATCCTGCACACCTCTCGGCTCGATCGCTGCGGCAAGTTCCCTTCGGTGCCGGCCGCGCGTCGTCGTAGAGTCGGCTTCGGTCGCGCCGACGAAGGCAGGCTGAGGGCGTGCAGCCTTACGCCGCACTGCACCAATAATCGTTTCGAGCCGTCGGGGGAAGAGGACGTGTCGGGCACAGCCCAGTCGATAGACCGGAGAGCTTTTCTCAGCCAGTGCCGCGGCGCGGTGGAGCGGGAGCTGTGCAAGCAGCTCGAGGCAATGCTCGAGGCGCTCGCCGGCCAGCTCGACGAGCTCGGTCGCCAGAGCCGCGACCGCGACGAGCGCGACCAGTGCGCGCAGGCGTCGGCGCGACTGAACGGCGATCGCGAGGCCTTCCTTGCCGCCTTCCGCAAGGAGTACGGCGACTCGTTCGAGGCGTATGCGAAGGCACTCCAGGGCGCGGCGCCCGCGGTCAGCAGCCCGGGACGCGACCAGCTCGCGATGATGAAGACGAACGTCCTGGAGAACGAGGTCGCGGTCGGCAAGCTCGCGGTGAGGTTCAAGGAGCATGCGAACGCGGAGTTGACCGAGCTGTCGGCGCGCGTCGCCGCGATGTTCCGGCGCGATGCGCTCGGCGACGGCGATAACCCGCTCGGCCCGCTGCCGATCGCCCGCGGCGTCTACGCCGGATTCTCGGCGCTCAAGATCGAGGGCCGGGCGATGAAGGCGATCCGCGGCGAGCTAGAGAAACGGCTACCGGAGCCGGTGCGCGAGATGTATCGGAACGCGAACCGGGCCCTCGCCGGGCTGGGCATCGAGCCCGATGCGGCGCGGGTCAAGGCTCCCGCCACGGCCCCGCCACCGAGCTCGTCGGCGAGCGACGAGCCGTCGGCCTCCTCGCTTGCAGCCGCCGACCAGGCGATCGCCGCCGCGCTCGCCGGCACGGCGTTGCCGCCGATGCTCGATCTCTTTTTCAGCCAGACCTGGCGCCGAGTGCTCGCGCGCGCGCACGCGTCGGGCGGCGCGGCGTGGCAGCAGGCCGCCACCGTCACGCAGGAACTCGCCTGGAGCCTTAAGCCCAAGCCCGCTCCGGCGGAGCGCGCGAAGCTGGTCGGCGTACTCCCCGGGCTGCTCAAGAAGGTCGGCATGGCGATGGAGGCCGAGCTGGACGCAGACGGCCGCAAGCTCGTCTTCGATGCGCTGATGGCGCATCACCGCGAGATCCTTCATCCTTCCGCGAAGCCGGCGGCTAGCGGCTGACCCTCGCCGCGGCCGACATCGCTGGGAGCCCGTCGCCACGCTGCGCATGCCCCACCGGGTTCCCTTGGGCCTCCACAGGAGCTGGCTCCCGGGCACCTGATCTCGCCCGCGCGAGAGGCTGTCGACCCGCCATGCGCGCCATCTTTGGTAACCTACTCGAGGCATGCCCGCTCCCGAGCAGGAGATCCGCTTCTGCACCACGCGCGGACGGCGCGCGCGTCGCTTACGCGCGGATCGGCGGCGGCCCGCCGATCCTCAAGTCGGCGAACTGGCTGACCCACCTCGACCTGAATCACAAGAGCCCGCGTGGCGTCACTGGCTCACCGATCTATCTGATGGGCATACGCTGTTCACGTACGACGGACGCGGTTACGGCCTCTCGGACCGCGACCCGCCCGAGCTCTCGTTCGCGGCGATGGTCGGCGATCTGGAGGCGGTCGCGGATCATGCGCGGCTCGACCGGTTCCCGATCGTCGGCTTCTGCCACGGCGGCGCGATCGCGATCGCGTACGCGGCTAAACATCCGGAGCGGGTGAGCGCGCTCGTGCTTTGCGGCTCGTATGCGCGTGGGGCCGCGAAGCGCGACCAGGCGCCGCGTGCGCGCGAGGAAGCGGACCTCGTCGAAGGCACACCGTCGGCGCGGCGCTGCTCTGGACGCTAAAGCACGGCCTGGGAACGGCGTGAACGCCCGAAGTCAAAGAGGCCTGGACGGCGGCGTACGGAACGCTCGCGTCGGTGATGAAGGCGGCGGCGTACGAGACGGCGTGAGCATCAGGCCTGGCCACCCATCAGCTTTCGCAGCTCGGCCTTCTGAACCTTGCCGAGGGCGCTCTTCGGCAAGGTCTCGACGAACACGACGCGCCGCGGATGCTTGAACCGCGCGAGCCGTCCTTCGAAGAGAACGCGGACCGCGGCCTCGTCGAGCGCGGCACCCGGTTTCCTCACGATGACCGCGACCACCGTCTCGCCCCACTGCGGATCCGGGATGCCGACGACCGCAGCTTCGGCGACCGCAGGACAGTCGGCAAGGACGTTCTCGAGCTCGGCCGGGTACACATTCTCGCCGCCCGAGATGATCATGTCCTTCGTCCGGCCGACGACCCAGTAGTAGCCCTCGTCGTCGATGCGCGCGAGATCACCGGTGTGGAACCAGCCGTCCCTGAACGCGGGATTGTCGGGGTCTCTCCAGTAGCCCTGCATCAGGTTCGGCGCGCGCACGAGGATCTCGCCGACCTCGCCGGCCGCAACGTCGCGGTCCTCGACGTCGACGAGGCGGATCTCGGCGTGCACCGCCGGCTTGCCGGCCGAGCCGACCTTCCGCATCGCGTCCTCGGCGCGAAGATACATCGACACCGGCCCGGTCTCGGTAGCGCCGTACACCTGCCCGACCGGGATGCCGCGTGCATGGAACGGTGCGAAGAGCGAATCCGGGATCGTCGAAGAGCCGGTATGGACCGCCCTCAGGCTCGAGAGCTCGGTCCGCCCCCAGTCCGGATGCGAGCAGACCGCCTTGAGCGTCGCCGGCACGAGCAGCGTGAGCGTGGGCCTGCGGGCGGCGACGTCGCGCAGGAAGGCGCTCGCGTCGAAGCGCGGATGAATGGTCACCGTCGCTCCGGCGTGCAGGGCGGGGAGCGTCTGAATGCACAGTCCGCCGACATGGAACAACGGCAACACGGTGAGCACGTGGTCGCTGCTCGACAGGTCCTGATAGAGCGTCGCGTTGACGATGTTCCAGAGGACGCCCGCTTGGGTGTGCACCGCACCCTTCGGCTTGCCGGTCGTGCCGGAGGTGTAGACGATCATCACCGGATCGGCATCGACGCCCGGGAGCTTCGGCTCGAACGCGGTCGGCATCGCGCCATCCCATGCGAACCAGCCCGCGGGCGCGCCCCCCAGGGCGACGAGCCGCATCAACGGCAGCGACTGCCGGAGCGCCGCCGCGCGCTGCTGGAAGTCCGGGTCGACCACGAGCACAACCGGATCCGCGTTCCCGAGAATCTCGGCATGTTCCGGCGCCGCGAGCCGGTAGTTGAGCGGAACCAGGAGCGCGCCGAGCCGCCCGCACGCGAACAGCATCTCGAGCAGCGCGGGATGGTTGTAACCGAGGAACGCTACGCGGTCGCCCCAGTGCACGCCGAGGCTCGCAAGCCGCAGCGTCGCCGCCTCGACGCGGCGCCAGAGCGCAGCATAGGTGATCTCCTCGCCCTGGAAGTGGACGGCAACGTGGTGCGGCCGGAGCCCGGCCCAGCCCTCGACGATGCGCGAAAGATTCACGCCCGGAATTGAATCATCAATTGTTCGCTAAGATCGGCCGCCGATGGACACCCGCCTCCACGCCGCCGCCACGCAACGCAACCGCGAGCCGATCCTCGATGTCCTCCGGCGCGTGCTCCCGGCGAGCGGCACGGTGCTCGAAATTGCGAGCGGCACGGGCGAGCACGCCGTCTGGCTCGCGGAGCATCTGCCGGGGCTCGTCCTCCAGCCGAGCGATCCGGACCCCGCGCAGCGCGCAAGCATCGCGGCGTGGACGGGGTTCACGGGCGTCGCGAACGTCCGCGCGCCGCTCGCGCTCGACGTGACGGCGCCAGGCTGGCAGGCGAGTGACGCCATTCCGCCGGACCTCGAAGCGACTCTCTGCATCAACATGGTCCACATCGCACCCTGGGAAGCGACGTTCGGCCTGATGCGCGGTGCAGGTGCGCTGCTCGCTCCCGGTCGATTGTTCTATCTCTACGGCCCTTTCCGGCGCGGCGGGCAGCACACCGCGCCGAGCAACGCAACTTTCGACCGGAGCCTCCGCGCGCAGGACCCGGCGTGGGGCGTGCGCGACCTCGAGGCCGTGGTCGCGGCGGCCGAGGCGGCGGGCTTCGCGCTCGAAGAGGTGGTCGCGATGCCGGCCAACAACCTGTCGGTGATTCTCCGCCGAAGGTCGTCCGCCTAGCGTGGCGTGGAACGGTTCATGCATCGACCGGAGCACTCGTCGTGCGCCGGGAGGCCTTCATGCTGGACAGGACCGCGCTGCAGTTCTCGCACGTCAAGCCGGGGGACACTGATTACAGAGGAGAAGGCCTGCGCGACTTCTTCCTGTACCGCGATCTCGGGGTCGCCGAGGCCACGGCCGGAAAGGTGCTTGCGCAGCTCGTCAAGGCCAACATCGCACCAGAGAAGGGCACGGGGTGGCACCGTCATGAGGCGGATTTCCACATCGTGATCATGCTCAAGGGCTGGGCGCGGTTCATGTACGAGGACAAGGAGACGCTGGTCTCCGCCGGCGACTGCGTCCATCAGCGTCCCGGGATCGTCCACTACCTCTTCGACTACTCGCCGGACATGGAGTACCTGGAAATCGTGGCTCCGGCTGATTTCACGACCATAGACATGCCGGCGCCGGGCGCGGTGCCGGCGCCGGAGCCGTGGAAATGATGGCCGGCTAGGGCCGGCTAGAACTCCATGTCGAGCTCGTCGATATCGTCGGGCTCGCGCTTCGCCGCGGCGACCCACTCGAGCATCTCCGGCATCGCCATGATGCGCTCCCCGTATCCGGCGCACGGCGCGTCGAGCCTGACGTCGTAGGTGAGGAACCGCGTCACCACCGGCGCGTACATCGCGTCGGCCATGGAGCGCTCGCCGAAGAGATACGGTCCCCCGTAGGCCGCGAGGCACTCGCGCCAGATCGCCGTGATGCGCTCGATGTCGGCCAGGGCGCGCGCCCAGACCTTGTGGCCCGGGAAAGTGCGCTTGAGGTTCATCGGCAGCGCCGACCGGAGGCTCGAGAACCCCGAGTGCATCTCGCCGCAGATCGCGCGGCAGTGCGCGCGCGCCGCGCGGTCGGCGGGTAACAGGCCGACGTCGGGCTTCGTCTCGTTGAGGTACTCCGCGATCGCCAGCGTGTCCCAGACCTTGATGCCGTCGTGCGTCAGGCAGGGCACCAGGATGGACGGCGAGAGCAGCAGGAGCTCCTTGCGGGCGTCGGCGTCGTCGGGCGGAACCATCACCTCGTCGAACTCGAGCCCCGCGAACCGCGCCAGCAGCCAGCCGCGCAGCGACCAGGACGAATAGTTCTTGCTGCTGATGGTCAGGGTGGCCTTGGCCATGCCGCTCTCCTCGCCGGGTGCCTCCCGGCGGAGCGTCGCAAGGGTTGTGCCAGTCGTCCGCCGTCCCTGGCGCGCAGTTTGCGTGGTCGAGGCGAGCCGAGGGGAGGACAGATGATCTATCAGGCATATCAGACGCACGCAGACCTGATGTGGCCGCCGAGGACGGCGGCGAAGGCGGCCGTGCCGGCCCTCACCGCGGCGCGGCGCGCCTTGCTCGACTGGCTGCCGGTGCGCAAGGCCGCCGCCGCGGTCGAGGTGTTCGCGCTCGCGCAGCTCACTCACCGGCGCCCCGCCTTCGGCATCGACTCGGTCCAGGTCGGCCACGAGGACGTGCCGGTGCGCGAGGAGGTCTTTCACAGCACGCCGTTCGGGACGCTGTTGCACTTCCGGAAAGACATCGGAGCTGCGCAACCGCGCGTCCTGCTCCTTGCGCCGATGTCGGGTCATTTCGCGACGCTCCTCCGCGACACCGTCCGCACGATGCTCGCGGACCACGACGTCTTCGTCACCGACTGGCACAACGCGCGCGACGTCCCGCTCGCAGCCGGGCGGTTCGGTCTCGACGAGTATGTCGAGCACGTCATGACGTTCCTGGCGGCGATGGGGCCGGGCGCGCACCTCATGGCGATCTGCCAACCGTGCGTGGCGGCGCTCGCCGCCGCCGCCCTCATGGCCGAGGACGGTCACGCCGCGATGCCGAGGAGCCTGACGCTCATGGCAGGGCCGATCGACTGCCGCATCAGCCCGACCGACGTCAACCGGCTCGCGACCTCGCAGCCGATCGAATGGTTCGAGCGCAATCTCATCGCGATCGTGCCGGCGCGCTACCCCGGCGCGCTGCGGCCGGTCTACCCCGGCTTCGTCCAGCTCAGCGCGTTCATGAACATGAACCTCGAGCGGCACATCAGCTCGTTCAGGTCGCTGTTCGAGGACCTGGTCAAGGGCGACCACGCCCGCGCCCACGCGACGCGCAGCTTCTACGAGGAGTACTTTGCGGTCGCCGACCTGCCGGCCGAGTTCTATCTCGAGACGGTGCGCGTCGTGTTCCAGGAATACGCGCTCGCGGCCGGAGAGATGACCTGGCGCGGGCGCAAGGTGGATCCGCGCGCGATCCGCCGGATGGCGCTGCTCACGGTCGAGGGCGAGCGCGACGACATCTGCGCGCTCGGGCAAACGCTCGCCGCGCAGGACCTGTGCACGAGCCTGAAGCTGTTCATGCGGACCCACTACATCCAGGCCGGGGCGGGACACTACGGCGTCTTCAGCGGCAAGCGCTGGACAAACAACATCTATCCGGTCGTGCGGGACGTGATCCACACCTGTGACTGATCGGCCGTAGAATTCCGGCCATCGGGTATCGTAGAAGGGGGCCATAGCCCCCTTCGACCCCCAAGACCAGAGGCTGTCGTAAGACACTTCCCTCTGGGAGTCACAATCACACGCAGTGCGCGCGGTCGTCGGGAAGTGCCTTACGACAGCCGTCGCGTGATCAAAGGAGGGCCGGACATGAGCTCGAACGGCAAGGTCGCAATCGTCACCGGGGCAGGCAGCGGGATCGGCAAGGCCGTCGCGCTGGCGCTGCTGAAGGAAGGCTACTCGGTCGCCCTCGCCGGGCGCCGCGCCGACGCGCTGGAACGGACCGTCAAGGAAGCGGGTGCCGCCGCCTCGCGCGCACTGGCGGTCCCGACCGATATCAGCAGGCCCGAGTCGGTGCGGGCGCTCTTCGCCAGGACCAAGGAGACGTTCGGCCGGCTCGACGTGCTGTTCAACAACGCCGGCCAGAACGCGCCGGGCATCCCGCTCGAAGAGCTCTCCTTCGAGCAGTGGAAGAACGTCGTCGACGTCAACCTGACCGGCGCGTTCCTGTGCACGCAGGAAGCGTTCAAGCTCATGAAGACGCAAGCGCCGCGCGGCGGGCGCATCATCAACAACGGATCGATCTCGGCGCACGCGCCGCGTCCGAACTCGTCGCCCTACACCGCGACCAAGCACGCGATCAGCGGCCTCACCAAGTCGACCTCGCTCGACGGCCGCAAGTACGACATCGCCTGCGGCCAGATAGACATCGGCAACGCGTTCACCGATATGGCCGAGCGGATGGCAAAGGGCGTGCCGCAGGCGAACGGGGAGATCGCGGTCGAGCCGCTCATGGACGTGCAGCACGTCGCCAGCACCGTCGTCCACATGGCGGGCCTGCCGCTCGAGGCGAACGTCCAGTTCGTCACGGTGATGGCGACGAAAATGCCGTTCGTGGGTCGCGGCTAGCTGCGGCGATGAAGATCGCGCGGATCGAGGCGGTCCCGCTCTCGATCCCGTTCACTTACGGCGGTGGAGCGGCCCGGCACGGCGTCGGCGCCTGGCGCGCGCTCGACTTCTGCCTGGTGCGTGTCGAGACCGAGGCCGGTGCCGTCGGGTGGGGCGAGGCCTTCTCCTATTCGTGCCGCCGCGCGGTCGCCGCGGCGGTGAACGACATGATCGCCCCCCGCGCGGTCGGCCACGACGCCGCCGACATCGCCGGGCTGCACGTGAAGCTCCAGCGCGAGCTCCACCTCTTTGGGCGCTACGGGATCACGGCGTTCGCGATCTCGGGTCTCGACATCGCGCTGTGGGATCTCGCCGGGAAGACGGCCGGGGTGCCGCTGCACCAGCTCCTCGGCACGCGGCGAACGAGCGTCCCCTGCTACGCGAGCCTTCTGCGCTACACGGAGCCGAAGCTCGTCGCGCAGTACTGCGGACGGGCCCTCGACGAGGGCTTCGACGCGATCAAGCTGCACGAAGTGGACGACGAGGCGATCGCGGCCGCGCGCGCTGCGGTGCCACGCCCGCGACCGCTGATGGTGGACGTCAACTGCGAGTGGTCGCCGCGGGACGCGATCGCGGCAGCAGAACGCTTGCGCCCGCACGAGCTCGCGTGGCTGGAGGAGCCGGTGTTCCCCCCGGAGGATTTCCGCGCGCTCCGCACGGTCGGTGAAGCGTCCGGGATCCCGATCGCCGCCGGCGAGAATTACTGCTTCGCGACGCAGTTCGCGGCATTGATCGAGGCGCGCGCGGTCGCGTTCGCGCAGCCGTCGGTGACCAAGGTCGGCGGCATCACCGAATTCCTCAGGGTCGCGGCGCTCGCCGACGAGCAAGGCGTGCCGCTTGCCCCGCACTCGCCGTACTTCGGTCCGGGCGCGCTCGCGACGCTCCACCTCCTCGCCGCGCGCGACGACGCCCGCTTCGAATACTTCTATCTTTGGCCGGAGGCAAGGCTCTTCGGCGCCGCGCTCGATCCCCGGGGCGGCGCGCTGGCAGTGCCGCGCGGCCCCGGGCTCGGCGTCGATCCGGATCCGGACGTGATGCGGCGCTTCCGCGCCGATTGAATCCACGGAGGCGCGCGAACCATGGTCTTCGAGCAGATCGCGACCGGCGGCTGTCAGTCCTACCTCGTCGGCTGCGCGGACACCTGCGCAGCGGCGCTGATCGATCCGGCGCTGAGCCAGGTCGATCGCTACCTCGCGCTCGCGGCGCGCGAGAGCCTGCGCATCCGCTACGTCATCGACACGCACACCCATGCCGATCACTTCTCCGGCACGCGCGAGCTCGCGCGGCGGCTCGGGGTGCCGGTGGTCATGCACCGCGCAAGCCCCGTGCCGTTCGTGGACATGCGGCTCGACGACGGCGAGATGCTGGTCGTGGGAGGCCTGCGGCTGCAGGTGATGCACACGCCGGGACACACGCGCGACTCGATGTGTCTAGTCGTCGGCGACCGTGCGTTCACCGGCGATACGCTCCTCATCGGCGGCACCGGTCGCACCGATCTCCCGACCGGCGACCCGGAGGCGCTTCACGACAGCCTGTTCAACCACGTGCTGAAGCTCGACCCGGCGCTCAAGGTCTACCCGGCGCACGATTACAAGGGGCAGGGCCACACCACGATCGGGGAGGAGCTCGCCGCCAACCCGCGATTGCAGAAGCGCGACCGGGCCGAGTTCGTGGAGATGATGCGCAACCTCAATCTCACGGCGCCGACGCATCTCACCGAGGCGCTGCGGACGAACCTGAGCGGCGGCAAGACCGTCGCCCAGCTCCTCGCCGAGGCGGCCGCGACGGTGCCGTTCATGTCGCTCGAGGAACTCAAGGCGCGGGTCGAAGCGGGCGACACGGACCTCGTCGTGCTCGACGTTCGCGAGCGCGACGCCTACGAGGAGAGCCACATCCCCGGCGCCCGGCTGCTGCCGCGCGGCCAGCTCGAGCTGCGCGTGAACCAGGACCTGCCCGATCCGACGCCCCGCATCCTCGCGTACTGTGAGATCGGACGCATCTCGACGCTTGCCGCGGCGACGCTGCGCGCGATGGGTTACCAGCGCGCGGTGGCGCTCGACGGCGGGATGGTGGCCTGGCGCGAGGCGGGCTTCCCGGTCAGGTCGGGACGCGAGCCGTAAAAGCGATCGATCGCGCGCCGCGCGAAGCAGCGGTCGCGACTGCCGCCTTGCTAGTGATCCGATATTGGACTATTCTATGATTAAGGTCCAATATTGGATAACCAGATGGCAACCGCTGCAACGAGGAAAGTCAAGGCCGGCGTCGAGGCTGCAGACGTTTCCGGGCCGGCACTCCGAACGTTTTTCCGGATCGCCGCAGCCTGGCGGCTCGACACTAAAGAGCAGATGAAGCTCCTCGGCAGCCCGCCCCGATCGACGTTCTATCACTGGAAGCAGGCGAAGACGGTCGCGCTGCCGCAGGACACGCTCGAGCGGCTGTCGTACGTTTTCGGGATCTACAAAGCCCTGCAGATCCTCTTTCCCCGGCCCGACGCAGCCGACGCCTGGATCAGGAAGCCGAACGCCGCCCCGCTCTTCGGGGGACACAGCGCGCTCGACCGGATGCTGTCCGGACAGGTGGCGGATCTCTATCTCGTCAGGCAGTACCTCGACGCGCAGCGCGGCGGCTGGGCGTGATTCCCCCGGTCGCCCGGGTCGGCTGGCGACCGTGCTACCGCATCCTGCCGAGCCGGTTTCCGCCGGTGGGCCTCTATGACCGGGTCGCGGACCCGGGGGACCTCGAAGCGGTCTTCGCGGTGGAGAACCTCACGAACCCGCGGTTGCGCGAGGAAGCCGGCGAGATCTCGCTCGTTCGGCCGGGTGACCGCATCGCGGGTGAGGGCGCCACGCCGATCATGGCGGCGTTCACGCACCTCAATCCCGAGGGCAGCCGGTTCAGCGACGGCGCGTACGGCGTGTACTACGCGGCTCGATCCCTCGACACGGCGATCGCCGAGACCCGCTACCACCGCGCCCTGTTCCTCGCGAGAACGAACGAGGCGGCGATCGAGATCGAGATGCGGACCTATCTCGCCGACCTGGACGGACCACTGCACGACATCCGCGGTCGCAAGGACCTGCCGGCGGTTTATGACCCCGGCGACTACACGGCAGGCCGGGCGCTCGGGCACGAGCTCAGGGCGGCGGGCTCGTACGGCATCGTGTACGACAGCGTGCGCGACCCGGGCGGCGAGTGCGCCGGGGTCTTCCGGCCGCCGGTCCTCTCGAACTGCGTCCAGGGACCGCATTTCGGGTATCTGTGGGATGGCACGCGGATCACGACGGTAATCCGGAAGACGATCGAGAGATCGTTCTGACGGGCGCAGCGCGCTCACGGACTCGGTCCCGTCTAGTCGACGTAGCGCACGCGCCCTTTCACCGCCCCTTCGCTCCAGAACTCGAAGCTCGCGCCGCGCACGAGCTTCTTCTCCGCGTCGGCCTCCTTCCGCTTCACCAGTGCGAGTTGCGCCGCCACCGACGGGGCTTGCGCGAGCGGGACCGCGACCACCCCATCGCGGTCGCCCACGACGATGTCCCCGGGACCGATGGCGACGCCGCCGCAGCTCACGCCGAGGTTGATCTCGCCCGGGCCGGTCTTGTGGCCGGCGTTGGGCGCGACCCCGCGGGCGAACACCGGCACGCCGGCCGCGAGGAGCCCTTTCACGTCGCGCACCAGGCCGTCGCAGACTACCCCGGCGACACCGCATTTCCTCGCCTGGTGCAGCCACAGATCGCCGATCTTCGCTTCGATCGTGTCGCCCCCGGTGGCAATGACGATCACGTCGCCCTTTCGCACGAAGTCGAGGATCGCCATCGCGGCGAGGATGTCGCCCGGCGCGCAGAGCGCCGTCACCGCCGGACCGCAGAGCGTCATGTCGGGCACGAGCGGCTTGATGCGGAAATCGAGGCAGCCGCGACCGTTGAAGGCGTCGGTGACGAAGCCCGAAGGCACGCCGCGGAACGCCCGGAGCACCTGGGGCGCGGGCCGCTGGATCCTCCGCCGGATACTGAGGGCGACCGGTTCGCCGATCATGCGTCAGCGCTTGATCGGGAAGAAGTCGACCGGCTTCATCAGCCGGTTCTGCTGCGACTCGAGCGCGGCGAGCTTGGCACTCTCTTCGAGGTAGGCCTGCCACCCCGGGTCGGCCTGCATCGCCGCGCGGCGCTGCTCGCGGTCGGCCGCGTTCTCGTACGCCCAGATGTGCAGGTACTGGTTCGGATTGCCGGTCTCGGTGACGAGGTAGGCAAACGGCTGGCCGAGGTGCTTCGTCTGAACGGGCTTGCCCATCCGCTCGTAGAGCGCCAGATGGTTCTTGATCGTGCCGGGCTTGCAGGTGTAGGTGCGAACGTCGAGCAGCATGCTGATCTCCTTGACGAGGGCGCGTTGGCATTCATTTCGGGGCGCGAAGGGATAGTACACGGCGAAGCTGCGGGGAGCATTCCCGCCCTCGGCAGCAGGGTGCACCGTCGGGTGCGCGGCGTATACTCTCCCGCCACAATCGAGACAGCCCGGCCGACTCAATGCTCCGAGCGTTCGCCAAGCGCCGCGCGGTCACCTTCGGCATCGCTCTCGCGTGCTTCCTCGTCGCCGGCTGCTTCGGTCCGGTCCACTACCCGGTCAATGTCCCGCTCGAGGGACTCGGTGTAGCCGGCGGTTACCGCATCAGCCGGGTCAAGACCGACCCCGACAACCCGGGTGACGTCCTCGTGGTGGTGACGTTCTCCGGCGGCGGGACCCGCGCGGCGGCGCTCGCCTACGGAACGCTCGAGGCGATGCGCGAGGTGTCGGTGATGATGGGCGGCCGCCAGCGCGAGCTCATCGACGAGATCGACATCATCAACGCGGTCTCGGGCGGCGCGATCGTCGCCGCTTACTATGGCGCGCATCGCGAGCGGCTGTTCGTCGACTTCGAGCGGCGCTTCCTCCGCCGCGACGTCGAAACCGAGCTGAAGAGCGCGCTCGTGCTCAGCCTCCCGCGCCTCGTGATGCCCCGCTTCGGACGGAGCGATCTCTTCGCGGAGTATCTCGATCGGGAGCTCTTCGGCGGCAAGACCTATGCCGACCTCCTCGCCGGCCCGCATCGCCCGTTCATCGTCATCAACGCAACCGATCTCTCCACCGGCGCGCGGTTCCCGTTCACGCAGGGCCAGTTCGATCTCCTTTGCTCCGACCTCGCCGCGGTGTCGCTCGGGCGGGCCGTCGCGGCCTCGACCGCGCTCCCGCCCTACTTCAGCGCCATCACGCTGTGGAACTACGCCGGACAGTGCGACGCGGCGCCGCTGCCCGGGCTTGCCGCCGCATTCCTCGATCCGGTCGGTGCACCGCGGCAATCGGCGCGGGCACGCGAGGCGCGCACTTACCGGGACCGCACGCGGCGGCCGCACATCCACCTCGTCGACGGCGGGCTGATCGACAATCTCGGCGTGCGCGCGCCGATCGACTTCGCGATCGAGAACGGCGGCTTCTTCGAGCTCGCCGACGCGGTCGGATACCACGACATCACCGCGGCGGTGTTCGTGTCGGTGAACGCGGAGACCGATCCGGATCTCGCGGCCGATCGGAGCCCGGACGTTCCCACGCTCTTCCAGCTCTTCAAGGCGCTCGAGCTGCCGGTGAACGCACATTCGTTCGAGACGGTGGATCAGCTGCAGGCAAGCTTCGCGCTGTGGCACGACGAAGTGCGTGCCCGCCGGGTTGCCGTCGAGCCGGCGCGCGAAGCGCCGCGGTTCTACTTCATCGACGTTTCGCTGCGCGCCATCCCCGACGGCGAGGAGCGCGACTACTTCATGAGTATCCCGACCGCGCTCACGCTCGACGATGCAACGGTCGACCGGCTCCGCGCCGTGGCGCGCAAGCTGTTCTTCGAATCGCCGGACCTGAAGCGGCTACAGCGCGACCTCAACCGCTAGCGCTCACCCGCGGGAGACGATCGTCATGGACTTCCAGCTCGCGCCTGCAGCAGGCGCCGGCCGCCGCGACTGGCTCGTGGCGGCGGCGGTGGGCGCCGCATTCTTCCTGCTCGGCTGGTTCAGCCTCGCGAACGACCGCGACGAGACGGTGCACGCCGCCTATGTCTGGCTCGCGAGCGGCGTCGCCGCGGGCGCGCTGTGGGTGCTGCCGGTGGCGCGGTGGTGGCCAGCGCTTGGCGCCGTGCTCGCGGCGATGCTCGGCCTCGTGGCGCTGGAGCGCGAGCCCGTCGCATCGGCGGCCGGATGGATTGTCGCCGAGCTCGTGGGGGTGGCCGCCGCCGGGCTCCTGCTGCGCCGCTTCGCCGGAGAGGCGCGGCTCGACTCGCTGGACAAAGTGTGGCGGTTCCTGCTCGCGGGCGCGCTCGTGAACGCCGTGGTGAGCGGCGCGATCGGCGCCCCGGTGTTCGCGGCGGTGTTCGGCAAGCCGGTGCTGGCGGAATGGCGCGCGTGGGTGCTCGCGCACGCGATCGGCGTGACCCTGGTGGCACCGGTGGTGGTGAGCTGGGCGGGCTTCCACGCCAAGCGCTCCGGCGGCCTCCAGCGCGCGCCGTTCTGGGCGGGGCTCGTGTGCCTCGCCGGCATGCTCGTCACCGCGCTCGCCGTGTTCGACCGGCCGGATGCGACCGCAACCGTCGCTGCGGGAGGACGGGCGCTGAGCCTCGGCCTGCTCCCGTACGTCCCGCTCGCGTTCGCCGTGCTCGTGTCGCTGGCGTGGGGACAGCGCGGCGGCTCGCTCGCGATCCTGGTCCTCGGAATCTTCGCCATCCTGAACACCGCGCAGGGCGACGGTCCGTTCACGACGTTCGCCACGCAGCGGGGCGAGCGCCTCCTCGATGCCGAGGCTTACGTCGGCACGGCGGCGCTGCTCGGCCTCTTCGTCGCCGCGTTGCGGGCGCGCGAGGAACGTGCGCTGCGGGAGGCGGCCGACTGGCGGATCCGCTACGAACTGGCGGCCCAGGCAAGCCACGTGAAGCTCTACGAGCTCGATCCGCGCACCCGGCAACTGATATGGGGGGGCGATCTCACGAGCTGGGTGGGGCCCGCGGCCGGCAACGAGGCGTCGCTCGAGCGCTGGCTCGAACGCGTGCATCCCGACGACCGGCCGAGGGTCGAGCTCGCGTTCGCGGCGCGCCTCGCCGGCGAGCGCGACCTGCCGCCGCAGCGGTACCGGGTGCGCAAGGAAAACGGCGACTGGCTCGAGATCGAAGACATCGGCGGAGCGGTGCTCGATTTCGATGACACGGTGCATCGCGTAGCGGGAACGGTGCGCCTGATCGGTGCGGCCGGCTGACCCTCGGGGAGCCGCCGATGAAGGACACCGTCGCCGAGAACGGCCCCGGCGTGTTCCTCGTGCACGGGCTCGGCGGAACGCAGTACGACCTCGGGGCCATGCACAAGCACTTCAAGAACCATGGCTTCACGGTCCATTCGCTCACGCTCCCGGGCCACGGCACGAAGCCCGAGGATCTCGTGGATGTGATGGCCGAGGACTGGATCGATGCGGTCACCGCGAAGTACCGCGAGGCGCGCGCGCAGCACCCGACCCTGCACGTGATCGGAATGTGCCTCGGCTCGCTCCTCGCGACCGAGGTGGCGAAGCGCGAGCGGCACGACTGCGGCCGCCTCGCCGTGCTCGCGCCACCGATCTACATCGACGGCTGGGCCACCCCCTGGTATGTCTGGGCGCGGCATCTCCTTTACCGCCTGCCGATCGTCAAGAGTCGCATGCGCATCGAGGAGGAGGATCCGTTCGGGATCAAGAACGACCTCATCCGCTCGATCGTGAAGGCGAAGTTCGAGCGCGGCGAGGCGTTCCACTACCAGTGGGTGCCGCTGCACTGCATCGAGCAGGTCGATCGCCTGCGCGGCTGGGTCAAGCACGGGCTCGACGCGATCCGCTGCGACACGCTCGTCATCCACGCCCGCGAGGACGAGCTGACGACCCCGCGGTCGGCGGAGTTCCTGGTGCGGAGCATCGGGGCTCACGCGCGCATGATCCTGCTCGAGAACAGCTATCACATGGTGTGCGTCGACAACGACCGCGACTTCGTCGCCGCCGAGACGCTCAAGTTCTATGGGGTGGCCGAGCCGCGGCTCGTGCGCCACCGCGTCCTGGAGGAGGAAGGGACCGTGAAGATGTCCGCTGCCGAGGTCCGCGAGGCCGCCGACCGGTATTTCAGCGCGCTCAAGGGCGGGCGGTTCGAGCAGCTCCTGCCGCTCTTCGCCTCCGACGTCGCCTGGCATGCGGGCGGCCTCGCCGCCGGCGAGTACGTCGGCCGGAGCCAGCTGATCGACTACTTCAGCAAGCTCATGGAAGCCTCCGGGGGCGGCTTTAGAGTCACGACCATCGAGAAGATCATGGTCGCCGATCAGCTCGGCGCGGCGTGGTTGCGCTATATCGGCGCCGGCGGCGCCGAAACGCAGGGCCTGCAGGTGCTGCGGTTCCGGGAGGGCAAGATCGCCGAGCTGTGGGGCTTCGATCCGGACGAGGCGCAGGATGCCGTCCCGCCCGCACCTGGACCAGGCGCCAGCGCGCGCGCCGCCGCCGCGCCAGCGCCATCGCTCGCCATCGACGAGTCGCTCTCGGGCACCCCGCTCAAGGCGCGCTTCGAGGCCGCGGTCGCGGGGTCGCGGTCGCTGCCGGCGCGGCCCGACAACGCGACCCTGCTCGAGCTCTACGCGCTCTTCAAGCAGGGCTCGCAAGGCGATGCGCGCGGCGAGCGGCCCGGGTTCGCCGATCTGATCGGGCGCGCGAAGTTCGACGCGTGGAAACGGCTCGAAGGCATGGCGGCCGAAGCCGCGATGCGGCGCTACGTGGCGCTGGTGGAATCGCTGGCGGGCGAGCGGTGACGCGCGGCGCGCGGCTCAGTCGTCGGCTTCGCCCGTCTCGTAGAGCGCCTCGCGGCCGATCCGATCGAGGCAGAGCTCCGCGGTCCAGGGCAGCATCAGCGAGCCGCAGCGGCTGTCCCGATAGTACCGCTCGAGCGGCAGGTTCTTCAGCATCGACTGGCCGCCGCAGGTGCGGATCGCGAGCCGCGCGATGTCGTTCGCGTTCTCCATGATCGTGTAGTGAGCCGCATAGCAGCGCAGGCGCTCGTCCTTGGTCGGGTCGACCTTCGCCTCGCCCGCGGCGCGCAGGAAGAGCGCGCGCGTCTGCTCGAGCCTGATGCGCATCTCGGCGACCGCGATCTGCTTGGTCGGATACATCCGGCGCTTCACCGGTGGCGTTCCCTCGACCTCGCCGCGGAGATACCGCACGGTGAAGTCGTAGGACGCCTGTGCGAGTCCCATGTAGGTGGGCGACAGGGTCGAGAACATGTGCGGCCAGCGCGTCGCCGCCTGGAAGTAGACGCCGCGCGGCATGAGCTGGGCGTCGTCGGGCACGAAGACGTCCTTGAGCAGCAGCGTGCGCGACACCGTGCCGCGCATGCCGAGCGGATCCCAGTCGCCGACGATCGACACCCCCGGCGCGTCGCCCGGGACCGCCATGTACAGCGTGTCGCGCATCGAGCGGTCGGGCTTGTCCTCGGTGCACAGGACCCCGTAGTAATCGGCGGCGCCCGAGAGCGACGCGAAGATCTTCTTGCCGTTCAGCACCCAGCCGTCTTCGACCTTCGCCGCGAGCGTCCCGAACGGCGCCTTCCCCGCCGCCGCGGCCGAGCCCTCCGAGAACGGCTGCGCGTAGAGCTTGCCGTGCCTCACGATGCGCTCGAAGTGGAGCGCGCGGTTCCGCTCGTGCTGCGCGCGCTCGGCAGGTGTCATGTCGAGGTCGTCGGCGAGCGCGCCGCTCCACAGCGTCGAGCACACGTGCATGTTCCAGGTGAGCGCGGTCGAGCCGTCGTGGCGGCCGATCTCGGCCGCGACCATCGAGTAGGTCACGAAGTCGGCGCCGAGGCCGCCGTAGCGTTTCGGAACGCAGATCTTCAGCAGCCCCGCCGCGCGCATGTCGTCGTAGTTCTCGAACGGAAACGTGGCGTCGCGGTCGTACTGCGCGGCGCGCGGCGCGAACTTCTCGCGTCCGAGCCGCGACGCGGTTGCGAGCAGCTCGCGCTGCTCCGCCGAGAGCGGGTAGCCCTCGCCGACGATCGGCGGCGGGACGTAGGCGGCGGCCTCGCCCATGATCAGGCGAGGGGCGGCACGAGACGCCCCACGTCGACGATCGTCCTGCCGTCGAGCGCGACCGAGCAGTTGCGCAGGGGCAGGTCGAAGTGGCCGAGCGTGTGCCGGCCGGCGACCTCGTTCGCCCCGGTCGAGTAGAGGAAGTTCCCGGCGAACGCCCGCAGCTCGGTGCCGTTGAAGTCGCGCTTGTCGTAGAAGGCCATCGCGTCCCAGCGCGCCGACGGGTTCATGCCCCACCCGACGTGCGAGACGGCGTACGCCTCGGCGTCTCCCCACGCGGCGAAGTACTCGCGCATCAGCTCGGCGTCGAGGCCGTCGCCCTCGATGTTCCGGACGTAGTCGCTCTCGATCCGGAGCGTGATCGGATCACGAAGGTAGCGCTTGAACGTGAGGTTCACGTCGCCCGGCGACATGACCAGCGTCCCGTTCACGCACGCCGCCGCCGGGAAAGCGAGGCAGAGCCCGCCGGGCCAGTGCGCGACCGTGCCCGGCTTGGCCGTGTAGCCCCAGACGCCGCCGACGCGCGCGCCTTCCAGCTTCACGTCGAGCGCGGTGCCCGCGCGAGAAGTCACCCGCATCGCGTTCGCGTCACGCAGCATCCGCATACCGTCGCGTACCTTCTCCTCGAGGGCAGGCGAAGGCAGACACCGCTCGAGAATCTCCGGGTGCTCGTTCGAGATCATGAGCACCCGTGCGCCGCCCTTGAGGATGTCGGGCAGCTCGGCGGCGTGCAGCAGACCTTCGACGGTGAGGTCGACGACCAGCACGGATTGGGCAAGCGCGCTGACCGCCGGGGCGAGCCGCGCGAGCGCATCGCTCGCGCCGGTCGAGCGCACCGGCGCCGGCGCGGTGAGCCGCGGGCTCGGGACGACCAGGTGGAACGGTCGCGCGCCGAGCCGGTGCAGCGCGAGCTCCGCCAGCTCGACGTTCACCGCTCGCGACTGGCTCTCGGACAGGATCGCGGCCGCATCGCCCGCCTTCACGGCGCAGCGGCCGAAGACCTCGGCGAAGCAGTCGATCCATTTCCCTTCGATTCGCTCGCGCAACATCGCGGGTCTCCGAGCGGGCATGCTATATGAACTTTCAGCTAGCGCAAACGCCGCACCGCATGCGCAAGCGTCCGGCTCGGACGCGTTTCATCCGCGACTACCTCCAGCCTGCAGGGTCAGGCGAACCACGCCGTCTGCGAAACGTTCGATGCCAAGGGGCGTGCCGGGCGTGGATCTCGTCGCTCGAGTGGGGGGGTCTGGCGACTCCGCCCGACGGCGACGCCCTCACGGCCGGCGAGCTGGCCCGAGACGTGCTTGCTAAGCAACCGAGCCTTACGAAGCTGATCGAGCGCTGGTGGCAGCGACCGCGCGGGAGCGCCGGGCGGTCGCCCCTTGCTCGCGCAGGAAGGAATGCACGAACTGAGGGTCCTCGCGGCGTTGCGGGGGCAAGACGTGCCGGCCCTCAAGCGGGATCCTGCGGCCGCTCGCGGACGACGTGCCGCCCCGATGCGGCCTTGCAACCGGGGCGTGGATTCAGAGACGTGGATTCAGATCCGATCGCAACTGTGGAAAAAAAGCCGCTGACGCCGGGAAACGAGCAGTCCGGAGGGGCCGCCGGTGCGACCGATGCGCCCGACCTGCGTGCGTTCGTCGAGTTCGACCCCGACGCCGCCGAGAAGATCGAGCGGCGGCTCGACCGCGGGAGGCGGGGCGGCAACGGCGAAGCGCTCGACCTGCCTTCGATCATGAACGACAACGAGGTCGACGCGGCCGCCGCAATGCGGCGGCGGGAACCCCACAACCCCTACACCCGCAGGGAACGACCCGATCCTTGGCCCATCATCGAGCGCAGGTTTCCGCGCATCGCCGAAACGATCCGCGAGCAGTGGGGCAAGCGCTCGCTCGACGACTACTTCGCGAAGCTCGTGGTGGACGATCGCGGCAGCCGCCAGGGCTTCCCGCCCGACGTGCTCATCGCGATCCTCGAGGTCGCGCGGCTGCACGGCGAGCAATACCGCTTCGCGAAGCCGCTTCATCCCTGGGAGACCGACGTCAGCGACACGAAGTGGTGGAACCGGGGGAGCTGACCGCCAGCCGCGATCGACCCGGTGAGGGTGCCTACCGCCCGGCGAACCGGACCGGCTTTTTCTGCGCGAATCCGGCCACGCCGTTGCGGAAGTCCTCGGTCGCGCCGCTCCGCGCGATCGCCTGTGCCTCCAGCTCCATCTGGGTCTCGAGGCTTTCCTGCGTCGACTGCTGGAACAGCAGCTTGGCGCGGCCGAACGCGAGCGTGGGACCTTGCGCCAGCTCGCGCGCGAGCGCCGCGGCCTCGGCGCGGAACTCGGTGTCCGGATAGACGCGATTGACCAGGCCCCACTCCATCGCTTCGCGCGCCGCGAGCGTGCGATTCGTGAAGTACAGCTCGAGCGAGCGCCGGAGGCCGATCATCCGCGGCAGGAAATAGGTCGACGATCCGTCCGGCGAGGCGGCGATCTTCGAGTACGCCACGTCGAACTTCGCCGACTCGGCCGCAACCACGAGATCGCCGGCGAGCGCGAGGCTCATGCCGGCGCCTGCGGCGACGCCGTTCACCGCCATGATCACCGGCTTCGGCGAACGCGCGAGGCGCGACACGGCGCCGTGGAGATACGTCGTCAGCTCCTTGATCAGCACGCCAACGCGGTCGATGTTCTCGTGGAACGCCTTCACGTCGCCCCCGGCGCAGAACGCCTTGCCGGCGCCGGTGACGACCACGCAGCGCACCGTGCGGTCCTCGTCGGCCTCGAGCGTGGCGTGGAACAGGTCGCGCGCGAGTGCGAGGTCGAGGGCGTTGTACGCGGCGGCGCGGTCCAGCGTGATGGTCGCGACCGCGTCGGCGATCTCGTAGCGCAGGGTTTCGTAGGGCATCCCGGTCTCCTCGTTTGCGTCTCGCCTACGCCGTGACGATCTCCGGCTTCGGCGGCTTCACCTGTCCGGCGATCTGCTCGGCCGCCTCGCGGGCGCGGCGGGCGACCGCGTACAACTGGTCGCGGCCGGAGAGATACTGCTTCGGCCACGATACGCCCTCGATCGGGTAGCCCATTGCCTGGTACTCGGCCGCCGCGTGCAGCGTGAAATACGGGTCGGCGAGATGCGGCCGCGCAAGCGCGCAGAGATCCGCGCGCCCCGCGGCGACGAGCGTGTTCACCTGGTCGGCGGTGGTGATCGCCCCGACCGCCATCGTCGCGATCCCGGCGTCGTTGCGGATCTGCTCCGAGAACGTCGCCTGGAACATCCGGCCGTATACCGGCTTCGATGCGGGATCGGTCTGGCCGGTCGAGACGTCGATCAGGTCGCAGCCGTGCGCCTTGAACAGCCGTGCGATCGCGACCGCGTCCTCGCCGGTGATGCCGCCCGGGATCCAGTCGGTCGCCGAGAGGCGCACCGACATCGGCTTTGCCTCGGGCCAGTGCTTGCGGCAGGCGTCGAACACCTCCAGCGGGAATCGCATCCGGTTCTCGAGCCGTCCGCCGTAGCCGTCGACCCTGCGGTTCGTGATCGGGGAGATGAAGCTCGCGAGCAGATAGCCGTGCGCCATATGCAGCTCGAGCATGTCGAAACCGCATTCGATGCCCATCCGCGTGGCGGTCAGGAACTCGTTCTTCACGCGGTCCATGTCCTCCGGCGCCATGGCGTGCGGAACCTGTGAAACGCCCGGGTAGTACGGCAGCGGCGAGGGCGCGATGATCGGCCAGTTGCCGCCGGCGAGCGGTCGGTCCATCTCCTCCCAGCCGAGCTGGGTCGAGCCCTTGCGCCCGGCATGACCGAGCTGGAGCGCGATCTTGCAATCGGTGTGAAGATGCACGAACTGCACGACCCGCCGCCACGCCGCGAGATGCTCGGCCTTGTACATGCCGGTGCACCCGCGCGAAATGCGCGCATCGCGCGCGACGCAGGTCATTTCGGTGAACATGAGCCCGGCGCCGCCGACCGCGCGCGAGCCGTAGTGCACGAAGTGCCAGTCGGTCGGCGTCCCGTCCTCGGCCGAATACTGGCACATGGGCGAGACAGCCACCCGGTTCATCACCGTCATGTTCCGGAGCGAGAACGGCGAGAACATCGGCGGCGGCGCCCGGAAACCGGCTGGCAGCCGGATTCGCTCCCGCTCCGCAACGTGCTTCGTCCACCAGGTGTCGACCTCGCGGATCACGGCCGCGTCCCGCTTCCGCAGGTTCTCGTAGGTGACCTGCTTCGCGCGCGACATCAGCGCGAAATTGAACTGCACCGGATCCGTGTCCCAGAACCGGCGCACGTTCTCGAAGAACACGAGCGAGGTGTTGGCCGAATGCTGAATGCGCTCGGCTTCGGGCCGGCGCTCGACTTCGTACGCCTCGAGCGCGGCGCGCGGGCGGCGCGGATGACGCACCACCGCCTGATGGAGCGCGATCGCGTCTTCCAGCGCGAGCTTCGTGCCCGAGCCGATCGACCAGTGCGCGGTATGCGCGGCATCGCCGAGCAGCACGGCGTTCTCGTGATGCCACGCGGCGCAGCGCACCACGGGGAACTGCCGCCAGAAGGACCGGTTGGTCAGCACCGGCGCGCCGTTCAGCTCCGCGCGGAAGAGGTTCCCGACGTACGCGGCGGTCGCCTGCTCGTCTTCCACGCCGAGCCCGCTCGCCGCGAAGGCCTCGTCGGTCGTCTCGACGACCAGCGTGCACTCGCCCGGCGCGTACATGTAGGCGTGCAGGTTCCAGATGCCCGCCTCGCTCTCGCGGAAGCTGTAGGTGAAGCCGGGAAGCGTGGTCCTCGCGCCGAGCCATACGAAGCGGTTCGGTCGCGTCTCGACGGTCGGCCGGAGGTGGGCGGCAAGCTGCTCGCGCACGCGGCTATTGATGCCGTCCGCGCCGACGACGAGGTCGGCTTCGCCGTGCGCCGCGAGCCCCGGATCCTCGGTGTGATAGCGCACCGCGACACCGAGCGCCGCCGCCCGCCGCTGGAGGATCTGCAGCAGGGTGAGCCGCCGGATGCCGGAGAAGCCGTGCCCGCCCGACCTGAGCACCCTGCCCTTGTAGTGCGTGTAGATGTCGTCCCAGTAGGCGAAGTTCGCGGCGATCTCGCGATAGCTCGGCTCGTCGGCGTGCTTGAGGTTCGCGAGCGTCTCGTCGGAGAGCACGATGCCGAAGCCGAAGGTGTCATCGGCGCGGTTGCGCTCGACGACCTCCACCTGAGCATGTGGCTGGCTCGCCTTGATGAGGATGGCGAAATACAGGCCCGCCGGGCCGCCGCCGATGACGTCTACTCGCATTGCGCTCGCTCCCGCTCGCCTTCCCGTCAGCGGGAATTCTAGACCCGAAGCCTTGCGCGGTCGCGATTTCGCGCACCGGCTCCACGATAAGCGGGGCTTTGACGCTCCTGCCCGGGCACTGTAATATGCGGCGTATTACAGCGGAGCTCGATTGCCATGGACGCCAAGATCGTCACGCTGCGCGTGACAGCCCGGGAGGCCGCCGATCTCGAGCGAATCGCCAAGGCCCTCGGGTTGACACGGAGCGACGTGCTGAAACGCGGACTGGCCGCGCTGCAGCGGCAGATGGAGGAAAGGCACTCCTCCTACGAGCTCGGTACGGATCTCTTCGGGCGGCACGGCAGCGGCCGCAGGGACACGTCGACACGCCGCCGGGCGCGGTACAAGGAGACGGTCCGTGCAAAGCACGCTCGTCGATAGCGGCCCGCTGATTGCGCTGTTCGATCGGGACGACCGTCACCACCGACCCGTTACGTCCTTTCTCAAGGGTCACCGGCTGGAGCTGGTCACGACGTGGCCGGTCCTAACCGAGGTTTCGGCGCTGCTCCCGCGGGCGGCCGCACTCGACTTCCTCGAGTACATCTGCCGCGGCGGTGTCACGCTGGAGAGCCTTGGTCCGGACGATGTCGCGCGGATGCTGGCCGTGAGCCGCAAGTACGCAGATCTGCCCATGGACTTCGCGGACGCGTCGCTCGTCGCGCTCGCGATGCGAACCGGTCTGGACACGATCCTCTCCCTCGACCGCGACTTCGAGATCTACCGGCTCGCGCACAAGAAGTCTTTTCGGAACCTGCTTTCCCTCTCCAGGCGGTAGGCGCCCGGTCGCTGCACGCGGTTCCTCGCGGCCCCGGCGACTGCGCAAAGCAAGATGCACGCGTTGCGGCGCGCATATAATGCGGCGGTGCGTTCCGCGAGTCCGGCCAACGGATCACCGCGAACGCTCGAGTCATGATGAGCACACCAAGGGAGACCCGCCGCCGCTCGCGCGTCGCGGTCGACGGCCTCGACCGCACGCCTCATCGCACGTTCCTGCGCGCGACGGGACTCGACGATGCGGCGCTCGCGCGGCCGTTCGTAGCGGTGGTCAGCACGCACGGCGACAACACGCCCTGCTCGAAATCGCTGCGCCCGCAGGCCGACGCCGCCAAGGCGGGCGTGGCCGCGGCGGGCGGTACGCCGTTCGAGATGACGACGATCTCGGTCTCCGACGGCGTCGCGATGGGCCACCGCGGCATGCGCATGAGCCTCGTGTCGCGCGAGTGGATCGCCGACTCGGTCGAGCTGGTGGTACGCGGGCACGGGTACGACGCGCTCGTCGCGTTCGGCGGCTGCGACAAGACGCTTCCCGCCATGATGATGGCGATGGTGCGACTCGACGTGCCGAGCGTCTTCATGTACGGCGGCGCGATGCTCCCGGGCGAGTGGCGCGGGCGCGAGGTCAGCGCGATCGACACGTACGAGGGTGTCGGTGCGGTGCTCGCGGGACGGCTGAGCGAGGGCGACCTCGCGGAGATGGAGCGCGCGTGCGCGCCGACGCTCGGTTCCTGTCCGGGACAGTTCACCGCCAACACGATGGCCATGGTGTCGGAAACGCTGGGGCTGGCGGCGCCCGGCACGGCGATGCTGCCCGCGCCGTATCCGGGCCGGCTGGAGGCGGCACGCGCTGCGGGCGAAGCGGTGATGCGCGTCCTCCGCGACGGCGGCCCGCTCCCGCGGGAGCTCGTGACGCGCAAGAGCCTCGAGAACGCCGCTGCCGCAGTCGCCGCGACCGGCGGCTCGACCAACGCCGGCCTGCATCTGCCGGCGATCGCCCACGAGGCAGGGATCCGTTTCACGCTCGACGACGTTGCGGAGGTGCTCCGCCGGACGCCGCTCGTCGCCGATCTCCAGCCCGGCGGGAGGTACCTCGCGCGCGACCTGCATCATGCCGGCGGTGTCGGCGCGGTGCTGAAGGTGCTGCTGGACGGCGGCTATCTGCACGGCGAGTGCCTGACGCTCTCCGGTCGCACACTGAAGGAGGCGCTGGCCGGCGCGCCGCGCGCGGACGGCAAGGTGGTCCGCCCGGCGTCGACACCCATCCACGCGAGCGGCGGGGTTGTGGTGCTGAAGGGGAACCTCTGTCCGGACGGGGCGCTGATCAAGATCGCCGGGCTGAAGTCGCTCGTGTTCGAGGGCTTCGCGCGCATCTTCGAGTGCGAGGAGGACGCGGCAGCCGCGGTGAAGGCCCGCCTGTATCAGGCGGGCGACGTGATCGTGATCCGGAACGAAGGACCCGTCGGCGGGCCGGGGATGCGCGAGATGCTCGGCGTCACCGCCCTGATCTACGGCCAGGGAATGGGCGAGCAGGTTGCGCTGTTGACCGATGGGCGGTTCTCGGGCGCGACGCGCGGCATGTGCATCGGCTACGCGTGTCCCGAGGCGGCGGCCGGAGGGCCGATCGCGCTCCTGCGCGACGGCGATCGCGTCAGGATCGACGCCGACAGCGGCAGGATCGAATGGCTCGTCGACGACGCGGAGATCGCGCGCCGGCGCGGCAATTGGCGACCGCGGCGGGCGGAACGGCTCGCCGGCGTGCTGGAAAAATATGCGAAGCTGGTCGGCCCGGCGAACCTGGGCGCAGTGACCCACTCGGGGAGGCTCGAGTGGCCCTACGAATAGGACACTGAATGGACAAACCCACTCTCGCTTTCCTCGGCCAGGGCCTGATGGGCCAGCCGATGACGCTGCGCCTCCTGCAGGCGGGCTATCGCGTACACGTCTGGAACCGCAGCCGTCCGAAGCTCCAGCCGGCGATCGACCGCGGCGCGATCGAGGCCGAGACGCCGCGCGAGGCAGCGAAGGCCGCCGACATCGTGCTGCTCTGCCTGCTCGACACGCGCGCGGTGGAAGAGGTCGCGTTCGGCGCCGACGGCATCGCCGGCGCGGAGGGGCGCGGCAAGGTGCTGGTCGACCACTCGTCGATCAGCCCCGACGCGACGCGTGTCTTCGCCGAACGGCTCGCGAGCCGCAGCAGCATGCAGTGGGTCGACGCCCCGGTGTCCGGCGGCGTGAAGGGCGCGCAGGAAGGCACGCTCGCGATCATGTGCGGCGGGCACCCCGAGGCGATCGACCGCGTGCGGCCCGCGCTCGCCGCCTACGCACGGAACATCACGCACATGGGCCCGGCGGGCACGGGGCAGACGACGAAGCTGTGCAACCAGGTGATCGTCGGCAGCGCGGTCGCGGTCATGGCGGAGGCGGTGACGCTCGCGCAGAACGCAGGCGTCGACGCCCGGCGGCTCATCGAGGCGTTCTCCGGCGGGTTCGCCGACTCGAAGCCGCTGCAGATCTTCCTGCCGCGCATGGTCGCCGGCTGGGACGACGAGCCGATTGGCGCGGCGAACCTGTTTCTCAAGGATCTCGACACCGCCGCCGACCTCGCCCGCGCGAGCGGCACGCCGCTGCCGATGGCAAGCCTCGCTCGTGAGCTCTTCCGGCAACTCGCCGCGCAGGGCCGCGGCGAAGAGGACCCGGCGGCGCTGGTGACGCTCTATCGAAAGCCGAAGTAGGCGGTCGTCCCGGCGAGTGCCTGCCCCGGAGGACTTTCATCCGGGGCCGGGAACCGCCCCGGCGCTCCCGCAGCGCGATTGGCGGCGCCGAGCAGCTGTTCACGCTCGTGTCCGGAACCCCGGCGTCCGCCGGGAGTGGAACTCGCACGATCGCGGAATTTTTCCACATCGCAGACGGCGCGGATCAGGCGTCGGTCTCCAGTGGCGCGGGAGTTGCTTTTTGTGCAGCTCGATACGTGCCATGCCCTTCGATCCCGGCATCCGCAACCGACCGCGGGCGGCGCTCCGCCGCTCGATGCTTCGCCTCCTCGGCGTCGCGATCGGTCTCGCCTGCGCGGGCAGCGCACACGCGCAGGACACGCCGACGGAGAGCCGTGCACTCGGCACGCCCGGCGAATACATCCTCGGCTTCATCCAGTACGTGCGCTGGCCCGGGGAAGAAAGAATCACGGCCTGGCAGATCTGCATGTCGTCCCCGGCGGCCGACAGGGCCGCGGCGTACGGCAGCCGAACCGCGCGCGGCAAGCCGTTGGCGGTACGGCAGGTCGCGGCGAGCGACTCGCTCGCCGAGTGCCAGATTCTCGATCTCACCGACGCGTCGGCTGCGAGCGCGAAGGCGATGCTCGCGCGGGTGCGTAAGCAGCCCGTCCTCACCGTCGGCGAGACCCCGGCGTTCTGCACGGCCGGCGGCGTGGTGTGCCTGCGTGCGCGCGAGAGCGCGGGCGGTTTCGAGATCAACCTCTCGGCAGTGCAGGAAGCGGGCTTGGGCGTGAACGCACAGCTCCTCATGCTGGGCCGCAGACGCCAGGCTGCGAGCGGGGGCCCATGAGCGCGCATGCGCCCTCTCGCATCCCGACGCTGGGCGGACGAATCCGGCGCGCGTTGCTGTCGGTCACGCTCGTCGCAGTCCTCGTCGCGACAATGGGCGCGCTCGCGATCGGATCGCACTACCTCCTCGAGCAGATGCGCGCCCATCTGCGCGCGCTTGCTAGCTTCACGGCGGCGCACAGCGCGCCGGCACTGCTCTTCCAGGACCGCAGCGCCGCGGAGGACGTGCTGCGCGGGATCCCGCAGGCGGAAGGCGTCATCGTCGCCGAGCTGCGCGATGCGTCCGGGCGCCTGGTCGCGCGGGTCGCGGAGCGCGACCCGACTCTTCCCGTGGCTGCGATGCGCATACTGGTAACGGAGCGTGTGACTGCGGACGTGGTCATCGACTCCCAGCGCCTCGGGAGCGTGACGCTGGAGAGCGGCGGCGAACCGCTGCTACGCGGGCTGCTCGGCCTGCTCGCGTTCGATCTTCTCGGCGCCGTGTTTATCGGAGCGGTCGTCCTGGCGATCGAGCGGGGGCTCGCGAGCCGCATCACGCGGCCGCTCACCGAGCTCGAGGCGGTGATCCGGAGCGCGCGCGAGAACCGCGATTTCACCCGCCGGGCCTTGCCGTGCGGGATCGCCGAGCTCGAAGCGCTGCGCACCGATTTCCACGCGCTCCTCGACGAGATCCAGCGTCGCGACGAGGACCTGACCCGGACCCATGCCGCGCTGAAGCGGCTCGCGTTCCGCGACACGCTGACGGGTCTGCCGAACCGGGCGATGCTCGAGCAGGCGCTGCTGACCGCACTGAGCGGCGGCGCTCACGGCCGCGACCGGGCGGGCCTCCTGTACTTCGACATCGACTCGTTCAAGGCGGTCAACGACACCCACGGCCATCCGGCGGGCGACGCTCTGCTGAAAGGCCTTGCAGCGCGGCTCGAGCGAGCCCTGCCCGCCCACGCGATGCCCGCGCGCATCGGCGGCGACGAGTTCGTGGTCCTGGTCTCCTCAGTCGGGTCGGAAGAGGAGCTGCGCGCCCTCGCCGCAAAGCTCGAGGGCGCGCTGCACGCGCCGATGCGCATCGGGGCGCAGGTGTTCCATCCGGGTCTCAGCATCGGTTTCGCCATTTCCCGCGGCACCGGGATGGATGGCGAGGAGCTGATCGAGCTCGCGGACCGCGCCATGTATCTCGCGAAGAAGCGGCGCCGGCGCGCCGGCGACCGGACGCGCTGGGAACAGGCGCGCCTGGATGTCGCTCCGGCGAAGGCCATCGTCGAGAGCGTTCTGTAGCTTCAGTCGAGTCTCGAATCGAGGATGGGTCCATGAACGGCACACACCCTGAAGAAGGTCAATGTGGCGCACGCGCTTCGCGGCGATGGTGGTCGCGCCCGGTGCGCGCGGGATATGCGTTCTTCGCGGGCGTCTCCTTCGTCGGGCTGCTCGCGGGCTGCCAGACGCCAGCCTTGCAGACGCCGCAGGTGGCAGCGCTGCGCTCGCTTGGGTTCGCCCAGACCGACGAGGGCTGGGCGCTCAACCTGGCGGTGCCCATCCTGTTCGACGTCGGCAGCGACGAGCTCAAGGCCGAGCCGAAGCGGGCGATCGGAGACATGGCGGTGCAGCTGCGGCAGGTCGGCATCGAGCGCATCCGGATCGAGGGTCACACCGACAGCCTGGGAAGCCGCGTCCACAACGTGGAGCTGTCGCGCCGGCGCGCGGAGGTCGTCGCGCGCGAATTCGTCGCGTACGGCTTCCCCGACGAAGCGATCGTCCGCAAGGGCTGGGGCTTCGAGCACCCGGTGGCGTCGAACAGCACGTCCGAAGGCCGGGCGCTCAACCGCCGGGTGGCGATCGTGGTCGTGGCGGCGGGTCCTGATCCGGACTAGCCTCTTCCCTCCGCCGCGAGCGGGGTAGGGCGTCCGCGGCACGGAGCAGATCGACCAGCAGCAGCAGTGGCGCCGCGACGATCACCGCGAGCGCGATCCGCCAACCGAGCATGAGCTCGGACGTGAAGTAGAAGGTGCCCGCCCCGATAGCGAGCGCAAGCAAGGCCACGACGAGGCGCGCGACCGCACCCTGCCGTCGCTCGGGCTTCATGCCGCGGCGGCGAGTCCGCGCCGCCGCCGTGCGCGGCGCATCCGGTAGTTGACGCTCTGCAGCACGATACCGTCCCGGCGCACGAAGTCGCGCGCCGCGCGCGCGTCCTCCGCAGGCACCTGCTTCACCCCGCCGACCGCCGCCGCCGGCTCGCGATTCTCCGCCATGGGTGCGCCCTCCCTCCGGCAATAGAATGCGCCGATCGCAGCGGCTTGCCAACTAGATGATCGCTCCGCGCCAGCGGCGTTCGCTCCCGCGTGCCTTGTGACGCTGCCGGATCTCCTCGGCGAGCGCGTCTCGACCGGCGAGAGTGTGCGGGTGCAGCACAGCCGTGACGAATCCTCGTTTTGCGCCGGCGCCGCGGATGCGGTGGTCTTCCCGCAGTCGACCGATGAGGTCGCCGCAACCGCCAGGCTCTGCGCTGGCCACCACGTGCCGATGATCACGTACGGCATCGCCAGCTCCCTCGAAGGTCATGCGCTCGCGGTGCAACGCGGTGTCTCGATCGATCGCCCGCAGATGAACCGATCATTGCGGTCAACCCGAAGATCTCGATGCCGTAGTGCAGGCGCGCGTGGCCCGCAAGCAGCTGAACGAGGATCTGCGCGACATCGGGCTCTTCTTTCCGCTCGATCCGGGCGGGGACGCGACGCTCGGCGGCATGTCGGCGACGCGCGCCTCGGGCACGAACGCGGTGCGCTACGGGACGATGCGCGAGAACGTGCTCTCGCTCCCCGTGGTGCTGGCGGACGGAGGCGCGATTCGCGCCGGCGCGCGCGGCTGCGCAAGACGGCATCAGCGTACTGGACCCGGGCGATCAAGCAGGTCGCTTCCGTGATCAGCCCCGGGGCGTGGAGGGTCTATCCGTAGCGCGGGGTGCGTCCGAGCGTGGCACGAAGAATGCTTTTCGAAACAGCTGCGCTAACTCCGCGCTTCGCGTCTCGGCGCATCCGGCGCAGCTTCTGGCGCCGATAGACGGGCGTGGGCGGGCGTGGCACCCGGGAAACCCGACGCGCTTTCTCCGTCTTGCGCCCGGGCTGGGCCAGCGTTCGGCGCACCTGCCGCATGCCACACGCGGCGAGGTGCTTCTCGTGCCGGAAGACAGGGAGGGCCATCGGCCATGAGCTATTCCGCGGCCGGCCGGGATGCGCAGCATCAGGCCATGGATCTCGCATTGGCAGCGGTTTACGCCCAATGCCTGCCCGATGTGGAAGGAGACGTGGCGAGCTACATTCCGGAGCTAGCCCGCGTCGAGCCGGAGCAGTTCGGCATCGCCGTCGCCACCGTCGATGGCCGCCTTTGGTCGCAGGGCGATACCGAGGCCCGGTTCACGATCCAGTCGGTCTCCAAGGCGTTCAGCTATTGCCTCGCGCTCGAGCTGTGCCGACGCGACAAGGTTCGGGAGCGCGTGGGCGTGGAGCCCAGCGGCGACGCCTTCAATGCCATCGTCTTCGACCCGCACACGAACCGGCCTTTCAATCCCATGGTCAATGCCGGGGCGATCACCATCGCTGCGCTGATCCACGAGGTTCGCGGTGACGAGGCGCTCGACGTCCTGCTCGATCGTTACTCGGGGGCTGCGGGGCGCAAGCTCCAGGTCTCGGATTCGGTCTTCCGCTCGGAGGCGGAAACCGGGCACCGCAATCGTGCCATCGGCCACCTGCTGCTCAACGCCGGTGTCGCCAAGCCGCCCATCGAGCCCGCGCTGGATCTCTACTTCCGCCAGTGCTCGATCCTGGTGACGGCGTCCGACCTGGCGCGCATGGGCGCGACGCTGGCCAACCTTGGAGAAAATCCGTTCACGGGCGAGCAGGTCTTCGATGCTGGCGCGGTGCGAGACACCCTGTCGGTGATGTTCACCTGCGGGATGTACGACCACTCCGGGCATTGGGCGCTGGACGTGGGCATTCCGGCGAAGAGCGGCGTCGGGGGCGGTGTCGTCGGCGTCGTCAATCGCCAGCTCGGGATCGGCACGTTCTCGCCGCGGCTCGATGCCAAGGGCCATTCGATCCGCGGCCTGCAGGCATTCAGAAAGCTGGCGGACGAGCTCGGGCTGCACGCCTTCGAGTGCACCAACTACGGCTCGGAGTTCGTACGTGGCCTAGTTCGATGACCGGGCTCGCCTCATGCAGTCGCAGCGAGGATCAGGCTAACCGTCCCGCGCTCGCCATCGCCTCGCGGAGCGAATCCTTGACCGTCACCAGGCTCAGCAGCCCGCTGATCTCGAACACCTCGCTCACCAGTGGTTGAAGACTACACAGCACGAACGAGCCAGACCGCTGCTTCAAGCGCTTGGCCGCGATCACCACCACGCGCAAGCCGGCGCTCGAGATGTACTCGATCTGGCTCAAGTCCAGCACGACGCGGGGAGAGCCAGCCGCGATCACGTCCAGGATCTCCTTCTCGATCGACGCCGCGGTGGTGCCGTCGATGCGCCCGACCGGCGTGATCACGGAGATGTCGGCGGTGTGTTCGATCCTGCTAGCCATGATCCACCTCTGTTGCCGAAGCAATCACTAAGAGAACGAGAGCGATCTGCTGGCGCGTCGTGGGTCATGCGATCGGCCCCCCTGACCCCATGCGAGTAGCAAGTTTCATTCCGCGTGGCACGGCGAGCAGGCACGAGCGATTTGGCGCGCGTGCCCCGCATCCTCTTGGCGCAGGACCACGGTCCAGCGCACGTTTCGGGTGCGCGCACGGGCACTCGGCAAACCATCGATGCGGCTCGCGCGCGGCAACGAGACGCGGATGACATTGCGATCCTGGAGGCGCTCACGTCGCGCGCATTACGCGAAGGCCCTGACGAGGATCACGCCCAGTCCGCCTATCAATCGGTGGTCGATCCTCCGCGTATCGCCGCGGGATCGATGAAACGCCCGTAGCGAGCTACTTGGTAGCTCGCCCAACGGTAAATCTCCGCTGGTGCGTAGTGGACCTCAAGGGTGCTCGGGCCCGGCGTGTTCCTTCGAGCTTAGAATGACGCAGTCTCTGTGGCTCACCAGGACCGTGGGTGAGTCTGCCGAGCAGGGCCCGATAAAGACGCGTTCTCTTTTTGTCGCGGTGTTCTTCAACGCTCGACCGTTGGCAGGCTGCCGAGGGGGATCGGGTGCTGCGAGTTGCTAGTTCCGGGGGCGATTTCCGGGATGACCTGGTCGATCGTCGCAAGACATCCTGAAACGGGCGCGCTCGGCATCGCCGTCGCGACCCGCTTCTTCGCCGTCGGCGCGCTCTGCCCCCACGCGCTGGGCGGCGTCGGCGCGCTCGCAACACAGGCGCTCATCAATCCGACCTGGGGCCCGCGCGGCTTGCGACTGCTGCGCGAGGGCGTGTCCGCCCGAACCGTGGTCGAGGTGCTGACTGCTTCCGACGAGGGTCGCGCGACGCGACAGCTCCACGTTCAGGATGCGGCGGGCAGCATCGCCGCGTACACGGGCGACGCTTGCATCCCCTGGTGCGGCCACGCGGTGCGCCTCGGCTTCTCGGTCGCCGGCAACATGCTCGCCGGCCCGGAGGTGATCGCCGAGACGGTGCGCACCTACGAAGAAGCGTCGGCCCTGCCCTTCGCGCGCCGCCTTATCGCGGCGCTGAGAGCCGGCGAAGCGGCCGGCGGCGACAAGCGCGGCAAGCAGTCGGCGGCGCTCGTGATCTACACCACCGAGGAGTACCCGGCGCTCGATCTCCGCGTCGACGACCACATCGACCCGCTCGCCGAGCTCGAGCGGCTCGAGGCCGTGAGCCGCGAGCGCTTCGTCCATTTCGCGAAGTTCCTACCCACGCACGCGTCACCCGCCGGCGTGTTCGACCGCGACGTCATCGAAGCCGGCATCGCGCGCGCCCTCGCCGGGGAAGGCCGCAGCCGGTGAGCGCGCTCCTCGCGGTCGAGGATCTCCGCGTCCGCTTCACGACCGACCAGGGGATCGCACGCGCGGTCGACGGCGTGTCGTTGTCGCTCTCGCCCGGCGAGACCCTGTGCATCGTCGGCGAGTCCGGCTGCGGCAAGAGCGTCACCGCGCTGTCGGTGATGGGTCTCGTCGCCTGTCCGCCGGGCGAAGTCACCGGCCGGATCACGTTCGAAGGGCGCAACCTCCTGGAGCTCGACGCGGAGGCGCTCTCCGACCTGCGGGGCGACCGGCTCGCGATGATCTTCCAGGAGCCGATGACCGCCCTCAACCCGGCATTCACGATCGGGTGGCAGCTCACCGAGGTGCTGATCCGCCACCGGGGCTTGACCAAGCGGGCCGCGCGCGACGCCGCGATCGGGATGCTGAAGCGCGTGCGCATCCCGGCGGCCGAGGAGCGGTTCGACGAATACGCGCACCGGCTCTCGGGCGGGATGCGCCAGCGCGTGATGATCGCGATGGCGTTGCTGTGCGCGCCCGCCCTGCTGGTCGCCGACGAGCCGACGACCGCGCTCGACGTGACCATCCAGGCGCAGGTGCTCGACCTCATGCGCGGCTTGCGCGCCGAGACCCGGACCGCGATCATGCTGATCACGCACGATCTGGGCGTCGTCGCCGAGATGGCCGACCGTGTCGCCGTCATGTACGCCGGCGAGATCGTCGAGGAGGCGAGCGTCGCGGCACTGTTCGCACTGCCACAGCATCCCTACACCGTCGGCCTGCTCGGCGCGATCCCGGCACTCGGCGCGCGCAAGGCACGTCTGACCGCCATCGACGGACTCGTCCCGAGCGCGACCGCGTGGCCCGAAGGATGCCGCTTCGCGCCGCGCTGCCCGTTCGCCGACGAACGCTGCCGGCTCGAGGCGCCGCCGGTCGTGCTGATCGGCGACGGGCACACCTCGCGATGCTGGAAAGCCCCGCTGGAGGCGCTGGCCGCATGAGTACCGTGCTCGAGGCCGTGGCTCTCGTCAAGCACTTCGGCGTGCGCTCGGGGCTTTTCGGCCCGCTGCGCGGGCTCGTGAAGGCGGTCGACGGCGTGTCGTTCTCGGTGCGGGCCGGTGAGACCTTCGCCATCGTCGGCGAGTCGGGCTGCGGCAAGTCCACCGTCGCGCGCCTCGTCCTGCGTCTGATCGAACCTACCGGGGGCGAAGTCCGCCTGGAGGGTCGCGACGTCCTCGGCGCCGCGCCGGCCGCGCTGCGCTCGCTCCGGCGGCGGATGCAGATCGTGTTCCAGGATCCGTTCGGTTCGCTCAATCCGCGGATGACGGTGCGCGCGATGCTGACCGAGCCGCTGGCGCTGCACGACGTGGTGCCGGCTGCGCGCCACGACGAGCGGGTCGCCGAGCTGCTGTCCCTCGTCGGACTGCACGCCGAAAGCGCGCAGCGGTACCCGCACGAGTTCTCCGGCGGCCAGCGCCAGCGCATCGCCATCGCCCGGGCGCTCGCGGCGGAGCCGCGCCTGGTCGTCTGCGACGAACCGGTCTCCGCGCTCGACGTCTCGATCCAGGCGCAGATCCTGAACCTGCTCGCCGGACTGCAGCAGCGGCTCGGCCTCGCCTACGTCTTCATCTCGCACGATCTCGCGGTCGTGCGGCAGATCGCGACTGCGGTGGGCGTAATGTACCTTGGCCGGTTCGTGGAGTCGGGCCCGACCGATCCTCTGTTCCAGCGCCCGCGGCATCCGTACACCCAGGCGCTGCTCGCCGCGGTGCCGGTACCGGAGCCGCGCAGCCGATCGCGTCGGATCGTTCTGGCGGGTGACGTGCCGAGCCCGTTCGCGCCGCCGCCCGGGTGTCACTTCCACACGCGCTGCCCGCACGCGATCGCGCGGTGCAGCAACGAGATCCCCCCGCCCGAGCCGACGCCCGACGGCGGCACGGTCGCCTGCCACCGTTGGCGCGAGATCGACCCGGCCGCATCCGGCGTCGGCCACCGGCCACCCGACAACCCGGTGCTCGCGCGGCTCCAGGCTGCGTTCACCCGCGTCAATGACGGGGCGCGCGACGCGCGCTTATGATCGATATCTCAGGGAGACCCGCTCATGAAAACGAAGGTTCTCGGCGTCGCGGCAAGCTCGCTCCTCATCGCCCTGCCCGCGTTCGCGCAGACCACGCTCCGCATCGGCCTCGCCGAGGATCCGGACGTTCTCGACCCGACGCTCGCGCGGACTTACGTCGGCCGGATCGTGTTCGCGTCGATCTGCGACAAGCTGTTCGACATCGACGAGAAGCTCGGCCTCGTGCCGCAGCTCGCGCTCTCGCACGAGACCTCGGCCGACGGCAGGACCGTCAGCATCAAGCTGCGCGAGGGCGTGAAGTTCCACGACGGCGAGCCGTTCGACGCCGAAGCGGCCAAGTTCAGCCTCGACCGGCACCTGACGATGCAGGGCTCGTTCCGCAGGGCGGAGATCGCGCAGGTAGACAAGGTCGAGGTGGTCGACAAGTCGACCATACGCCTGCACCTGAAGGCGTCGTTCGCGCCGCTCATCGCGCAGCTCACCGACCGCGCCGGGATGATGGTGTCGCCCAAGGCGGCGCAAGCCGCCGGCGACAAGTTCGGCACGCGGCCGGTATGCGCCGGTCCGTACAAGTTCGTCGAGCGGGTCGCGCAGGACCGCATCGTCGTCGAGCGGTTCGCCGACTACTGGGACAAGGGCAAAGTGCAGATCGACCGCATCGTCTACCAGCCGATCCAGGATTCGACGGTGCGGCTCGCCAACCTGAAGTCGGGCGGGCTCGACCTGATCGAGCGGATGCTCGCCACCGACATCGAGGAGGTCAAGAAAGACCCGAAGCTCAAGCTCGCGATCGGCACCGAGCTTGGCTACCAGGGGATCACGATCAACGTCAGCAACGGCGAGCGGTCGAACAACCCGCTCGCGAGGAACCCCAAGGTCCGGCAGGCGTTCGAGCTCGCCCTCGACCGCGACGCGATCAACCAGGTCGTGTTCAACGGCATCAACCGGCCGAACAACCAGTGGGTGAGCCCGCAGAACCCCTACTACATGGCGAAGTTCCCGACGCCGAAGCGCGACATCGCCAAGGCGAGAGCGCTCGTCAAGGAGTCCGGGGTCCCGACGCCGATCGTGCTCGACTTCATGGTACCGAACAACCCCGAGAGCCGCTCGGTCGCCGAGGTCATCCAGTCGATGACGGCCGAGGCAGGCTTCGACCTCAAGATCCGCGTCACCGAGTTCGCGACGTCGCTGAACGAGGGCGAGAAGGGCAACTTCCACATCTTCTTCCTCGCCTGGAGCGGGCGGACCGACCCCGACGGCAACATCTTCTCGTTCGCGAGCTGCGGCGCGCCGCTCAACATGGGCCGGTTCTGCGACAAGAACGTCGACGAGCTGCTCAACAAGGCGCGCACCGCGAGCACGCTGGCAGAGCGTAAAGCCGCGTACGAAGCGGCGGCGCCGACGATCCTCGCGAACGGCGGCGTGATGTACCTCTACCACCGCACGCTCCTCTTCGCGCACGGGAACCGGCTCGAGGGTTTTCGCGTGATGCCGGACGGGCTGATCCGGGTGACGGGGCTGCGGCTGAAGTAGCACCCGCCGCGCCACGCAGCCATGGTCGCCTTCCTCTCGCGGCGGCTGGCCCAGCTCGTCCCGACGCTGTTCTTCGTGTCGGTGATCATCTTCCTGCTGCAGCAGCTGCTGCCGGGCGACCCCGCGCTCACGATGGCCGGCGAGGAACGCGACCCCGCCGTCCTCGAGCAGATCCGCAGGCAGTACCGGCTTGATCAACCCCTGCCGATGCAGTACCTGCATTGGGTCAAGGGCGTGCTCACGGGTGATCTCGGCGAGTCGATGCGGATCAAGCGGCCGGTATCCGACCTCGTGCTCGAGAAGCTGCCGGTCACCTTGCAGCTCGCCACGATGGCGTTCGTCATCGCGCTCCTCATCGGCATCCCCGCGGGCGTGATCTCCGCCGTGAAGAAGGACACCGCCTGGGACGTTGGTGCGAACCTCTTCGCGCTGTGGGGATTGTCGACGCCGAACTTCTGGCTCGGCATCCTGTTCATCTTTCTGTTTTCAGTGACGCTCGGCTGGCTGCCGGCCTCCGGTTTCGTCAGCCCGACGGAGGATTTCTGGCGGTCGATCGCGACGACGATCATGCCCGCCTTCGTGCTCGGCAACGCGATCGCGGCGGTGCTCATGCGGCACATGCGCTCGGCCATGCTCCAGGCGATGGGCGCCGACTACGTGCGCACCGCGCGCGCCAAAGGGGCTCGCGAGCGGACCGTTGTCCTGAAGCACGCGCTGCGCAACGCGCTCACGCCGGTGATCACGCTCGGCGCGCTCGAGTTCGGCACGCTGCTCTCGGGCGCGGTGCTCACCGAGCAGGTGTTCTCGATCCCCGGCTTCGGCAAGCTGATCGTGGACGCGGTGTTCAACCGCGACTACGCGGTGGTGCAGGGCGTCGTGCTGGTCACCGCCACCACCTACATCGTGCTCAACCTGCTCGCCGATGTCGCCTACGTGCTCGTCAACCCGCGGCTGCGGGGCTGAAGCGTGAGCCCGCCGGGCCGCCCCAAGGCGAACCCCCAGCGCCCGGCGCGAGGGTAGTCCGATGAGCGCCGTCGTCCTCGATGCGCCGCCCGCAACGGTCGACAGTCCGGCCCGGCGGGCGTTGCGCCGGCTGTGGCAGCGGCGCACCGCCGTGTTCGGGCTCGGCGTCGTCGCGGCGATGATCCTTTTGGCGGCCGCCGCGCCGCTGCTCGCGCCGTTCGATCCGCTCCAGACGAGCTGGTCGCTCGTGCGCAAGGCGCCGGGCGCGTCGCACTGGTTCGGCACCGACGAGGTGGGGCGCGACCTTCTATCGCGGGTGATCTGGGGCGCGCGCGCCTCGCTCGCGGCGGGTGTGATCTCGGTGTCGATCGCCGTCGGGATCGGCGTGCCGCTCGGCATGCTCGCCGGCTACATCGGCGGGCTGGTCGACGGCCTGATCAGCCGGATCGCGGACGCGATGCTCGCCTGCCCGTTCCTGATCCTCGCGATCGCGCTCGCCGCGTTCCTGGGCCCGAGCCTCGGGAACGCGATGATCGCCATCGGCATCGCGACGACGCCGGTCTTCGTGCGCCTCGCGCGCGGGCAGGTGCTTACGGTCAAATCGGAAGATTACGTCGAGGCGGCGCGGGCGGTCGGCAACCCGCCGCTACGCATCCTGGTGCGCCACATCCTCCCGAACATCCTGCCGCCGGTGATCGTGCAGGCGACGCTCGCGATCGCGGCGGCGATCATCGCCGAAGCCGCGTTGTCGTTCCTGGGGCTGGGTCAGCAGCCGCCGGCGCCGAGCTGGGGATCGATGCTGAACATCGCGCAGCGGTTTCTGACGCAGGCGCCCTGGATGGCGGTGTTTCCTGGGCTCGCGATCTTCGTGACGGTGCTCGCGTTCAACCTACTCGGGGACGGGCTGCGGGATGCGCTGGATCCACGGAGCCGGTAGCGCAGCGCACGATGAAGCGTGCGACCGCAACACAGCGGGCACGATTCGAGCGGCTCATAATCCCGGCCGCGCCGTAGGCCAGGAGTGCCGCCAAAGAGGAGCACGATGACCGACTCTTCGATCTCCCGCCACCCGCAGTTCCCGAACATCGTTCGTCCACAGGCAGTACCATCCCGGCCGGCGACACGGGTGGCCTCATTATGAGCTTCACCGACTGGACCTCCGCCTACCCCACCGCGCGCCGCCCGACGATGGCGGCGAACGTGGTCTCCGCCTCGCAGCCGCTCGGGGCGCAGGCGGGCCTTGCGCATGCTCCTCGATGCTGATGGGGCGGTCCGCCTTCGTCGGCGCGCTCGGCGAGGTGCTGCGGCGGGCCGACCGGACGATCGACTAGAGCCGGATCCGAGACAACCCCGCGCCGCCCTTCCGGTGGCGGGACCGCGCCCGCGGATGCCGCGCACGGCGGACGCTCCTCTGGAAATACGCCGCGTACTCCGCGGCCCTGGTGACCGCCGTGCTCGTCGCGGTCGGCGCGGTCACCGGCTACTTCGCCTATCGGGACGCCGAGGCGGCGCAAGGCGTGCTGCTCCGCGAGAAGGCGGGCGCGGTCGCGATCCACATCGGGAGCTTCCTCTGGGGGATCGAGGAGCCGCTCGCGTGGGAACACGTAGCCGCGCATGCGGGCGCCGAGCGCGCGGACCGCCGGGTCGAGATGGCCGGCCTCCTGCGGCGCCTGCCGCAAGTCACCGAGCTGCGCTGGATCGATCCGGCGGGCCGGGAGCGGCTCTACCTTTCGCGCGTCGCGCCCGACCGGGCCGAGAGCGGCGCCGATTTCTCGGCCGATCCCCGGTTCATCGGTGCGCATCGCGGCGGCACCCACGCGAGTCCCGTCTACTTCCGGGGCGAGGGCGGGCCGTTCCTGTCGCTGGCGGTCGGCAACCCTGCGCCGGCGTCCGGCGTCCTCATCGCGGAGGTGGATCTCAGGTTCGTGTGGGAGATCGTGTCGCGCGCGCGGATCGGCCAGAGCGGGCTCGCCTACGTGGTCGATTCGCGCGGACGGCTGGTGTCGCACCCCGACCTCAGGCTCATGCTTGCCCGCACCGACCTCTCGCGGCTCCCGCACGTGAGCAACGCGATCGCGGGGGTGCCGGCGGCGCGGCTCCAGACGCGCAACCTCGCCGGCGCGAAGGTCCTCGCTGCGGGGGTGCCGATCTCGCGCCACGGGTGGACGGTGTTCGCCGAGCTGCCGGCGGACGAGGCGCTCGCGCCGGTGTACGCGGGTGTGACCCGCACGGCGCTCCTCGGCGCGCTCGGCCTGCTCGGCGCGCTCGCCGCGAGCTACTTCCTGGCGCGGCGCATGGCACGGCCGATCGAGGCGCTCGGCGCAGGCGCGGAACGCATCGGCGCCGGCCAGCTCGGCGAACGCATCCACGTCGGCACCGGCGACGAGCTCGACGCGCTCGGCGCGCAGTTCAACCGCATGGCCGAGCGGCTCGAGGAGTCCTACGCGACGCTCGAGGCCCGTATCGCGGAGCGCACCGAGCAGCTCGCGCAGGCGAACCAGGCGAAGACGCGATTCCTCGCCGCGGCGAGCCACGATCTCCGCCAGCCGATGTTTGCGCTCGCGCTCAGCGTCGGCGAGCTGCGCGAGATCGCACGCGGGCCGGAGCTTGCGGCGCTCGCGCGGCGCATCGACCGCTCGGTCGACGCCCTCGAGGACTTGCTCGATGCGCTGCTCGACGTCTCGAAGCTCGACGCCGGAGCGATTCAGCCCGAGCGGCGCGTCTTCCCGCTGCAGCCCCTGCTCGAACGCCTCGCCGACGAGTTCGCGCCCGCCGCCGAAGCGAGGGGGCTGCGCTTCCGCGTCGCGCCGACGTCGCTCTGGACCGAGAGCGACCCGACCCTGCTCGGTCGCTGCCTCCTGAACCTCGTCGCGAACGCGGTCCGCTATACGCGCGAGGGCGGCGTCGTCGTCGGCTGCCGGCGGCACGGCGGCGAGGCCGAGATCGTCGTCGCCGACTCCGGCATCGGCATCGCCGCGGCCGACCAGGCGCGCATCTTCGAGGAGTTCTATCAGGCGGGCAGCCCGCAACGCGACCGGACGAAGGGCCTGGGGCTCGGACTCGCGATCGTCGACCGCGTCGCGCGGCTGCTCGGCCATGCGATCACCGTGAAGTCGCAGGTCGGGCGCGGCTCGGTATTCGGCGTGCGCGTGCCGATCGTCCCGCCGCGCCCCGGCGAGCCCGCGTCGGCCGCGCCCGAGACGGGCACGCAGCTCGCAGGCCTGCGCATGCTCGTCGTCGACGACGAGCCCGACGTGCGCGCGGCGCTCGACGGCCTCCTCCGGCGCTGGGGCTGCAGCGTCGAGACCGCGGCAAGCGGCGAAGAAGCGCTTGCCGCCGGCCGCGCGTCGCCGGATCTCGTGCTCTGCGACCTGCGCCTCGGCGAAGGCGGGAGCGGCTTCGACGTCCTCGATCGGCTGAAGGCGCGCTGGGGCACGAGCCTGCATGGGATCGTCGTCACCGCCGATGCGTCCGCCGAGCGCATCGCGGACGCACACGCCCGCGGCTATCCCCTGCTCCAGAAGCCGGTGCGGCCGGCGAAGCTGCGGGCGCTCGTCGAGCAGCTGCTGCGCGAGCGCGTCCCGGGCTAGGACGGCTTCGCCTCGTCGGCGGCACCCAGGCCGAGCTTGGCGGCAGCGATGGCCGCCTGCGTGCGCGTTCTGACGCCCAGCGCTCGGAACACCGCCGAGATGTGTGCCTTCACCGTACGCTCGGCGAGATCGAGCTCGCGGCAGATCAGCTTGTTCGACTTGCCCGCGGCGAGGAGCTTCAGCACCTGCGCCTGACGATCGGTCAGGCCGAGCGTCTCGATCGAGAGGGTTCGCTCCGTCGCCACGCGCGCAGCCCGCGCGCCCGATCCTGCGACCGGCGCCAGCGCCTCGGGCGGCAGGTACTTGCCGCCCGCGAGCACGAGTCGCAGCGCACTGAGCAGTACCTCGTTCGGCGACGACTTCGGGATGAAGCCCGCCGCGCCGGCGGCGATCGCCGCGAGCACGGTCGGGCGGTCGTCCGCGCTCGACAGCACCACCACCGGCACCTCGGGGTAGCGGCGCCGCCACGCCTTCAACGCGGGGATCCCCGAGAGGCCGGGGATATTCAGGTCGAGGAGCACGAGGTCGAGATCGGGCTCGGCGTCGGCGATCGCGAACCCCCGCTCCGAGTCGGCGGCTGCGAGCACGGTCGCTCCCGGTTCGAGCCGCGCGACCACGCCTTGCACCGCCTCGCGTATCAGCGGGTGATCGTCGACGACCAGGAGCTTCAATCCGGCCCTCTTGGGCTAGCCCTTTCCACCCGGTCAAGTGTAGCGCAGCGGGCAGATCCTCCAGGAGGAACAGCGACTTGCACCCTGATCGCGGCTAGGCTGGCGATGCCACGCACGCCCCGCCGCGCGCAGGGCACGCCCGTCCGTCCGATGTCCTGCGCGCATCGTGCGCAGAATAATCCGTCGCCCACGCTTGGTGAGTATGGCGGTAGCGGCCGTTCCTGCTCGCTATTCGCTGGAGCGCCAGGACTGGCAGGGCGCTGCGCAACTGAAATCGGTCGGCACCGGCCTACCGGCGGGCGAAGCAATGACGCATTTTGCGCGGGCACTGGGCGCAGCGCACAGCGGCGACCAAGCTGCCGCGCAAGCCGACATCGACAAGCTCAAGGAGCAGCGGGCTGCATTGGAGAAGGCGAATCAGTCCTACTTTGCAGAGCAGGTGGAGATCCAGATTCTTGCAGCGCAGGCTTGGCTCGCGCACGCTCAGGGCAACCGCGCGGATGCGCTGAAGCACATACGCGCCGCCGCCGATCTCGAGGACAGCACCGAGAAGCATCTCGCTATGGAGAATCGCTACGCGAGGAGCCCTGGCGTGACGAGGAGGAAGTCATGAAACTGATTTACCTGGTGGTACTGCCTGCGGTCGGCCTCGCCCTAGCGACAATAGACGTTGGGGCACAGACCTGGCCGACGAAACCTATGCGGGTCATTGTGCCGGTTGCAGCGGGCAGCACCACCGACATTGTCCCGCGGGCGGTCTTCGAGCAGCTCTCGCTGCAGCTCGGGCAGCCCATCGTCGTGGAGAACCGAAGCGGCGCCGGGGGCACGATCGGGACAGCTTTCGTCGCCAAGTCGGATCCCGATGGTTACACCATTCTCGCCTTCGGGTCCGCGCACACAATCTCGCCGTCGCTCTATTCAAACCTGAGCTACGATCCCGCGCGTGATTTTGCGGCGGTCGTGCCGCTCGGTATTTCGGCGGCCGTGATGGTCGTTTCGCCGGCGAAGGGTTTCAGGACAGTTGGCGACCTCGTCGCCGCAGGCAAAGCCAAGCCGGGCGCGCTCAACTTCTCTTCGGTCGGTATCGGCACCGCAACCCATCTGAGCGCGGAGCGGTTCCTGTCAAGCGCGGGGGTGGTGGCCGTGCATATTCCGTTCAAAGGCGGCGCGGAAGCCATGTCCGAAGTGATGGCCGGACGGATTGACTTCTTCTTTGGGCCAGTCGGGCTTGTCCTGCCACATGTTCGGGGGGGCAAACTCGCTGCGCTCGTGGTGAACGGCGCCAAACGTGCCGCCGCGTTGCCCGACGTGCCGACCACCTTGGAAGCCGGTTTTGCCAACGCCGAGTATCCGATCTGGTTCGGTCTCTTTCTACCGGCGAAGACGCCGCGCGATGTCGTTGACAAACTTCACGACGAGACGCTGAAAGCGCTGCAAGTGCCCAAGGTGCGGGAGAGGCTGGCCATACTTGGCCTCGATCCGATGGTCATGACGTCGAACGAGTTTGACGCGTATGTCCAAGAGGAAATCGCTGTGAACGCTGCGCTGGTCAAAGCGGCCGGTATCAAGCCCGAGTGAGAACGATTGATGTCGCCTCAACGGCGCCCGCTTGGATACGAGCGGCCGCCCGCTAACGCGGGCGCAGATCAAAACCGCAACCCGATGTCCAGGATATTGTGTACCCGGCAGGCAGATCCTCCAGGAGGAACAGCGACTTGCACCCTGATCGCGGCTAGGCTGGCGATGCCACGCACGCCCCGCCGCGCGCAGGGCACGCCCGTCCGTCCGATGTTCCGCGCGCAGCGTCCGCAGAACAATCCCTTGCGACCGCGGAGGCGCTGATCGCCAATCTGCGCTTCCACCCCGAATGGGACCGAATCCTGTTCCCGGAGAAATACAAGCCGAAGCCCCCCAGATTGCGTCGCCGCCGCCTCCGTCGGCGCCGGTGATCGCGTCGCGGCCGCTCCCCGAGCCGCAGCCGGAGGACCCTGTGACCGTCGAGGGGGCGCCGCCGAGGAACCAATAGTCGCGTGAGCCACTAAGGAGATTTGGAAATGAAGCTGATCCTCAAATTCAACCTGGTGTTCGTCGCGATCTTTCTCATCGGGCTCGGCGTCGCTGGGTACACCTCCAATCAGTTGCTGCAGCAAAACGCCCGCGAAGAGATTCTGCAAAACGCGCGGTTGGTGATGGAGACCGCGCTCGCGACGCGAGCGTACACGGCGGGCCAGATCGGGCCGTTGCTCGAGACGCAGATGAAATACGCTTTCCTGCCGCAGTCGATACCGGCCTACTCGGCCGCCGAGGTCGTGAACGGCCTGCGCAAGAAGTTCAGCGACTACGCCTACAAGGAGGCGACGCTCAACCCGACCAATCCCCGGAACCGCGCGGTCGACTGGGAGACGGACATCGTCAACCAGTTCCGCAGCGGCCATGATCGGGGCGAGATCATCGGCGAGCGCGAGACGCCGACCGGCCGCTCGCTCTACATCGCACGCCCGATCCAGATCAAGGACGCCGCGTGCCTGGTCTGCCACAGCACCGTAGAGGCTGCGCCGAAAACGCTAGTCGACCGCTATGGTCCGGCGAACGGCTTCGGCTGGCAGCTGAACGAGATCATCGGCGCGCAAGTGGTCTCGGTCCCGACGGCAGTGCCGCACCAGCGTGCGGCCGCGGCGTATCGGACCTTCATGCTGTCGCTCGCCGTCGTGTTCATTCTCATCGGCATTGCGCTGAACTCGATGCTGTTCGCAATGGTGATCCGGCCGGTCACCAGGCTCTCCAAGCTCGCCGACCAATTGAGCCTGGGCAACATGGACGTGCCCGACTTCCATGCGCGCGGCAAGGACGAGATCGGCGTGCTGGCCGACTCGTTCAACCGCATGAAGAAGAGTCTCGTTCAAGCGATGAAGATGCTAGAAGAGTAAGGGAATGGCCACGGAGGACACAGAGAGCGTAGCGAATACAGAGACCTGCTAGATGAAACCCATCTCTGTGTCCTCCTTGGCCGCCGAGCGGCACCCAGCCTTCAGCAGTTTGCTTCCCCTTCAGCAAAACGGGCCACCCAACGGGCGGCCCGTGCGTCGTGCAGTCGGAACCAGAGAGCTACTCTATCTCATCCAGTTTCCATTTCGCAGGGAAGATGGATCGCGTCGCACAGCCGGTTTATTTTGCGGCAAGCTCAATCCCCCTGGCGCAGGCGTCAGCCACAGCAACGCCGGCCTCTCCCTGCCCAGGCATCTTGTCCCAGCCCCCTTTCCCGATGAATTCACCTCGCTTCCACGAATCTGCCGCGTTGAATGCTACGAGCTCCCGATCGTGGTTCGGTGCCTTCATGAATTGGGCAACACAGATCGCAGCCCGGCTCGCCAATACTGCCTCGTCGGTCTTCCCCTTGGCGGTGCCCCCCGTTACCCAGCCGCCCCAGCCAAAGCCGACAATCATCGCGACCGCCGCCCCGCCTATGAGGCCCCAAACTCCATACTTGACCTTCTCCGAAGTTTCTCGTTTCATGAAAAGTACCTCCAATTGCCGTTGTGAACTCAGCGCCGAGCGGATACTCGTAGCTACAGGCGCTCATCGCCAAGTTTTCGCGACCTCGGACCAACGGGCGCTTTGGTAGATCGATCCTCCGCCTTTCGCGCCAGGCCCTCTGTTCACTACCGAACATAGGCTGGCTTATTTCTGGCGTGGGTCAGTCACTGAAGGGGCGGTCTCGACAGGGGTGATTCCCCAGACCATCCGCCTGGTGGCGGAGCACTTCGCCAGCTTCGGATCGAAGTGCTCTCTCAATCAACAACGACCCCGCCGAAGCGGGGTCTGTGTACCTACGATTCAACTGCGGGTGGCGGAATACTCGACATCTCAGACGGCCACCTTGATTCCAGGGTGCATAGGTCCGCTTAATGCACCGCGACCCTTTTCGCCGCCGCTGCGGTTTTCTTCGGCAGCGTCAGTTCCAGCACACCGTCGTTGTACTTGGCTTGGGCGGTCGTTTCGTCGACCTCATGACCGAGCGCGAACGCGCGCTGAATCTTGCCGTAATAGCGCTCGGAGCGAAGCACCGTCTCGTCGTTCTTGACGTCTTTTTCGTGCTTCACGTCCGCGGATACCGCAACTTCGTTGCCGTCAATGGTTATGACGATCTCTTCCTTCTTGACGCCGGGCAGTTCGGCCAGCACTCGATACTCGTTGTCGTTCTCGGTTACATCCATGCGGAACTCCATCGGCGCGGGCGCACGCGCCTCCGGGTTAGGCAGCCACACGGGGACGCCACGGAACAACCCGAAGGCATCCTCGAGCGGATTAAGGCGTGTGATGTTTACCATTCTGTTCTCCTATCAAAAATTCCAACCAGTCGGCTGTGAATGCCTGCTCACGCGTTGCCCATTTACTGATAGATGGGGGCGCCGTCGCGACAATCAAAGTGCGAGCCTGAATATTTCCGCCAGGCCGGGACAGCCATCGCCACGCCGACATGGGCTGTGGCGATGACGGACACGAGGCCGTCTCCACACGGCCGCGCCTGCGCACCGCTCCGCGAACACATAGAATGCGGGCACTATGCTCCCCCGGACATTGCTCGTCATCGCCCTGTCGTGCGCACTCGCCGCGCCGGCGTTTGCGCAGACCGGAACGCTCGAGAAGATCCGCCGCGACGGCGCGATTTCGCTGGGATACATCGAGAACGCCGCCCCCTTCTCCTTCGTCGATGCGAAGGGCGAGCCGCAGGGCTACTCGGTCGACCTGTGCCGCGAGATCGCGCGCGGCATCGGCGCGCAACTCGGCCTCGCGAAGCTGGAGCACCGCTGGGTCGCGCTGACGATCCAGAACCGCCTGGAAGCGGTGAGCGCACGGCGGGTGGACCTCGAGTGCAGCACGACGACCTGGACGCTCGCGCGCCAGCGCAACGTCGATTTCAGCCTGATCACCTTCGTCGACGGCGGGAGCGTCCTCACCAAGGCCGGCTCCGGGCTCGGCCGCCTCGCCGACCTCAACGGCAAGCGCGTCGCGGTCATCAAGGGCACCACCACCGAGCAGGCCCTGCGCGCCTCGCTCGCGCGCTATGCGCCGAACGCCGAGGTGCTCACGGTGAGCACGCGGCCCGAGGGGTTCAAGCTGGTGGAGGAATCGAAGGTCGAAGGGTTCGCCGCCGACCGGACCACGCTCGTCGGCCAGTTCCTCGCCAAGCCGGGCAGCGGGGCGACGTACCGGCTGCTCGACGAGGACTTCTCGATCGAGCCCTACGCGTTCGCGCTGCCGAGCGGCGAACACGACTACCGCCTCGCGGTCAACCGCGTGCTCGCGCGCCTTTTCCGCAGCGGCGACATCGCGAAGGTGTACGACCGCTGGCTCGGTCCGCTCGGCCCGCCGAGCGCGCTGCTCTCGGCCACCTATTTCGTCCAGGGCATCGCCGAGTAGCGCATGCCGGCGCGCGCGACACGGAGCGCGCCCTGGCCGCGCGCGAGCGGCATCCGCCGGCTCGCCGCCGCGCTGGCCGGCGGCATCGCGCTGGCCGCCTCGGCGCAGTCGTATCGCATCCCCGACCTGAAGCCGCCGCCGCCGCGCGTCGCCCCCGCGCCGCGCGCGGGCGAGCCGTGCGAAGCCTGCGGCCGGATCGTCTCGATCCGCGAGGTCAACACCGAGCGCGGGCTCCCGTCCGGCGCGGTCAGCCCGGTGCCCGGTGGCGGCGGCCCCGGCAACCCGACCCAGCAGAATCTGATCGGCGCGGTGATCTACCTCCCGCTCGGCGGGCAAGGCGCCGACAAACCCTACATCGGCGGCGTCGGCACGCCGGAGATGTACGCCCGCATGCGCGAGACCACCTACGAGGTCACCGTGCGGCTGGACGACGGCTCCTATCGCTTCGTGCGGCGCGCCGACGCCACGCTATACGGCGTCGGGGACCGCGTGAGATGGATCGGCGGCGACGAGCTCGAGCTCCTCGTCAACTGAGGCGGCGGGTACCCCGTCCGAGCTGGTGGCAAGCGCGCCGCCATGGAGGCGGCGGAGGCCTTTTGCCCGCACTCCCCGGCGCTTCCTATCGGGGCGAGCTTGCGTGACCGAGCTCCGCGGGACGCGATCCCGAGTCCTTCTGGGCTTAGAATGCAGCGACCCGCGCCGCTCACGACAACAGCGGGTTCGTCGCATCTCGTTGAGGAGAGCCCAATGCAAGCGCGTCACCTCCTGGTCGCGGCGTTGCTCGGCGCCGCGGCCTTCGCCGCTCAGGCCGCCGACAAGGTCAAGATCGGCTTCATCAGCACCCTGTCCGGCCCGAACGCCGCCATCGGCGGCGACATCCGCGACGGCTTCAACCTGGCGGTGAAGCTGAATGGCGGGAAGCTCGGGGGGCTGGCGGCCGATGTCATCGTCGCCGACGATCAGCTCAACCCGGATACCGGCAAGCAGCACGCCGACCGCCTGGTCAAGCGCGACCGGGTCGACTTCGTCACCGGCACCGTGTTCTCGAACGTCGTGCTCGCGATCGCCCCCCAGATCACCGACTCGAAGACGTTCTTCATCGGTCCGAACGCCGGGCCGGCGCAATACACCGGTGCACAATGCAATCCGTTCTTCTTCGTGTCCTCCTGGCCGAGCGAGGCCTACAGCGAAGCGGCCGGTCAGTACGTGACCGAGCGCGGCTTCAAGAGCGTGATCTTCCTCGCGCCCAACTATCAGGGCGGCAAGGACGCCGCGAACGGCTTCAAGCGCTACTACAAGGGCAAGCTCGCGGACGAGATGTACACCAAGCTCGGCCAGCTCGACTACGCCGCCGAGCTCGCGCAGATCCGCGCCGCGAAGCCCGAGGCGCTCTACGTGTTCCTCCCCGGCGGCATGGGGATCAACTTCATCAAGCAGTTCGTGGCCTCGGGGATGTCGAAGGACATCCAGCTCGTCGTGCCGCTCTGGGGTTCGGACCAGGACATCATCCGCGCGGTCGGCGATCCGATGCTCGGCCTCTTCAGCCTCGGCCACTGGACGATCGACCTGGACAATGCGGCCAACAGGAAGTTCGTCGCCGCGTTCGAGAAGGAGTACAAGCGATTGCCGACCGGGTATGCGGCGAGCGGTTACGACACCGCCCTCCTGCTCGACGCGGCGATTCGCAGGGTGAAGGGCAACCTCGACAACAAGGAAGCCCTGCGCGCGGCGATCAAGTCGGCCGACTTCAAGAGCGTGCGCGGCGATTTCAAGTTCAACGCCAACCAGTTCCCGGTGCAGGACTACTACCTGCAGGTCGTCAGCAAAGGCCCCGACGGCAAGATCGCGCACAAGACGCTCGGCAGGATCCTCACCGCGCGCGGCGACGCGTACGTGCAGGACTGCAAGATGAGGTAGCGGCGCGCGAACCGAAGTCACTCTTGGAAGCGCATCTTGCGTCGACGCCGGGCGGGCGTAAGGCGTACCGACGGCTGAAACGGGGCACCCGCGAAGATGCCCCGACTCGAAGATCAACCGGCGCGCGCGTAAGACGTACTGAGCGGCCCTAACCGCCGGATCGCTCGGCCGCGAGCCGGACGCGCTCCTCATGCTCGAGAATGCCCTTCTCGTTCACGATCTGCACCATGCCGGCGCGGCGCAGCCGCGCATACGCGCGAGCGAAGTCCAGGGCAAGTTGCCGCGTCGAGAAGGGAAGCTCGCCGTCCTTTTTCTCGACCGAGACGACCCACCCCCTGCGGATTCCGGGTCTGACAGTGACGACTTCCTGGGTCATGCCTCTCCTTCTTGCGCGAGTCGATCAGTCATGGTGCAGAGCAGAGATCGCGCCAGACCGCGTGGCCTGGCGTGACCCGAATCACGCGCGACCGCCACTCGCGAAGCTGTCTTCCCGGAAACCACCCTCGCCGCCGGCGCGCACGCGATCGATTGTCAATTCCTGTCACACGACCGGAACCGTGCCACCGCTGAAGTGCGCACCGGCCGCCTCGGCCGAGGCTCGGAGCAATCCGACGAGGGCAGCTGATGTTCAGACTTTGACAGCAGTCGACGTCCGCGCCGCAGTCGTCCCGCCAAGACCAACGAAAGCGTGCAAACGAGCTGCTGCTGCATCGCATCCTCTCCGCGGGAGATCATTGACGCGGTCGGCGAAGCGCCGGGCCTTGACGCCCGGACCCGATCGGATTAAATGCGTCGTGCCCAAGGTACTTCGCGCCCGAAGCGGGTGTCCAGGCGAGGCGCGCGCCGGAGAGATTCGTCGTTGAGCCCGTCGCTCCGGAGCGACCCGGAATCGAGCATCCGTTGATGTCCGGAATCCTGATCCTCGAGCAGTCGCTGAACGGCCTTCAGTTCGGCCTGATGCTCTTCCTGCTCGCCGCGGGGCTGACGCTCGTGTTCGGGATCATGGACATGATCAACCTCGCGCACGGGTCGCTCTACATGATCGGGGCGTTCCTCGCCGCGAAGTCCGCCGAGCTCACGGGGTCGTTCTGGCTCGCGGTCCTGCTCGCGATGGCGGGCACGGCGGTCATCGGGATGCTTCTGGAGATGAGCGTCCTGCGGCGGCTCTACACGCGCGACCATCTGTCGCAGGTGCTGGCGACGTTCGCGATCATCCTCATGGCGAACGAGCTGGTGCGCATCGCCTGGGGTCCCCAGGCACCGCTCAGCACGCCGGCGGCGCTGTCGGGTCCCGTCCGGCTTCTGCCCGGGCTCGAGTACTCGTCCTACCGGCTGGTGATCATCGCCGTCGGGCTCGCCGTGGCGGCGGCGCTCTACCTCGCGGTGACGAAAACGAGGACCGGGATGCTCGTGCGCGCCGGCGCATCCAACCGCGAGATGGCGACCGCGATGGGCGTGAACATCAAGCGGCTCTTCACGCTGGTATTCGGGCTCGGCGCCGCGCTCTGCGCGATCGCGGGTGCGATGCTCGGACCGATCCTCGCGGTCCAGGTCGGAATGGGCGAGGACATCCTGATCCTCGCGTTCGTGGTGATCGTGATCGGCGGCATCGGGTCGATCCGCGGCGCGCTGGTGGGCGCGATCCTCGTCGGCGTCGTGGACACGATGGGCCGCGCGTTTCTCCCGGCGGCATTGCGCGAGTTCCTCTCGCCGCCGGTTGCATCCGCGCTGGGACCGGCACTCGCATCGATACTGATCTACCTCCTGATGGCGGCGATCCTGTCCTGGAAGCCGCAGGGCCTCTTCCCGGCGCGCGGCTGAGCATGCGCACCGGGCTCACGGTTGCGATCCTCGCGGCGGCTATCGCCTTTCCGCTCGTCGCCCAGCCGCTCGGCTGGGAGTTCTACGTCGGGTTCGCAAGCCGGATCATGATCTACGCGCTCGCCGCCTCGAGCCTCAACCTCGTCCTCGGCTACGGCGGGATGCTCTCCTTCGGGCACGCCGCATTCGTCGGCGCAGGCGCGTACACCGCCGGCATCCTGCTGACAGAGGGCATCGCGAGCGCGTGGATCGGCTGGCCGGCCGCAGTGGCGGTCGCCGCGGCGCTCGCGGTCGTGATCGGCGCGATCTCGCTTCGCACGCGCGGCGTGTACTTCATCATGATCACGCTCGCGTTCGCGCAGATGATGTACTACGTCGCCGTCGGCATGAAGACCTACGGCGGCGAGGAAGGCCTGCGGCTCGGCTCGCGCGCGACCGTGGGGCTGGGCCTGGATCTCAAGGACGACGTCACCTTCTACTACCTGGTGCTCTCGATACTCGCGATCGCGCTGTATTGCCTGCATCGCCTGGCCGGTGCCCGCTTCGGGCGCGTCGTCGAGGCAATCCGCGAGAACGAGACGCGGATGGAGGCGATCGGCTTCCCGACCTACCGCTACAAGCTCGTGTGCTTCGCGATCGGCGGCGCGGCCGCAGGCCTCGCCGGGGCGCTGCTGGCGAGCCACAGTTCGTACGTCAATCCGAACCTCCTCTACTGGACCCAGTCCGGCACGCTGATGATCATGGTGATCCTCGGCGGCGTCGGCCATCTCTACGGCGGGCTGCTCGGCGCGGTCGCGCTGCTCCTGCTGGAGGAGGTGTTCTCGGTCTACACGATCCATTGGCAGCTCGGCGTCGGCGCGATTCTGCTCGCCATCGTGCTCTTCGCGCCGCAAGGGCTGGCGGGGCTGGCTGCGAGAAATGGCTGAGACCATCCTCGCGATCGAAGGCCTCGCGAAGCGCTTCGGCGGCGTGGTCGCGGTCGACGCCGTGTCGCTCGAGGTTGCGCGCGGCGAGCTCCACGCGCTGATCGGGCCGAACGGCGCCGGCAAGACGACGATCATCCACCAGCTCTCGGGCGCGCTCGCGCCGGACGCAGGACGGATCGTGCTCGAGGGCCGCGACGTCACGCGCGTCCCGTTCCACGAGCGGGTGGCGCTGGGGCTCGCGCGCTCCTACCAGATCACCAGCATCTTCCGGCGCTTCACCGTTCTCGACAACGTCGCGCTCGCGGTGCAGGCGCGCAGCGGCTCGAGCCTCTCGTTCTGGCGCCCGCTCGCGGCGGAACCGGCGCTCTTCGAGGAAGCGCGCGCAGTGCTCGAGCGCGTCGGCCTCGCCGGGCGCGCCGGCGTACCCGCGGGCGCGCTCGCGCACGGCGAGCAGCGCCAGCTCGAGGTAGGCCTCGCGCTCGCGACGAACGCACGACTGCTCCTCCTCGACGAGCCGATGGCGGGTATGGGAGCGGAGGAGTCCGAGCGCATGATCGCGCTCATCGGCACGCTGAAAACCGCGCTCTCGGTGCTGCTCGTCGAGCACGACATGGATGCGGTGTTCCGGCTCGCCGACCGCATCTCGGTGCTCGTAAACGGGCGCCTGATCGCGAGCGGGGCGCCGGTGGAGATCCGCGCGAACGAGGAGGTGAAGCGGGCCTATCTGGGCGAGCAGGCGGTCGCGTGAGCGAAGCACGCCGCAGGTCATCGCAGCCCTGATAGCTATGCTCCCGTACCGATCGAGCCAGCGGCACGACCCGAGAACCCCGGAGGCGGGAGGCGCGGTCTGGACGCATAGGTCCTATATCCCCGCCTTGGCGAGCACGACTACCGACACACCCAGCGCCCTTTTCCCGACATCCGGATTGCGGTACGAATGCGGCACATTGCCGGGGAAGCCGAGCACCTCTCCTGCAAGCGGATCGCGGGATAACGGACACAGTCGGGTCGACCCGACGGCTCCAGGCTCCCGAGTTGTAACAGCGCCGATGCTGAAACAACGTGGCGCCGGCGAACGATCGGGACTATTCTGCAAGTGTCGCCTGTTATCAGCAGCGGCTTGCGAATCATGATGCGGCTCGGCGTCACGTTCGCGTTGGTACTCTTCCTGCTCGGCACCCTCGCGAGCGAGTCCGTGCTTGCTCGCGGCGGCGGCCGTGGCGGGGGATCTCATGGCGCCGGTGTTCAGGGCGGGGGTCATCGCGGCGGCAGTTTCCAAGGCGGCAAGCACTTCCACCCTGGCCACGGCGGCAAGCACTTCCACCATGGCGGCGGTCGAGTCGGTGTGTTTATCGGCGCGCCCGTGATCTTCGGCGGCTGGGGCTACGCGTCGCCCTTCTTCTACGCTCCCCCCGTCTACTACCCGTCGGCGCCGTACTACCTTCCTACCTACATCGAACAAGGCGTTGGGCAGCCAGTGCCACAGCAGCAGCAGCCAGCTCCCGCTTACTGGTACTACTGCCCTCAAGCCCTGGCCTATTATCCCTACGTCAAGGAGTGTTCGGGGGGCTGGCAGCAGGTCGTTCCTCAGCCACCGCCGTCTTGAACGGTCATCCGGGTTCGGCCGGGCGGGTATGGACCGCATCGCGCGGGTGGTCTGGCCCGCCTCGCCGATGTGAGAGGGCGAAGATTGACGGTCGAACGTTCCGGGCCCGCGGACTCGATCACGCGAGCGTTCCAGGCGTATAGTCGAACGCTCCAACGCGGGGCACTTCCAGACCTGGCGCCCACGGTGCGTGCATGGACTCCGTTTAGCATAGGAGGCGGCCATGAACCGACACGCCAAACGCGCCGACTTCTTCCTGGCGGGTAGCGCGATCCTGCCCCTCCCGCTGCTCCTCACGTTCGGTCCGCTCGCCGCGCTCGGCGCGATGGCGCTGCTGCTCGTCCTCGGCTGCTATTACGGCGCGATGGAACAGATGGAGACGGGCGAAGGCCCGCTCTTCGGCCACGGGCTCGACGGCGGCGAACAGCCCCGGGCCGAGCGCGACCGCGAACTACGCCCGAAGAGCGACGATCAGCGCCATCGGCCACGAGAGGAGTGAGCCAGCGCGCTAGGAAACGCGGGCAGCCGCGACGCATGCGCGCGCAACTCCGGCTGAAGAGGAAGCCCTTGTCGTCGAGGGAATGCCCGGTGATTGCTGCGGATACCGCACCGCAATCCCGGGTCCCGGCGTTCGCCGGGACGACGATCACGGACGCATCATGCCGCCGGCCTGAGCCCGCTTGACCCCGATAGCAGCGGCGCGAGCGCGATCAAGCCGAGCACCGGTCCGGGCGTGAGCGCGAGAAACAGGAGCGACGCGCTCATCGACACCGCGAGCGAGCCAAGCAGCTGGATGCTGCCGATGGTGATCGCGAAGCCGATGCAATTCGCGATCGTCAGCGCCGAGCCGACCAGCTCGCGCGGCGCGTTCTGCGCGTTGAGCGCGGAGAACTGCGGCGAGTCGCCCACCACGACGATGCCCCAGAAGACGAGAAACGCGAGGAACACCGGCGTCGGCGCGTGAAACAGCAGCGGCGAGACGGCACAGCAGACGCCCGACGCCGCGAGCTGGGCGAACGCGACCCGCGCGCTGCCCGCGCGCAGGCTGACGAGCCCGCCGCCCGCGCAGCCGAGGAAGCCGGCCGCGATTGCCGCGAACGACCATAGCGAGATGTTCAACCCCGGTTCGCCGCGCGCAGCGAAGTGAGCGGCGAGGAAGACCGGCACGAACGCCCAGAACGCATACAGCTCCCACATGTGGCCGAAGTACCCGAACGCCGAGGCGCGAAAGCGCGACGACCGGAAGATCACGGCCAGCGCCCGCGGATCGAACTTCGTCCCTTTGGCGAGGTAAGGTCCGTCCGGCACGCCGACGAGCATCGCGACGCCGCCGAGCGCGGCGACTACGGACGTTGCGACGATGACCGCCGGCCAGGGAAAGGCCTGTCCGAGCCCCTTGATCAGATGAGGGAAGGCGGTGCCGACCACCAGCGCCCCGACGAGGAAACCGAGCGCGTTGCCGAGATCGCTCCGGTACCAGCCGGACGCGATTTTCATGCCGACCGGATAGATGCCGGCCAGGAAGAACCCGGTCGCGAACCGCAGCGCGGCGAGCGACCAGAACCCTTCCGCGAGGGCAGGGATCGCGAGGTTGGCCGCCGCGCCCGCAAGCGAGCAGACGAAGAACACGGTCCGCGGCGACATGCGGTCGGCCACCGCGAAGAACGCGAACGCGAGCGTCCCGGCAATGAAGCCGAACTGGACCGCCGACGTCGTATGGCCGAGCGCCTCGGCCGGGAGGCCCCACTCCCGCTGCAGGTCCGCGAGCACGGCGTTGCCGGCAAACCAGAGCGACGTACCTGCAAACTGCGAGAAGATGATGAGCGGCAGGATGCGCGACGGCCGGGTCATCTCGGCTCCAGATACGCTGGCACGACGCGCGCCGTGCTCACGCGCCCGGCCGTTTGCGGGTCGTCGGGCGCGCAATCAACCCGCGGAGATAGGCGGGCATTTCCTGTCGCAAGACCTCGCGCAGCACGGTCCCGGTCACCGGCTGCTCCGCTTCCGAGAGATGATTCCGCAAGACCTTGAAGTTCGCCGCAGCCTTCTTGGGGTCGTACTCGAAGCGCACTCGCCGATAGTATTTGCATCGTATGCATGCGGCAACCGGTACCGGGCGCGTCGCCGAGGCGACGGCGCGGCGCTTGGCCGCAGGGACCTGCGCGCGACTTGCCGCCGGCCGCGCCCGGCGCTATGTTCCGCGTTCCCGCGCCAGAAATCCCTTCGGAGGCCGCCGTGCTGCAGGAGCGCATCCCCAACTTGAAGGCGCTGGTCGAGCCCGACCGGGTGCATCGGCTCTGCTATACCGATCCGGACCTGTTCGAGCTCGAGGTCCAGAGGATCTTCGACAAGTGCTGGATCTACGCCGGCCACGCGTCGCAGGTGAAGAACCCGGGCGACTTCTGGACGTTCCAGATCGGGCGGCAGCCGATGGTGCTTATCCGGGGGCACCGCGGCGCGATCCACGTCCTCTACAACCGCTGCCCGCACCGCGGCACGCAGGTCTGCGGCGCGCGCCACGGCAACGCCGGCGACGCCCTCACCTGCTCGTACCACGCCTGGCGCTTCCGATACGACGGCACGAACGAGTCCGTGCCGCTGCCGCGTGGTTACGAGGGCACGACGTTCGGGAACTACGACCGCAACATGAAGCGCGCACCGCGGGTCGAGTCGTACCGCGGCTTCGTGTTCGCGAGCCTCGCCGCCGACGGTCCGTCGCTCCTCGAGTGGCTCGGCCCGGCGAAGGTCGCGTTCGACGACATCTGCGACCGCTCGCCCGAGGGCGAGGTCGAGGTGGTCATGAACTGCTATCGCGTCGTCCAGCGCTCGAACTGGAAGTTCTTCATGGAGAACCAGCTCGACGCGGTCCATCCCTCGGTCACGCACGAATCCACCGGGCGCGCGGCGGCCGACGTCGAGTTCCAGATCCAGCGGCGCACCGGCGAGAAGCCGCTGCACTATCACATGCTGTCGGCGTTCGTGATCCCGTTCGAGAAATGGGACTCGCTCGAGACGATCGGCTATCCGCACGGACATACGATCCTCGGCGGCTACATGGGCCTGCGGCCGCAGGACCCCGACACCGTGGCGTACGAGAAACTCCTCGCGAAGGCGTACGGCGAGCAGAAGAAGGAGGAATTCCTCTCGCGCAACATCCACCACGTTCTCGTCTACCCCTGTCTCTCGATCCAGTCGCCGCTGCAGCAGCTGCGTGCGATCCGGCCCATCGCGCCGGATCGCACGCTCTCGGAGATCTGGCATTTCCGGCTGAAGGGCGCCCCGGAGGCGATCTACCGGCGCTCGCTCTCCTACTACAACCTCGTCAACTCGCCGGCGACGATGGTGAACGCCGACGACCTCGAGAACTGGCAGAAGGGCCAGTGGGGGCTCGCCTCCGCGGGCGGCGACTGGGTGAGCTTCCACCGCGACTTCGGCCGCGACAGGATCGAGGGCGAAGTGATGCGGTCGTCGAACGGCTGCAGCGAGGTGCCGATGCGCAACCAGTTCCGCGCGTGGCTGAAGTACCTCACCGCCGAGGCGTGACCGTGGCGGCGAAGAAGACGAGGAAGCGGGCGCCGGCGAAGAGGGCCGAACGCAAGCCGAACGGCGTCGAGCTGCAGCGCGAGGTCGAAGCGCTGCTCTACCGCCAGTCCGAGGCGCTCGACGCCAAGGAGTGGAAAGCGTTCATCGATCTATTCGCGGCGGACGGGAGGTACTGGATGCCGCCGGCGCCGCACTACACGACGTGGGACGGCGTCCCGTCCATCTTCGCCGAGGATCGCGACATGATGACGGTGCGGATGAAGCGGGTGACGCACCCGCGTGCGTGGTCGCAGCAGCCCGAGTGGGGCACGAACCACGTCGTGTCGAACGTCGTGGTCGAGAAAGTCGATCCGAGGTCGGGCGACGTGCATGTCCGCTCGCGCTTCCACATGGTCGAGCTGCGTCGCGACGAGCTTCGCCACTTCGCCGGCTCCTATCGCCACCATCTCAAGCGCACGAAAGACGGCCTGAGGATCAAGCTGCAGCGCGTGGACATGGTGAACGCGCAAGCGCCGTACGAGTACGTCCTGCAGGTGTGGGTATGACGCTCTTCCCGACGACGATCGCCGGCAGCCTGCCGAAGCCCGGCTGGCTCGCCGAGACGCACAAGCTCTGGCCGCGCTGGAAGCTCGAGGGCGCGGCGCTCGCCGAAGCGAAGCAGGACGCGACGCTCCTCTGGCTGAAGGCGCAGGAAGACGCCGGCATCGACATCGTCGCGGACGGCGAGCAGTCGCGACAGCACTTCGTGCACGGCTTCCTCGAGGCGCTCGAGGGCATCGATTTCGACCGCAAGGTGAAGCTCGGCATCCGCAACAACCGCTACGAGGCGCTGGTGCCGACGGTCGTCGGGACGCTGCGCCCGAAGGGCCGGGTGCACGCGGCCGAAGCGCGCCTCGCGCGGGCGCACACGCAACGCGAGCTCAAGTTCACCCTGCCCGGCCCGATGACGATCGTCGACACCATCGCCGACAGCCACTACGGCGACAAGGTGAGGATGGCGATGGCGTTCGCCGAGTGCCTGAACGAGGAGGCACGCGCGCTCGCCGCCGACGGCGTCGACGTGATCCAGTTCGACGAGCCGGCGTTCAACGTCTACATGGACGATGTGAAGCGCTGGGGCATAGCAGCCCTGCACCGCGCCGCCGAGGGCCTCGAGTGCAAGACGGCGGTGCACATCTGCTACGGCTACGGCATCAAGGCGAACCTCGACTGGAAGCAGACGCTCGGGAGCGAGTGGCGGCAGTACGAGGAGATCTTCCCGGCGCTCGCACAGAGCCGCATCGACCAGGTGTCGCTCGAGTGCGCGAACTCGAAGGTGCCGACCCGCCTGATCGGCCTGCTCGAGGGCAAGGACGTGCTGGTCGGGGTGATCGATGTCGCGACCGACGCGGTCGAGACGCCCGAGCAGGTCGCCGCCACGATCGCCGAGGCGGCGAAGCACCTGCCGAAGGAGCGCATCGTCGCCTGCACCAACTGCGGCATGGCGCCGATGGACCGCGACATCGCCCTCCGGAAGCTCGAAGCGCTCGGGGCCGGCGCGCGGCTCGCGCGCGAGCGCTTCGGATAGGGCAATGAGCGCGCCGGAACCAGCGCTCGTCGACGATCTCGTCGTCGCGAATCACATCCTGTACGCCGAAGGCGTCGTCGACGGCTTCGGCCACATCAGCGCGCGTCACGACGGGCGGCCCGACCGTTTTCTGCTCGCGCGGAGCATGGCCCCGGCGCTGGTGACAGCCGGCGACATCATGGAGTTCGATCTCGACGGCAATGCCATGGGCGGCGACACCCGCACGCCCTATCTCGAGCGCTTCATCCACGGCGCCATCTACGCCGGTCGCCCGGACGTGATGGCGGTGGTCCACAGCCATAGCCCGAGCGTCATCCCGTTCGGCGTCACCGGCGCGAGTCTGCGGCCGGTCTACCACATGAGCGCGTTTCTGGGCGCCGGCGCCCCGATCTTCGAGATCCGCGCCGCCGGCGGAATGACGGACATGCTGATCCGCGACAACGCGCTCGCCGACGCGCTCGCGCGGACCCTCGGCGACCGGGCGGTGGCGCTGATGCGCGGCCACGGCTCGGTCGCGGTCGGCGGCTCGATCCAGCAGGTGGTGTACCGCGCGATCTACACCGAGATGAACGCCCGCCTGCAGATGGATGCGGCGCGGCTCGGTGCGATCAACTTCCTGGAGCCCGACGAGGCACGGCTCGCGGCCGCGACCAACGACCGGGTGATCGGCCGCCCCTGGGAGCTGTGGAAGCGCAAGGTTCGGCCGGGTGGCGGGTGAGCCTCGCAGGTCAGAGAATCTCCCGGATGTGCTCGCGCTTGACGAGCTCCGCCTCGAACTCCAGGAGCTCCGGCCCGAGCGCGTCGCGCGCCGAGACGATTCCGAGCGGCTTCCCGTTCTCGACTACCGGCACGTGCCGGAACCGGCCCTCGTACATCATGTGGAGCGCGTGGCCGAGCGGTTTGTCCGCATCGATCGTCTGGCAATCGCGCGTCATCACGTCGGCGAGGCGGGTCGCCTGCGGATCGCGGCCTTCCGCGACGACGCGGAAGAGCGCGTCGCGCTCGGTGAAGATGCCTGCGAGGCGTCCGCGCTCCACGACCATGATCGCGCCCACCCGGCTGCGTTTCATGAGTCCGGCCGCTTCGGCCACGGTCGTCTCGGGCGACGCGGTCAGCAGATTCTGGTTCTCGATGATGCTGCGGACGGATCGCTGGGGCATGGCGGGCCTCCTCCCGCGCGGAGAAGGGAAGTCTAGTCCTTTCTGACATTGCTCCGTCGCCCGACAATCTCTACCATTCGAGCATGCGTCTCGTCAGCGAAACCACCCTGCCTGCGGATGCGACGCGTGCAGCCCTCGCCGGGCGTGTCTGGCGCCCGGACGTGCAGGGACCGGCCGTGGTCGCGGTCCGCGCCGAAGGCATCTACGACGTGACGGCAGCCGCGCCGACGATCCGCGATTTGTGCGAAGCGGAAAAGCCGGCCGCGACCCTCCGTGCTGCACGCGGCGAACGGCTCGGGAGCCTCGACGACATCCTCGCCAATACGCCGGACGGGACGCGCGACCCGGGCCGGCCCTGGCTGCTCGCGCCGATCGACCTGCAGGCGATCAAGGCGGCGGGCGTCACCTTCATCGCCTCGCTTCTCGAGCGGCTGATCGAGGAGCAGGCGCGCGGAGAACCGGAGCGCGCGGCCGCGATCCGCGAGGACATGCTCGCGACGATCGGCACCGACCTCCAGGCGCTCAAGCCCGGGTCGGCCAAGGCAGCGGCGCTCAAAGAGCTCCTCGTCGCCAAGGGCTTGTGGTCGCAATACCTGGAGGTCGGCATCGGGCCCGATGCCGAGATCTTCACGAAGGGGCAGCCGATGTCGGCGGTCGGCCACGGCATGGACGCGGGACTGCACCCGGACTCGACCTGGAACAACCCGGAGCCCGAGGTCGTGCTCGTCGTCTCGTCGGGCGGCGAGATCGTCGGCGCGACGCTCGGCAACGACGTGAACCTGCGCGACATCGAGGGCCGGTCGGCGCTCTTGCTCGGCCGGGCCAAGGACAACAACGCCTCGTGCGCCGTCGGACCGTTCGTGAGGTTGTTCGACGAGGCCTTCTCGCTCGACACCGTCCGCGGGATCACGGTGCAACTCGACGTGTCGGGTCCCGACGGGTTCCGGATGACCGGCTCGTCGTCGATCGCGCGCATCAGCCGGGATCCTGCCGACCTCGTCGGGCAGATGATCGGCCCGAACCACCAGTACCCGGATGGCGCCGTTCTCTTCGTCGGCACGATGTTCGCGCCGGTCGAGGACCGCGACGCGCCGGGCCAGGGATTCACGCACAAGATCGGCGACATCGTGACCATCTCGGCGCCCGAGCTCGGCGCACTCACGAACCGGATGGTCCGGTGCTCCGACGCGGCGCCCTGGAGCTTCGGCGCGAGCCACCTGATGCGGAGCCTCGCCCGGCGCGGCGTTCTCCGGTGAGCGAGCGAGTGCTAGGCTAGCCGGCGCGCGTTCCCGCGCGCACCCACAAGGAGCCGCCAGATGCCCGAGCTCGACAAGGACAAGGTGACCGCCACGCTCAACCGCATCCTCGAGCAGGAGCTGGCCGGGGTCGTCCGCTACACGCACTACTCGCTCATGGTCTTCGGGTACGGGCGGATCCCGATCGTCTCGTGGCTGAACGAGCAGGCGACCGAGGCGCTCGCGCATGCGCAGGCCGCGGGGGAGATGATCACGATGCTCGGCGGCTACCCCTCGCTCGCGATCGGTCCGCTGCTCGACTCCCACCAGCACGACATCGGCTCGATCCTGCGCGAATCGCTCGAAACCGAGGGCGAGGCCCTCGCGCTCTACCGCGAGCTGCACGAGCTGGTCAAGGACCGGTCCGTGACGCTGGAGGAGTACGCACGGCAGATGATCCAGGCGGAGGAGATGCACGCCGGCGACGTCGACAAGATGCTGCGCAAGCCGGGGGAGGTGGCCAGGTTCCGCCCGTGATCGCGGTCGCGGGCCACCCGGCGTTCGCCCGGCCGGCTGCCATGGAGCGGTCGGTGAAGCGCGTCGAAGCCTGGACGACAGGCCTCACGAGCAAGCGACCTAGGAAACTCGCCGACACGGGTCGCGGAGACCGCGCGCGGTAACGCGTGGCGGAGCGCGGTACCGAAGAGCAGCCTCACCCATCTTCTCGACAACCTCGCGGCGCGCGGTCAAGTCGACTTCGACGCCGCCCCCGTGCTGGACGTATCCAGCGCAAAGCGCTCGAGGAGCATCAGCAGCGCGAGGTTTCGGCGACGGTTGCGTTGCAAACAGAAAGCTAAGCAGAAGGAACATCAAGATGGCCCGCATCATCGGCGCGATCGGCACCGCGCATACGCCCACGATCGGCTTCGCCTTCGACAAGGACAAGCGAGACGACCCGGCGTGGTCGCCGATTTTCGATGCGTTCGCGCCGGTGCAGGATTGGCTTCTCGGGAAGGAGCCCGATGCGATCGTCTACATCTGCAACGATCACGTCACATCGTTCTTCTTCGACCACTACTCGGCCTTCACGCTCGGCGTGGGGGACTCCTACGCGGTGGCCGACGAGGGCGGCGGCGCGCGGGCGCTACCGCCCATTGCCGGTCATCCGGCGCTCGCGCAGCACATCGGCGCGTCGCTCATGGCGGACGAGTTCGACATGTCCTTCTTCCAGGACAAGCCGCTCGACCACGGGCTCTTCTCGCCGCTCAGCATGCTGATGCCGCACGCACCGCGCTGGCCGATCCCGATCATTCCGCTGCTCGTCGGCGTGCTGCAACTGCCGGTGCCCTCGGCGCGGCGCTGCTACAAGCTGGGGCAGGCGCTACGTCGGGCCATCGAAAGCCATCCGGCGGACTTCGATGTCGTTGTCGTCGCGACCGGCGGCCTCTCCCACCAGGTGCACGGCGAGCGCGCGGGTTTCAACAACCCGGCTTGGGACGAGGAGTTTCTCGATCTGATCGCGAACGACCCGGAGCGCCTCGCCGGAATGACGCTCGCGGAATACGCCACGCGGGGCGGCTGGGAGGGCGCTGAGGTCATCATGTGGCTGGTCATGCGCGGCGCGCTGCCGGCCGGCGTGCGCGCACTCCACCGCAGCTACTACCTCCCCTCGATGACCGGTATCCCCACGGTCGTGTTCGAGCCCGAGGCGGAGAGAATCGATGCGCACGCTGCCGAAGAACAGCGGCGCGCCATCGCGCGCCAAACCGCGGGAGCCGAGGCGCTCGAAGGCACCTACCCCTTCACGCTCGCCCGCAGCCTCAAGGGCTACCGGCTCAACAAGTTCCTCCACGGTCTAGTCGATCCCGGGCAGCGCGCACGCTTCCTCGCCGAGGAGGAGGCGGCCTACGAAAGCGCCGGGCTGACCGCCGAGGAGCGCGACCTCGTGCGCCGGCGCGACTGGCAGGGGCTCATCCGGTACGGCGTGATCTTCTTCATGCTGGAAAAGCTGGGCGCGGTCCTCGGCGTGTCCAACCTCCACATCTATGCCGCGATGCGCGGCCAGTCGCTGGAGGAGTTCCGCAAGACGCGCAACGCACCCGGCGCGCTGTACTCGGTGGCCGGCGCCGATGCCAAGGGGCTTTCCTGGGACAAGGCACGCACCTGAACGAACGCTCGACGGTGGGAGTTTCCGCATCCGATCGCTCGACCCCCTAGTCCCGGTGCTCTGCGCGGACGAGGCCGTCCGCCGGAAAGCGCTGGTGGAAAACCCGGCGCGGCTGTACTGGCGCTGACGATCGCTCTGCCCGCAAAGCGCTGGTCATTCCGCTGAGTGAGGTGGCCGCGTAGACGCCGAGGGAAAATCGAGGCCGGCGGTTACCCGCCGGCGAAACGCTCGGCGAGATAGGCCACGAACAGGCGCACCTTCGCCGAGAGGTGCTTGCGGGTCGGGTACACCGCGTAGATCGGCGCGTTCGGCGGCGCGTAGCCCGGCAGCAGCGCCACCAACCGCCCTGCGCGAATGTCGTCGGCGCAGATGAAGTCTGGCTCGAACGCGATCCCGGCACCGGCCGCCGCGAGCGCGACGTTGAGGTCCCCACTGTTGGATTGCGCCCGCCCGCTGATGCGGACCGCGTGCTCGCGGCCGTCCGCGCCATGGAAGCGCCACTGCCCACGCGGCAGGACGTACTCGTAGACGAAGCAGTTGTGCCGCAGCAGGTCTTCCGGCGTCGCGGGCGTCCCGTACCGCGCCAGGTACTCCGGCGCGGCGCACGCGACGAGCCGCGTCTCGCCGAGCTTGCGCGCGACGAGGTTCTCCGAGCCGGCGCCGCCGATGCGGATCGCGAGGTCGAAGCCCTCTTCGACGAGGTCGACCATCCGGTCGGCGAGCTGGACGTCGAAGCGCACGTCGGGGTGGCGCGCGAGGAAACCGGCGATCGCCGGGGCGACGTGTCGCGCGCCGAAGGTCACGGAGGTCGTTAGCCGGATCGTGCCGCGGGGCGTGATCGCCGCCTGTGTCGCTTCTTGCTCGGCTTCCTGCAGATCCTGCAGCAACTGCACCGCGCGGCCGTAAAACGCCTGTCCGCTTTCGGTGAGGCTGAGCCGGCGCGTCGTGCGGTTGAGAAGCCGGGTCTGCAGGTGGGCCTCGAGCTCGGCGACCTGGCGCGATACCGCCGTTGTCGATAGGCCGAGCCGTTCGGCCGCGCGTGAAAACCCCCCGGACTCAACGACTTGAGCGAAGACCTGCAGGGCGATGAAGCGATCCATGCCGCATGATTATCCCAATAATCGGGATTATCTATTCCGCTGTGGCCAGTTTATCCCCGCATGAGCAACGCCTAGTCTTGAGTCCGTTCCCACCAACTTCAGGAGACACAGATGATCGACTACCGCACCGCCCCTTACGCCGCGCTCTTGCTTCGCGTCGCGCTCGGCGCAATGTTCATCGCACACGCGCTGCTCAAGTACTACGTGTTCACGCTTCCCGGCACGGCGCAGTTCTTCCATGCGCTCGGCCTGCCCGGAGCGCTCGCCTACGCGACGTTCTGGGCCGAGCTCGCCGGCGGGGCGCTGATCCTCGCCGGCATCTACTCGCGCTGGGCCGCGGTCGCGCTGATCCCGATCCTGGTCGGCGCGACATGGGCGCACCTCGGCAACGGCTGGGTGTTCACTGCGGCGAACGGCGGCTGGGAATACCCGGCGTTTCTCACCGTGGCGGCGGCGGCGCTCGCTCTGCTAGGTGACGGCCGCTTCGCGGTCTCGAGCCTGTTCAACACGCGTAAACTGCAAGGAGCCTACGCATGAAACTTTACTACTCCCCCGGCGCCTGCTCGCTGTCCCCGCACATCGTGACGCGCGAGCTCGGCCTCCCGATCGAGCTCGAGAAGGTCGACACGAAGGCGAAGACGATCGAAGGCGGCGGCGACTACCTGAAGGTGAACGCGCGCGGGTACGTGCCCGCGCTCGAGATCCACAAGGCCGCCTGAGGAGGAAGCGATGCTGCCGAGCCTCTTCATCTCCCACGGCTCGCCGATGCACGCGCTCGAGCCGGGCGCGGCCGGCAAGGCGTGGACGGGGCTCGCTCGCTCGCTTCCCCGGCCGCGCGCCATACTGATCACGTCGGCGCACTGGGAAACGAACGTCCCGATGCTCACCGGCAACGCGAAGCCGGAAACGATCCACGACTTCTCGGGCTTCCCCGAGCCGCTCTACCGGCTGCGCTACCCGGCGCCCGGCGCCCCGGCTCTCGCGCAGCGCGCCCGCACGCTGCTCGGCGACGCCGGGTTCACCGCCGCGATCGACGGCTGCCGCGGGTTAGATCACGGCGCGTGGTCGCCGCTGCTCTACATGTATCCGGGGGCGGACATCCCGGTGGTGCAGCTCTCGCTCCAGACCGAGCTCGGGCCGCGCCATCACTACCGGCTGGGCCGCGCCCTCGCGCCGCTCGCCGACGAGGACGTCCTCCTGGTCGGATCGGGCCACATGACGCATAACCTGCGCGACTGGATACGCGCGGCGCGCAGACGCGCCCGTCGTGCCCTACGCGAAGCATTCCAGTCCTGGGTGCACGACCGGATCGAAGCCGGCGACCACGAGGCGCTCATCGAGTACCGGACCCGCGCACCGCACGCGGTGCGCGCGCATCCGACCGACGAGCACTTCCTGCCGCTCTTCTTCGCGCTCGGCGCGGCGGGAAGCGCTTCGCGGGCGACGCGGGTCTACGACGCGATCGAGGGCGGCGCGCTCGCGATGGACGCCTACGCGTTCGAGCCCGTTCCGGCTACTGCTCGATCTTGATGTTCGCGTCCCGGACGATCGTGGCGTAGCGGTCCTGCTCGCGCCGCAGGAACGCCGCCATCTCCTCCGGCGTGCTCGTCGCGACGTCCATCCCGAGGAAGATGTAGCGCTCCTTCAGGTCGTCGGCGGCGACCGCCTTCCGGATCTCGCCGGCGAGTCGCGCGAGGACCTCGCGCGGCGTACCCGGCGGCGCAGCGTAGCCGACCCAGGCCGCGACATCGTAATCGGGCAGGTCCCCGGCTTCCGCCAGCGTCGGCACGTCGGGCAGCGCCGCGCTGCGCTTCGCGGTCGAGACGCCGTAGGTCTTCAGCCGGCCCGCCTTGATATGCGCTCCGGTCGCGGCCACCGTCTCGACTGCGTAGGCGATCTGGCCGTTCATGATGTCGGTCAACGCCGGAACGGTGCCCTTGTACGGCACGTGCCGTGCGTTGAGCCGAGCCATCGAGTTGAATAGCTCCGCGAAGAGGTGCGCCGTCGCGCCGGTCCCGGATGACGAGAAGGCGTACTTGTCCGGGTTCGCCCGCACGAGCGCGATGAACTCCTTCGCATTCGCGGCCGGGAAGGACGGATAGGTGACGAGCGCGAACGGCACTCTCGCGATCAGGCTGACCGGCGCGAGATCCTTGAGCGGCTCGTACGGAGTCTTCTGCAGGACCGGCATGATCGAGATCGGCCCGCTCGAAGCGGCGAGCAACGTGTAGCCGTCGGGCGCCGCCTTGACCACGGCTTCGGTCCCGATCTGCCCGCCGGCGCCGGGCCGGTTCTCCGCCACGAACGGCTGCCCGAGGGCTTCCGACAGCTTCTGCGCGACGAGCCTCGCGGCAAGATCGGTCGCCTGGCCGGGCGGCCACGGGACGACGACCTTGACCGTCCGGTTGGGATACTGCTGCGCCGACGCCACGCCCGCGAACGCGAGCGCGGCGAAGAGCATCACTGCACGTCTCATGCGCCCCTCCTCCTCCTCAGCGGAACACTTCACTTCGCGCGGTGCGCCGCTGCGTAGGCTTGCGCCTCGGCCCGCGTCTCGAAGACATGCGGCGCCATGCCGCGCCGCGACAGTCCCTCGCCGAGCTTCGTCCGCAGGAACGCGCTCGTCGTGTAACGCGTCACAGTGTAGCCGTAGCGCTCGGCGAGGCCGCGGATCATGCCGAAGTAGCGCTCGGCGAGGCGGTCGTCGAGCCGGAAGTTGTCGTAATTGACCACCACCGAGAACCCGGCCGGAAGCGGCCGGTAGTAGACGTCGAGCACGTTGTGCATCCGGTCGACGTCGTCGCGCGTGCGGATCGAGTGCCCCTCGAGGTTGAGGAAGACGACGTTGCGCTCGGCGTCGTAGCTCAGCCGCTCGGCGAAGTCCATCAAGAGCAGCGTGTCCTCGAGCCCCATCGGGTCGACGCCGAAGATCCGCGCGTCCATGGTCTTCGGCTCGCGCACGATCGGCCGGAAGCTCATGTGCGCGAGGATGTCGCGCTCGATGTCGATCCCGGGCGCGACCTCGGCGAGCTCCAGCCCCTCGGGCGCAAGGCGAAAGACGCAGCGCTCGGTGACGTAGAGCACCGTCCGCCCGGCCTCCGCCGACCCTTGCGCGCCGTTGAACGTGATCTGCTCGACCGCCTCGACGAACTTCGGGTGCCTGCCTTCGGTGACGATCTGCAGCTTGCCGTCCGCGACCCGGACCTCCAGTCCGCCGGCGGTGAGCGTGCCCGCGAACACGAGCTTGCGCGCGTTCTGGCTGATATTGATGAAGCCGCCGGCGCCGGCGAGCTTCGGGCCGAACCGGCTGACGTTGACGTTCCCGGCGCGGTCGGTCTGCGCCATGCCGAGCACCGCGAGGTCGAGCCCGCCGCCGTCGTAAAAGTCGAACTGCTGATTCTGGTCGATGATCGCGTCGGCGTTCACCGCCGCGCCGAAGTCGAGCCCGCCCTGCGGCACGCCGCCGATCACGCCCGGCTCGGCGGTGAGCGTGAAGTAGGTCGAGAGCCCCTCCTCGGCGGCGATCGCCGCAACGCCCTCGGGCATGCCGATGCCGAGGTTCACGACGCCGCCCAGCGGCAGCTCGAACGCGGCGCGGCGCGCGATGATCTTGCGCTCGTCGAGCCGCATCGGCAGCTGCGCGCCGAGCGGCGCGCGCGTTTCGCCCGAGAGCGCCGGGCTGTACGCCGTGCCGTAGGTCTGCATGTGGTCGGCAGCGCTCGCCAGGACGACGCAATCGACCAGCGCGCCCGGGATCGCGACCTGTCGCGAGTTGAGGGAGCCGGTCGCCGCCATGCGCTCCACCTGCACGATCACGAACCCGCCGGAGTTCTTCGCCGCGGTGGCGATCGCGAGCGCATCGAGCGTGAGTGCCTCGCGCTCCATCGTCACGTTGCCCGCCGCATCCGCGGTCGTCCCGCGCAGCAGCGCGATGTTGATGGGGAACGCCTTGTAATGCAGCCACTCCACGCCGTCGATCGTGTGCAGGTGAACGAGATCCTCGGTCGTGCGGGCGTTGATCTTCCCGCCGCCCTGCCGCGGGTCGACGAACGTGCCGGTGCCGACCTTCGTGAATATGCCAGGGCGGTGCGCGCCGATCTCGCGGAAGAGTTGCGAGATCACGCCGAGCGGCAGGTTGTACGCTTCGATGCGCCCGTCGACGGCGAGCGCCCCGAGCTTGGGCACGAGCGACCAGTGTCCGCCGACCGCGCGCCGCACCAAGCCCTCGTGCGCGAGGCGGTTGAGGCCCCGGTCCTTGCCGTCGCCCGGCGCGGCCGCGAACACGAGCGCGAGGTCCTTCGGTCCGCCGGACTGGCCGAAGCGCGACTCGAGCGCGCCGATGAGCGCTTCCGGCGTCCCGGTACCGACGAACCCCGAGACCGCTACGGTGTCGCCGTCGCGCACCAGCGCGAGCGCCTGTTCGGCGGTGACGACCTTGTGCTTCATGACCGGTCGCGTTATCCGCGCGGATGCTCGGCTGCCGCTAGATCCGCGCCTTGATCCACTCGACGATCGCCGGCGCGAGCGTCTTCTGCGCCTTCGACCCGACGAAGGTGCCGATGTGGCCGCCGGGCACCTCGATCTCGGTGTAGTCGGCGGTGCCGGCCCGACCCTTGAGGCCGCGACTGCTCGGCGGCGGGACGATCACGTCCTCCTTCGCGTAAACGTTGAGCACCGGCATCCGGACGTTCCCGAGATCGACGCGCTCGCCGCCGAGCACGAGCTCGTTCTTCACCAGGAGGTTCCGCTGGTACAGGTCGCGGAGCCATTGCCGCAGCACCTCGCCCGGATGGTCCGGCCGGTCGGCGATCCAGCGCTCCATGCGGAGGAACCCCTTCAGCTTCGCCGGATCGTCGATGATGCGCACGAGATCGGTCGTGTACTTCGCGACGTTGTTGACCGGGTTCATCATCAGGAACGCGAGACCGACGAGCGGCCCGGGCAGGCTGCCCCACGCATCGACCATCAGGTCGATGTCCTCCTCGCGCGCGGCGCGCATCCAGAGGTTCATGTAGCCGGCCCCCGGAACCTCGTGGCCCCGGTCGGCGTGGAAATCGACCGGCGTGACGGTGAGGATCAGGTTCTTGATCTTCTCCGGGTGGAGCGCCGCGTAGGCCAGGCTGAAGACGCCGCCCTGGCAGATGCCGAGCAGATTGATCTTCGGCGCGCCGCTCCGCTCGCGCACGACGTCGACGCACTCGTCGAGGTAGCCGTTGACGTAGTCGTCGATATCGAGCCAGCGCTGCGCGCGCTTGGGCTTGCCCCAGTCGATCACGTACACGTCGAGGCCCTGCGAGAGGAGCTTCTTGACGAACGAGCGCTCGCGCTCGAGGTCGATCATCTGGTAGCGGCCGATCAGCGCGTAGCAGACGAGCACCGGCACCGCGAGCGGGCTGGCGACGACCGGCCGGTAGCGGTGGAGCGTCACCGAGTCGCGGCGCCACACCTCGTCCTTCGGCGTCAGCGCGATCTCGATCTCGTCTTCCTTCAGCTCGGCGAGGAGCTTCGCGCCGCGCTCGATCTTCGCGCGGACCTCGGCGAGCTCTCTTGCGAGCGCCGGGGGCGAGACGTCGAGGAGGGCCGGTCCGCCCTTCCCCGCACCTGTCTTCGAGGCAGTCTTGGTTGCCATGTCAGTCGGCGCGCTTGCGCAGCGCGCGCACCTCCTTGCGCAGCTCGTGGATCATCCGGTACGCCTCGTCGACCTCGGCGCGGGTGGGGACGTTGTAGATTTCGCTGACCAGCTCGACCGCACGGTTCTGCGCGGCGCGCAGGCGCGAGACCGCGCGCATCGCACTGGTGCTGACCGCCAGGCCCGGCTCCCGCTGCAGCGCCTCGTGCGCAGCCTTGTCGAGCACCGCCGTCCAGGCGCGCAGGAAGGCCTGCACGTCGGCGAACGATTCGCCGCGGCCCGCCATCGCCTTCAGCTCCTCGCCGAAGCGCGACCGGGCGGTCTCCCAGATCTCGCCGACGAGCTTCCACGCCTGCGTCTGCGCCGCGGCCGCATCGGCCTCCGCGCGCCCGACTTCGGTCATCGCTTCGGCAAGCTGCGTGTACAGGCCCCAGCCCACCGCGTCGTGCGCGCCCGCGAAGATGTGCCGGATGCCGGCGAGGAGCGGATTGCTGGTGGACGCCCCCGTCATCGCGCCGGCGAGTCCCGCGGCGTCGAGCGGCGGCGCGAACGCTTTGGCGACGTCCGCTCCCGGCATCGCCGACGGGAACGCGGCCGTCTTCTTCATCCACTCGAGCACCTGCGCCGGGTCGTTCCAGTGCATGCCCTTCGCCGCGCCCAGCTGCGCGAACATTCCCTCCATCGATCGCTTGTACGTATCGAGAAACGTGCCGATGGGATTGGCGAAGTCCGGTCGCGCGCCGCCCGCGTTCGCGGACGGGTCCCCGGCCGAAGCGGGAGACTCGTTCGCCATGGCTAGAAGACGACGACCTGACGGATCGCCTTGCCCTCGTGCAGGCGATCGAAACCTTCGTTGATCTCCTCCAGCTTCAGGCGATGGGTGAGCAGCCGATCGACCGGCAACCGCCCCTGGCGGAAGAGCGCGATGTACCGCGGCAGGTCGCGCACCGGCACGCAGGTGCCGATGTAGCTGCCCTTGATGGTGCGCTCCTCGGCCACGAGGCCGACCGGCGGGAAGGAGAAGTTCGCGCTCGGCGGCGGCAGGCCCGCAGTCACGGTCGTGCCGCCGCGGCGCGTGATCCTGTACGCAAGCTCCATCGCCTTCACCGAGCCGGCAAGCTCGAACGCGTAGTCGACGCCGCCCGCGGTCGCGGCGCGCACTTCGTCGGCAGTCGTGTCCTTGCGCGCGTTGAACGTGTCGGTCGCACCCAGCTCTCTCGCGAAGTCGAGCTTGTCGTCCGCGAGGTCGATCGCGATCACGCGCGAGGCACCCGCGGCGACCGCGCCGAGGAGCGAGGCGAGGCCGACGCCGCCGAGGCCGATGACGGCAACGCTCGCGCCGGCCGGCATCTTCGCAGTGTTCACGACCGCACCGACGCCGGTGAGCACTGCGCAGCCGAAGAGCGCCGCCTGGTCGAGCGGCAGCTCGGCGTCGACCTTGACGAGCGACCGGCGCGACACCGTCGCGTACTCGGCGAACGCCGACACGCCGAGGTGATGGTTGACCGGCTCGCCCTTCCGCTTGAGCCGGCGCGCGCCGGAGAGCAGCGTTCCCTTGGTGTTGGCCGCCGCGCCGGGCTCGCAGAGCGCCGGCCGGCCTTCCGAGCACGGCAGGCAATGCCCGCAGCTCGGCACGAACACCATCACCACGTGGTCGCCCTTCTTCAGGTCGTCGACGCCGGGACCGACCTCCTCGACAGTGCCGGCGGCCTCGTGGCCGAGCGCCATGGGCGTCGGCCGCGGCCGGTCGCCGTTGATCACCGAGAGGTCGGAGTGACACAAGCCGGCGGCGGCCATCTTGACCAACACCTCGCCGTGGCCCGGCCCTTCGAGGTCGATCTCCTCGATCGAGAGCGGGCGCGACCTGGCGTACGGCTGCGACGCGCCAATGGCGTTGAGCACTGCGGCGCGAATCTTCATTGCGGTTCTCCTGGCTGGCGCCGGTGAACGAGGCCCGCAAATCTACTCCAAGTAGCCCGGCGGCGCTGTCCGCGAGCGGTGAGGCATTCGCTACCCCGGCGCTTACCTCAATCGGCGCAGGATCGCCTGAGTCAGTTCCCTGGTGGTGGCCTTGCCGCCGAGGTCGCCGGTGCGCACGTTGTCCTCGTTGAGCGTCTTGTCGACCGCGGCATGAATGCGCGCCGCCAGGTCGTTCTTCCCGACGTGCTCGAGCATCATCGCCGCGGCCAACAGCAGCGCCAGCGGATTGGCGATCCCCTTGCCGGCGATGTCGGGCGCCGAGCCGTGCACCGCTTCGAAGATGGCCGCGTCGACGCCGATGTTCGCCCCGGGCGCCATCCCGAGCCCGCCCACCAGTCCCGCGATCTCGTCGGAGAGGATGTCGCCGAAGAGATTCGTGGTCACGATCGTGTCGAACTGCCACGGGTTGAGCACCAGTTGCATCGCGCAGGCGTCCACGATCCGGTCGTCGACCTGGACCCGGCCGTCGTACTTCTTCGCTACCTCGTACGCAGTCTCGAGGAAGACGCCGGTCAGCGCCTTCAGCACGTTCGCCTTGTGGACGATCGTGACCTTCTTGCGGCCGTGCTTCACCGCGTAGTCGAAGGCGAACTCGGCGATGCGCCGCGAGCCGGCGCGCGTGTTGACTCCCGAGGAGATCGCCACCGCGTGCGGGTCGCCCTCGATCGGAATGTAGTGCTCGAAGGCGACATACAGGCCCTCCAAGTTCTCGCGCACGAGCACGAGGTCGATATCGTCGTAGCGGCCGCCGGGGACGATAGTGCGCGCCGGGCGGAGGTTGGCGTAGAGCTGGAAGGCTTCGCGCAGGCGCACGTTCACCGAGCGGAACCCCCCGCCCACCGGCGTGGCGAGCGGGCCCTTCAAGGCAAGCTTCGTGCGGCGGATGCTCTCCAGCAGCGCTGGCGGCAGCGGATCGCCGGCAGCCTCGATCGCCGCCATCCCGCCGAGCTGCCGGTCCCACTCGAACGGCGAACCGAGTGCGTCCAGGATCTCGACGACGGCGGCCGTGATCTCCGGTCCGATCCCATCGCCGGGGATCAGCGTCGCCGGTATTGGCTGCTTGTCAGGCGTCATGTCGTCGCTCGCTCCGGTGTACTCAATCCGCCGTGATCTTCGCGCTCTTGATCAGCTGGCTCCACTTCGCGATCTCCGACTGGACGAGCTTGCCGAACGCCTCCGGGCTGCCGGTGACGACGTCCGCGCCTTGAGCGGCGAACTTGGCCTTCGTGTCGGGGTCGTTCATCACCGCGACGATCTCGCGGTTCAGCTTCTCGACGATCTCCTTCGGCGTCTTCGCCGGCGCGAAGAACCCGTACCACTGCGTGACCTCGAAGCCCTTCACCCCGCTTTCGGCCACGGTCGGGAGCGACGGGAAGAGCTCCGAGCGCGCCTTCCCGCTGATCGCCAGCCCGCGGAGCTTGCCACTCTTCATGTGCCCGCTGGCCGCGACGAGGCTCGGGAACATCACCTGCGTCTGCCCGGCGAGGGTGTCCGTCACCGCCGGCCCCGAGCCCTTGTAGGGCACGTGGACCATGTCGACGCCGGCCATCTGCTTGAACAGCTCGGCGGCGATGTGCGGGGCGGTCCCGTTGCCGGCCGAGGCGTAGCTGAGCGCGCCCGGCTTCGACTTGGCGAGCGCGATCAGCTCCTGCACCGACTTTGCCGGGACCGCCGGATTCACGACCAGCACGACCGGCGCCTCCGAGATCTGCGCGATCGGCGCGAAGTCCTTCACCGCGTCGTACGGCAGCTTGCTCAGCCCCGGGTTGATCCCGTGCGTCGCGATGTAGCCGAAGAGGATCGTGTAGCCGTCCGGCGCGGCCTTCGCGACGTACTCCGAGCCGATGGCGCCGTTCGCGCCCGACTTGTTCTCGACGATCACCGGCTGCTTCAGCCGCTCGTTCAGCTTCTGCGCGACGATGCGCGCCATCGCGTCGTTGCCGCCGGCCGGCGCCGTGGGCACGATGATGCGGATCGGTTTCTTCGGGTCGGGGTACGCCTGGGAATGCGCGGCGCCCGCCAGAAGCGTCCCCCCTGCCGCGACGAGGCCGGCGAGGACGAGCGATTTGAGTGGGGTCATGAGCACTTTTCCTGTCGGTGGAGTGAAAGTTGGTGATCAGAACAACGACGCCGGGACAAGCACGTTGCCCTCGAAGATCCGCCGGGCGGTGCGCACCAGCGAGGCGCGCTTCACTTCGCGGCTTCCGCTCATCTCGAGATCGATCGGGATGGCGCCCGCGGGGTGCTCGATCCGGAGCGTGCCGCCGGCGAATCCATCGGGACTGACGTAGCGGCTCGCGACGCTCCCCGGCAGCGCGGCGGCGGTGCCGACGGCGAGCGCCCCAGTCGCGGCATGACTGCGATGACAGGCGTGCGGCGTGAAGTAGCGCGACGCGATGCCGCCCGGCTCGCGCGGACGCGAAGCGAGCACCGGCTTGGGCACCACCATTCCCGATACGTCGCCCATCCCCATGAGGTGGCCGGCCTTGCGGCGGATCGACTCGATTCGAGAGAGCAGCTCGCGGTCGGCATCGAGCTCGGCCGGCGTCTCGCGGCCGGTCTTGCCGAACGCCTCGGCGGCCATGATGACGACCGGCATCGCCATGTCGACGCAGCTCGCCTCGACCCCGTCGATCACGTCCAGGACGCGTCCCGTCGGCAGCAGCTTCCCGGTGACGGCCCCCATGGCGTTGAGGAAGGTCAGCTTGATCGGCGCGGCGGCGTCGTTGACCCCGTCGATCCGCGCATCGCCGTCGTACTCGACACGCCCGTCCGGCGTCTGCACCACCGCCTCGACGAGCGTCGAGGTGTTCACGTTGAAGATCCGCACGATCGTTTCGGGATCGCGCGCCGCGACCAGGCCGGCTTCGATCGCGAACGGGCCGACGCCGGCAAGCATGTTCCCGCAGTTGGGCTTGGTGTCGACCTTCGCCTCGTTCACCGCGACCTGGGCGAAGAGGTAGTCGACGTCCGCGCCGGGTTGCCGCGAGGCGCTCACCACCGCGACCTTGCTGGTGAGGGAGTTCGCGCCGCCGATCCCGTCGACCTGCAGCGGGTGCGGCGAGCCCATGATCCGCAGCAGCACCGCGTCGCGGCGCGCCGGGTCGGCCGGGAGGTCGGATGCGAGGAGATACGGGCCGCGCGAGGTGCCGCCGCGCATCAGCACGCAAGGGATGCGATGGAACATGCTGTTTCCTCCAACCCCGGCCGCGGCGAGTTCCGCGGGCCGGCATTGCGAATCCTGCTCCTCCGGCACTAAGATGTAAATTGCAAAGTTTTCAGGGATTGATGCGAGGCGTGCATGAATTTCGACCTGGCCGACCTGCGGGCGTTCGTCGCCCTCGCCGAGCTCGAGAGCTTCCGCGCCGCCGCCGAGGCGCTGCATCTCTCGCAGCCTGCGCTCTCCCGTCGCATCGAGAAGCTCGAGGGGGCGCTCGGCGTGCGGCTCTTCGATCGCACCACGCGCAGCGTGAACCTGACCGCGGTCGGCCGCGACTTCGCGCGCAAGGCTCGCGACCTCCTCGACGAGCTCGAGAACACGCTGCTCGGCATCCGCGACGTCGCCGCCAAGCGGACCGGCGAGGTCACCGTGGCCTGCGTCCCCTCGGCGGTTCACTACTTCCTCCCCAGCGTGATGAAGCAGTATCACGAGCGCTATCCGAAGATCCGGGTGCGAGTGGTCGACGAGGACGCGAACGCGGTGCTGTCGACGGTGATCCGCGGCGAGGCCGACTTCGGGCTCAACTTCATCGGCACGCAGGAGCCGGAGATCGAGTTCGAGCCGGTCCTCAAGGAGCCCTTCGTCGCCGCCTGCCGCCGCGACCATCCGATCGCGCGCAAGCGCAAGCTCACCTGGGCCGAGCTGAACGAGTACGAATACATGACGGTCGCCAAGTCGAGCGGCAACCGGCTGCTGATCGATCTCGCCCTGACCGACATCCCCGCCCGGCCGCGCTGGTTCTACGAGGTTCGCCACGTGTCGACGCTCGTGGGACTGGTGGAAGCGGGGCTCGGGGTTGCGGCGGTCCCGCGGCTTGCGATGCCGGGAAGCGATCACCCGGTGCTCGTGAGCATCCCGCTCGTCGAGCCGACGGTCACCCGCACGGTCGGCCTGATCCGCCGCCGGGGCCGCTCGCTCTCCCCGGCGGCGCAGCAGCTCTACGACCTGCTGCTCGCGTCCCGGCCCCGGTATACCAGTCGCGCGGGGGCCTCGGCGGCCTGAGACCGGGATCGGCGTGACGCCGCCGCGGGCCGCAAACGTGCCCGCTCACCCTTACGCCGCAAACTTCCGCGAATGCCTCCACGCGCTCCCGAGCCTCGCGCCGCGACCGGTGAGGTCCACCCTCCTTGCGTTAGCTCAGGGCGAGGTCCTCGCGGCGCGCGCCTCGCTTCAACGCCTACACGACGAACTTGCCCTCGATCTGCCGCGGAATCCGCGCCAGGTTGCTCTCGCTCAGCACCTCGGGAAGCAGCGCGGCAGGGAAGTCCTGGTAACAAACGGGCCGCAGGAAGCGCCGGATCGCCAGCGAGCCGACCGAGGTCGAGCGTCCGTCGGAAGTCGCTGGAAAGGGGCCGCCGTGGACCATTGCGTGCGCGACCTCGACGCCGGTGGGGAATGCGTTGACGAGCAGGCGCCCGGCCTTGCGCTCGAGCGTGGGCAGCAGCGCGCGCGCGTCGGGCAGATCGGCCTCGTCCATTTGCAGCGTGATCGTGAGCTGGCCTTCCATGTGCTCCACCAGTTCGCGCATCGTGTGTAGATCGCGGCACCGGATCAACAGCGACGACGCGCCGAACACTTCCTGCTCGAGGACCTCGTCCGCGAGGAAGCTTTGCGCGTCCGTGGCGAACAGCGCAGACCGTCCCAGATTCACACCGGTTCCGCCTTGCCCCCGCGCAATGGTCTCGACCCGCGGGTGCGAGGCAAGCTGCTCGACGCCGCGATCGTACGTTCTCGCGATTCCGGGCGTGAGCATGGGGGCCGCCGGACACGCCGCCAACGCTGCCGAGGTCTTCGCCACGAAGTCCTCCAGTGCGCGTCCTTCCGGTGCGAGGATCAAACCGGGGTTGGTGCAGAACTGACCGGCACCGAGGGTCAACGAAGCAACGAAGCTCGCCGCGATCCGCTCACCGCGCGTCGCGAGCGCTGCGGGCAGGACGAGCACCGGATTGATGCTGCTCATTTCGGCGTAGACCGGTATGGGCTCCGGCCGCTCGTTCGCGATGCGCATCAGTGCGACGCCGCCCGCACGCGATCCGGTGAACCCCACGGCCTTGATCCGCGGGTCGGCGACCAGTGCGCCGCCCAGCCAGTTGCCGACGCCGTAGAGCAGCGAGAAGACGCCTTCGGGCATGCCGCATTCGGTCGCCGCCGCCTGCACTGCCCGGCCCACCAGCTCGGATGTCCCTGGATGCGCCGGATGCGCCTTGACCACGACCGGGCAGCCCGCCGCGAGCGCGGCAGCGGTGTCGCCGCCCGCCACCGAGAACGCGAGCGGGAAATTGCTGGCTCCGAACACGGCCACCGGCCCCAGCGGCACGTTGCGCAAGCGCAACTCCGGCCGCGGCAGCGGCTCGCGCTCCGGTTGCGCGCGATCGATGCGCGCGTCCAGCCAGCTGCCGTCGCGCACGACGTCCGCGAACAGGCGCAACTGCCCGACCGTGCGCGCACGCTCGCCTTCGATACGAGCGCGCGGCAGGGCCGTCTCCAGCATGGCGCGCTCGATCAGCCCATCGCCGAGGTCGAGGATGCGGGTCGCGATCGTCTCCAGGAAGCGCGCGCGCCGCTCGAGGCTCGTCTCGCGATACGCGTCGAACGCGGACCACGCGAGCGCACAGGCGCGGTCCAGATCATCCGCCCCGGTGCCGCCATAGGCCGGCTCGATCTCCCGGCCCGAAGCGGGGTCTACGCCGCGGTAGGCGGTGTCGCCGCCGTACACCGCGGTACTGCCGATGAGCGACTTCCCGGTCAGCTCCATTGATGCCTTCCTCTGGTCTCCGGGAGACTACTCTCCCCAGCGCAGGACGAGCGGATCGAGGCGGCGAGCCGTTTCGATGAGGCTGGCACGCGTGGCCGGGTGCAGCGGCGGAAACGGGTGACGCGGCGCTTCGCACGCGATCACTCCGCCTTCCTTCATGAGCGCTTTGCACGCGAGAAGCCCGCCCTGGCGGTTCTCGTGGTTGATGAGCGGCAACCAGCGCTGATAACCGGCAAAGGCCTCGTCGTACCGCCCGGCGTGGAAGGCATCGAAGATCGGGCGCAGACCGTCCGGGTATCCGCCGCCGCTCATGCAGCCGGTGGCGCCGGCCTCGAGGTCCGGATACATCGTGATCGCTTCCTCGCCGTCCCACGGGCCCTCGATCGCATCGCCGCCGACGCGGATGAGCTCGCGCAGCTTCGCCGCCGCCTGCGGCACCTCGATCTTGAAGTACGCGACGTTCGCGATTTCCTGCGCCAGGCGGGCGAGGAAGGGCACCGACAGGACCGTGCCGCTGGCGGGCGCGTCCTGGATCATGATCGGGATATCGAGCGCATCGGACACGACCTGGAAAAACTCGCGGATCTGCGGCTCCGGCGCCCGGAACGTCGCCCCGTGATAAGGGGGCATCACCATGATCATCGCCGCACCCATGTCCTGCGCGCGCCGGCTGCGCGCGGCACACACCCGGGAGCTGTAGTGGGTCGTGGTGACGATGACCGGCACCCTGCCGGCGACGTGCTCGAGAACCGTGCGGGTCAGCAGCTCCCGCTCGTCGTCCGCGAGGGCGAATTGCTCCGAGAAGTTAGCGAGAATGCAGATTCCGTTGGAACCGGCATCGATCATGAAGTCGATGCATCGCTTCTGGCTGGCGAGGTCCAGATCGCCGCGCTCCGTGAACGTCGTCGGGGCGACGGGAAAGACGCCTTTGAACCGCGCGGATTGGAAAGCGCTCACTGAAACCTCCGTCGAACTTTGAGTAAACGTCGCACTCGCTCCGTCACGCCGCGGTCCCCGCCTCGAACGCCGGCGCCGCCGAGCAGCCGCTCCCCGTGTAAGGCCGCATCACCGTGATCATCCCTGCAGCTTCCACCACGGCGATGCGCGCCGGAGCCTCCCGCAGATCGCACCCATTCGCGGCCCGGACATCGGATAACGAGTCAGTGCAGCCAGACGTAAGAGGAGTCCGGCTCGCGCAGCGTAGCGAGCTCGGACTCGAACGCGAAGCTGTCGAGGTTAAGCCGACGTACCTTGTCATCCTGAAACGACAGGAAGGCGGCGCGCTCGGTCGGATGAAACGAGAGCGCAAGCGGATTCGCCGGCAACTCGATGCATTTCAGCTCGCGCAGATCGGTGTCGAAGACTGACAGGGTCTCCTCGCCGGAGTTGGTAGCGAGCAGCCAGTCGCGACCCCTCGGGTCGGTCGTGCGATAGACGCGGTTCGGGTCGCGCCGCGTCTTGCCGCGCTTGATCACCTGCATGCTGGCAGTGTCAACGGCGACGATCGTGTCGTCACCGCGGTTCGCGACGTACAACAGCGTCTCGTCCGCCGAGAGGCAGTTTCCCTCCGGCACCGGCCCCGGCATCACCGCCACCGGCGCGAACGTCGGGTCGTTGGGTCTGATCTTGGTGACCGTGTTCGACAGCAGGTTAAGCGCGAACGCGATCTGCGCGTCGCGGGTCAACGCGAACAGATGCGTCTTGTATCCGCCCGAGGGCACGGCGAGATCCGGCACGCGCTGCGCCGGCGGCGCGCTGAACCGTAGCAGCATGTTGTGCGCTTCCGACATCACGTACAGCCGGCCCTCGCCGTCCACGGTGAGGCCGTGCGGGCGGTAGTACGGCCAGAGGTTGAGCGTCTCGGTGTGCTGGCGTTTTTCGAGGTCGATGACGAACACCGAATGACCGCCCACGTCGCCCAGGTGGCTGGCGGTCTCGATGCCGTAGTGGCCCACGTACGCAAGCTTGCGGCGCGGGTCGACGGTGAACTCGTGCGGGAAGTTCGGTAGCACGATGTGTTTCTCGGCAGCACCGCTGGCCAGATCGTAGAAGCTGAACGTGTGGGCGCATTTCTGCACCAGCAGCAGGGTCTGGGTGATCATGAGCGCACCTGCGGGCTTGCGATGCTCCACTGCGAGAATGCAGCAGCCGGCAGCTTCGATCGCCGCTTCGGCCGGCGCATGGTCGGCGCGGGCGTATTGGTCGATCACGTCCGACGTGTCGGAGGCGTTGATGTTGGGTTCGGCGCTTGCGCCCTCGACCCAGCGATCGTTGATGTAGTTCGGTTTCATGCCCGCTACTTTCCTGCCTTGCGTTGTTTGTCGATCTCGGCGTAGAACTCGTTCACCAGCGGCTCGCCGATGGCTGCCGAGTATTTGGCGAGCACCGGCTTCAGCTTTTCGCGCATGCGCGCGCGCTCGGCGTCGGAGACGTCGTTGATCTGCATGCCGAGCTTGACGAGCTCGCCGCGGAGCTTCGCGTTCAGCTCGCGGCTTTGTTGCCGCTCGAAGACCGTCGCCTCGCGCGCGGCCTCCTGTAGCGCCTTCTGATCCGCGGGCGTGAGCTTGTCCCAGAGCTTCTTCGACGCGATAAGCACCAGCGCGTCGTAGGCGTGCCCTGTTGCCGAGACGTACTTCTGCACGTCGTAGAACTTCTGCGCATGGACGACCGTGTAGGGGTTCTCCTGGGCGTCGACGACGCGTGTCTCGAGCGCCGTGAACAGCTCCGTCACGGCCATCGGCACGGCGTTCGCGCCGAGGCCGTTGAACAGATCGATATACAGGTTGTTCTGCATCGTGCGGATCTTCAGCCCCTGAAGGTCCTCGGCGCGCTGGATCGGCCGCTTGCTGTTGGTGACGTTACGGAAGCCGTTTTCCCAGAACGCGAGACCCACCAGCCCCTTCTCGGGGAGCTTGGCGAGCAGCTTCTGCCCGAACGGCCCGTCGAGTACCGCGTCCGCCTCGGTCTCGCTCGCAAAGGAGAACGGCAGCCCGACCACGCCGAACTCCTTCACGAGCGTCGCGAGCGTGGCAGTCGACGGCACGGTGAAGTCGATGGTTCCGCCCTGCAGCGCGGACGTCATGACGACGTCGTTGCCGAGCGTGCCGTTCGAGAACACTTGGATCTTCACCCGCCCGGCGGTTTTCGTCTCCGCCAACTCAGCAAACTTGCGCGCGCCGAGCGTCTGCGGATGCGAGTCCGGCAGGCTGGTGCCGAGCCGCGCCTTGAATTCCTGGGCAGCGGCCGCCCCAGCCATGAGGCTGCCAGCGATCGCGGCGACAAGCAGATGAAGCACTCGCATGCGTCCCTCCTCGGTTCTCAGTTCAGCCGGTACAGCGCTACCGCGTTGTCGTGAAAGAGCTTCAGCCGGTCGTGCGGATCGAGATCCGCCGTGATCGCCTTGAATCCCGAATAGATCGCGTCGAAGCTCGCGACCACGCCGTCGACCGGGAAGTTGCTTGCGAACATGCATCGCTCCACGCCGAAGATCCGGATCGCGTCGCGCACTACGGGCCCGTTCGCAGCGACGGTCCACGGCTCGTTCCGCACGCCGATGCCGGAGATCTTGAGATGGACGTTCGGCGCAACGGCGAGGCGCTCGAGGGCTCGCCGCCAGCCGGCCAGCCCCTCGACACTGCGGTCCGCCGGCAAGCCGGCGTGATTGACGATGAGCGTCGTCGCCGGAAAGTCGCGCGCGAGCTCGAGCGCTTCGCCGAAGTGCCACCATGGCGCCTGCAACTCGAACATCAGCCCGTGGCGCGCGAGCTTCGCGTAGCCGTCGCGCCAGCGCGGACAGCGCATCGACCCCGGGGCGGCGTATTGTTCGCGGTAATCCTCGCGCCGCGGCACCGAACGGGGCTTGTGGCGCACGCTCCGCACCATCGCGAAAGCGGCGTGGCCGCGCAGGACCGCGTCGATGTCCTCGCGGTCGAGCCACGCCTGGCCCGCCATCGCGTTCGGGAACCCGGTGGCGCGGGCGACCTCCGCCACCCAGCGCGGCTCGCCGAGCGGATCGTTCGGGTTCCATTCGGCTTCCATGTACACGGTCTTCACCACGCGATGCCCCGCAGCGTGGCGGAAGTAGTCGTCGGGCAAGAAGTTCCGGCAGATCGCGCTGTAGTCGCCGTAGCGAAACGGGATCAGCGGCCGCTCGCGCAGCCAAGGATGATTGTTGCGCTCGATGTCCCAGAAGTGATGATGCGCATCGACGATCGGCATGTCGGCATCGCGCCCGGTGCGCAGGAACTCGGCTCGCAGGTCGCCGCTCATCGCGTCGTGTCAGAGGCAGGGCTATTTGCGCGCCGCGTCGATGGCGTTGAGGACTTCCGGCCCGTTCTTCTCGACGAACGCCTTCTTGACCGGGTCGAGCACCACTTTGCGGAACGGCCCCGAATCGACCGTTTCGATCACTTGCATGCCTTTCTTCTTGAGGTCGGCGATGATCTCCACCTCCTTGCGCTGGTTCATGTCGCGCTGGAAGCGCGCACCGTCCGCAGCCGAGTCGAACAGGGCCTTCTGATGCTGGGGCGGCAACGCGTCGAACTTCGCCTTGTTCATGACGAGGATCAGGGCCGTGTACGCGTGGCGAGTCATCGAGAGGTGCTTCTGGACCTCGTTGTACTTCGCCGACCAGGTGATCTCGACGGGGTGCTCCTGCGCGTCGACGGCGCCGGTCTCGAGCGCGGTATACAGCTCGCCGATCGCCATCGGCACCGGGTTGGCGCCGAGCAGCTGGAACGCCTGGATGTGGGCCGGGTTGGGCGTGGTGCGGATCTTCAGGCCGCGCACGTCCTCCGGTGCGCGGACCGGGCGCTTGCTGTTGGTGATCGAGCGGAAGCCGACTTCCCAGAACGCGAGTCCTTTCAGGTTGAACTTGCCGAGCTCGTCGAGCAACTGCCGGCCGGCGGCGCCGTCGAGCGTCCGGTACGCGTGCGCCGAGCCGTCGAAGACGTACGGGATGTCGAGGGCGTTCAGCTTCGGCGCGATGCCGGTGAAGTTCGGGTTCCCCGCCATCACGATGTCGATGGTGCCGCCGCGCGCGCCGGAGATCGTCGCCTGGTCGTTGCCGAGCACGCTCCCGCCGAAGATCTGGATCTGCACTTCGCCGTTGGTCCGCTCCTTCACGAGGCGCACGAATTCCTGGGCGGCGAGATGCTGCGACGAGGTTTCGGGGCCCGCATGGGCGAAGCGGAACTTCCAGCTGGACTGCGCCTGTGCTGCAGACGCGGCCGCGAGGCTCGCTGCGAGCGTCATGGCTACTGCAAATGCTGTCTTCGACATGGTTCCTTCCTCCTCGAGAGCGACCGCCGCGCACGGCGGCAGGATCAATTCATCTTGCCGATCGCATCGATCAGTTCCCGCCCCCTGGACCGCTGCGTGGACCGTGGGCACAAGCGCAGCGACCGGGCGCGAGCCACGCTACTGCTGCGGTTGAATCTTGGCTTCGCGGATCAGTTTCCCGAACCGGTCGAAGTCCGCCTTGTTCAGGGCCGCGAACTCCGCCTCGGTGAGGGTGCCCGGCTCGCCGCCGAGGTCTGCGAGACGCTTGCGTACGTCGGGCATCTGCAACGCTTTCATCGTGTCCTGGTACAGCCGATCGACGATCGGCTTGGGCGTACCGCCGGTGACGAACAGCCCGTACCAGGTGGTCATCTCGATACCGGGGAACCCGGCCTCGGCGAGCGTGGGGACGTTCGGGAGTTGCGGTGAACGCTTCGGTGACATCACCGCGAGCGGGCGCACCTTCCCGCTCGTGATGTGACTGATCGCCGAGGATGTGGTGTCGAACGCCATTTGGATCTGGCCGCCGAGGAGGTCGGTGAGCGCCTGGGACGATCCCTTGTACGGCACGTGCACCATCTTCAGCCCGAGTGCGTGCGCGAAGGCCTCGCCGGCGAGATGCTGGGTGCTGCCCGAACCGGAGGAGCCGTACGAATACTTGTCCGGGGCCGCCTTGACGAGCGCGACCAGTTCCTTCACGGTCTTGGCGGGGACGTCGTTGTTGACGACGAGCACGTTCGGTACGTTGGCGATCAGCGCAACCGGCGCGAGACCTTTCAGCGGGTCGTAGCCGAGCTTCATGAGATGGGGGGCGATGGCCTGGCCGGTCGTCGTTGCCACCAACAGGGTGTACCCGTCGGGAGGCGCCTTGGCCGTAAGGTCGGCGGCGATCGTGTTCGAGGCACCCGGGCGGTTCTCGACGAGGACCGGCTGGCCGAAGGCCGCTGCGAACTTGTCGGCCAGGAGGCGGGCGATGATGTCGGTGCCGCCGCCGGGCGGTGCGCCTACCAGGATGCGCACGTTCTTGGAAGGCCATGTCTGTGCAGACGCGGCCATCGAGGCGCCGAGAAAGGCGAGGGTCGCGAGCGACCGAACCAGGGCTTGCATGTGCGGAGACTCCACTTTCAGAGCTACTCGATGACGTTGAAGTCTTTCAGGTACCGGTCGTCGAGCTCGAGTCCGAGCCCCGGCTTGTTGTCGTCAAGCTGGAGATAGCCCTTGTCGGGCTGCGGCTCGCCCTTGAAGACGTAGTAGAAGAGCTCGTTACCCACCTCGACGTCGTGCACCGGGAAAAACTCCGACATCGGCGAGGCGGTGCTCGCCATCGTGAGGTGATAGTTGTGCATCTGCCCGGCATGCGGGATCACCGGCACCGACCAGGCCTCGGCCATATCGTTGACCTTTCGCGCCGCCGTGATACCGCCTACGCGGTTCGTGTCGTACTGGATCACGTCCACCGCACGCCGCTCGAGCAGGTCCTTGAAACCGTAGATGGTGAACTCGTGCTCACCGCCGGAGATCGGGAAGACGTTCATCTTCTTCAGCTCGACGTAGCCTTCGATGTCGTCGCCGATCACCGGTTCTTCGAGCCAGCGCGGATTGAACTCGGCGAGGCGCGGCAGCATGCGGCGCGCGTATTCGAGCGTCCAGCCCATGTAGCAATCGAACATGATGTCGATGTCCGGGCCGACCAGTTCGCGCAGCGCGCGGGCCTGCGCGATGTTCCTGCCCATGCCCGCGGGACCGTCCTTGGGACCGTAGCCGAAGCGCATCTTCATCGCGGTGAACCCCTGGTCGAGGTACTTCTTCGCCTCCTCCAGGAACTTGTCTAGATCGTCCTGCGCATAGAGCTTGGAGGCGTAACACCAGATCTTCTCCTTGGTGCGCCCGCCGAGCAGCTTGAACACGGGCTTGCCCACCGCCTTGCCCATCAGGTCCCAGAGCGCGATATCGATCGCGGAGATGGCGGTCATGCCGACGCCCTTGCGGCCCCAGGCGAGCGTGCGCCGGTACATCTTCTGCCACAGGTACTCGTTGTCGAACGGGTCCTCGCCGATCACCATCGGCGCGTAGTAGAGATCGATGGCTTCCTTGCACACGCGCGGCGCGAGCGCGCAGTTGCCGATGCCGACCAGCCCGTTGTCGGTTTCCACCTCGACCACCAGCCAGCCGTGGAAGCGGAATGAGCCCATGGCGTCGCCGCGCTCATAGAGGATGTCGCTTGCGTTGGTGCAGAAATGCGCGGTCGGCGGAACCACCTTCCCCTTCCACTCGAACACACGGGTGCGGACCTTGGTGATCTTCATGGGAACCTCTTGTCAGTGAGTTGCGCCGACGGCGCGCCGGCCGAGCGCCAGGCGGCAGGCCATGTCGAAGGCCAGGCGCATTGCGCTCGCGTTGGCCACGCCCTTTTCGGCGATGTCGAAAGCCGATCCGTGCGCCGGCGTTGTGATCGGAATCGGCAGCCCGCCCTGGACGGTGACGCCGCGCTCGAAACCGAGCAGCTTGATCGCGATCTGCCCCTGGTCGTGGTACATGGTCACGACCGCATCGAAATCGCCGTCGCGCGCCTTGATGAAGATCGTGTCGGCGGGGAACGGCCCGTCGGCGGGCAGACCGAGCGAGCGCGCCCGCTCCACCGCCGGCCCGATGACATCGATCTCCTCGCGCCCGAACGTGCCGTGATCGCCGAGATGCGGATTGAGCCCGCAGACCCCGATGCGGGGCGCGGCGACGCCGCTATCCCGCAGTGCGCGATGAATGAGATCGATCGCCTCGATGATCCCGTCCTGAGTGATCAACGCGGGCACATCCTTGAGCGCGACGTGGGACGTGACTCGCGACGTCCACAGGCGATCCATGACGTTGAACTCGCAAAATGGCCCGGTGTACCCGAGCCGCTCGGCGAACCAGTGCAACTCGTCGTTGTGGCCCATCCCGGCGAGATGGAGAGAGGTCTTGTTGAGGGGTCCGAACACCACCGCCTCGGTGATTCCCTGCGTCGTCGCGTCGAGCGCGGCAGCGAGCGTGTCGAGCGCGTAACGCCCGCCGTTCGCGGTCTCCTTTGCCCGCGCGAAGGGCGGGTGCGCGTCGCCGCGGTACTCGTAGAGCTGGGGCGTGCCGTTGGTCGGCGCGAAGTCGGCCGGCGAGCGGATGGTTGCGTAGGGGAAGCCGCTTCCGGCAAGTCGACAGCCGCGTTCGACCTCGTCGCGGTCGGCGATGAGCAGAATGTCCGCGCGGGCGCGTGCGTCAGGGTCGGAGAGCAGTCTTGCGATCAGTTCGGGGCCGATCCCCGCCGGGTCGCCGAGCACCATTGCAATGCGTGGATTGGGAGTCACGTCTTTCATGCCTCGCTTCGGGCGCTCTCGGCGCACGGCCGACACGAGCGCGTTCGGGGTGGGTCGTCAGATGCGCGGTGAGACTCGCCGGCCCGCCTACCGGCTGAAGGCGAGGGCAACGACCGCGCGGCGGGGGTGCTGATCCGCACGCGGGCGGAATCAGCGGGGGCGGGACCAGCAGACCTACGGCCGAGTCTCGGCCAGGTTACGGCGACGCTCATCTCCTCCTCCTCCGGTGCACGTGCGCGACGCCCGATAATGTGTCGGTGTTCGCACGCGGTGTTCGACGGCTCGGTATCGAAACCTTCGAAACGCCGGCGGATTAGGCGCTCTCGCACCGACTAACCGTCTAATGAAATCTTTGCAATCTCCGATAACCGCGCGGTATTCTTTTCGCGTGGTGCCTTCGGCCAACTCGATCGTCAACCGGCTCCGCTTCCGGCACCTGGCGCTGATCGTCGCAATCGCGGAGCACCGCACGCTGCGGAGCGCGGCCGAGCACCTGGGCCTCTCGCAGCCGGCGGCAACCAAGATGCTGCACGAGGTGGAGAGCGCGTTCGGCTTGCCGCTCTTCGAGCGTCTCGGACGCGGCATCAGCCCGACCGTGTACGGCGACTCGGTGAGCCGCTATGCGCGGTTGCTGCTCGCCGACCTGGAGCAACTTCGCGAGGAGCTCGCCGGCTTCGCGACCGGCAGCCAGGGCAAGGTGAGGATCGGCGCGATCATCGCGCCCGCGCCGATCTTCCTGGCGCGCGTCGTCGCGGACGTCAAGCAGCGCCAGCCGCAGCTCGAGATCAGCATCTTCAACGACACGAGCGATGTGCTGCTGCCGATGCTGGAGCAGGGGCGGCTCGACTTCGCGATCGGCCGTCCGACCGACGAGCTGAAACGGACCGATCTCGAGTTCGAGACGGTGGCGGACGAAGCGCTGTCGGTGGTCGCCGGCATGCATCATCCGCTCGCCAAGTCACGCAAGCTCGACCTCAAGGATCTCGGCGATCGCCCCTGGGTCCTCTATCCGCGGCCGACGCCGATGCGCCGCCTCCTGGAGCTGGTGTTCCGCGACGTCGGGATGGCGACGCCGACGGACATCGTCGAGACGTCCTCCTTGATCACCACCACCACCCTGCTGGAAGTGAGCGAGGCGATCGCGGTGATGCCGACCTCGATCGCGAATCACTACGCGCAGAAGGAGCTGCTCTGCCTGCTTCCGGTCCGCTTGACGCGACGGCTCGAGCCATACGGCATCATCACGCTGCGGAAGCGTCTGCTCTCGCCGGCGGCGAGCCAATTCCTGGAAGCGTTGCGCGCGGCGCTGAAAGGCGCGAGTTAGCGCTCGACCGGATGCCGGCTTTCGCCGGCGCGCGGGCTACAGCGGCGAGGCGAGGTTCTTCAGCCGCTCGGTGAGTCGTAGGTGGACGGCGGTTGATATCACATGGGTCAAAGTGACATCATGAAGCCCCGATCGCAGTGGGGTGCCCGCCATGCCCGACATTCTGGTCCGCGACGTCGACCCGGTCGTGGTCGAAAACCTCAAGCTTGCAGCGAAGCAAAGGGGGGTCAGCGTCAGCCGGCTGGCGGCCGAGACGCTTACCGAGCGGTTTGCGGGCGCCGTACTGCCAAGATACCGCGACCTGGACGCGCTGGCGGGAACGTGGTCGGCACGGGACCTTCTCGAGTTCGAGCAGGCGATCGAGCCACTCACCAGGATCGACGAGCAGCTCTGGACGAAGCGGCGCCGTAGAAAATGATCGCGGCCGTCGCGATCGATACGAACGCGTACAGCAGCTTTCGAAGTGGGCGTCCGGAGCTGGTCGAGGTGTTCAACCGCGTTCCGCGGCTGATCGTTCCCTTGGGGGTGATCGCGGATTTGCTCGCCGGCTTTCGCGGGGCGCAAGAAGGCGGAGCTTTCGAGGCGCGCCGTACAAATGAGGCGGGGCCAGCAGCGACCCGGCCAGTCTGCTCGACCTCGGCCTGAGGTCGCGATCAGCGAGCCGGGCGGCCGCGCAGGCTACAGCGGCGAGGCGAGGTTCTTCAGGCGCTCGGTGAGCTTCATGTTCTCCGAGTAGTCGACCGGGCAGTCGATGATCGCGACCGTGTCGTCGGCGAGCGCGCGCTTGAGCGTCGGCAGGAGGTCGGCAGTCTTCTCGACCTTGTAGCCCTTCGCGCCGAAGCTCTCCGCGTATTTCACGAAGTCCGGGTTCTTGAACGCGATATGGCTCGGTCGCCCGAAGTGGCGCAGCTGGTGCCAGGTGATCAGCCCGTACTCGGAGTCGTTCCAGATCAGGATCACGATCGGCGCCTTCATCCGGATCGCCGTCTCGATCTCCTGCGAGTTCATCAGGAATCCCGCGTCGCCGGTGACGGTGACGATCTTGCGATCCGGGTAGGCGAGCTTCGCCGCGATCGCGCCCGGCACGCCGATGCCCATCGACGCGAAGCCGTTGGAGATGATGCAGGTGTTCGGCTCCTGCGCCTGGTACATCCGCGCCATCCACATCTTGTGCGCGCCAACGTCGGAGATCACGATGTCCTGGGGCGCGAGCGCCTGGCGCAGATCCCAGACGATCTTCTGCGGCTTCACCGGGAAGCCCTGGTCTTTGGCGTACTGCGCGCGGTCTTCGATGACGGCCTGGCGCACCGCCTTGAACGGGTTGGCGGAGCGGGGCTTGGTCCGCAACGCGATGCCGCGGAGCGCCTCGCCGATGTCGCCGAGCACACCGGTGGCCACGATGTAGCGCTCGTCGACCTCCGCCGGCAGCGCGTCGATGTGGACGATCTTCTTGTCGCCGTCCGGGTTCCACATGTCGGGGTGGTACTCGACCATGTCGTAGCCGACGCAGATCACCACGTCGGCCTTCTCGAACGCGAACCACGGAAGATCGCGCGCCTTCAGGCCGATGGTGCCGAGGAAGAGGTCGGTCGAGAACGGCACCACGCCCTTCGCCATGAACGTGTTGGCGACCGGAATGCGCAGGACATCGACGAAGCTGCGCAGCGATTCGGTGGCGCCCTGGCGGATGACGCCGTTGCCGGCGAGGATCACCGGCGCTCTTGCGGCGTTGATGATGCGCGCCGCCTCCTCGATCTTGAAGTCGGGCGGCGTCGAAGTGTAGGCCGACTGCACGGGAATCGGCTTCTTGTCGACCTTCGTCTCGGCGATGTTCTCGGGGAAGTCGATGAAGCAGCAGCCCGGCTTCTCGGTCACCGCGACCTTGAACGCCTTGCGAACGATCTCCGGCACGATCTCCGGCTCGCGGATCTGGGTCGCGTACTTCGTGATCGGGTGGAAGAGGTTCACGAGATCGAGGATCTGGTGGCTCTCCTTGTGCAGGCGCGTGGTCGCGCCCTGGCCGGCGATCGCAACCAGCGGCGCGCGATCCATGTTGGCGTCGGCGACGCCGGTGATGAGGTTGGTCGCGCCCGGCCCGAGCGTGGCGAGACAGACGCCGGCGCGGCCGGTCAGCCGGCCATAGACGTCCGCCATGAAAGCGGCGCCCTGCTCGTGGCGGGTGGTGACGAACTTGATGGGGCTCTCGAGGAGCGCGTCCATGACATCGATGTTCTCCTCGCCGGGAACGCCGAAGATGAATTCGACGCCTTCGTTCTCGAGGCACTTGACGAGCAGTTCGGCTGCGGTCATGACGCTATGCTCCTGGGAATCCGCCCGTGCGCGGGCTGCCAATCTACCCCAACTGCGAGGCGGCTGTCAGCGCGAAGCCTTGGAGGCGGATGGCGTGTGATAGCATCGCCGCCCCGGCCGCGGCTGCGACGCGAACGACATGGAGGAGAAATGGGACGCTGGATCGCCACGCTCGTCATGGGTTCTCTGCTGCTCGCCACCGGCGCCGCCTACGCCCAAGAAACGCGGCTCCGCCTCGCCCACACCCAGCCCGACACCGATTCGCAGCACGTCGCCCTGGTGCAGTTTGCCAAGCTCGTCCAGGAGCGCACCGGCGGCCAGGTGCGGATCGAGATCTTCCACGCCGGCCAGCTCGGCAACGACAGCGCGATCCTCTCGTCGACGCGCGGCGGGGTGATCGACCTTGCCCTCACCGGCAACCCGTTCTTCGCCGGGATCAATCCGCGGCAGAGCGCGCTCGATCTGCCGGGCATCATCCGCAGCTTCGGCCACGCGTACAACGTGCTCGACGGCCCGATCGGCGCCGAGCTCCGCGCCGAGCTCGAGCAATACAACTTCAAGGGACTGGGCTTCCCCGAGATCGGCTTCCGCAACCTGACCAACTCGCGCCGTCCGGTAGTGAAGCTCGAGGACATGGCCGGGCTGAAGATCCGCACGACGCCCAATCCGGCGCACATCAAGGCGTTCCAGCTCGTCGGCGTCAACCCGGTGCCGATGCCCTACACCGAGGTGTTCAACGCGCTCGAGACGCGCACGGTCGACGGCCAGGAGAACCCGATCACGCTCATCCAGTCGGCGAAGTTCTACGAGGTGCAGAAGTACCTGACGCTCACGCAGCACGCCTATACCACGGCGGTGTTCGTGATGAACCTGAAGAAATTCCAGTCGCTCCCGCCGGCGGCGCAGCAGGCGATGGAGGCGACCGCGATGGAAGTGATCCGCGAGCAGCGCGCGGCGAACCGGAAGATCGAGGAAGGCGACCTCGCCAAGCTCAAGGCGGCGGGCATGCAGGTGGTCGCGGATTTCCCCCGCGCCGAGTTCCGGGCCAAGGTCTACGGGCCGGTGAAGGACGATTACGTCGCCAAGCACGGGGCGAAGCTCGTCGACGCGATCGAGAAGACGCCCGACTGATTGATCCCGCGCTGGGCGGCTACTCGACCTTGATGTTCGCCTGCTTCGCCAGGCGGCCGTATTTGTCGAGCTCCGCCTGCAGGAACCTCCCGAACTCGGCGGGCGGCATCCCGCCCGGCTCCGCGGACAGCTCGGCGAAGCGCTGCTTGATGTCGGGCAGCTGCAGCGCCCGCGCGACGTCCTGCTGGATCTTCGCCAGGACCGCGGGCGGCGTGCCGGCCGGCGCGACGAGTCCGTACCAGGTCGAGATCTCGTAGCCCTTCAGCCCCGCTTCCGCGACGGTCGGAAGATCCGGGACGCCCGCAGCGCGCTTCGGCGAGGTGACGGCGAGCGCGCGGAGCTTCCCCGCCTTCACCGACGCCAGTGCTGCCGTCATGGTGTCGAAGTTGATGTCGACGTTCCCCGCGATCAGGTCGGTCATCGCCTGGCTGCTGCCCTTGTACGGGACGTGCACGATGTCGACGCCGGCCATCTGCTTGAACATCTCCGCCGCGAAGTGCTGGACGCTGCCCTGACCGGACGAGGCGAAAGTGAGCTTGCCGGGCTTCGCCTTCATCAGCGCGATCAGCTCGGTGACGTTCTTCGCCGGCACCGACGGATGGACGACCAGGATGTTGGGCGTGTCGGCGATGAGCGTGATCGGGGCGAAATCCTTGCGCGCGTCGAACGGCAGCTTCTCGATGACGTGCGGCGCCATGGCGTTCGGGGTGATGTTCGCGAGGAACAGCGTGTAGCCGTCGGGCGGGCTCTTCGCCACGACGTCGGCGCCGATCGTTCCCGACGCGCCCACCCGGTTCTCGACCAGCACCGGCTGGCCCCAGAGCTCGGAGAGCTTGGCGGCGGTCACCCGGGCGAAGATGTCCGAGCCGCCGCCCGGCGAGAACCCGGCGATGATGCGCGTCGGCTTCGACGGATAGGCCTGCGCGGCGGCGGTCATCGGCGCCGCGGCGATCGCCAAGGCGCACCACAGAACTACGGTGGGCATGCGCTTCATCTTCACTCCTCGTTCAGCCCGCGGCAATACGGTAGAAATTCAGCGCGTTGTCGCACATCACGGCGCGCTGCTGCTCCGGCGTAAGGGCGTCCAGCGCGCGCACCACGCCGGTGACGAGGCCCGGGTAGTCGATGCGCAGGCCCGACACCGGAAAGTTGCTGGCGAACATCGAACGCTGCCAGCCGAAGATCGCGACCGTGTCGCGGATGATGCGGGTGTTCTCCGCCCAATCCCAGGCGCGGCCGCGCACCCCGAACTCCGACACCTTGACGTGCACGTTCGACTGGCGCGCCAGCGTTTCCATCCAACCGCGCCAGCGCTTGAGCCCTTCCTCGCTGCGGTCCCAGGCGAACCCATGATGGTTCAGCGCGATCGGCACCCGGGGAAACATCGCCGCAACTTCGGCGGCCTCGGGCAGGTGCCAGGCGGGAACGCGCAGGTCCCAGCTCAGCCCGTGCTTCTCCAGCAGGGCGAAGCCCCGCAGCCACGCTTCATCCTGCATCGTCCCGCGCTGCCCTCGCACGCTCTCCGCCGGACTCCGGCCCGTGACGGGCTTGCTGCGGATGCCGCGAACGAGCGGATACCGCAGGTGCTCGAGTAGCCGCTCTTCGGTCTCCGGTCGGTCGAACCAGACGTGCCCGACCACGGCGTTGGGGAGGCCGTGCCGCGCGTGCATCTCGTGCAGCCACGCCGTCTCGGCCACCTGCTCCGCGCGGTCGCGCTCGGCCTCGACGTGGACCGTCGCGACGACGTTGCACCCGCGGCTCGCCGCACGGTAATCGTCCGGCATGAAGTCGTGACAGAACGCGGCGTAGTCGCCGAGGAAGAACGATTGCGGGTCGTAGTCCTCCTGCAGCCACGGATACCGGCCGCGCGAGAGGTCCCAGAGATGGTGGTGCGCATCGACCACCGGGAGGCTGTACACGGATTCGGCCACGACGGCCCGTCAGGCGGGGAAGAAGGCCGCGTCCTGCTCCGCCCGCAGACGCCACAAGGTCGAGTCCCGCGGCGGCTCGAGCATCTCGGCGGTGAGGTACTCCCCGGCGCGCACCGGGCGCGCGAGCCGGTTGCCGGTCGCCATGTAATAAGGCACTGGCGTGCCGGCCCCGACCGGCGCGGCATCCGCCAGGTTGGGCTCGAGGTCGGGCACCGAATGCGTGTGGTGATCGCCGATGGCGAGCACCGTCCCCGCGGGCAGATCCCGCGCAGCGCGGGCGACGAAGTCGCAGCGCGGCCGGAAGTCCTCGCCCACGCTCGAGTGCCCGCAGAGCGCCGCGGCGAGGATCGAGATCGGCGCCTCGACGCCGAGCAGGTGCGTCGGGTTGTAGAGGAGCAGGCGCGAGCCTTTGCGGCTGGTCGGGATGCACTTGCCCTTCAGGACCTCGAACGTCGCGTCGTCGTGGATGTCGACCACCACGAACACCCCGCCCGCGAAGCTTGCTTCGTCCGCGCGCCGGAAGCAGTTGAAGATGTCGACGACGCCGCCGGTTGCGAACAGCCCGCCGTCCGCGCTCCGGCAGAAGAGCTCCGGCAACTCGAGCGTGCGCGCGACCGGCGCATGCATCGCGGCGCGGTCGGGCTTCAGTCCGGTGGCGTTGGCGACGATGCCCATCTCGCAGAAGTCCGGCGCGGATTTCTGCGGCAGGGCCGCGAGCAGCTCTGCCCGCGTCGCAATCGCTTCCGCGCGCCGCGACTCGGGCAGATCCCAGACGGCGCGGATCTCGGGCACGCGCACGGACTTCGTGCGCGTGCTGACGGTTTCGACCGTGGGGTCGTACACGAAGTCGTACTCGCTCGCCTTGCCCGCCGCGAGGACTTCGAGCCCGAGCTCGCGCGCCCACGCGACGAGCTTGATGAGGAGGCTCGGCTGGTCGCCGTCCACGGGCGAGTACACGAGTCCGGCCGCGCGCGCCTTGCGATACAGGATCGGGCCGACGACGGAATCGGCCTCCTTGGACGCGAGCACGACGTGCTTGCCGTTCCGGATCCCGGCGTCCGCGGTGCGCGCGGCGGTCTCGGGATCACCGGTCGCATCCACCAGCACGTCGAGCGGCAATTGGGGCAGGATCGCGGCGTCCGAGGCGATGGCGCGCTTGCCGCGCTCGAGCGCGGCAAGCGCCTCGGCCACCGTATCGCAGACCGCCAGCTCGTCGCGCGCGAGGCCGGCGCGCACTAGCCGCTCGCAAGCGCGGCCGACGTCGATATCGGCCAGCGCGCTGACGTTCAGGTGCTTGAGCCGGCGATCGCGGGCCGCGAGCGAAACGCCGAACTCGCCGACGCCGACGACGCCGGCGCGGACGGGACGGGTTGCGACCGAAGCAAACAACGATTGATAGTTCATGGGACCTCGCAACCCGCAGGGGCGCTCAATCTAACCCAGTTCGGTCGTGTATGGCGCGGCGGGTCAGGACGCGCGCGGCCGATGCAGCGCGCACCCCGGCTCCGACATGGTCGCGCAGCGGACAGTGCCGCTGGAGGAATCGGTCATGTACAAGGTGCGCCGCCCGGGGCCGCCGAAGGCCACGTTCGTGATCGAGCTGCCGGCCGGTCCGCGCAGAATCTCGACGGGCCGTCCGTGCGCGTCGAGCACCCATACCCAGCCGAGACCGGGGTTGGCGACGAACAGCCGGCCGGTCACGTCCATCGCCAATCCGTCCGGCCCGCTCGGGCCGTACGACGTGAAGAACTGGCCAACCTTGCTCACCGACCCGTCGGGGAGCAGCGGGATCCGCCAGACGCTGTTCCCGCGCGTCATGCCGACGTAGAGGATCTTTTCGTCGGGCGACAGGACCACGCCGTTCGGGCTCGGCGCGTTCGTGATCAGCGCGTCGAGCTTGCCGTCCGGCGCGAGGCGATAGATGCGGCCGGTCGGGTCGTGCATGCCCGTCTGGCCTTGGTCCGTGAAGTAGAGATTACCGCGCGAGTCGAAGACGAGATCGTTGACACCTTTGAAGCGCTCGCTGTTCCGCCGCTCGAGGAACGGATGGACCCGTCCCGACGCGAGTTCCAGCACCATCAGGCCGTTCTTGTAGTCCGTGATCAGCAGCGCGCCGTCGCTCAGGAACTTCATCCCGTTCGGCTCGCCGTCGTATTCCGCGACGAGATCCCAGTTGCCGCCAGCGGGGTCGATGCGGAACACCCGGCCGTACGGGATGTCGGTGACGTAGAGATTCCCCTTCGCGTCGCACACCGGGCCTTCGAGGAAGGAGTCGACCCCGATCACCCCGGTTCGCGTCGGCCCAGGCGCTTTGCGGCTCCAGCCGGCGGACGCCGCTCGTGGCGTGGGCGGTGCTGCTGCTGCCCCGGCCGCTGATCGAGGACATGCGGACCTCCTCAGTTTCGATCTCGCGCCGCCACCTTGACCCCCTGCGCGCCGCGGCCCGCGCGCCGCTCAAGGAAGTACCGGTGAAAGAGACGACGATGCGGCGGACGTTCAGCGTGATCTATCGCAAGGACGGCTATCTTTCGCCGGCCGCGCGCCGTCTCGTAATGCTGCTGCGCTCGAAGCGGAAGCAGCTGTTCCAGGCAGAGCAGTGAGTCTCGTCGCGGCCGAGACGCCGCGGAGGCGCTCGCAGACGATCGGCGTGCAGAGCGGGCGACCGGACCTTCAGGCAGGGACCTGAGGCTGCCTCTTCAGGAGCGGATCGACAAGCGCGAAGTAGCGTCGCGTCGTCATCGCGAACGACACCCGCCTCGCGAGCAACGCCTATCTACAGCGCCGCGGCAAGGCGTTCCGCGGCTACGCGGTATGCCGCATGGATGACGGCCTCGTTCGCGTGCCGCCCCCGGTCGATCACCTGCCTCCCGCCGACGAACACGTCCCGGATCGGGTTCACATTGCCGCCGAACACGAGCGCATCGAGGAGCTCGTCCGGACCGCGCGCAACGAGGAACGGCGTCTCCGTGTCGATCACCAGGAAATCGGCGCGCTGTCCCGCTGCGAGGCCGGCGATCGGGCGGCCCGATGCGATTACGCCTCCCGGTACGGCGCCCTGGTAGAGCGCGAGGGGCAACTTCAACTCCGAACCGTGGTCGACTCGTTCAGACCGGCGTTCCGGAGCAACGCTCTGAGCTCCTCGGCCCATTGCGGATTCTGGCGCCTCAGCGGAGTGAACACGTCGTTCGTCGGTTTGTCGAGCTTGGCGATCTGCTCGACACACGCCCGGGCTGCGTGCAAGTCGCCGAGTTGGGCATAACAGCACGCCAGCGTTTCCAGCGTGGTTCGCCAGACTGGGCGAATCGTGAGGGCTTTGAGCGCACTATCGCGCGCCTTGTAAGCATCCTTCGCAAACAGATGCGCCAAGGCAAGGGTGGTGTACCAATTGAAGTTCTGCGGATCGTACGGATTGAGACGCAGGCCGCGTTCCAAGGGCTCGATCGCCTCCGAAGCCGAGCCGGAAAAAAGCGTCGCCATTCCGAGCACCAGATGGCCGAGCGCGAAGCTCGGACTCAGCTCCACCGCTTTCTCCGCAGCTCGCACGGCCTGATCGAGCCTGCCCGCGTACATGTTCGTTTTCGCCAGACTGTAGTATGCATAAGGGTTCTTCTCATCGATCTGCACTGCCTTCAAAGCAGCATCGCGGCCTTCGCGCAGATCGTTCTCCACATCGTCACTCCATCCATACGCAACCAGCCCGCTCGTGACGCGGGCGAGCCACAGGTTCGCTTCCGGCAAGTCGGGATCGAGGTCCCGCGCCTTCCTGAACAACTCACGGGCACGAAGATGGGTCGCGCGCGTGATCTGATGGAAGAACCAGGTGCCTTGGTACACGATGTCTCGCGCGTTCGCATCGCCGGCGTGACGTCGTTTCGCCGCAATAACGGACTCACTCTTTAGCAACTCCGGCTCGATGGCGCCGGCGACCTGCTCGGCGATCTGGTCCTGGATGGTGAAGACATCGCCTAGCTGGATCTGGTAGCGATCGGCCCAGAGCTGATGCGCGCTTCGAGCGTCGACGAGCTGGGCGGACACGCGGATCTCCCGCGCCGACTTGCGCACGCTGCCCGCGAGCAGATATTGCACATCCAGTTCGCGCGCGATCTCCTTGATGTCGACGACCCTTCCCTTGAACACGAAGCTCGAATGGCGGGCGATCACGAAGAACCATCGAAACCGAAATAACGCGTTGATGATGTCTTCGGTAATTCCGTCGGCCAGATACTCCTGTTCCGAGTCACCGCTCAGATTGGTAAAGGGCAGCACGGCGATCGAGGGCTTGCGTCCGGGTTCGGGTGGTTCGGGCGAAGCTGCGTGGGATCTAGAGCCCTCATCCACGGTGACCATGGTGGCGAATCGATAACCGACGCGAGGCACAGTGAGGATCCATTCCGTGTCATCGGCGGTTCGCCCCAGAAACTTTCGCAGCGCAGCGATCTGGACGGAGAGGTTACTTTCCTCGACGATGGCGCCGGGCCATGCGGCATCCATCAGCTCGCCCTTCGTCACGATTTGACCGCGTGCCTTTAGTAGCGCGTGGAGGATCGCAAGGCCTCTGTGTCCGATGGTAACTGGGGCGCCGTCGCAGGAAAGCGAAGCACGGCCCACGTCGAAGATAAAGCGCCCAAAGAGGAAGCGTCGCGGGAGCATGACGGGATTCTACCGCTCGACCCGCCAACACATTTCAGCCCGCGATTCGGACGGGTTTCGGAATTTTTTGTAACTCCTTCATGACTTCGGCTTGGCAATGCGTGAATCTCAGCGATCGCCCAGTCGATGCACGGCGCATCGGCGGCAAAGGCTTGGCGCCGCTGTGGAGGTGCTGGGCGCGCTGGTTCCATGAACACCCGCGGCGCGCATTGTTTCCCGCCCATTGGCGCTATGCGGGAGCTGTGCCCACCGCCTTTTCGTTCGGGGGCTGGCTTGTTCGAGGAGGGTGATTATGAAACGTCGTAGTTCCGCGTTTGCGATCCTACTGCTCGCTGTTCTTTTGCCATTCTCATCAACAGCGAGCGCGCAAGATGTCCAGGAGCGCACGATCCGCTTCGGTTTCGCTTGGGAAGCAAGCCACCCAATCGCATTAGCCGCGAATAGATTTGGTGAAATCGTTACGGCCAAGAGCGGTGGCAAGATCAAGGTCAGAGTCTTCCCTGGCAATCAGCTTGGCGTCGATATGCAGCAGATGTCGGCTCTGCTCGGTGGCACACAGGAGATGATGGCGCACGCCTCGGCTCAAATAGCGGGCCTGGTCAAAGAGTTCGGGCTGCTGGATTTGCCATACATTGTTACCACGGAGCAGCAAGCAGATACGTTGCTTGATGGCCCCGCCGGACAAGCGCTGCTTGACCTGCTCCCAGCCAAGGGTCTGATCGGGCTTGGATATTGGGAGAACGGGTTCCGCCACGCTACGAATAGCAGACGCCCTATTGCGAAGGTAGAAGATTTTGAGGGGCTCAAGTTCAGGGTTCAGCCAAGCCCACTGTTCATTGAAACGTTCAAAGCTTTTAAGACGAACCCAGTGACCATGTCTTTTTCAGAACTATACACAGCACTTGAGACCAGAACCGTGGATGCGCAAGAGAATCCGCTACTCAATATCCTTACAGCCAAATTGTATGAAGTGCAGAAGTACACCAGCCTGACAGGTCACATGTACGGCAACGCCGTCATCCTTGTAAGTAAAAGATTCTGGGACCGGCTATCCCCAACCGAGAAGAAGACTATTCAAGACGCATTCCTGGAAGCACGGGGTTATCAGCGCCAGGAAAGCCGGCGGCGGGTACGCGAAGCCATCGGAGAACTGAAGGCCAAGGGCATGCAGGTCAATGAGGTGGCTCCGGCTGAGTTGGGCCGGCTCCGTCAAGTGACTCAGCCGGTCAAGGACAAGTTCATTGCCCAATACGATCCCGGGATCGTCAAGATCTTTCAAACTGAATTGGAACGCATAAAGGCGCAGTAACGGGCTCCGCCCTTTTACCGCCGCGATTCGGACGGGTTTCGGAATTTTTTCAAGTCCTTCATGACTTCGGCTTGGCAATGCGCGATTCTGATTGCCATCGATGCGAGTCGAAGCGGGGGACAGGAATGAATCCGTCGCCCGATGCACCTGATTCACTCGAACGGGCTGCCGCGCCCCCGCCTCGACCATCTCGGTGCTACGTAACTTTCTGCGTGTCGATCGCGGACCCCGATCGTGCGCGGGTCACACACTCCAATCTGCTAAGGAGTTGCTATGAAGTTCAAGTTTCATCACATGAATCTGTGCACGGACAACTTGCCCAGACTGACCAAGTTCTATCAGACACTCTTCGACTTGGGAACGATCCACGACGAGGAGCACACGCGGGTGAACTTCGAGGCCACGTCAAACGGCTACTCCGGAAAGGTCGATTTCCTGACCGACGGCGCGATCGAGTTTCACTGGGCCGAGAGAGATCTCGACACCGGGTTCAAGATGAAGCAGTTCGTCAATCCGATGGCGCGTGGCCATTCCTGCTTCCGCACGGACGACATAAAGGGCTTCATGCGCAAATGCGACCAGCTTGGCATTCGCTATTCAGACTACGGCAAGTGGGCGATCGCGGGCTGGTACCAGGTGTTCATCCAGGATCCAGACGGAAACGTCATCGAGATTCATCAACCGAACATGTGACAACGATCGGGTGAGCAATGCGTGTCATCGGCCGGGGCGTGAATCGGTGGTCCAACGCCCATATCGACGATGGCACCGACCCTTTACTTGCTTGTCCTAGAGAACGCGCCGACACGAGCATTCTATTTCGCTTAGAACGGTGAGGCATCGTTCGAAGAAATTGGAGAAGCCATAGCGGCACGGCTCGGATTGGGCTCCCTCGAATCCTTGCCGGACGGACTGGCGGCAGGAAAATGGGGTGAGAACATGGCGTACTGCATTCTTGCAAGCAACAGCCGCCTGCGCGCGGAGCGTGCTCGTCGCTAACTCGGTTGGACACCGCGCCACACGTCGATGATCTCCTGGACCTTGTCCGAGATGCCCGCGTGAGCGCCTGCACCACCGGCGAAGAGCCTCCAGCGTCAATCAGGAACGAAAGAGGGAACCCATGCTCTTGAAGGATAGGGTGTGCGTCATCGTTGGGGCCGCTTCGCTCCGCGGCATCGGCTATGCGGTCGCCGAACTGTTCGCCGAACATGGCGCGAAGATCGTCGTCGTCGACTTGGGCATGGACGATCGGGTGCTCGGCGAGATCAGGTCCTCCATCGGCAACCGTGTGCAGCGGGATACGGACGTACATGGCGTGCGATGCGACATCGCGAGCGATGCTGACTGCGACCGAACCGTGCATGAGGCGGTCTCACGGTACGGAACCATCGATTGCCTGGTCAATAGCGCTGCCGTGGTGAAAGCGCAGCCGCTGCTGGAGATCAGCGAGAAAGACTACGAGCTCGTCCTAGGCGTCAATCTGAAGGGCGCCTTCAATCTCTGCAAGAGCGCCCTCAACGTCTTCTCCGCTCGCAAGAGCGGGGTCATCGTCAATGTCGCTTCGGTCGCAGCCCAGCGCGGCGGAGGGCTCGTGGGAGGCGCTCACTACGCCGCCTCGAAAGGCGGCGTCATCAGCCTGACCCGCACCATTGCGCGCGAATTCGGCCCACTGGGAATCCGCGCCAACGTGGTCTGTCCTTCGATGACCGAGACGGGGATGCTCGACGGGATGACTGATGAGAAGTTCCAGGAGATCGTGGCGGCGATTCCTTTGAAGCGTGCTGGCAGAGCGCGCGATGTTGCGGGTGCGTGTCTCTTTCTTGCCTCGGATCTCTCGGCTTATGTCACGGGCGCCACCATCGACGTCAACGGCGGCAGCCACATCCACTAGTCGCCCCGGCCCAGTTGGTGCTGCGATGCCTGAGCTTGGCGAGACGGTCACCCGGTTGGAAGCCTGCAGCGTGGCGGCTGCGCGACGTGTGGCCGCCATGTTGGATCTCGACCCAGAGGGCATCGTCGAAGGCGAGCCGCTACCGCGAGGCTGGCACTTCGTGCTGCTGGGCGCCGACACGCGACGGTCCGCCCTGCGCGGCGACGGGTTTCCTGGCCTAGGCGTTCCGATGCCCGATCTTGGTCTTCCGCGCTTGCTGCTGGGTGGGCGCACCGTCTCGTATCGTCGTGAGATCCCGATCGGCACGACGTTGCAACGCATGAGTTCCATCGACAGCCTGACGCGGAAGACCACGGACTCCGGGCCGATGGCGATCGTGACGATCGTCCATGAGTTGCGCATCGAGAAGGAGGCGACACCTGCGGTCGTCGAGACACAGACCTATCTCCTGCTAACGGCGCGCAAGGTATTCGCCAAGGACGACGGCGCCGGGAGGGTGGTGCCGATATCGGCCGATCGGATGACGACCGTCGTTCCCGATGAGACGCTGCTGTTTCAGTACTCGGCGCTCGGCTTCAACTCACACAAGATTCACATCGACAAGTCCTACGCCCGTGATGTGGAGGGTTTTCCGGACCTCGTGGTGAATGGTGGCCTGACGACGCTGCTGCTGACCGAGTTTCTGCGCAAGGATCTCTGCTTGGTTCCCGCGGCGCTCAAAGTGCGTCACGTCGCGCCACTCTTCTGCGGTCGGCCGATCACACTCGCCGCCCAGCGCGACGGCGCGAGATGGTGCCTCAAGGCCTTCAACGACAAGAGCGAACTGGCCGTCGACGTGGACGTGGACATTCAATGAGCCTCGAACCCTTGAAGGGTATACGCGTACTGGACCTGACGAGCGTCGTGGTGGGGCCGGTCTGCACCTGGCGACTGGGCCAGTATGGTGCGGAGATCATCAAGGTTGAAAGCCCGGAGGGCGATCTCATGCGCGGCCTTGGCGGCCTCTCGCCCACCGGCCAGCATTCCGGGGCATACCTTCACTTCAACCGCGGCAAGCGGAACATCTGCCTCGATCTCAAGAAGGCGGGCGCCAAGCAGGCAATGGACCGGTTGGTGGCATCGGCCGACGTCATCGTTGCCAACATGCGCCCACAGGCGCTCGAGCGGCTAGGTCTAGACGGAGCGTCCATTCGCGCCCGCCACCCGGACAAGATCTATTGCTTGATCACAGGCTATGGCACCGATGGTCCGTACGCCGGCCAGCCGACCTACGACAGCGTCGTGCAAGGGGCCACGGGAATGGCGGGCCTCACGCTCGCGCGTGACGGGGTACCGACCTATGTCCCGATGCTGATCTGTGATCACGTGGCGGGCGAAATCGCGGCCGGCGCGATCCTGGCAGCGCTCGTGGAGCGCAGATCGAGCGGAAAAGGGTGCAGCATCGAAGTCCCGATGTTCGAAACCATGGCGGCTTTCGTCCTCCAGGAACATCTGGCGCAGCAGAGCTTCGACCCGCCCGTTGGGCCCCCTGGCGATCTTCGCTTACTCAGTCGGCACAACAAGCCAGTGCAGACCGCTGACGGCTGGATCTCGTTCACCATCAATACGGACTCGCAAGTCCGCGCCTTCCTGAAGGCGACCGACCGGCATGACCTGCTCGAGGATCCACGCTTCTCGACCGTCGCCGCGCGCGCACGCAACGTGGGGCAGTGGTTCGAAATCCGCGGCGCGCCGCTGACGAGCAAAACGACGGCCGAATGGCTCGACGTACTGCGCGGGGCCGATATCGCTGTCCAGCCCTGCCACACGTTAGAGTCGCTGCAGTGCGACCCTCACCTGGAAGCGGTGGGGTTGATTCGCTTCGAGGAGCATCCGACAGAGGGCAAGACTGCCGCGATCCGATCCACGATCCGATTCGATCAAGCGTATCCACCGCTGCGCACCCCGTCCCAGCCGCACGGGTGGGCCACCCGCAAGATCCTCAGCGAGATCGGATACGCGGATAACGAAATAGAAGAACTGCTATCTGCCGGCGCCGCGATCGCCACCACACCCGTAGCCACCATCGCGAGCGCGGAGTTCTAGCTTTCATGTTGCTATTCAACCGCCGTCGCCTTCTGAAGATTGCGTGTGCGGGCCTCGCAGCGGTCTACTTTCCAGTACATGCACAAACCTACCCGGCTCACCCGGTCGTGAGCATGCCGGAAGTGCGCGAGAAGTTTACGGCCCTAGGCGCCGAGCCGGTGGGTAATATCTCGGAGGAGTTCGGCGCATTCACCAAGGCCGAGCTTGCCTCTCGAATCGTCAAGCAGTCCGGCGTCAAGGTGGACTGAACACCTCATCTGCAGCGGGGCAGTGCTGCTTGTTGTGGGCGGATCATTCTTTACGCCATGATCGAGATCCAAGACACCATCGCCATCCTCGACCTTGACCAATTGCCGGTCAACAGCTCCAGCCACGGGTTGCGGGAATGCATCCTGCAGCAGCTCGAGGACGCACAGACCAATCCCGGTGTCCGCGGTCTTGTGCTGACCGGCGGTGCCAACGTATCTCTCGCCGATTCGGAAGTGACCGAGTCCGGCTTGCCGAATGAGCACAGGGAACCGACCCTTCATGCCGTAATGGAACGCATCGAGGCGAGCAACAAACCGGTTGTGGCGGCCGTGAGCGGGGCCACGCTTGGCGCAGGCTTGGAACTCGTGCTCGCTTGTCACGGACGGGTTGCACTCGAGACGGCCCGCGTGGGCCTGCCTGAGATCACGCTCGGCTTGATCCCCAGCGCCGGCAGCACGCAGCGGCTGCCGCGGCTGATCGGCATCGAGGCCGCGCGGGATCTGATTCTCAACGGTCAGTCGCGGAGCGCCAAAGAGCTCACCGGCACGGGACTTTTCGATGAGATCGTGGCCGACGATGCCGTCGAGGCTGCTTTACGGCGAGCCAATGTGTTGGCCGACAGAGGCGCTCCCTTTCCTCGGGCGCGCGATCGCGTACTTGACACCGCCGCCGTGGAAACCGCGGTTGGTGCGCGACGCGCCAAGCTCAATGCACGCCAGCAGATGCAACCTGCCTACGGTGCATTGCTCGAAGCGCTGTCCGCGTCGGCCTTGCCCTTCGACCAGGGCATGCGACGCGAACGCGAGCTATTCCGAGCGCTCGCCTCGACAACCGCAGCGCAGGCATTGCGCTACCAGTTCAAGGCCGAGCGAGAGGCCACGCAATTGGCGGTTGAGCTACAGGCCACACCGCGACCCGTGCGTTCCGTGTCGGTGATTGGCGCCGGGACCATGGGAACGGGAATCGCCATCGCGGCTCTCGACGCGAGCCTGTCCATACTTCTGGTAGAGCGGGACGAGGCGGCGCTCGAGCGTGGACGGCAACGCATCACTGACTACTACCGAGACCGGGTCGCGGCCGGCAAGCTCAAAGCTGAAATAGCCGCTTGGAACCAAACGCGTCTTGCCACGACAACCGACTGGACGCGTCTGGCGGAAGCCGACTTGGTCATCGAGGCGGTATTCGAGGACATGGCCGTGAAACAAGAGGTATTTCGCAGCATCGATACCCACGCGCGTCCAGGCGCGGTTCTCGCCTCCAACACCTCGTACCTCGACCTCGATGCCATTGCCGCCGCCACGTCACGGCCGTCCGACGTGCTGGGCCTGCACTTTTTCAGCCCCGCGCATGTGATGAAGTTGCTCGAAGTCGTGCGCGGCACCAAGACGTCCACCGACGTTCTGGCCACCGGAATGACGTTCGGGTCCACGCTAAAGAAACTGCCCGTGCTGAGCGGCAACGCGTTCGGCTTCATCGGCAATCGCATCTATAACGCCTACCGGCGACAGTGCGAATTCATGCTCGAGGACGGCGCGTGGCCCGAGGACGTGGACAACGCGCTCACGGCCATGGGCTTCGCGATGGGGCCGTTCGCAGTGGCCGACCTCTCGGGCCTCGACATCGCTTGGCGGATGCGCAAGGCCCAAGCGGCCACGCGCGACCCGCGGGAGCGATATGTCGACATCCTCGACCAGCTGTGCGAGCAGGGCCGACTCGGACGCAAAACTGGCGCTGGCTACTACCTCTACGCAGAGGGCCAACAATCCAAGGCAGTCGATACTACCGTGCGCAGGATCATCGAGCAGGCAAGCGCCCGGCGGGGCATCGTGCGCCGGCACATCGCACCCGACGAAATCCGGCGACGGGCCCTCCTTGCGATGGTCAACGAGGCCGCATTGGTGCTCGTTGAAAGGGTCGCCAGCCGGCCGAGCGACGTGGACGTGGTGCTGGTTCAGGGCTATGGCTTCCCGCGCTGGGAGGGAGGGCCGGTGTTCTGGGCGCGCCGGCAGGACCGCGCCCGCATTGAAGCCGAACTGAGAAACCTCGCTCGCGAGGCTGGCCACGGCTTCGTGCTTGCCAATCTGGACCCGCTGTTCGCTGACTGAAACGCGACCCGTCATGGCATGGGAGCCATGCACGTGATGACGCGCGGCATCCGTTACTGCCCGCGAGAACACTCCGTTGGCCGACGTTGTCGACAGGTTCGATGGCTTTCGCGCCGCATCGGTGCCGCGCGTAATCGATGAGCGTCGGGCGCGTGTCCTTTATCGCCTGCCCGGGCATTACTCGGCGTTTCGGACTCCCCACTGGAGGCGGAGGCTTGCTGCACTCTCGCCTTCGCGCTGGAGCCGCTCACCGGTTATCTTGGGATCATCGAGGTCGTGCGCATCCGCGTTAACAGGGGATCAGACGGCGAGTAACAGTTGAGGCTGAGTCGAATAGCCTGCGTGAATCTTGGGGGAGTGGGTTGCGCAGAGACGTCCCTGGGTCGACCGGCTCGGTCGGCAAGCTGGCGAGCGCGCGCACCGTGTTCATTGACCGCGCCATGAAGAGTGGTGCCGATCTCGTGTGCGGGGGAACGATCTATAGCGTGGCCGCGAGACGCTCCGCCGCCGCCCGATACGCGGCCTGGACGCTCTCTTCGTGCGCATGCTTCCCCCGGTCGATCACCTGCCTCCCGCCCACGAACACGTCCCGGATCGGGTTCGCGTTGCCGCCGAAGACGAGCGCATCGAGGAGCTCGTCCGGACCGCGCGCGGCGAGGAACGGCGTCTCCGCATCGATCACCAGGAAATCGGCCCGCTGCCCTGCCGCGAGGCCGGCGATGGGGCGACCCGATGCCTTGGCGCCGCCCGCCACAGCACCCTGATAGAGCGCGAGCCCCGGCGACGGCGTCGCCGCGGAGGCTGCAACGCTCCGGCGCCGATGCAGCAAGCGCTGTCCGTACTCGAGCCAGCGCAGCTCCTCGATCGCCGCGGTCGACACGTTGCTGTCCGAGCCGACCCCGAACGCTCCGCCATGCGCCAGGAACGCGGGCAACGGGAAGAAGCCGTCGCCTAGGTTCGCTTCCGTCGTCGGGCACAATCCCGCGACGGCGCCCGACCGCGCGAGCACACGAGTCTCGCCGTCGGTGAGATGCGTGGCGTGGACGAGACACCAGCGCGGCGACACCGCCTGGTGCGCGAGCAGCCACTCGACCGGCCGCTGCCCGCTCCACGCGAGACAGTCGTCGACCTCCTTCGTCTGCTCGGCGATGTGAATATGGATCGGTGCGGTGGCGTCGATCGCGTCGAGGCCGCGAACGGCCTCTGCGAGCGCCTCGGGCGGAACCGCGCGCAGCGAGTGCGGTGCGATCCCGACGCGCACATTCGCGTCCGCGGCCGCGAGACCGCGCAGCGCTTGAACGATCTCCAGAAACCGATCGACCGTCGTGATGAAGCGCCGCTGCCCCTCGTGCGGCGCGATGCCGCCGAAGTTCGCGGTCTGATAGAGCACCGGCAGCAGGGTCAGGCCGATCCCCGCGCGCGCGGCGGCGCGAGCGAGCCGGTGCGACATCTCGGCGCGGTTCGCGAACGGACGCCCGTCCCGATCGCTGTGGACGTAGTGGAACTCGCACACCGCGGTGTACCCGCCCTTCAAGAGCTCGATGTAGAGTTGTGCCGCGATCGACTTCGAGGTCCTCCGGCGTGAGATGCGCGGCGAACCTGTACATGACGTCGCGCCACGTCCAGAAGCTGTCCGCCGCGGCCGAGCGCCGCTCGGTCAGGCCCGCCATCGCGCGCTGGAAGGCGTGGCAGTGCAGATCGCAGATCCCCGGGAGCACCGGCCCCGCGAGCCGGACGGCGCCCTCGGCGACGGCGTCCGGCGCCACTGCGGAGAGGCTCCCGTTCGCCTCCACGTCGAGCCGCACGTTCTTCGCCCAACCGCCGGGGAGCAACGCGAGGTCGGCGAAGAATGCGGTCATGGGCGCGTGCGCCAGCCGTAGCGGGAATCCGCCCAATCGAGCATCCGCGTCAGGATTGAGCGCAGCAGCGGGCGCACGCCGTTCGCAGTCGCGTCGTCGAACTCGAACGGCGGGTCCTCGTGCATGTACGTCCGTTGCGAGAGCTCGAGCTGGACCGCGTGCACATGGGCATCCGGCCGGCCATAGCGCCGCGTGATGTAGCCGCCCGTGAAGCGGCCGTTCAGCACGAAATCGTAGGCGCTCTGACGCTCGCACTCGGCGACAAGCGCGCGCGCGAGCGTCTCGTCGGCGCTCGTCCCGCCGCCGGTCCCGAGGTTGATGTCGGGCAGGCGGCCCTCGAACAGCCGCGGCACCACCGACCGGATCGAGTGCGCGTCGAAGAGGAGCGCGAAGCCGAACTTCGCCCGGATGCGCTCGAGCTCGCGCTCTAGGTGGTCGTGATACGCCTTCCAATAGACGCTGACCCGGCCCGCGATCTCCGCCGCGTCCGGCGCGCGGCCCTCGACGTAGAGCGCAGTCCCGTCGAACAGTATGGTCGGAATGAGGCCGGTGCCGGCAGCACCCGGATACAGCGGCGCATCGTCGGGCGGGCGGTTGAGATCGATCACGTAGCGGGAGTAGCGCGCGCGGAGGATGTTCGCGCCGAGGTCGGCTGCGAAGTCATAGAGCCGGTCGACGTGCCAGTCGGTGTCGGGTAGCGACTGCGCCGGCACGCTCAGACGTTCAGCGAAGCTCGGCGGCAGCCCGGTGCCGACGTGCGGCATGCTGACAAGGAGCGGCGCGCCACCGGTCGAGAACGCGAAGGTGGAGTGTTCGGTCGTCATGTGCGGTCCTCCATCAGCCGGCCAGCAGCTCCACCGGTGTGCGCGCAACGCCGCGCTTCACCACCGCGTGGCACGGGTTCGCGCCGATGCCGTAGGCGAGCTCGCCGGGCCGCTCGACGTTCCAGAGCACGAAGTCGGCGACCTTCCCTGCCTCCAGCGTCCCCGCCTCGTGCGCGAGCCCAAGCGCGCGCGCCGCCTCGCGCGTCGCGCCGGCGAGCGCTTCCTGCGGCGTCAGCCGGAAGAGCGTGCACGCCATGTTGAGCGCGAGGACGAGCGAGGTCATCGGCGAAGTGCCCGGATTGCAGTCGGTGGCCACAGCCATCGCGACACGATGGCGGCGGAAGAGCTCGATCGGTGGAATCCGCGTCTCGCGCAGGAAGTAGAACGCCCCGGGCAGCAATACGGCCACGGTCCCGGCGCGCGCCATCGCCACGACGTCATCCTCCTCGACGTACTCGACGTGATCGGCCGAGAGCGCGCCGTAGCGCGCAGCGAGGCGTGCCCCGCCCTGATTGGAGAGCTGCTCGGCATGGAGCTTCACCGGCAGACCGAGGCGCCGCGCCGCCTCGAACACGCGCTCGGTCTGCGCCGGACTGAATCCGATCCGCTCGCAGAAGGCGTCGACGGCGTCTACGAGACCGGCGCGCGCGACCTCCGGCAGCATGCGCTCGCAGACCTCCTGGATGTACGCGTCGGGCCGACCGTCGAACTCCGGCGGCAGCGCGTGCGCGCCGAGGAAGGTCGTGCGCACTGTCACCGGCAGCGCGTTCCCCAGCGCGCGCGCGACCCTGAGCATCTTCGTTTCCGCACCCGTCTCGAGCCCATAGCCCGACTTGATCTCAACCGTCGTGACGCCCTCGGCGGCGAGCGCCTTCAGGCGCGGCTTCGACGCCTCCGCAAGCGCGGCCTCGGAAGCGGCCCGGGTCGCGGCCACCGTCGAGCGGATCCCGCCACCGGCGCGAGCGATCTCTTCGTAGGTAGCACCGTTCAGCCGTAGTTCGAACTCGCCGGCGCGGCTGCCCGCGTAGACGAGATGCGTATGGCAGTCGATCAGGCCGGGCGTGATCCAGCGGCCACCCGCGTCGTGCTCACGGACGGCAGCCGTGCGGAGGGCGGGGGGTAGGTCCGCCCGCGCGCCGACCCAAGCGATGCGGCCGCCGCGGACGGCGATCGCGCCGTCGAGGATCGCGCCGTAGTCCGGCCCCGCGACCATGGTCGCGAGCCTCGCGTTCACCCAGATCGCTTCGGCGCTCACGGCATCATCGGCAGGTCGAGACCCTTCTCTCTTGCGCACCGGATCGCGAGGTCGTAGCCCGCGTCCGCGTGCCGCATCACGCCGGTCGCCGGATCGTTCCAGAGCACGCGCGCGAGCCGTTTCGCCGCGGCATCGGTTCCGTCGGCGACGATCACGACGCCGGCGTGCTGAGAGTAACCCATGCCGACGCCGCCGCCGTGATGGAGCGAGACCCAGCTCGCGCCGCCCGCCGTGCTGAGCAGGGCGTTGAGGAGCGGCCAGTCGGATACGGCGTCCGAACCGTCCCGCATCGCTTCGGTCTCGCGGTTCGGGCTCGCGACCGAGCCGCAGTCGAGGTGGTCGCGGCCGATCACGATCGGCGCCTTCAGCTCGCCCTTCGCGACCATCTCGTTGAAGGCGAGCCCCGCGAGGTGGCGCTCGCCCAGGCCCAGCCAGCAGATCCGCGCCGGGAGTCCCTGGAACGCGATCCGCTCCCTCGCCATCTCGAGCCAGCGCCGCACCGACTCGTTCTTCGGGAACAGCTCGAGGATCTTGCGATCGGTCTTGTAGATGTCCTCCGGGTCGCCGGAGAGCGCGACCCAGCGGAACGGACCTTTGCCCTCGCAGAAGAGCGGCCGTATGTACGCGGGCACGAACCCGGGGAAGTCGAACGCGTTCGTGACACCGACGTTCTTCGCTTCCTGGCGGATGTTGTTCCCGTAGTCCACGCACGGGATGCCCATCGCCTGGAACCCGAGGATCGCCCGCACGTGCTTCGCCATCGACTCGCGCGCGGATGTCGCGACCTCCTGCGGATCCTTCACGCGCAGCTCGCGCCAGCGCTCGAGCGTCCAGCGCTCGGGCAGGTAGCCGTTCGCCGGATCGTGCGCCGAGGTCTGGTCGGTGACGAGCGCCGGCCGGAAGCGGGAGTTCTGCGCGCGCTTCAGGATCTGCGGCACGAGCTCCGCCGCGTTGCCGAGCAGTCCGACCGAGATCGGCTGCTTGGCGTTCTCGAGCAGCGCCACCGCTTCGTCGAGCGAGTTGGCGCGCGCGTCGAGATACCGCGTGCGCAGCCGCATGTCGATGCGCGTCGGGTCGCACTCGATCGCGAGCATCGAGGCCCCGGCCATCGTCGCGGCGAGCGGCTGCGCGCCGCCCATGCCGCCCAGGCCCGCGGTGAGAATCCACTTCCCGGCCCAGTCGCCGCCGTAGTGCTGGCGGCCCGCCTCGGCAAAGGTCTCGTAGGTGCCCTGCACGATGCCCTGGCTGCCGATGTAGATCCACGAGCCCGCGGTCATCTGCCCGTACATCATGAGACCCTTCCGGTCGAGCTCGTTGAAGTGCTCCCAGTTCGCCCAGTGCGGGACGAGGTTGGAGTTCGCGATCAGCACGCGCGGCGCATCCGGGTGCGTCTTGAACACCGCCACCGGCTTCCCCGACTGGATCACCAGCGACTCGTCCTCGTTCAGCCGCCGGAGCACCTCGACGATCCTGTCGAAGCACTTCCAGTCGCGGGCGGCGCGGCCGATGCCGCCGTAGACGACGAGCTCCTGGGGGCGCTCGGCGACCTCCGGGTCGAGGTTGTTCATCATCATGCGGAGCGCCGCTTCGGTGATCCAGCTCTTCGCAGTGCGCTCGGTGCCGCGCGGCGAGCGGATCGTCCGCGTGGGGTCGATGCGGGGGTCGTCGGTCATGTCCTTGGCTCCTATGGTTCAGAAATGTCCGGTGAAGCGGTAACGCGACGCGGGATGCGCGAGCTTTGCCACCGAGGCCACCGCGCCCTGCGACCACGTCTTGCGATGGAGAACGAGGCAGGGCTCGCTCGCCCGCATCGCGAGGAGACGGCGGGTCTCGGCGTCGGGGATCGCAGCCTCGATCGCGTACTCGACGCGCTCGAGCGGGGCGACCCGCATCAGGTACTCATTCGGCGTCGTGCGCGCAAAGTCCTGCCCCAGATAGTCGGATGCGACCGCCGGGTTGACGAAACGGTCCTCGAGCTGGATCGGGACGCCGTTTTCCCGATGCAGGATCACCGAGTGGTACAGCTTCGCGCCAGGCGCGATCCCCAACCGGGGGCCGGTCTCGCCCGCCTTCTCTTCCTGCAGCAGCACGACCTCGGCCGAGTGGAGATGGCCGCGGGCGCGGATCTCGTCGGCGATGTTCTGGATCTCGACCACCGTCGACTGGTACTTGCTCGCCGCGACGAACGTCCCGACGCCCTGGATGCGGATCAACGCCTGCTCCGCGGTGAGCTCCCGCAACGCCCGGTGCACGGTCATGCGCGACAGCCCGAACTGCTTCATCAGCTCGGCCTCCGACGGGACGCGGTGCCCGTCGACCCAGGTCCCGCTCCGGATCTTCTCGAGGATGAAGCTCTTCACTGTCCGGTAGGCCGCTTCGGGCTGGTGGCTGAGGATCGGCTGCTCGTCCATTCGAGGCTCCTAATGCTTCGCGCGCGCGGTGCCCATGTACGCTTCGATCAGCGCCGAGCTCGAGCGCGCCTCGGCGGCCGGCCCGCTCCAGGCGAGGTGCCCGGACTCGAGGACGAACACGTGGTCCGCCACCTCGAGCGCCCGCGTCGTGTTCTGCTCGACGAGCAGGATCGTCATGCCGGCGCGCTTCAGCTCGCCGATCGCCTGGTAGCAGATGTCGACGTTCTTCGGCATCAGCCCGAGCGAGACCTCGTCGATCATCAGGAGCTCGGGCTCGGCCATCAGCGCGCGCCCGATCGCGGCCATCTGCTGCTCGCCGCCGGAGAGCGACCCCGCCTGCGACGCGATGCGCTCGCCGAGCCGCGGGAACAACGCGAGCACGCGTTCCATGTTCCCCGGGGTGCGTTCCCTGGGACGGCTGAAGCCGCCGACGACGAGGTTCTCGCGCACCGTGAGGTCGGCGAAGAGCTTTCGGCCCTCCGGCGCGATGGCGATGCCGGCCGCGACGCGCTGCTGCGGCGTGATGCCGGTGATGTCCTTGCCGTTGAGCAGGACCTGCCCTTCCTGCGCGGACACGTGCCCCGCGATGCACTGGATCGTGGAGGTCTTCCCCGCCCCGTTCGCGCCGACGAGCGCGACGATGGTGCCCTTCTCGACGGTGAGATCGAGCCCGGTCACCGCGCGGATGCGGCCATAGCCGCAGGAGAGCTTCTCAAGCCGCAGCATGGGCCGCCCCTTCCCCGAGGTAGGCCGCGACCACTCGCGGATCCTCGATCACCGTTCGCGCGTCGCCGTCGGCGATCTTGCGGCCGTTGTCCATCACGACGAGGCGCGGGCACACCCGCAGCACCTCGGCCAGGTTGTGCTCGATCAGGATGATGGTGATCCCGCCGCGGTTCAGCTCGAGGATGGTACCGGCGAGCGTCTCGGCTTCGGCGTGGTTCAAGCCCGCGAGCGGCTCGTCGAGCAGCAGGAGCTTCGGATCGAGCGCGAGCGCCCGGGCGACCTCGAGCCGCTTGAGCACGCCGAGCGGCTGGGTCGCCGGGTTCTGGTCGGCGAGGTGCGCGATCCCGACCCGGTCGAGGAGCCGCTCGGCCCGGACCGACTCGGCCTCCCGCCTTACCTGGAACATCGCCTTGAACGGCACGCCGGTCTTCGCGTGCCCTGCCGACAGCATGACGTTCTCGCGAATGGTCATGTTGCGGAAGGGGCGCACGATCTGGTGCGAAAGGCCCAGGCCCATGCGCGCGCGGAACGCCGGCGGGGTGGAAGTGATGTCGGTGCCGTCGAGCAGGACGCGGCCGGGCTTCGGCCGGACGACCCCCGTGATCACCCGCAGCATCGTGGTCTTGCCGGCGCCGTTCGGGCCGATCAGGCCGGCGAGCTCGCCTTTCGCCACGTCGAACGACACGCCGTCGATCGCGGTGATCCCGCCGAATCGCACCGTGACGTCGTCTACCTTGAGGAGCGGGTTTCCCGCCATGACCGTGCTCATGCACGCCTCCGCGCCAACTCCGCCGCGACCACGCCAGCCAGGCCGCCCGGCGCGAAGCGCATGACCGCGAACAGGAGCGCGCCGTAGACGAGGAGCTTGTAGTCGTTGATGAAGCGGAACATCTCGGGCATCAGGGTGAGCAGGACCGCGGCGACGATGCCGCCGACGACCGAGCCCATGCCGCCGATGACGACCATCGACAGGATCGTGATCGAGACGATGAACCCGAACGCGTCCGGGGCGATCGACTTCAGGTAGTAGGCGTAGAGGCCGCCGGCGAGCCCCGCGAGCGCGGTGCCGAGCGCAAAGGCGAGGAGCTTGTATCCGGCCGAGTTGATGCCGATCGTCTGCGCCGTGTCCTGGTCGGCGGCGACGGCGTCGAACGCGAACCCGAGCCACGAGCGCTTCACGTACAGGCAGAAGGCGGTCACGGCGACCGCGCACGCGACCACCAGCGCGAGAAAGCCGATCGGGCCGAGCCCGTGGTCGGGGATGCCGGAGATGCCGACTTCGCCCCCCAGGCCTTCGTGCGTGCGGACGACGCCGAGGAAGAGGAACCCGACGCCCATGGTCGCGATCGCGAGGAAATCGTCGCGCACCCGCAGACTGCAGAACCCCACGACATAGCCGATCGCGGCAGCGACGAGCACGCCCGCGGGGAGGGCCGCCGCAAGCGGCAGCCCGGCCTTCGCTGCGAGCGCCGTCGCATAGGCGCCGATCCCGAAGAAGGCAGCATGGCCGAGGCTGATCTGGCCGCAGAAGCCGGTGATCAGGTTGAGGCTGAGCGTGAGGATCACGTTGATCGCGATGATGGTCGCGAGAGAGAGTTCATACGCACCCATCTCATTTCCTCCCGAACAGGCCCTGCGGCCGCACCAGCAGCACCAGGATCAGAAAGGCGAAGGCGATGGAATCGCGATCGAGGATCTTGCCGAGGTAGATCGATCCGAACGCCTCGATGACGCCGAGCGCGAGCGCCGCGACGAGGGTGCCGCGGACGTCGCCAAGCCCGCCGAGAACGATGATCGCGAGCGCCTTGTAGCTCGGCACGCCGCCCATGGTCGGCTCGATGAGATTGTTGAGCAGACCCACCATCACTCCCGCGGCGGCCGCGAACGCGCTGCCCACGAAGAAGTTGATGTAGCGAACGCCCTGGATGTTGACCCCGAAGGAAGCCGCCATCGCGGGCTGGCTCACCGTCGCCCGCCAGGCGATGCCGGTCCGGGTCCGCGTCGCGAACAGCGCGAGCGCCGAAAGCAGAACGACGGCGCCGACGAGAACGACGAGCTCGGCGTACTTCAGGTTCATGCCCGCGATGGACACCGCGCCCTGCAGCGGCGGCTGGGCGTACGACAGCCCGTAGGGCCCGAAGACCAGCCTGAACACCTCCTCCATCGCGATGAAGAGCCCGATCGAGGCGATGAGCGCGACGTAGGGCGGCTGGTCGAGGATCGGTTGATAGCACAGCCGGTACATCACGGCGCCCGCGACGCCGGTTGCGAGCATCGCGAGCGGCAGCGCGAGCGCGAAGCTGCCCGTCGCGTTGGTCAGCACCAGGCCGAGATAGCCGCCGAGCGTGAAGAGGCCCGCGTGCGCGATGTGCAGGATCCGCAGCAACCCGTACACCATCGCGAGGCCGACCGCGATCAGGGCGTAGAGGGCGCCGTTGATCAGCCCCTGGACAGCCAACTCCAAGACGAGGTTCATGATCCCATCTCCGTAGTAGCGTTGACGCGCGGCGCGCAGCCGCTCGATCGGGATCAGTTCGCCGGCGGTGCGAGCAGGACCGGGTCGTCGATGACCGCGTAGCGGCGGAAATCGCCGTCCCTGACGACCTGCACCTGCATCGCCTTCTTCACCTCGCGCTGGCTGTTGAAGCTGAGGGTGCCGATCGCGGTCGGCAGGTTCGTGGCGGCGAGCGCGTCGCGGATCGCTTTCGGATTGTCGGGGCCGGCCTGCTTCATCGCGGCCGCGACCACGTTCACCGCGGCGTGCGTCGAGGCGGCGACCATGTCGGCCTTGAAGCCGGCCTTCTTCGGGAACTCGGCGAGGAAGCTCTTCGTTTCCGGGCTCGCCGACTCGCGATCGAGCGCGGTGGTGACGAGCGTGCCTTCGGCGGCCTTGCCCGCGATCTCGATGAACTTCTGCGAGTCGTAGCCTTCCTGGCCCACGACCGTGGCGTTGACGCCTGCGGCGCGGAGCTGGCTCACGAGCGGCCCGGCGTTGAAGTAATAGCCGGTCGCGTAGATGACCTCCGGGTTGTCCGCCTTGATGCTCGCGATGAGCGGCCCGAACTGCCGGTCGGTGATCGAGTACTCGTACTCCTTGGCGATCTCCACGCCGAACTTCGGCGCAGCCTCCTTGAACCCGGCCGCGAGCGCCTTCCCGAAGTCGTTCTTGAGCGTCAGGAGGACGACCCGCTTCTTCTTGAGGTTGTCGCCGACCAGCTTCGCGCCCCCGCGGCCTTGCACCTCGCCGACGCTGGCGGTACGGAACGCGAAGTCGCCCGCCTTGGTGATGTCGGGATGGATCGCGTACGCAGTCACGTACGGGATGCCGTTCTGCTGGAAGATCGGCGCGGCCGAGCGCGACGGGCCCGAGTAGCCGCCCGAGACCGCGACCTTGACGCCGTCCTGGCCGATCAGCTTGTTGGCGATGGGAACTGCCTGCTCGGGCTTGCCCTGATCGTCGTACACGACGAGCTCGAGCTTGCGGCCGTTGATGCCGCCGGCGCGGTTGATCTGCTCGATCGCGAGCTCGGCGCCGAGCTGTGCCGACTTGCCGTCGGCGGCAGTGGGACCGGTGAGCGGCGCGTGGAAGCCGATCTTGATCGTGGCTTGCGCGGTCGCGGCAAGCGGGACCAGCAGTGACGCGGAAAGGGCTGCGACTGCGAGTGCGCGGAACGCGGTTGCATCCATCGTGACCTCCTCCTGGGTTGGACTACGCTACATGTCTCATCATGTATATACAAGTATGTACTAGAACAGGGCGGCTGTCAAGCCCGGCGCCTCGCCGGCCCGCGGGTCCGGAGAGGCAGTCCCGGAGCCGCCATAAGCCGCTGATTCAACGATGATCCCCAGCAAAGCGCGCTATCGTCTCGCCTGCGGGGCCGATCGCGAGGCGCGCACCGTTCAGCGCACGACCCGAGGCTTCGTGCAAACTGCCATGAATCGATACCCGGCGATCGTCTGCGCTCTGCTCCTCGCCAGCTGCGCCGCCGGCGCCGGCCGCGGGCCGTCGCCGATCGAGCCGCAATCGGCGCGGCCGGCGAACCCGCGCTACGAGCCCACGTCGATCGAGGTCGTGCATGCGATGCTTGTCCTCGCCGGGGTCACCGCCGCGGACGTGGTGTACGACCTGGGGTGCGGCGACGGGCGCATCGTGATCATGGCGGCGCGCCGTTTCGGCGCGCGCGGCGTGTGTGTCGACATCGATCCACAGCGAATCGCCGAGAGCCGCGCGAACGCCCGCGCTGCCGGCGTCACCGACCGCATCCGGTTCGTGAACGAGGATCTGCTGACGACCGATCTTGGCGGTGCGACGGTCCTCACGCTCTATCTCTCCAACGAGCTGAACCTCGCATTGCGTCCGAAGCTCGAGCGCGGGCTGAAGCCGGGCGCGCGCGTCGTCTCGCACTGGCACGCCATGGGCGACTGGAAGCCGCAGCGGTCGATTGCCGTGCAGAGCGAATGGGGCGAGCGCTATCTCTACCTGTGGACGATCCGCTGACGCGATGCGCCACACTCGATCCGAGCAGGTTATCCGCGATCGAGTGCTGCGCGGGCTCGCGCTGAACCGCGAGCCCGGGTTCCACTTCGCGGGCAATTTTCTCGACGTCTCGTTCGACCACGTGTCGCGCGCGGCGAGCCGCCTCTCGCTCGCGCCCGGTCCCTGGTGCGTGGACGCGGACGGGCAGGTCGATCTCGGGTCGCTGGCGATGCTGGCGGACCTCGCCTTGGCTGCGACCGTCCGGGCGAACCTCGAGCGCTCGACGCGGCTCGCCACCGTGAGCATGAGTTTGGAGCTCACGGGTCTCCCGCGCATCGGCCGACTCGATGCCGCCGCCGAATTTCACGGTTTGTTCAGGGAAGGCTCGGGACGCCTCGGTCAGAGTCGCGTGATCATCGCGAGCGCGGCCGGGGAAGTAGCCTTCGGGAGCGGAGCGTTCATGGCGCTCCGGCCGCCGCCTGGCGTGACGATGCATCCGGCGCCAAACCGGAATCGCGACTCGCCACCAATGCCGCCGTTGTCGGAGAGCGAACTCAAGCGGGACGAGCTGACGATCCTGCGCCACGCTGAAGCGACGCTGGCGCGAGTCGCCGCCGACGGCGGTTCCTTCGTTCACCGTTTCTGGGGCTACGCCCCGCGCCGCGTCGCGAGCGGCACGATCGCAGTGATGAAGAACGGCCCGCACATCGGCAACCGCGTCGGCCACGCCCAGGGCGGGATCCAGCTCGGGCTGGCGGCGGCTACGGCGAGTGCAGCCTTGCCGGCGAATTGGGCGCTGACCGGTATTTCCGGCTGGTACATCAGCCCGGGCGAAGGCGCCGCGCTACGCGCGCGGTCGGAGATCGTCCACCACGGCCGGCTGACGGCTGTGATCCGTACCCAGATGACCGGACGCGAGACGCGGCGGGTGCTGGAGGTCGTGACGACGCACGCGTGCCGGCCGGCGTGAAGCCAGCTGTTCCGCGGTCGTCTTCGCCCGCAGTGCGTCGGCGCGAAGCTTGAAGTAGCCCCCGGTGTTCGCGAACCGCACCGGCACGCTCGAGAACCGCGGGTCGCTCCTCAGCTCCGGCCGGCCGATCGCGGCGAAGAACGCGAACGCCTCTCGCCCCATCGGACCGCCCACGCACGACGCATCTACGGGACGAGCCCTCGATGCCGCAAAGGCGCGCGTGCCGCCAACGGCTGCGGGCTGCTGCCCCGTCCCAATGAACTTCCTTCCCGTTGGCTCAATCCTCGGCCGTGAAGCCGGTCGACTTCACAATCGGACCCCAGCGCTCGTGTTCGGATTTCACGAGCTTTGCGAACTCCACCGGCGATTCGCCGGCCGGTTCGAACGCGAACTTGGCGAAGCCTTCGGTGACCTCCTTGGACTTAAGCGCTTCAAGAATCGCGGCGTTGAGCTTGGCTACGGTGTCCGGGGATGTCCTTGCTGGCACAAATATACCGAACCATTCCGTCGCCTCGAGGTTGAACCCCGATTCCTTGAGCGTCGGCGCTTCCGGAAGGTAAGGTGAGCGCTTTGGTCCGGTGGTCGCCAAGATGCGCAGCTTTCCGGCTTTATGCTGCGGCAGCGCCTCGCTGAGGACGTTGATGCTCATAGGAATCTGACCACCGATCAAATCCTGGATCGCCGGCGCGCCACCCTTGAATGCGACGTGGGTCAGCTCGACCCCGGCCGCGCGTCCGAGCAGTACGCCGGTGAAGTGCGGCACCGACCCCGCCGCGGGCGACCCATACGAGGCTTGCTTCGGATTCGCCTTTAGCCACTGCACAAGATCGGCCACCGTCTTCACGCTGTCGGGAACGGCCGGACCGACGCTCACCGCAAACACGAACGTGCAGACTCTCGTCACCGGCGCGAAGTCGACGAGCGGGTCGTAGGCGAGCTTCTTGTAGATATGCGGATAGATCACGATCATCGAGGCCGGGGTTTGCACCATGGCGCTGCCATCGCTCTCGGCTTGCTTCAAGTGATCGAGGGCGATTCGCCCGCCAGCGCCAGGGCGGTTTTCCACGATAACCGCGGGCGCATAACCGCCGCGCATCCGGTCCGCGATTAGCCGGGCAACGACATCGGAGGAGCCGCCGGGCGGGAAGCCAACGACGATGCGCGCGGTTTTCTGGAGCGTTTGCGCGAAAGCGCGCGGCGTCAAGCCTGCCGCGGCGGAAGCGAGAGCCGTGGCGGATGCGGTAACGAAGCGACGGCGGGTCAGCATGATGGTCTCCTTTGATATGACGCGCATTCTAGGCGAGGCCGAGCCTCTCATACGCGCGCAGATGGCTCAACTCCCCGAAGGCGGTCTTGTCACTGCGCGCGCTAAGCAGCCTGCAAGGACTTGCCGTTCCTCGCAGCTCAACGGTTAGGTCGCGGTCGGGCCCGCGCGCATGAGCCGGGCGCCTTTACTCAAGCGCGTACTCGACGACATGGAACTCGAAGCCCGCGAGGAGAGCGTACACTCGCGCTGCGACGGCTGCCAACCGCAATGATCGGCGTGACCATTCCCCGGTCCCGGCGCCGGGGTTGTGCTCGCGATCCGTTGCGACTAACGTATCCGACAACGTGTGCTTCCAAGACATGGCTCAGAACGGCAGAGTACTCAGGGTGTCCGACCATCGCCAGCCGAGCGCGCGGTCACCCGGGCGGTGGCAGGTCTGTGGGCGCTCGGCAGCTGTTCTCCTTGACCCGCAACCGCACTGATCAGAGACCTCCTCATGAATCCATCTCAAGTGCGCGAATCCCGCCTGCCTCGCCCCGATGCGCAAACTCTGGACCGGCTCGTTGCCGACCTGCGAAGCCGCTTTTCCGACCGTGCGGTGACCTCGGAGGCGATGCGCGAACAGCATAGCCATGGCGAGGGCATACCGGACGCCGGGCTGCCCGACGTCGTCGTGTTCCCCAACACGAACGAAGAGGTCGCGGAGATCGCGCGTCGGTGTTTCGCCGCACGCGTGCCGATCGTCCCGTTCGGCGCCGGCACCTCGCTCGAGGGCCACGTGGCCGCCCTCGCCGGCGGCGTGTGCATCGACTTCGCGAACATGAACCGCGTGCTCGAGGTCAATGTCGATTCGCTCGACTGCCTCGTGCAGGCGGGGGTGAGGCGAGTGGAGCTGAACACCGAGTTGCGGTCCTCCGGACTGTTCTTCCCGATCGACCCGGGCGCGAACGCATCCATCGGCGGGATGACCGCCACGCGCGCGTCGGGGACGAACGCGGTGCGTTACGGAACGATGCGCGAAAACGTGCTCGGCCTGACGGTGGTCACTCCCGACGGCCGGATCGTTCACACCGGCGGCCGCGCGCGCAAGTCCGCGGCCGGCTACGACCTCACGCGGCTGTACATAGGGAGCGAGGGCACGCTCGGCATCGTCACCGAGATCCGGCTGCGGCTGTACGGCCTTCCCGAGGAAGTGCAAGCCGCCGTGTGCCAATTCCCGGATCTGCCGAGCGCGGTGAACACGGTCATCGCCGCGATGCAGACCGGCATTCCGGTCGCGCGCATCGAACTGCTGGACGACGTGCAGATGGACGCCTGCATCCGGTTCTCGAAGCTCGAGGAGTTCGAAGCGAAGCCGACGCTGTTCATCGAGTTCCATGGCTCGCCCGCCGGCGTGAAAGACCAGGTCGAAGCGCTGCAGATGATCTCCGACGAGCACGGCGGCAGCTCCTATGCTTGGGCCAGCCGGCCCGAGGATCGAACGCGCCTGTGGAAGGCGCGCCATCAGGTGTACGAGGCTTCGCTCGCGCTGGCACCCGGCAAGCGCGTCATGGCCACCGACGCCTGCGTGCCGATCTCGCGCCTCGCCGACTGCATCCTGGAGACGCGCACGGACATCGAGAAAACGGGTCTCGTCGCGCCCATCGTCGGCCATGTCGGCGACGGCAACTTCCATCTCAACGTCATATTCAATCCCGACGATCCCGCCGATCGCGAGCGCGCGGACGGGCTGGCGGCGCGCGTTGCGCAGCGCGCGATTGCCATGGGTGGCACGTGCACCGGCGAGCACGGCATCGGCTTGCACAAGTTCGACTGGATGGAAACCGAGCACGGCGAAGCCGTCGAGCTGATGCGTACGATCAAGCGCGCGCTCGATCCCCACAACATCATGAATCCCGGCAAGACGATACGGCTGTAGTGCTCGTTTGACTCGACATGATCACTGCCGCTCGGGCGCGGGATGGGGTGGGCGAGTTTTTCACCCGCAAACGTAGGAGAACGACGATGAACCCAATCAAGCACCTGTTGATCGGCCTGATCGTTCCTGCCTGCATGCTTGCAGCGGCGGAAGGTCGAGCGGCCGACGTCAAGGATCGTGCGATCAAACTCGGCTACACCCCGGCCAAGGACCATCCTTATGGTCTCGGAGTAATCAGGTTCGGCGAGCTCGTCAATCAGAAGAGCGGCGGCAAGATCAAGGTAGCCGGCTACTCGGACGGTCAGTTGGGGGGCGAAGTGCAAACGATTTCCGCGGCGCAGGGGGGTGTCTTGGAGATGACGCTGGTGAGCAGCGCGCCGGTGGTGGGCGTCGTCAAAGAGTTTGCGTTATTCGACTTCCCTTTCATGTTGAACGACGAGCGGGAAGCGGACGCGCTGGTCGACGGGCCGGTAGGAACGAAGCTGCTTGAGAAGCTTGCGGACAAGGGGCTGGTCGGTCTTTGCTATTGGGAGAACGGGTTCCGGAACATCACGAACAGCAAACGGCCGATCGCCAAGGCGGACGATCTTCAGGGACTGAGGATCCGGACGATGCAGAACCCGGTCTATACCGACTTGTTCAACGCGCTTGGCGCGAACGCCGTGCCGATGTCGTTTACCGAGGTCTACACCGCGTTGGAAAGCAAAGCGATCGACGCACAAGAGAATCCTTACCCGATCATCTACTCGAGCAAGTTCAACGAAGTCCAGAAGTATCTCACCGCCACGAAGCACACTTACGCCCCCGCCGTGCTCCTGGTCGGCAGGAAGTTCTGGGACAGGCTGAGCGCCGACGAGAAAAAAATCCTCCAGGATTCCGCGATCGAGGCGCGCGGGTATCAGCGCAAGGCAAGCCGTGACCTGAACGCCAGGGTGGTGGCAGATCTGAAGGCCAAAGGAATGGTGTTCAACGAGATTCCAGCGGAGGAGTTCGCCAAGATCCGCGAGAAAGCCAAGCCGGTGATCGACAAATACACGCGCGAGGTCGGCGAGGACTTGGTCAAACAGGCTTATGCCGAGATCGACAACGTAAGAAAACAGAGATAGATCGGAACGCCCCGCACTCGCGGGGCTTTATCGGCGGTGCGGCAGCGCGCGCATCGCGATGCGCGCGCGAACGGATCGAGCGGTAAATCCAGCCGCCCATGGCGGCGGCAGGCTGCGGAAGACCCGTTCTTTTTGCGGCACGTGCCAACCGTGCTCGCCATCCTCACCGTCACCATTCCCTTTTTCGGCCTGGTGCAGTGCGGTGCACTTTGTTCCGTTTATCGGACGTCGATGACATCGCTGGTTCTTCCGCTCAGGCGACCCGGCCCGCGGGTATCTTGCCGTTCAGCGCGGCGAGCAGGGTTTCCGCTGCCGCGAGCGAGCTCCTTGCCTGCGTCTCGAGCGTGCCGCCCGCGGCATGCGGCGTCGCGACGACGTTCGCGAGGCTGAGCAGCGGATCGCGGTTCGGCGCGCGCAAAGTCGCTCGCGGTGATGCGCGCGAGACGGACCATCAGCCCGTCCGCCTCCTCGTGCCAGCTCGCAACGCGCGGATCGTCCCAGCGGACGACATCGGCATGACGGGCGACGAGCTCGATCCCGCCCGGAAACAGCTCGTCGAGCACGTAGACCTTCATTCCCTTCCTCCGTTAGAGTGCGCGTGCCCGACTCATACCACACCGGGAGAGCGTACGTGTCTATCCTCGGCGCCGCCCTAAGAGCGCTGCTCGCGCTGCTTGCTGCGCTCCTCACGTCGCTCGCAGTCGCGCAGACCTACCCCGCGCGGCCGGTCCGGCTGATCATCCCGTTCCCGCCCGGCGGCAGCAACGACATCGTCGGGCGCATGATCGCCGCGCAGCTCGGCGAGCGCCTGGGCCAGCAGGTGGTCGTGGACAACCGCGGCGGCGCGGGCGGCACGATCGGCAGCGAGCTCGCCTCGACGGCGCCGGCCGACGGCTACACGCTGCTCCTCATCTCGACCGCGTACGCCTTCAACACCTCGATCTACAGGAAGCTCCCCTACGATCCGGTGCGATCGTTCGTCCCGGTCGCGCTCCTCGGCAGCGGCCCGGGCGTGCTGGTCGTCAACCCCGGGCTCCCCGTCAATTCGGTGAGCGACCTGATCGCGCTCGCGAGACAGCAACCCGGCAAGCTCAACAACGCTTCGGCGGGCATCGGCAGCTTCCAGCACCTCGCGAGCGAGCTCTTCCGCATCCAGGCCGGGATCGAGCTGCTGCACGTCCCGTACAAGGGCGGCGGCCCGGCGATGGTGGACCTGATGGGCGGCCAGGCGGACCTGTCGGTGGGCTCGCTCATCCAGATGCTGCCGCACATCCGCAGCGGAAAGCTGAAAGCGCTCGGCACCACCGGTGCGAAGCGGAGCCTCGTCCTCCCCGATGTGCCGACGGTCGCCGAGGCCGGCGTCCCCGGTTACGAGGCGACCAACTGGTGGGGCATCCTCGCGCCGGCCGGGACGCCGCAGCCGATCGTGGATCGCCTTCACCAGGACCTTTCTGCCGTCCAGGCTTCGGTGGAAACGAAGCGACGCTTCGAGACCGAAGGCGCCGAAGCGCAGCCGATGAGCGCGGCCGAGTTCGGCGCGTTCATCGCCGCCGAGACCGCCAAGTGGGCGCGGGTGGTCAAAGTGGCGGGCATCCGCGCGGAGTGAAGGCGATGGCCGCCGATTGAGGACAGGGAAATGACCGAGCTGTCACGGACCTACGACGTCCTGATCGTCGGCGGCGGCAATGCGGCGCTGTGCGCCGCGATCACCGCGCGCAAGCTCGGCGCCTCGGTGCTGATCGTCGAATCGGCCCCGAAGGCTTTCCGCGGCGGGAACAGCCGCCACACGCGGAACCTGCGCTGCATGCACGATCAGCCGACCGACGTCCTGACCGAGGCCTATCCCGAGGCCGAGTACTGGGAGGATCTGCTCAAGGTCACCGGCGGTCAGACCGACGAGCACCTCGCGCGGCATACGATCCGCACCTCGGCCGCCTGTACGCCGTGGATGATCGAGCACGGGGTGCGCTTCCAACCCTCGCTCGGGGGGACATTGCACCTTTCGAGGACCAACGCCTTCTTCCTCGGCGGCGGCAAGGCGCTTGTCAACGCCTACTACCGCACCGCGGCCGGCCTCGGCATCGACGTCGCCTACGACACCGAGGTCCGTGATCTCGACCTGCGCGACGGGCGGTTTCACTCGGCCACTGTCGCGAACGGGGGTGCGCAACGCAAGATCACGGCCAAGGCCCTGGTCGTGGCCTCCGGCGGCTTCGAGTCGAACATCCCCTGGCTCAGGGACGCCTGGGGGCCGGCCGCCGAGAATTTCCTCATCCGCGGCACCCCCTACAACCTGGGCGTGGTGCTGCGCGTGCTCCTCGACCGGGGCGCAAAGCAGATCGGCGATCCGACCCAGTGCCACGCGGTGGCGATCGACGCCCGGTCGCCGAAGTTCGACGGCGGGATCTGCACGCGCGTGGACTGCGTGTCACTCGGCATCGTGGTCAACAAGCACGCCAGGCGCTTCTACGACGAGGGCGAGGATTTCTGGCCGAAGCGCTACGCGATCTGGGGCCGCCTCGTGGCCGGCCAACCGGACCAGATCGGCTACTCGCTCATCGATTCGAAGGCGGTAGGCAAGTTCATGCCGCCGGTCTTCCCGCCGGTCAAGGCGGAGTCGATCCCGGCGCTTGCGCGCGCCCTGGCGCTCGACCCGGCGGCGCTGGAAGACACCGTCAAGCGCTTCAACGCCGCGGTGCGCCCCGGCACCTTCAATCACGCGGCGCTCGACGACTGCGTGACGCAGGGGATCGAGCCGCCCAAGACCCACTGGGCGCGCCCGATCGACACCCCGCCCTACTTCGGCTACCCGTTGCGCCCCGGCATCACGTTCACTTACCTCGGCGTCGGCGTGAACGAACGGGCGGAGATGCTCATGGCCGACGGGAAGCCGGCAGCCAACATCTTCGCTGCGGGGGAGATCATGGCCGGCAACATCCTCGGCAAGGGCTATCTCGCGGGTTTCGGGATGACGATCGGCACGGTGTTCGGACGAATCGCCGGCGAGGGGGCGGCGCGCAATGCCGGAAAGTAGCCTGTTCGAGAAGGCCGAGTTCAACATGCGGGTGTGCAACGCCTGCCGCTACTGCGAGGGGTTCTGCGCCGTGTTCCCGGCAATGGAGCGCCGGCTCACCTTCGGCGAGGCGGACCTGCGCTATCTCGCCAACCTCTGCCACGGCTGCGGCGCGTGCTACTACGCCTGCCAGTACGCGCCGCCGCACGAGTTCGACGTCAACATTCCGCGGAACTTCGCCCGGATCAGGGCCGAGACCTACCGGCGCTACGCCTGGCCGGGGTTCCTCGCGAGCCTCTTCGAGCGCAACGGCGTGGTGGTGTCGCTCGCCACCGCGGCGGGGCTGGCGCTCTTCCTTCTGGCAACCTTCTCCTACCACGCACCCGCAGTGATCTTCACGGCGCATCCGGGCGGGGACTTCTACAAGGTGATCCCGCACAACGCCATGGTGTGGACCTTCGGGGTCGTTGCGCTCTATGTGCTCCTCGTGCTCACCATCGGGTTCGTGCGGTTCTGGCGCGAGACGGGCGAGCCGCTGCACGAGTTCGTCGAGCCGGACTCGCTCGGCCGCGGCATCCTCGATGCCCTGCACTTGAAGAACCTCAAGGGCGGGGGCGACGGCTGCCCGTATCCCGACGAGCGGCCGTCCCACGCGCGGCGGGTCTTTCACCATTTCACCTTCTACGGGTTTCTCCTCTGCTTCGCCGCAACCTGCACCGGCACGATCTATCACTACGCGTTCGGGTGGAAGGCGCCCTACGCGGTGACGAGCCTGCCGGTGTTGCTCGGCACCGTGGGCGGGATCGCGCTTCTCATCGGTCCGCTCGGGTTGTTGTGGCTCAAGTCCAGGCGCGACCCGGAAATCGACGAGCCGAAGCAGTTCGGGATGGATGCCGGGTTCCTATGGCTGCTCTTCCTCACCAGTCTGACCGGGCTTGCCCTCCTCGCGCTGCGGGAGACCGCGGCCATGGGCACGCTCCTCGCCGTCCATCTCGGCATCGTGCTCGGGCTTTTCCTCACGCTTCCTTACGGCAAGTTCGTGCACGCGGTGTATCGTCTCGCGGCGCTCGTGCGCTCGGCGCTCGAGCGCTCGCGGCCAATGCCCGATGTCACGTTCGAATAGCGCCGCGCCTGAGTGGCATGCTGATGCAGTGCAACCAGCTTGTGCTGAACCCGTGCCCGGCGCCAACATCGGCGTCGACGCGGCCATCTTCGAAGCGGTGCACGGCTCGGCGGCTGGCGCTGCTGTTCGCCGCGGCGATGATGCTCGAGCACGTCGGGAACAACGACCTGGCGACGCGCATTCATGCCGCGGTCGACAAGACGCTCAACGAGGACAGCGTGCGCACCGGCGACCTCGGCGGCAAGGCCACCACCAGGGAACTGACTCAGGCGATCATTCGGCGGCTGGGTTAGTTCGCCATCCGCTCGTGCACCCACTTCGCCGCGCCGAGCGTCCGCGCGTCGTCGGCGTAGCGGCCGATCACCTGCAGGCCGACCGGAAGGCCATGCGGACCGCGCGCGACCGGGACGCTGACGCACGGCACGTGCAACAGCGTCCAGACGCGATTCATCACCGGGTTGCCGGTGGAGTCGAGACCCTCCGGTGCCTCGCCCGTCGCGCTCGGCGCGATCAGCACGTGGCACTCGTCGATCGCGCCGGCGAACGCCATGCGGCAGGCGCGCGCGAGAAGCCGCGCTCGGTCGTAGCGCTGCGAGGTGACCTGTCGGCTCGCCTCCAGCAGCTCCCGCAGGCGGCTGCTCAGGCGCACGCCATGCACCGTGTGCTCGTGCGCGAGGTTGCGCGCGACCTCGTAGCCGAAGATGTCGCCGTGCGCGTCGCCCAGTCCGGCGAAATCCTGCGGCAGGTCGACCTGGATCACCTGGCCTCCCGCGGCCGATAGCTGCCGCGCCGCGGCGTCCATGGCCTCGCCCACTTCCGGCTGCACCTGGTTCCAGTCGTGCGTCCGGCAGAGGCCGATGCGGAGCTTCGGCACCGCCGGCACCGAAACGAGCTCCTCGCGGCCGGTGAGCGCGCCGACGAAGAGCCCCGCGTCATCGACGGTCCGCGCGAGGGTGCCCATCGTGTCGAGGCTCTCGGCGAGCAGCTTCACGCCGGCGCGGCTCAGGGTACCGAAGCTCGGCTTGTAACCGACCACCCCGCAGAAGCTCGCCGGCCGGATGATCGAACCGACGGTCTGGGAGCCGAGCGCGAGCGGCACCATCTCGTCCGCCACCGCCGCCGCCGAGCCGCTCGACGAGCCGCCGGGCGTGTGCTCGTAGCCGCGGGGGTTGCGCGTCGTCGCGGGCGTGAACGTCGCGAACTCGGTGGTCATCGTCTTCCCGACGATGACCGCGCCGCAGGCGCGCGCCGCCGCGACGCACGCGGAGTCCCACGCCGGGCGGTGCCAGGCGTAGATCGGCGAGCCGTAGGCGGTCGGCATATCGGCGGTATCCATCAGGTCCTTGACCCCGACCGGAATGCCATGGAGGAGGCCGCGGATCGGCCCCGCGTCGAGGACGTGCGCCTGCCCGCGCGCCCGGTCGGGATCGAGGAAGGCCCAGGCGTGGATCGCCGGCTCGCGCTCGGCGATGCGCGCCAGGCAGTCCTCGACGACGTCGATCGCCCGGATCTCGCGGGCGTGCATTCGCCGGGCGAGCTCGGTCGCCGTGGCGCGCGCGAGGCCGGACGCTCTCATGAAGTCAAGTCCCGATTCCCACGTAGCCGCAACGATAACCCTCCGGCGGGACTTCCGCTCGCCGCCCGCGCTACAGCGCCGCGATCGGCTGCACCTCGATCAGGAACGGCTCGCCGACGAGCCGGTCGATCATGAGCAGCGTGTTCGGCGGGTATTGCCCGTCGGGAAAGAGCCGCGGGAACTCGCGCTTGCGGAAGGCCATGAACTTCGGGACGTCCTGCGAGTGCACGAGGTAGGTCGTGAACTGCACGACGTTCTTCCAGCCGGCGCCGCACGAGGCGAGCGCCGCCTCGATGTTCCGGAAAACCTGCACGCACTGCGCGTCGAAATCGTCCGTCCCGACGATGTTGCCGGCCTTGTCGGTGGCGAGCTGCCCGGCGATGAAGAGCCACTCGGAGGCGTTCTTCACCCGCGTGATCTGTGAGTACTGGCCGAGCGGCTTGCCGAGGCCGTCGGGGTTGAAGATGGAAATGTCTGCCGGCACGCGGCTCACTCCTTCGTGATCCTGGGGGTTGGTCCGCGCCTAGAATATCGCACCGCCCGGAAGGTACGCACATGAACACCCAAGCCGCGCTTCGCACGCAGGAAGTGAACCCCGCCAAGCTCGCGATGCTCTACCGGAAGCAGTTCGAGCTGTGCCGGGTGAAACGCGACGAAACGATCGCCGTCGTCAGCGACCTCGGCACCCGCCGCGAGTACGTCCAGGCCGCGTTCGCCGCGGCCGACGACCTCGGCGCCGACGTGTACGAGCTGTGCGTCAACTCGATCCCGTCGTGGACCAGGGTCGGCGTGCCCACGATCGGCAAGTGCAAGGGCACGCTCGAGGCGGTAAGCGCCGCGGACATGCTGGTGATCTTCCACGTGCCGCTGTTCACGCGGTGGCTCAAGCAGGTGACAACCGGCGGCACGCGGGTGCTGATGATCATCGACGCCCCGGACGACCTCGAGCAGTTGATGTCGCCCCCCGGCCTCAAGGAAGCGTGCAAGCACGCGGAAAGCGTCTACCAGAGGACGAAGAAGGTGCGGGTCACGAGCGACGCCGGCACCGACCTCGCCTACGAGTGCGGCGAGTACCCGGTCATGACGCAATGGGGTTACGCCGACGAGCCGGGCCATTTCGACCACTGGGGAGGCGGCCACATCCACACCTTCCCGAACGAGGGCAGCGCGCACGGCACCGTAGTCTTCCAGCCCGGGGACATCGTGATCCTGCCCTACTGCCGTTACGTGGTCGACCCGGTGCGGCTCGAGATCCGTGCGGGTCACATCACGCGCATCGACGGCGGGCTCGACGCGAAACTGATGCGCGACTGGCTCGATGACGGCCGGAAGGACGGGGACGATCGCGATCCGTTCGCGGTCTCGCATCTCGGGTGGGGCCTGAACCCGCAGGCTCGCTGGTACGGGATCGCGTTGAACGGCGACGAGCCGGAGCGCCACCGCGCCGCGGCCCGCACTTTCCCCGGCAACTTCCTCTTCTCGACCGGCCCCAACACGCAGGGCGGCGGGAAGCGCGACACCAAGGGCCACTACGACGTGCCGATGCGCGACTGCACCGTGGCGCTCGACGGCGACGTGGTCATCGACAAGGGGCGCATCGTCGACCCGCGGATGAAGCTCGCGCGCGTCCCGCGCTAGTGCCGTATCTCGCCTCGCTGCGTGACGCGGCCAAGGCGGACTGAGCCCGGAACCCGTAGGAGGGCGTTTGCGCCCCCGGGCACTTGCGGGACACCGACGCCGCCGTGCTCCAGTTCGCGAAGGTACTTTCGGAACAGGACATCAGCGGGATGCGCGTACCGGATAGCGGTGAACACTTAGCTGGGTAATCAGCACGCTCGTCCGGCGACTCATCGGGGAGATCTGCCCGGGAGGACCGGACCATGCTCACCTACGCTGCCAGGCTGCTGCTGATCCCGGCGCTCGTCGCGGTGGCGACGCTGGGCCTCGCGATGTTCCTCGCGTGCCGCGGGCTGATCGGCCTCTGCGTCCCCGCCGAGCCGCAGGAAGAGGTCGCCCCTTAGTTCGAATCATCGGCGCCCGGGAAGCGGGCGGCGTTCTTCGAGATCCACTCGACCGCCGCCTCTTCGGCGCTCAACTCGCGGCCCTCGGTCCGGCGAACCTCCTCGCGATACTCCTCGATGTGGCACACCTGCTCCACCATGCGCGCGCGAAACGCATCCTCGGGGTCCAGGAACTCGACGCCGAGCTCGTACGCGCGGGCGCCGACGCTGCACCAGACGACCCGCGCGCGCGTCTCGAACACCGGCCGGACACTCCGGATCCGGATCGTGACGATCGAGTCGGGCAGAAAGGCGGCGTCGGACTCGAACGCGAGCCCGCCCATGCTGACGTTGTGGGTGTGCCGGATCGGCCGCGCCGGCGCGCCCGCCGCAGCCACCTCGATCGGGATGTCGGCCGGGTGCCGGATGTAGGCACGTGGCGCGCGATGGCCCGGCGGGCTCACGCTCATTTCCGTCATCGGCTACTCCTACCGATCCCCGACGCAACGCAGCAACAGTCTACGCCCGGTGCGGACCGGCTACACTTCCCGGCACCGAGGAGGCTCGTACATGACCCGCGCCGCGGGCGAACGCCCTGACTCCGACCTGATCCGCTCGCTCGAGCAGGCGCACTATCACCCGCTCTGGGACCGGTACAAACGCATCACCCCGATCGCGCCGCGCAGCCGCGACGAACCGATGCACTGGCGCTGGCGCGATTTCGAACCGCTCGCGGCCCGGGCGGCGAAGGAGGTGCCGATCGAGGACGTCGAGCGGCGCGCGATCATCTGCGTGAATCCGGCCTTCGCCGGCGAGACGGTCACGACGTCCAATCTCATCGCCGCTTTCACGATCCTCGAGCCCGGCGACCACGCGGTGCCCCATCGCCACACCGCCGCGGCGATCCGGTTCGCGACGCGCGCCGAAGGCGCAGTGACGATCGTGAACGGCCAGCGCTGCGAAATGAAGCCCGGCGACTTGGTGCTGACGCCGCCGATGTGCTGGCACGGACATGTCAACGAGTCCGACCGTCGCACCTACTGGTTCGACGCCGCCAACATGCCGCTGATCTGCGGGCTGGAAGCGAGCTTCTTCGAGCCCGGCCGGCGCGACGACGGCGAGTTCTGGGGCGCCGGTGCCGGCGAAGTCCGGCAGTACCGTTATCCCGGCGACGAGGTGCGGCGCCAGCTCGACGCGCTCCCCGCGGGCACGGACGGCGCGAAGGTGCTGCGTTACGCCGGCGCCGCTGGCGGCCCCGTCATGCCGACGCCTCGACTGCTACGCCATGCGGCTCGCGAGGGGGGCGACGACGCGCCCGACGCGCACGACCTGGAACACGGTCGTGCTCGTCGCGTCCGGCGAGGGCCGTTCGACGGTCGGCGGCATGGCCTTCGAATGGTCGCAGCACGACGTCTTCACCGTGCCGCACTGGACGTGGGCGAGCCATGCGGCGCGCGCGGGCGACGCCGATCTCCTCCTCGTCACCGACCGCTCGGTGTACGAGGCGCTCGATCTGGCCCGGGTCGAGACGCAGTAACGCCGCGGTGCGGGCCGAAGGCATCGGAGCGAGGGTCCTCCGCAAAGAGGATCACCGTTTTCTCACCGGCCGCGGCGAGTTCGTCGCCGACGTCGTCATTTCCGGTGAGCTGCACGCGGTGCTCGTGCGGTCGCCGCACGCACACGCGCGCATCCGCGGGATAGACGCTTCGCGTGCGACCGGCGCCGTGGCGGTGCTCACCGGCGCGGACATGATCGCCGACGGCGTCGGCCCGATGCGCTCGATCTGGACGATTCGCTCCAAGGACGGCCGGCCCATGGCGGAGCCCCCACGCTGGGCGCTCGCGCGCGAGCGCGTGCGGCACGTCGGGGAGCCGGTGGCAATCGCCGTCGCCGAAACGCGAACCGCCGCGATGGATGCGGCGGAGCTCGTCGCCGTCGACTACGAGCCGCTGCCCGCGGTGATCGCATCGCGCGACGCGCTTGCCGCTGGCGCGCCGCAGCTTCACGCGGAAGCGCCGGGCAACGTGTGCTTCCGCTGGTCCCGCGGCGACGAGCAGGCGGTAGCGCGGGCGTTCGCCGGCGCTGCGCACCGGGTCGCGATCGAGCTCGTCAACCAGCGCATCGCGGGGTGCGCGATCGAGCCGCGCGCGGCGATCGGCGTTCCGGGCACGGACCGTGACTCCCTGACGCTTTACTCCTCGACCCAGGTCCCGCACTACACGCGCCGGCTGGTCGCCGAGCAGCTCGGGCTGCCGGAGCTCGCCATCCGCGTGATCGCGCCCGACGTTGGCGGCGGCTTCGGCTACAAGGGCAAGCACTATCCGGAGGAGACGGTGATGGCGTGGGCCGCGCGGCGGCTTCGCCGGCCGGTGAAGTGGGTCGCCGGCCGGACGGAGAGCTTCGTGTCGGACAATCAGGCGCGCGACCACGTCACCCGCTGCGCGCTCGCGCTCGACGCCAGCGGGCGCTTTCTCGCCCTGCGAGTCGACACGGTCGCGAACCTCGGTGCGTACGTCTCTTCGGTCGGTGCCGCGATACCGAGCGCGATCTACACCGCCCTGCTCGCCGGGCTCTACGCCACGCCGGCGATCTACGCCGAGGTTACCGGCGTTTTCACCACGACGGTCGCGACGGACGCGTACCGCGGCGCGGGCCGCCCGGAGGCGTGCTTCGTCCTGGAGCGGCTCGCCGACGAGGCGGCGCGGACGCTCGGGCTCGACCGAGCCGAGATCCGCCGCCGGAACCTGATCCCGTCCGCGGCGATGCCGTACAAGACGCCGATCGGGCCGACGTATGACTGCGGCGACTTCCCGCGCATCTTCGCGCGCGCGCTCGCGGTCGCTGACTACGCCGGGTTCGAGGCGCGCCGCCGGCGTTCGGCCGCGCACGGCCTTGCGCGCGGCATCGGGATCGCCTGTTTCATCGAGTCGTCCGGGGTCGCGCCGTCCAAGCTCGCCGGCGCGCTCGGTGCGCGCGTCGGGCTGTTCGAATCGGCGGAGATCCGCGTCGATTCGACCGGCGCCGTGCAGGCATCGCTCGGCACGCACAACCACGGGCAGGGGCATGAGACCACCTTCGCGCAGATCCTCGCCTCGCGCCTCGGCGTGCCGCTCGCAAGGATCCGCATTGTCGAGGGCGACACCGCGTCCGTGCCATACGGCACCGGGACGTTCGGCTCGCGGTCGATCGCGGTCGGCGGCTCGGCGCTGGACCGGGCGACCGTGAAGATCGTCGACAAGGGCAGGCGGATCGCCGCGCACCGGCTCGAGGCGGCGGAGGCCGACGTCGAGTTCGCGGCGGGGCGCTTTGCAGTAAGGGGGACCGACCGCACGCTCGCGTTCGAGGAGGTCGCCCGCGCCGCGCACACCGCGCACGACCTGCCCCCGGGGACGGAGCCGGGGCTGCAGGAGAGCGCCTTCTACGATCCAAAGAACTTCGCATTCTCGAACGGCACCCACGTGTGCGAGGTGGAGATCGACCCCGAGACGGGCGTTGTCCAGATCGCCGGTTACTGGGCGGTGGACGACATCGGCACCGTCATCAACCCGATGATCGTCGCGGGGCAGCTACACGGCGCCGTGACGCAGGGGCTCGGGCAGGCGCTCTGCGAGGCCTCCGCCTACGACCCGGAGGGGCAGCTCCTTTCGGCGTCGTTCCTCGACTACACGCTCCCGCGCGCCGACTGGCTCCCGGACTTCGTGTCGGAGAACGACGAGAGCCAGCCCTGCACCCACAACCCGCTCGGCGCAAAGGGGTGCGGCGAGGCCGGCACGATCGCCGCACCCGCGGCAGTCGTGAACGCAGTGCTCGACGCACTGCGCCCCCTGGGGGTGACCGATATCGAGATGCCGATCACGCCGCAACGGCTGTGGTCTTCGTTGCGGAGCGTCAAAAAAAGAAACCCCCCGGGGGGGCCGGGGGGTTCGGAGTGACCGACGAAACTTAGGCGGCTTTCTTGATGGTGGTCACCGCAGCCGTCGCGGCGGCGATGTTCGCCTCGGCGATCTCGGTCGCCTGCTTGGTGGCTTTCGAGAAGCTGTCGTACGCACTTGTCGCGGCGCCGAGCATGGACTTCACCGCAGCGATCGCGACGTCGGAGCCTGCCGGGGCGTTGCGCCCGATCTTCTCGAGCAGGCCGGCGAAGGTCTTGTTGATCTCGGCCGCCTGGCCTTCAACGAGCCGGGTGAACTCGGCCTGGTGGCTGGCGCTGAGCTCGTACACGCTGCGCGAGTAGGCGATCAGCTTCTCGAGGCGCGGCTGCGCCGCGGCGACGTTGAGGTTCACGTACGCCTGGACGTCGCGGGCGTTCAGCAGCGCGCGGGCATGGTTCAGGGCGTCTTCGAACCCTTCCTTGGTCGCGTTGAAGTTCAGCGCCGCGAGCTTCTCGTAAGCGGCGAAGTTCGAGCGCGCGAGCGTGAAGAGGGTTTCGACGCCGGCTTTGCCGTAGGTGGTGATCTGGTCGGGGGTCACGTACATTTCGAGTCTCCTATTGGTAAGTGGGTTTGTTCGGTTGAGCTGGAATCCGTTGAAGTCATGTTGCATCGCACAAAACGCATTTTACACGGGCCGGCCGACAGGTCAAGAAAAACTTGTGCGTTGCAGCAAATCAATAGGGGCCGTTTTCAATATTACTTAAAAACAATCACTTAAAAAGAGAGCGTTTGCTCACTCCGCGGCACGCCGCCGGTGCTCAGCGGGCGAGGATGGGAATCAGCTTGAGCAGGAACCCGTCGAGCGCCTTGTTCACCGTCCAGGTCTGCACGAGCGGGGTCAGGACGAGGTCGCCCCGCACCTCGCCCGCCATGACATCGGTCTTACCTTCGGCGACGGCGTCGACAGCGTAGGCCCCGAGCTTGGTCGCCAGGATGCGGTCGCGGGCCGTCGGCCGGCCACCGCGCTGAATGTGGCCGAGAACGGTGACCCGGGCCTCGAAGCCGGTCCGGGCTTTGACCTTCTCGGCGATATCGAAAGCGCCGCCCTCGTGCTCGCCTTCGGCGACGACGAGGATGCTCATGGCCTTGCCGCGCTGGTTCGCCTGGACCAGGCGCCGGCAGCATTCGTCGAGGTCCGTCGCCACCTCGGGGACGAAGATCTCCTCGGCACCCCCGGCCGTGCCCACCGCGAGGGCGATGAATCCCGACTGGCGCCCCATCACCTCGACGACGAAGATCCGCTCGTGGGAGTCCGCCGTGTCGCGGATCTTGTCGATGGCGTCCAGCGCGGTATTGAGGGCGGTGTCGAACCCGATGGTCTCGTCCGTGCCGGCGACGTCGTTGTCGATCGTCCCGGGGACCCCGACGACGGTGCCCCGCCAGATTCGCGCGAGCTCATGGGCGCCCCGGAACGTGCCGTCGCCGCCGATGGCGATGAGACCGGAGACGCCGTTCGCTTCGAGGACATCCCGCGCCCGCTCGCGCCCAGCCTCGATCCGGAACTCCTCCGAGCGCGCCGTCTTCAGGATCGTGCCTCCGTACTGGAGGATGTTGGCGACGGTCCTGGGCGCCAGCTCCTGGAAGTCCCCGTTGATGAGGCCGGTGTAGCCGCGGCGAAAGCCGAGGACGGTCCAGCCGCGGCTGGCGCCCACGCGCACGACGCTCCGGATAGCCGCGTTCATGCCCGGTGCGTCGCCGCCGCTAGTGAGCAATCCGATCCTGCGCGTCGCTGTCGGCATCGAACTCACCTCGTGGCCGGTACGGTACACCCGCCCCCCGGCCGCCGCTGAGTCGCGGGGGCGACGGGCGCGCGGGGCCGCTTCTCCAACACCGCGCTAGAACTTGAGAAAACTCGGCAGCCAGAGCGAGATCGCGGGGACGTAGGTGACGAGCAGCAGCGCGATGCACATCACGGCGTAGAACGGCCACAGCTCCTTCGACACGTCCTCCATCGTCACCTTTCCTATCGCGCAGCCGACGAATAGCGTCGGCCCGACCGGCGGCGTGATGAGCCCGATACCTAGGTTGAGGATCATGATCATCCCGAAATGCACCGGGTCGACGCCGAACTTCACCATCACCGGCAGGAGGATCGGCGTGCAGATCAGCAGCATGGGCGCGAGGTCCATGAACGTGCCGAGCAGCAGCAGCAGCAGGTTGATCAGGAACAGCAGGACGTACTTGTTCTCGGTGATCGTGAGGAAGAACTGCGTCGCCTTCGCCGGGATCTGCATGATCGCCATCATGTAGCCGAAGCCGACCGAGAAGCCGATCAGCATCATCACCATCGCGACCGTCTTGACGACCCGGTGCACGAGCTTCGGCAGGTCGCGCAGCTTGTAGTCGCGGTAGACGAACACCGTCACGAGGAACGCGTACACGCAGGCCACTGCCGCTGACTCGGTGGCGGTGAAGACGCCCGAGAGGATCCCGCCCATGATGATGACGATCGTGATGAGCCCCCAGAACGCGTCGAGCGCGATGCGTGGCACCTCGCGCAGCGGCACCGCTTCCTCCTTCGGATAGCCGCGCTTGTGCGCCGTCCACAGCACCAGCGCGATCAGGCACAGGCCGAAGAGCAGGCCGGGGAACACGCCGGCGAGAAAGAGGTGCGCGACCGAGATCGTGCCGCCCGCGGCGAGCGAGTAGATCACCGCGTTGTGGGACGGCGGGATCATCAGCGCCTGGACCGAGCCGCAGATGGTGACGTTGGTGGCGAACACTTTCGGATACCCGCGCTTCACCATCTGCGGGATCATCACCGACCCGATCGAGGCGGTGTCGGCCACCGACGAGCCCGAGATGCAGCCGAAAAGCGTGCTCGCAAGGATATTGACGAGCGCGAGCCCGCCGCGGATGAAGGAGACGAACACCTTGGCGAGGTTGATCAGGCGCATCGCCATCCCGCCTTCGGCCATGATCGCGCCGGCGAGCACGAAGAACGGGATCGCGAGCAGCGCGAAGTCGTCGGTGCCGTCGGAGATCTTGAGCATCACCGCCTCGAGCGGGATGTCCACCCAGAGCGCGGCGAGGATCGCGGCGAACCCGAGCGCATAGGCGACCGGCATCCCGATCGCGCAGAGGACCGCGAACGAGCCGAGCAGGACGAGGATCTCCATGGCCTATTCGACCGCCGACGGCTGGTCGCGGAAGACGATCGACGTCTCCGGCAGCGGGCCCACCCAGAGCCGCTCCAGGATGAAGAGGAGCGTGATCGCGCCGCCGATCGGAATCGGCGTGTAGGTGAGCCCCACGGACAATCCGGGGAACTCGGCGATCGACTGGTGCCACAGGGCCTGGCAGAGGTGCGCACCGTAGCCCACCATGAACAGGCAGATCGCGACCATGCACCCGTCGGCCGTGCCGAGGAGAATCCGGCGCGCTTTCGGGCCGACCACCTTCACGAGCGCCTCCACCGCGATATGCACGTTCGCCCGGTAGACCGCCGCGCCGCCGAGGAACGAGAACATCACCATCATCAGGACCGACGCCGGTTCGGGCCACGACAGCGGGCTGTTCACGACGTAGCGCATGAACACCCCGAGCGGGATGATCAGCGTGATGACGACGAGCGCAGCGCCGGAGATGACGATGCAGGCCAGGTACAGCCCTTCCATCGCCTGCCTGTAGCGGGCCTTGAGATCCATCGGGAGCATCTCCCAAAAAACAGGCCGCCAGCGGCGGCCTGCTTGTTGCCAGCGGTTCTTGGCTACTTGGTGTCTTCGATGCGCTTGATCAGCGCGGCGTGCTTCGAGCCGTACTTCTCGCGGATCGGCTTGGTGGCGTCGTAGAACACCTTCTTGTCCACCTCGACGAACTGCACGCCGCCCGCTTTGAGCTTGGCCACCGAGTCGGCGACCATCGCATCCCACAGCCCGCGCTGCTCGATCTGCGCGTCGCGCGAGAGCTTGGCGATCAGGTCCTGGTCGGCCTTCGACAGCTTGTCCCAGCTCGCCTTCGAGAACACCAGGATCTCGGGAATGATCAGGTGGCCGGTCAGGCTGTAGAACTTGGTGACCTGATAGTGGTTCTGCGTCAGCAGCGACGGCGGGTTGTTCTCCGCGCCGTCCACGACGCCGGTCTGCAGGGCGTTGTACAGTTCCTGGAAGCCCATCGCGACGCCGTTCCCGCCCATCGCGTTCATCGTCTCGACGAAGATCGGGTTGCCCATCATCCGGATCTTCTGGCCCTTGAGGTCGGCGGGCCCCTTGATCGGCTTCTTCGCGTAGACGCTGCGCGTGCCGGCGTCCATCCAGCAGAGCCCCACGAGCTTCGCGTTCGGGTTGGCGGTGAGCTTGTCGAGCAGCTCCTTCCCGATCGGGCCATCGATCACCGCCCGCATGTGCGCTTCGTCGCGGAACATGAACGGCAGGTTGAAGACGTTCAGCTCGTCCACGATCGGGCCCATCGGGCCGACCGAGATGCGCGCGATCTGCAGCGCGCCGACCTGCGCCTGCTCGATCATCTCCTTCTCGCCGCCGAGCTGCATGGCGGGGAACATCTGGATCGAGAGCCGGCCATTCGTCTGCGCCTCGAGCGTCTTGCCCATCCGCACGACCGCCTCGACGGTGGGATAGCCGAGCGCGTGGACGTCGGTCGCCTTGAGCACCATCTTCTGCTGGGCCGTGGCGAGCGGCGGCAGCGCAATCGCCGCGAGCGCGGCGACGCAGAGCAAGTAACGACTCTTCATGGGTATGCCTCTCCTCCGTTGATGTGGCGGCGGGCTTTAGCCACCGCACAGGGTCCTAACGATACGCCGCTGCCGCATTTGCTTCTGCCGTCAGCCGCGTGTTATCGTACATCGTACAACCATTATAAGAGGACGGTTCCCGGCAGTGTCAAGCGCTGTTTCTCCCCGCGCCAGAGCGCAGCGCGCTCTGACCCCGCGACCGCCCGGGCCCCGTCGCGGCCGCAGCCTCACCGGCATGCTGGTCGACAGCATGACCTCGCGCATCGCGAAGCGCGAGCTGCGTCCGGGCGACAAGCTGCCGACCGAGTCCGATCTCATGACCGCCTACGGCGTGAGCCGCACCGTGGTGCGAGAGGCGATCTCGCGGCTCCAGGCGGGGGGGCTCGTCGACACCCGCCAAGGTGTCGGCACGTTCGTGCTCGAGCGCGCCGCGCACGGGCCCTTCCGCGTGGACCCCGCCGAGCTCGCGACGATCGAGGAAGTGATCGCGGTGCTGGAGCTGCGGATGGCGATCGAGGCCGAGGCCGCGGCGCTCGCCGCCCAGCGCCGCGGCGAGACCCATCTCCTCGAGATGCGTCGCGCCCTGGACGCGTTCGCGCGCAGCGTCGAGGACGCCGGCGAGGCGGTAAACCCGGACTTCCAGTTTCACCTCCAGATCGCGCTCGCTGCCGGCAACCGTCACTTCGCCGACCTGATGACGCATCTCGGCATGGTGATCATCCCGCGCGCGCGGGTGAACACCGCGCAGTTCGCGCAGGAGGCGCGCTCGGAGTATCTGCGCCGGGTCGGCCGCGAGCACGAGGACATCTACGACGCGATCGCGCGGCGCGACGCTGACGCCGCGCGATCGGCGATGCGAACGCATCTCGCCAACAGCCGCGAGCGGCTGCGCCGCGCCCACGAGCGGGCCGGCTCACCGCTCGGTTGACCGCGGCCGGCAGGCGGGTAACTCGGTCGTACGACGACAGACGACCAGATCGAGCCAGACTCAGCGTTGGACCGCGAAAAGGGAGCCCGTTCCACCGATGAAAACCGTCCTCATCACCGGCGCCGCCGGCGACGTCGGCAGGCATCTGCGCCGCGAGCTCGCCGGACGCTACGAGCTACGCGTCTCGGACATCAAGCCGATCAAGGATCTTGCGAAGGGTGAGCGGTTCGTCCGCGCCGACGTCTCGAAAATGCCCGACATGCTGCGCGCGACCAAGGGCGTCGACGCGATCGTTCACCTCGGCGCGTGGCCGGTCGAGGGCGACTGGCCGCGCATTCTCTCGACCAACCTCGTCGGCGCATACAACGCGTTCGAAGCGGCGCGCCGCAACGGCGTCAGGCGCGTCGTCTTCGCTTCGTCGAACCATGCGGTGGGGTTCTACCGCCGCGACGAGACGATCGACCATCTCGCGCAGCCGCGGCCCGACAGCCGCTACGGCGCCTCCAAGGCGTTCGGCGAGGCGCTCGGCGCGCTCTACGCCCACAAGTACGGGCTCGAGGTCCTCGCGATCCGGATCGGCAACGTGAATCCGGCACCGGCCGACAAGCGCCGCCTGGCGATCTGGATCAGCCCGCGCGACATCGCGCAGCTCGTCTCGATCGGCATCGAGCACCCGGGGATCAAGTTCGAGATCGTGTATGGCATTTCGGACAACCAGCGCGGCTGGTTCGACAACTCGAACGCGTACCGCCTCGGCTACCGGCCAGCCGACAAGAGCGAGGCGTACGCGGCGGAGGTCCTGGCGAAGCACCGGGATCACCCCGATCCGCTCGTGGAGCTGTACCAGGGCGGCACGTTTGTCGCGGCGGAACTGGGCGGCGACCCGAGCCGGGCGGTCCCGCTTCCCCGCCGCGCGAAGCGCGCGGCGAAGAAGGCCGCAAAACGGCGGAAGAGATGAGCGACCGGCCTCCCCGGCTCCCGGTGCCGCGCAGCACGTGCGACACGCACATGCACATCTACGACACGTCTGTGCCGAGCGGCCCGGACGGTCCCCCGCTTCCCGGGCACTTCCCGGTGGAGGCCTATCGCGCGCTCCAGCGCCGGCTCGGCCTCGAGCGCGTCATCGTCATCCAGCCGAACGCCTACCAGGACGACAACCGCGTTACGCTCGCGGCGATCGCGGCCCTCGGCCCGGGTGCGAAAGGCGTCGGCGTGGTCAAGCCCGGGGTGTCCGACGCAGAGCTCGACCGGCTGACCAAGGGCGGCATCGTCGCGCAGCGCATCTTCCAGCTGCCCTACGGCGCGGTCGGCTTCGCCCAGATGGACGAAGTGATGGCGCGCGTGCGCCCGTTCGGCTGGCACGCCAACATCCAGCTCGACGGTCGCGAGCTGCCGAAGTACGAAGCGCAGATCAAGCGGCTCGAGGGGGACTTCGTGATCGACCACGTCGGCAAGTATCTCGAGCCGGTCGCGCCGGATCACGAATCGTTCAAGGCGCTGCTGCGGCTGCTCGACACCGGCCGCTGCTGGGTGAAGCTCTCGGCGCCCTATGAAACGTCGAAGACCGGCGCGCCGAAATACGAGGACGTGGGGCGCCTGGCGAAAGCGCTGGTGAAGCACGCGCCGGAACGGATGATGTGGGCCAGCAACTGGCCGCATCCGTCGGTGCCGAAGGACGCGATCCCAGACGACGCGGATCTCGTCGACCTGCTCCTCGAATGGGCCCCGGACGACGCCACCCGCCGCCGGATCCTGGTCGACAACCCGGCTGCGTTCTATGGGTTCGGTGCGTAGTGCCGCCGGCTTCCACGTCGAGGTCGGCGAGACCGCCGAATTCTCCAAGACGCTGACCGAGACCGACGTCGCGCTCTTCAGCGCGATTTCTGGCGACTTCGACCCGATCCACGTCGACGAGGCCTACGCCCGCTCGACGCCCTTTGGCCGCAGGATCGCGCACGGGATTCTCTCGATGGCGCTCCTCTCCACCGTGTCGGCAATGATCAGTCGCCAGGCGCGCGAGCGCGGGAGCCGGAGCGCGTCGGTCTCGCTCGGCTACGACCGGATCCGCTTCGTGAAACCGGTGTTCGTCGGCGACACCCTGACGGCGCGCTACACGATCCTCGAGCTCGACTCCGCGAGCCGACGGAGCCGCTCGAAGGTCGAAGTGTTCAAGGACGGCGGCGAGCTCGCGGTGGTCGGGGAGCACATCATGAAGTGGCTGCCTCCGGAACCGTGACGCCGCTCCTCGCCGAGCGCCACCTGCAGATCCGCGATGCGGTCCGCCGCTTCGCCGACGAGCGCATCCGCCCGCTCGCGAACCAGCTGGACGAATCCGAGCGCTTCCCCGCCGAGCTGTATTCGGAGATGGCGGGCCTCGGCCTGTTCGGGATCGCGATTCCCGAGGCGCTCGGCGGCGCATCCGGGGACGCGCTCGCCTATGCCGTCGTGATGGAGGAGCTCGCGCGGGGCTACGCCTCGGTCGCCGACCAATGCGGGCTCGTCGAGCTGGTCGCGACGCTCCTGGCTGCGCACGGCACCCCCGAACAGCAGGCACGCTACCTGCGGCCGCTCCTGAAGGCCGAGCATCGCTGCGCGTACGCGCTGACCGAGGCGGAGGCGGGCTCGGATCTCTCCAGTCTCCGCACCACGGCGATACGCACCGCGGACGGCTGGACGCTCTCCGGAGCCAAGCTCTGGATCCACAACGCGCCGGTCTGCGACTTCGCCTGCGTGCTCGCGCGCACCGACCCGGCGGCCGCTCATCGCGGCATGAGCATCTTCCTGGTCGACCGCGATGCGCCCGGCTTCGCCGTCGGCCGGAAAGAGCACAAGATGGGCCAGCGCGCCTCGCAGGTCGGCGCGCTCGACTTCCACGACGTGAAGCTCCCGGCCGGCGCGCTCCTGGGGCCGGAGGGCCGCGGTTTCCACCTGATGATGAGCGTGCTCGACAAGGGTCGCGTCGGCATCGGCGCGCTCGCGGTGGGCATCGTGCAGGCCGCGCTCGAAGCGTCGATCGACTATGCCAGGGTACGGCGCCAGTTCGACAGGCCGATCGCCGAGTTCCAGGCGGTGCAGTGGATGATCGCGGACATGGCGAAGGACGCGCATGCCGCACGCCTGATGGTGCACGCCGCTGCCGCGAAGCTCGACGCCGGCGAGCGCGCGACCGCAGAAGCGTCGATGGCGAAATGCTTCGCCGCCGACGCCGCCGTCGCCCACACCGCGAACGCGGTGCAGATCCACGGCGGCTGCGGCTACATCCGCGGCTTCGAAGTCGAGCGCCTCTACCGCGACGCCAAGATCACCCAGATCTACGAAGGGACGAACCAGATCCAGCGGATGATCATCGCGCGGCACCTCCTCGGCTGAAGGCCGGGGCGTTTAGCCGCGGCGTTCGATGCGTCGTACGATACGGGTACGCTTCCCAAGGAGGACGAACAATGGCCGAGATGATCAGCTTCAAGCGACCGGACGGACAGAGCGTGCAGGGCTACCTTGCCGAGCCCGCGGCGGGCGGGCGGGCGCCCGGCCTGGTGGTCATCCAGGAATGGTGGGGGCTGAACGACCAGATCAAGGGCGTCGCCGACCGCCTGGCGGCGGCCGGATACCGGGCGCTCGTCCCCGACCTCTACCGTGGCAAGGTCGCGGTCGAGGCGAAGGAAGCCGAGCACCTGATGACCAATCTCAACTTCGGCGACGCCGCCGGCCAGGACGTGCGCGGCGCCGTCCAGTACCTCAAGAGCACCGGCGCCGACAAGGTCGGCGTCACCGGGTTCTGCATGGGCGGGGCGCTGACGCTCCTCGCGGCGGCGAACGTGCCGGAGGTGGACGCCGCCGTGTGCTGGTACGGCTTCCCGCCGCTCGAGTACATCGACGCGACGAAAATCAAGGCGCCGCTGCTCGGACACTTCGCGATCGGCGACGTCCCGTTCCCGATCGCGACCGTCGACAAGCTCGAGGAAAAACTGCGCGCAGCCGGCGTCAAGTTCGAGTTCCACCGCTACCAGGCGCAGCACGCGTTCGCCAACGAGACCGCGGTCGGCGCCAACAAGCTGCCGATCACCGAGTACAACGCCGCGGCGGCGGAGCTCGCCTGGAAGCGGACGATGGAGTTCTTCGCCAAGCACCTTAAATGACCGGCCGCATCGGTGCGGCCGACCTCGCTGCGATGCTCGAGGACGGCGGGGAGCTCGCGCTCCTCGACGTCCGCGAAGAGGGCGTGTTCGCGAAGGGCCACCTGTTTCACGCGGTATCGCTGCCGCTCTCGCGGCTGGAGCTGAAGCTCGCGCGCCTGGTGCCGCGTCCTGCGACGCGAATCGTCCTCTGCGACGCGGACGACGGCCTCGCGCAGCGCGCCGCGGCGAAGCTCGGGCAGTTCGGCTACACGAACGTCGCGATCTTCGCCGGCGGCGTCGGCGCGTGGCGCGCCATCGGACGGGAGCTCTTCGCCGGCGTGCACGTGCCGAGCAAGGCGTTCGGCGAGCACGTCGAGCATCGCGACGGCACGCCGTCGATCTCCGCCGAGGAGCTCGCGGCGAAACGGCGTGCGGGCGAGAAGATGGTCGTGCTCGACAGCCGGCCGCTCACCGAGTTCCAGCGCATGAGCCTGCCCGGCGCGCTGGACTGCCCCGGCGTGGAGCTCGTCCATCGGATCTTCGAGATCGCCCCCGATCCCGACACGCTCGTCGTCGTGAACTGCGCCGGCCGCACGCGCTCGATCATCGGCGCGCAGTCGCTGCGCAACGCCGGTGTGCCGCATCGGGTGGTCGCGCTTCGCAATGGGACGATGGGCTGGACGCTCGCCGGACTCGAGCTCGAGCACGGGAAGCGCGAGATGGCACCGCCCCCCGGTGCAGCCGCGCTCGAGAAGGCGCGCGCCGCGGCGCGAGCGGTCGCGGCGCGGTTCGATATCCGCGAAACTACGACGCGCGAGGTGCGCGGCTGGCAGCGCGACGGCGATCGGACGCTTTACCTGCTCGACGTCCGCACGCCTGAGGAGTATCTCGCCGGCCATCTGCCCGAGGCGGCGAGCGCGCCCGGCGGCCAGCTCGTGCAGGCGACCGACGCTTACGTCGGCACCCGCAACGCGCGCATCGTGCTCGTCGATTCCGACGGCGTGCGCGCCCCGATGACCGCTTCGTGGCTCGCGCAGATGGGCTGGCGGGATGTGTTCGTCTGGCGCGACGCGATGGCGGGCGCAGAGCTGGTCGAGGGCCCTGCACCGCAACGGGTTCTCGGGCTCGGCGAAGCGCAGACGATCTCGCCGTCCGAGCTGAAAGCGTTGCTCGACCGTGGGGACGCCAATCTCGTCGATCTCGCCACCAGTCTCGAGTACCCGCGCGGCCACATCCCTCGCGCAGCGTATGCGGTCCGCTCGCGGCTCGCGCAGTCGTTGCCGAAGCTCGAACCCGGCCGCGCGCTCGTGCTCACCTCGCCCGACGGCGTGCTCGCGCGGCTCGCGGCCACGGAAGCGGCGGTGTCATGGGCTGGTCCGGTGTCGGTCCTCGACGGCGGCACCGCGGCATGGTCGGCCGCGGGCTTCGCGCTCGAATCCGGCGCCACGCGGTTGCTCGACGACACCGACGACGTCTACTATCTGCCCTACGACCACGCCGACCGCGCCGAGCAGGCGATGCGCGACTACCTCACGTGGGAGGTCGCGCTCGTCGATCAGCTCGCGCGCGAGGGCGTTCGGTTTCCGGCGTTTCCCGCCGCACCGACCTGACGAGGTCTGTTACACGACAGCGAACAGGAGCTGCTCGAACCGCGGCGCGCGCAGCCCATCGGTGCGGCCCGCGAAATAGCGCTGCGACGCCGTCTCCGGCGTCAGATGAAGGACGCTGCGAAATCCCAGCGCGCGCAGGCTTTGCATCAGCTCGCCGGCCCGATAGCGCGTCAGCCACGGCTCTCCGAGACTTGCGGCCCGGCGCGTAGAGGCGCGCACCTCGGCGAGATCAGCGCCGGCGAGCTCGTCGTCCGGCGGAACGAAAGACAGAGCGACCCCGCTCGCGCGCGGCAGTCGTGCAATGAAGTGGAGCGTCGCCTCGATCGCTGCAGCGGTCAGGTACTGCGTGACCCCGAGCCAGGAGAAGAAGCCCGGCCGTGCGGGATCGAAACCCGCCACGCGCAGGTTCACCCGCAACGACTCGGTCTCGAGATCGAGCGTCAAGTAGGCGAGATTGAATGTACCGCGGGTACAGAGTCAATGCCTGGAACCTGGCAACGACGTCCGGCTGCGCCATCACGTGGCGAAGATCGGCGTGAACCTTCGAAAGGATCGCCGGCGGAGTGTCCCCCATAGCCGCTCGATGTCCCCGACCCGCGACCGCGAGGATGGGATCGCCTGCGCCAGGGCCGACCGGAGGTTAACTAACGAGTCTACAATTGCGCCATCGAGGAGCCAGGCAATGCCCGAGGACATCGTGCTGACGTTGCTCAAGGAGATCCGGGCGGATGCGAAGGACTTTCGCGAGGAAACTCGCAAGAACTTCGGCATCGCGTTCCATCGCCTGTCCGTCCTGGAAGCCACGATGGCTTCGCTCAAGGCCGACATGGCTACGCTCCTTTCGACGATGCCTGTCGTGAACGAGCGGCTGGACCAGCTCGAGGCGCGCCTGGCGGCGGTCGAAGCCCGCCTGACCTGACCCGCAAGACTGGCGCGCTTCGCAGTGATCCGGCGGTCGCGGTCGACGGCCTGCCCGAAGCGCGCTTCACGGACGTGACCCGGCAGTTCCGCGAGGGCATGCCAGTCAAGAGAGTGCTGAGGAACTTGCCCTCACTCCGCATTCTCGTCAAGGGAGCAGGCTAGCCGCGGAACGACGTGGTCAGCCGTGTCGTGATCGACTTCAGCTTGTCGAGGATCGACTGGCCGAGCTTCGACTCGCGGGCGATCGCCGACGCGCGCACCCGCTGCGTCTTGACCATCTCCGGCGACTGCTTGAAGGCATAGTAGCGCTCCAGCGCGGCGACGATGTGGCTCTGGAGCAGCGTGAGATTAACCGGCTTGTTCACGAAACGGAAGATGCGCGCCTCGTTGATGAGGCTGATGATCAGCTCCGAGTCGGAAGCCCCGGTGGTGACGATCACGAGCGTCTGCGGGTGCTCCTGCTTGAGCAGCTTGAAGAGCACGGTGTTGTCGACCCGCTGCGACTCGAGATCGGCGATCAGCACCGCGATCTCGTTCACCGCCAGCGCGTGCAGCGCGTCGTCGAGGTTGTTGGCGTGGACGACGCGGCAGAGGTCGCCCGACATCTCGCGCGCGGCGCGCGCGAGCGGCGCATCGTCGAGGACCAGCGCGGCAAGGTCGGCGGTCGAGCGCGACGCCGCGCGCGGCGGCGGGCTCGCCTCGAGCGCGATCGCGATCGTCACCGCCTCGCCCACCGTCACCCGCAGGTCGTCCTGGTTCCACGGCTTGGAGACGAAGCGGAACACCTCGCCGTCGTTGACCGAGCCGACGATCGCAGCGAGATCCGAGTAGCCGGTCAGCAGCATCCGCACCGAGTTCGGCGCCACGAGCTTCAGCTCGCGGAGCAGTTCCACCCCGAGCATCCCCGGCATCCGCTGGTCGCTCACGATCACGTGGAAATGTCCGCTCTTCGCGAGCTCGAGCGCCTGCTCGCCGCCGCTCGCCACCGTGACGTCGTAGGTGTCGCGGAACAGCGCCCGCAGCGCGTTCAGCACCCGCTCCTCGTCGTCCACGAAGAGGATCGCCGGCCGCTTCCTCCCCGGCGCGGCCTTCGCCTGCTGCGCCCGCGACTCCGCCTTCGCCTCTCCCGCACCGGCGGCAATCGCGCGCCGGAGCGCGGTGACCTTGTGGGCGCGCAGCCGATGCGTACCCGAGGAGATGTCCTCCCCGGCGAGATGGGGCGAGGTGATCTCGTGCCCGCCGCTGTCGGAGAGCCGGGAGGCGAACGGCTGGTCGTCGAACGCGAGATGCAACGCCTCCAGGAGCAGCCGCGCGCTGCGGAAGCGCTCCTCGGGCCGCTTCGCGAGCGCCTTCACCAGCACCCGGTCCATCTCCCTCGGGAGCCGCGGCTCGAGCGTCGAGGGCAGCGGGGCGGGGTTCTCCAGGATCTGGCGCATCAGGTTGGCACCCTGTCCCTCGAACGGCCGCCGGCCGGTGAGCACCTCGTACACGATCACCGCCGCGGAGTAGACGTCGCTCCGCTCGTCGGCGGTATGGCCGTCGAACTGCTCGGGCGCCATGTAGTAAGGCGTGCCGAGCACCTCGCCCATCAAGGTGAGATGCGACTGCTCGAGGCGCGCGATGCCGAAGTCGCTGATCTTCGCGATCCCCATCTCGCTCACGAGCAGGTTGCCGGGCTTGATGTCGCGGTGGATGACGCCGCGCGAATGCGAGTACTCGAGGGCCTCCAGCAGCTGGTCGAGGATCTCCGGGAAGGCCTTGAGCTCCGGGCGGTAGCCTGCGACGAGATGGTCGCGGAGCGAGCGGCCCGCAACGCACTCCATCGCGATGAACGCGGAGTCCGCGTCCTCGCCGTACTCGTAGATCGCGACGATGTTCGGGTGATGGAGCTTGCCGGCGGCCTGCGCTTCGCGCTTGAAGCGCTCGAGGACGCTCTCGGCCTCGTTCGGGTCGAGGTCGCGCCGGCGGACGACCTTCAGCGCGACCTCGCGCTTGATGACCGGGTCGTGGCAACGGTAGACGACGCCCATGCCGCCGCGGCCCAGCTCGCCGACGAGCTCGTACTTGCCGATCTTCTGCGGGCGGTCGTCGGTCATCTATGCCGCTTCAGCGACCGCCACCGGGTTCACCGGCAGCGTGACGGTGAACTTCGTGCCGACGCCGACCTTCGACTGCACGTCGATCCGGCCGCCGTGGCTCTCCACGATCTTGTAGGTGATCGAGAGGCCGAGCCCGGTGCCCTTGCCGACCTCCTTGGTGGTGAAGAACGGATCGAAGATCTTCGGCAGCACGTCCTCGGGGATGCCGTGGCCGTTGTCGGTGATCTCGATCGCGACCCGGCCCGAGTCGGGCTGGAAGGTGCGGATGCTGATCACGCCGCCCTCCTCGGCCGTCGCCTGCGCGGCGTTGGTGAGGAGGTTCAGGAGGACCTGGTTGATCTGCGAGGGCGCGCACGGCACCTTCGGGATCTGACCGAGCACTTGCCGCACGGTGCGCTTCTTCAGCTGATTCTTCGCGATGGTGAGCGACGAGCCTATGCCCTCGTTCAGGTCGAACTGGGCGACCTTGCTGCGATCGAGGCGGGCGAAGTTCTTGAGGTTCGTAACGAGCTCCGCGATCTGCCCGATGCCGTGGAGCCCGTCCTTCACCAGCGCGTCGACGTCGGGGAAGGCGCCCCCCGAGTGCGCCTCGCCGAGCGCCTGCGACGCCGCGGCGAACTGCGCCGTGAGCTCCGTCTCGCCTACGTTGTCCGAGTGCAGCATCCCGATCAGCTTCTCGGACGCCGCGAGCGCCTTCGCCACTTTCGGCATGCGCCCGTTCACCGTCTCGAGACTCGCCTTCACGTAGGCGAGCGGCGTATTCACCTCGTGCGCGACGCCGGCGACCATCTGTCCGAGCGAGGACATCTTCTCGTTCTGGATCAGGAGCGCCTCCTGCTCCTTCAGCTGCGCCATCGCCGCCTTGAGATCCCGGGTACGCTCCTCGACCCGGTGCTCGAGGAACTCGTTCGCCTCGCGCAGCTTGCGATTCAGACCGCTGATCACGCGGTAGTTCGCGGTGAGACGCACGGCCAGCCACGCCGCCAGCAGCAGCAGGAAACCGGAGTACACGAGGAGGTACATGCGGTAGCGCTCGGCGTCGGCGAGCGAGTCGCCGAAGCCGCTTTCGAAGGCGCGCAGCGCCGTGTCGAGCCGCGGGCCGGTCGAAGCGAAGTAGGCGTCGCGAAAGCGCGCATCCTCGGCAGCCTTGTCCGCGAGCGCCTTGCGGGCGGCGGCGGCGACCCGCTCCAGGTCGGGGCGGGCGAGCTCGGAGACATCGGCCGCCGCAAGCTCGGCGACCGCGCTTTCGGCGCTCTTCGCCGCCGCCGCGGAGGGCTGCGCGACGTAGCCGAGCAGCGCCGCGTATAAGCGCTCGGCGTCGCGGGCGGCACCCGGCGGGATTCCCGATGCGCGCTCGCGCGCCGTCGCGGCAAACGCCGCAAGCGTGCGCTTCAGCTCGCCGAGCGCCCGGGCAGAGCCCGCGCTCGCCGCGGCGAATGCCTCGACCGCCTTCGTCTTCTCGTCGAAGGCCTCCTTCAGCCCGATCAGCGTCGCGGGCGGCAGGGGGTTGTCCAGGGCATAGACCTTCAGCCCCAGGAAGGCGTGGATACGGGCGAGTCGAGTCGGATCGACCGACGAGCGCTGGGACGTTCCGGCGCCACCAGCGTCGAGCCGGGTCCCGATCAGCCAATCATTCCAGCGGCCGTCGATCTCCTTCAGCTCACGGAGGGACGCGAGCACGTCGGTGGCGGCGGTCAGATCGACCGCGCGCGCCTTGACGTAGAGATAGCCCCAGCCGCCGAAGAGCATGATCGCCAGGGTGGCGATCGCCGCGTAGCGGAGCGGCCTTGCGACCGCGGTCCAGGTCCCGACCTGGACGCTCATCCGCAACGCCCCGGCTCGGGGTGATGGGGCAGGCGCCGGGGGGAGGCGGGGAGGTGGAAGCTAAGTTTCAGAATCGGCACGTGAATCCGGGGTCCCTGGTGCCGCAAAGTATATGCCAACGGCAAGTGGGCCGCGCGGTACAACTTGGTACCGGGCCGCGGCCGGTCCCGGCCATTCGTGCGAGTTGACAATGTTTGACAAGCATATGCGCCTACCCCGACGCCCCTGTCGACCGTGTCGGGATCGGTCACCTGCGCCGAACTGCGGCGTGCGAACCACATCGCGAGCCCGCGATGGATCTCGACGATGCCGTTGAAGTCCGCGGCGCGCCCCCGGATGCCGAGGCAGTTCACCGCGGCGCGCTCGATCCGCGCGAGCGGCTCGACGCTCGCCTCGGCGTAGACCTCGTGCAATTCGTCGCGCTAGCCGGTGATGAAACCATCGTCGCCGCGCGCTGCCGCCCCGCGCTCGAGCGCCGTGGCGAGCTCGTGCCGCACCCAGCCGCACCGGCGGTCCGCGGCGCACAACGGCAGCAATCCCCGGCAGGCGACCGCGAGCGCCTGCGTGAGCTCGCGCTGGCGGCGGCACGCGAGCTATTCCTTCGCCGGCAGCTCGAGCACGATGCGCGCGATGCGATCGAGCGCTTCGTCGACCCCCGACATCACCTCGACGCCGACGAGCGCCGCGGGCGACGCGCGCAGCGCGAACACCGGCTTGCCGAACTGTAGCCCGAAGGCCATCTCCGAGACCGTGCCGTAACCGCCGCCGACGGCGACGAGCGCGAGGGCCGCGCGGGCGATCAATGCGTTCCGCGCCACGCCGATACCGGTGGCGATGGGGATCGTCACCCAGGGGTTGGCGGTGCGCCAGTCCCCTTCGGGCAGCACGCCGACGACTGTGCCACCGGCCGCGGTCGCGCCCTTCGATACCGCCGACATGACCCCGACGAGCCCGCCGCAGAGCACCACGAGACCCATTCCGCCGAGCCCGCCCCCGAGCGCCTCCGCGTCGGCGAGCTGCGATTCGGTGGCGTCGCGCGCGCCGATCACTCCGATCGGCGGACGGCACGGACGCCCGCTCTCGCGTTGCAGCCAGCGCACGGCGTCGCGCAGCGGGACCGGCGCGCCATGCGGGGCCTCCGGGCGCCACACGCGCGCCTCGGGCTCGAAACGGCCGAGGCTGGCGTGGCGAAGAACGCCGGCGTCGCGATCGAGAAGCAGTCGGGAGCTCATCTCGGGCCGGGCGACTCTATCGCAAACGCGCCGCGCCGGCGAGGTTCACGCGCCTGTCATGGCGCATGGGTAATCTCCAGCCGCGAGGGAGATCGATGTCACGCCTCCACGACACTCTGCGCGCCACCGCCGGCACCCTCCTCCTCGGCCAGCGCTCCGACGAGTTGCTACCGCCCGATGCGCAGCTCGCGGTGGGCGCGGGCTACGCCGCACTCACGCGCGATGGCGTTCCGGTGTACGAGGCCGAATGCTTCGCGCTGGAAGACGTGTGGACCGTGCGCGACGCGGAGCGTCTCGCCGCGCGCGAGCCCGGGCGCGACTGGCGCATCCACCTCGTCGCGCTGCGCGAGGAGCGCCACTATCGCCGCAGCGGCGACGGGCGCTGGGTGCTCTACGAGCGCGGGTACGGACTGTCCTGACGCGCGGGCGTTCACTCGAACGCGCGGTTGGGGTACGCGTCGACGAAGTTGGCGAGTGCGTCGAGGAAGTACGGCGGCACGTCGCAGGTGTCGTCCTCGAACCAGCGGTGCGCAGCGCGCTTGCCCGACTCCAGACATTCCGTGAGCCCCTCGAATGCATCGAGCCGGCGCTCGTCCGAGAGCAGCCGCCATCGGTCCGAGATGCCGTAGAGGTCGGCATCCGAGTCCTTGCCGAAGATCCCTTCCGCGTCGACGACCGCGAGGAAGTAGGTCGTGATCTCCGCGCCCCACTGGTCGCAGAGCTCGAGCTGGCTCTTCGAGAGCCGGCCCGTGCTCGCGCGGAAGCCCATCTGCTTCAGGCGGTGGGTCTGCGCGAGCCCGATCGCGAAGCCGAGCGCGAATGCGGCAAATGCCGGGTGGAAGAGCGGGTGGCGGGTCAGGTCCTCGCGCCGGTCGCCGGCGACCGCGACCGAGTGCCGCATCACCACGTGCAGGTCCTTCAGGTGCTTCAGGCCGAACGGCACGTCGATCAGCGAGTCGAGGCCGTCTTCCTCCTCGATGAGGTGGAAGAGCGGGTTCGTCTCGCCCCCGGATAGCTCGCCGCTGTTCGACGTCTTGCCCCAGGAGATGTAGTCGTCGTCCGTCATCGCGCCGCCGTCCGCGTTCGGAACGAGCTTCGCGCGGCGGAACCCCAGCGACGAGACCACGGATGCAGCGCCCATGTTCGAGAATTCGTTCCGCTCTTGCGTGCCGCGCGCGGTACGCGTGAAGCATTCAGAGGTGTCGCGCGGGAGGCGAGGTCGCACCGGAAACTTCACGGTGACCGCTCCCCGCCCCGACCGCGGACGCCCGAAACCTAGCAAGAACGATACCGAAGGCCCGCCGACCCTGCGAAGCCCATCACCTCGATAACGAGGAACCTGCCGCACCGGCTGACAACCCGTTGATTCGCGGCCTGTTGCGCTGACACCCGCCCTGGCCAGCGCGCGCGCACGGCAAGCCGCGCGACGGCGACTCGACGCTTTCGGTACGAGTTGGCGTCACTCGATCGGCACCAATCGGGGCCGGCCCCATGGTCTAGTTCCCTGCCGTGGGGCGAAGCGGTGCAGCAGCCTGCGTGCCATAGCGAAATACCTCCACCCGCAGGGGATGCTCACCCGGGCGAACTAGGCAGACGACCCGATTCCGCACCCGCGCGGGAGTGGCGATACTGGCGCCGCACTTGCAGGAAACCGACCCACTCATCTAATCGAAAGGACCGACCGATGAAACGCAACGTGATTGCCGCCGCCATTGCCGCCCTCAGCCTCGTCGCCACTGCCGCCGTCGCGGAGCCCACGCTCGAGCTGGACTCGAAAGACCGCGCCATGATCAGCATCCCCGAGACGACTTCCTACCAGGCCGACACGCAGGCGGCCGGGCAGGTTCGCCTGACCGAGCGGGACGAGTTCGCGCCATTCAACCCGTAAGCCGCAGTTCATGCTGTCGGTGCGGACACCGCACCGACAGCACACTCCGGCGGTGAACGACATGAGACATCGCCTGGTTCGCATCGCCTTGCTTCTCGCGGCCGCGGCGCTTCCGCCGCTGGCCTCGTCGGCCGACCAGACCGGCAGGCTGGTCGGCGTGCACGAGATCCCGATCTTCGTTCGCGACCGTATCGAGCTCACGCCCGGGACGGTCGACCACGCCGAGCCGCCGGCCGACCCACGGCCGAAGGATCGCGCCAAGGAGGATGTCGGCGCGTCGTGATCGGCTACACTCGATCCGATGAAGCGCGCCCGTCGTCGCGAGCTTGCCCCGGCCCGGGAGCCGCTTAAGCGGCTCGAAGCGGGGCTCCCGGCGGCCTGGTTCTACGACCCTGAACACTACGAGCGCGAGCTCGAGCGGTTCTGGTACGCAGGCTGGATCGCCGTTGCGCGAGAAGAGGAGATTCCCGCCGCCGGCGACTACCGCGTCGTCGGGATCGGCTCGCAGTCGGTGTTCGTCGTCCGCGGCGAAGACGGCGGGCTCCGCGCGTTCCACAATACCTGTCGGCACCGCGGCTCGGTCCTCTGTACCGCGCCGCAGGGGTCGTTCGCGCGGCACCGCATCGTCTGTCCGTATCACGCCTTTACCTATGACCTCGCCGGCCGGCTGATCGCCACGCCGCGGCGGATGGAGACGCCCGATTTCGATCGCGCGGACTTTCAGCTTTTCGGCGTGGCGGCGGGAAGCTGGGGCGGTATCGTGTTCGTGAACCTCGCCGGGCGCAGGGCGCCGCCCCTCCCGGACTCGCTCGGCGCGCTGCCGGCGCGCTTCGAGCGCTACGGGCTCGAGGGATTGCGCATCGGCAAGCGCATCGTGGCCGACGTGCGCGCGAACTGGAAGCTCCTGTGCGAGAACTTCGCCGAGTGCTTTCACTGCCCGCCGGTGCACCCGGAGCTCTGCCGCGTCGTAACCGCCTATCGTGCAGCGGGGTCGTGGGGACTTCACCGTGACGAGCGCGGCGGCGCCCTAGACGAGGCTACGCCCGAGTACAAGCCCGGCGCGCGGACGCTCACGCTCGACGGCACCGCGAAGATCGCCCCGTTCCGCGGGCTGAACGAGGCAGAGCGCGGGACGCTTTATGTACCGGCGATGCTTCCGCCGAACCTCTTCCTCAACGTGCAGCCCGACTACATCAACGCCCACATGATGGTCCCCACCGGACCGGAGAGCGTCCGGATCGTATACGACTGGCTGTTCGAGCCCGAAGCCATCGCAAGCCCGGGCTTCGATCTCGACCACTACGTCGCGCTGTGGGACGTCACCAACAAGCAGGACGCGCGCAACTGCGAATGGCAGCAGCAGGGCATCCGCTCCCGGGAGTTCCGCCACGGCACTTTCGTGCCGCAGGAATTCGATTGCCACCGCTTCGCGCAGTGGGTGCGGGCCGGGTTGCGCACGGAACGTGCACGCTCGTGATCGCCGTCAGCCGGCGTCGTCCCGCCGCGGCGAGTGGACGCCCACCAGTGCAAGACCGTCGGTCGCCGCTCGGCTAGACCGCGCGTCCGCGAATACCCGTAACGCTTGCGCACCCGCAGCCGGCATGTCGGCGATCGGCGCATAATCGCCCGCGACCCCACGCCCGAGCACGAGGTCGCCCGCGGAATCGATGACGACGTCGCCGAAACACGCCGGGATTGAACCCGAGTGACGAGGCAGCCATGGCACTGAAGCAGCGGGACTACGCACCGGGCGCGCCGGGTACGCTAGCGGGAGTGCGGGTCCTCGATCTCTCGCGCCTGTTCGCCGGCAATGTTCTGACGCAGATCCTCGGCGACTTCGGCGCGGAGGTGATCAAGGTCGAGCCGCCGGCGGGCGACACCCTGCGCGCCTGGCGCACGAAGGACGTGCAGACCCACTGGAAGATCTATGCGCGGAGCAAGAAGAGCCTGTGCCTCGAGCTCCGCAAGCCCGAGGCCCGCAAGCTGCTCCTGGATCTCGTTCCCTCCGCCGCGATGTTCCTCGAGAGCTTCCGCCCGGGGACGCTCGAAAAGATGGGCCTCGGGCCGGAGACGCTGCTCGAGCGCAACCCGCAGCTCGTCATCGTGCGGATCTCCGGGTTCGGCCAGGACGGCCCCTACAAGCGGCGCCCCGGCTTCGGCACGCTGATCGAGGGCATGTCGGGCTTCGCGGCGATCAACGGCTTCGCCGACCGCGAGCCGGTGCTGCCACCGATGTACCTCGCCGACGGCGTGGCGGGCCTCTACGGCGCCTCGGCGGCGATGATCGCGCTCCGCGAAGTCGAGCAGAACGGCGGGCGCGGGCAGGTGATCGACCTGCCGCTGCTCGACCCGCTGTTCGCGATCATGAGTCCCCAGGCGGCCAACTACCGGCTCACCGGCAAGGTGAAGCCGCGCACCGGCAGCCGCTCGACCAACACCGCGCCGCGCAACGCCTACCGCTGCAAGGACGCCAAGTTCGTCGGCCTGTCGGCCTCGACGCAGAAGATGGCCGAGCGCACGTTCCGCGCGATCGGCCGGCCGGATCTCGTCGACGATCCGCGCTATCGCACCAACGCCGACCGCCTCGCGAACGCGGACGAGCTGGACGCGATCATCGGGGCGTTCATCGCCCAGCGGACGCAGGCCGAGAACGTCGCGTTCTTCGAGCAGGCCGAGGTCACGATCGGGCCGATCTACGACATCGCGCAGATCCTCGAGGACCCGCACGTCGTCGAGCGCGAGCTCGTCGCCGACTATCCCGATCCCGACATGGGCGCGCTCCCGATGCATCACGTCGTGCCGCGGCTCTCGGGGACGCCGGGCTCGATCCGGGCGCTCGCCCCGCATCTCGGCGAGCACAACCGCGCGCTGCTCCGCGAAGTCGGCGTGGACGACGCGGCGTACGCGAAGCTCGTCGCGGCGGGCGTCGCGTGCGAGGGCGAGCCGCCCGCGAAGGACGAGGAAGAATGACCGTGTGGCGAAGCGTCATGCGGAGCAAGCAATTCGTTCCGGGTTCCCGCCCCGAGCTCTTCGGCAAGGCCATGGCCGGCGAGGCCGACGCAATCTCCATCGATCTCGAGGACGCCGTCGACGAAAGCCGCAAGGCCGAAGCGCGCGCGGCGGTCAGGGAATTCCTGCGCTCGCTGCCCGCTGACAAGTCGAAGACGATCATCGTGCGCGTGAACGGCATCGCCACGAGGCACTTCGAGGCCGATGTCGAAGCCATCGCCGGCCCGGCGCTCGACCTGATCAACGTGCCGATGACGGAGACGGGCGACGACGTGCGTAAGGCAAGCGCGGTGATCGGGCACGTCGAGAAGACCAGGGGCATCGCGAGGCCCATCGGCATCCTCGCGAACGTCGAGACCGCAAAGGCGTTCCGCCTCGCTGCGGAAATCGCGAGCGCCGACAAGCGCGTCGCCGGCCTGCAGCTCGGCTTCGGCGACCTCCTCGAGCCGCTGGGAATCGATCGCTACAACCCGGCCGTGATCCTGCAGTTCCAGCTCGCGGTGCGCCTCGCCGCCGGCGAAGCGGGAGTGTTCGCCTACGACTCGGCATTCGCCGACGTCAAAAACGCCGATGCGCTGAAGCGCGAAGCGGAGACCGCTCGCAAGCTCGGCTACCTGGGCAAGTCCGCGATTCACCCGAGCCAGGTGCCGATCATCAACGAGGCGTTCCGGCCGAGCGACGAGGAGATCGCGCATTCGCTGCGCGTGGTGGAAGCCGCGCGCGAAGCCGGCGCGAAGGGCGTCGGCGCTTACATGGTCGACGGCAAGATGGTCGACCCGCCATTCGTTGTACGCGCCGAAGCCGTCCTCGCCCTCGCGCGTCGACTGGGGCTCGTCGAGTGAACGCGCGCTGGAGGCGGCGCCCCGACGGGTCGAACTGGGGCGAGTTCGGCCCGGACGACCGCCTGGGGCGGCTCAACCTGATCACCCCGGAACGGCGGCGGGCAGCGCTCGCGGAGGCGCTAGAGGGCATCGTGTTCTGCCTGTCGCTGCCGCTCGATCTGGGGCCCGGCCTCAACCCGCGGCGCAAGCCCCCGCGTCTCGCCGCGGTCGAGCGGGAAGACCAGCCCAACTACAACTACCGCTTCGCCGCGGAGCATGCGGGCCTGACCGACGTCGTCTGCGACGACTTGGCCACGCTGCACCTCCAGTACTCGACGCAGTGGGACTCGTTCTGCCACATCGGCTCGCTCTTCGACGCCGACGGCGACGGCGTGCCGGAGATCGTCTACTACAACGGCTTCCCCGCCCCGGCACGGGTCGGCGATTCCGCGCTCGGCATCGAGCACATGGCGGCCACCGGCGTGCAAGGGCGCGGCGTGATGATCGATCTGCGCCGGCACTTCGGCGATGCGCAAACGCTGGTCGGATACGACGCGCTGATGCGCGTGCTGGAGCAGGACCGCGTCGCCGTCGAGGCTGGCGATCTCGTCTGTCTGCACACCGGCTTCGGTCAGCGCGTCCTCGAGATGGGACGCGATCCCGATGTGGACGCGCTCCGCCGCACCGGCTCCGCGCTCGATGGCGGCGATCGCCGGTTGCTGCAGTGGATCACCGATAGCGGTCTCGCCGCGCTCATCGCGGACAACTACGCGGTCGAGGAGCGTCCGGCAGCACCGGCGCCCGGCCATCGCGGCGCGCTGCTGCCGCTGCACGAGCATTGCCTGTTCAAGCTCGGCATTCACCTCGGCGAGCTGTGGCATCTCACGCCGCTGGCGGCGTTTCTGGGTGCGCGCGGCCGCTACCGTTTCCTGCTCACCGCGCCGCCGCTGCGCCTGCCGGGCGCCGTCGGCTCGCCCGCCACGCCCGTGGCTACGGTCTAGCGTTTCTCGTCGAGGAGAACCTCATGCGTCTCGCGCGCTGGCTGTTTCTCCTGCTGTCGACCCTGCCCGCAAGCGGCGCGTTCGCGCAGCAGTACCCCGCGAAACCGGTCCGGATCGTCGTGCCGTTCCCGCCCGGCCAGGCCACTGACATCCTCGCGCGGCTGCTGGCCGACCAGCGGCGATCAAGTCCGGCAAGCTGAAGGCGCTCGGCATTGCGTCCCCGAAGCGCTCGCCGTTCCTCCCGGACCTGCCGACGATCGCCGAGCAGGGTTATCCCGGCTTCGAGGCGGTGGGCTGGATCGGCATCGCCGCGCCGGCGCGCACGCCTGAGCCGATCCTGAAGACATTGCAGGCCGAGATCGCAAAGGCGCTCGACCAGCCGGAGATGAAGAGGCGCATGAGCGAGCTCGCCTTCATCCCCGTCGGGGACACGCCCGAGCAGTTCGCCGCCTTCATCAGGGCCGAGAACGCGAAGTGGACGCAGGCGGTGAGGGACTCCGGCGCCAAGGTGGATTGAAGCGCCGCGCCCCGGCAAGGAGCTCCCCAGCGTCCGGTGTCTTCTACCGCTTCCAGCGCACCAGCAGCACGAGCGGCAGCACCACCAGCGCCGTCGCGACGAAGAACAGGAACGCATCGAGGTAGCCGATCATCGCGGCCTGGCGGGCAACCTCTCGCCCGAGCGCGGCAAGCCCCTGCGGATCGTGCACGTTCCACGCGCCCGTCACCCAGGGCATCGAAAGCGTCTCGTTGTAGGGCGAGACGGCGGGCGCCATCTCGGCGTAGTTCGTGCGCGCCATGCGCACGGCGAGCGCGGTGCTGAGCGAGATGTGGATGCTCGAGCCGACGTTGCGCACCATGTGATACACGGCCGCGGCTTCGGCCACCGCGCCCGGCTTCAGCGTCGCGAACGTCACCATCGTGATCGGCACCCACAGGACGCCGACGCCGAAGCCCTGCAGCACCATCGGCCAGAAGACGCCCGCGGCGCTCGGGTTCATGTCGAGCCGCGCGAGCTGCCAGCCGGCGAGCGCCTGGAGCACGAAGCCGAGCGCGATCATCGCGCGCGGGTCGAATCTGCTCGCGAAGATCATCAGGAAGAACGCGATCAGCGTGCCGAGGCCGCGGGCGCCCAGCACGAAGCCGATCACCGACTCGGGGTAGCCGCTCACGCCCTGCAGCAATGGCGGGAGCAGCGTCATCGGCGTGAAGTTGAGCATGCCGAAGACGAAGATGAGGACCAGCCCGATCGTGAAGTTGCGGTCGCGGAGCAACGCGGGCTGCAGGAACGGGTGCTCCGCGGTCGCGCTGTGCACGACGAAGGCGTAGAGCGCAACCGCCGCGAGCGCGCCGTAGGCAACGATCTCCCAGGAGTCGAACCAGTCGGCGCGCTCCCCACGATCGAGCATGAGCTGCAGGCTCGCGAGCATCGCCGAAAGGATGATGAAGCCCAGCCAGTCGAGCCGCACCCGCGCGGGGGACTCCCGGTCGTGAATGAAGAACCAGGTGCCGGCGAGCGCCGCAGCGGCGAACGGCACGATCATGTAGAAGACCCAGCGCCAGTCGTAGGTCTCGCTGAGATAGCCGCCGATCACCGGCCCCGCGATCGGGCCGAGCACCGAGCCCATGCCGTAGATCGCGATCACCGCGCCGTGCTGGCGCCGCGGGTAGGTCTCGAGCACGATCGCCTGCGACGCCGGCGCGAGCGGTGCGCCGAACGCGCCCTGGAGCGCGCGGAAGACCACGATCTGCTCGAGCGTCTCCGCGAACCCGCAGGCGAGCGACGCCAACCCGAAGGCGGCCACGCAGCCATTGCATACCGCGCGCCGACCGAAGCGGGAGACGAGCCACCCGGCGAGCGGCGTCGCGACCGCGGTCGCGACCAGGTTGGCAGTCAGCACCCAGGCGATCTGGTCCTGCGTCGCGGACAGCGCGCCCTGCATCTGCGGCAGCGACACGTTCGCGATGGTGACCGTCATCGCGTACAGAAAGGTCACCGCGGTACAGGTGCCGAGCACCAGCGCGCGGCGAAGCGCCGCGCCGGTACCGGTGTCTTCGGCGAGCGGGATCGCGTGCGCGCCCATTCGCCCGTCCGTCAGCGCGCAAAGGCGCTCAGGAATCCGGGCAGCCCGCGGCTGCGGCCGGTGTCGACGCTCACGGTCACGGTCATGCCGGCGCGCAGCGGCGGCCGATCGGCGGACTGCTCGATCGCAAGGTGCACGGGCACACGCTGCACCACCTTGACCCAGTTGCCGGTCGCGTTCTGCGGGGGCAGCAGGGCGAACTCCGCGCCCGTTGCCGGCGCGATCGTGCTGACCTTCGCCGGCCATTCGACACCGGGATAGGCGTCGGCCGCGATCCGCGCAGGTTGCCCGACGCGCACGCCGGCGAGCTGGGTCTCCTTGAAGTTCGCCTCGATCCAGGTTTCGCCGGTTCCGATCAGGCTGAAGACCGGCACGCCGCGCGTGACGTACTCGCCGGCCTGCAGCTTCATGTTGCTCACGACGCCCGCTGCCGGGGCGGTCACGCGCGTCCGCGCAAGATCGAGCTGCGCGGCGCTGCGCGCGGCCTGCGCCTCGAGGAACCGCGGATGGCGGCTCGCCGGGAGGTTCGAGTCGCCCGCAAGGCTTGCGAGGACGCGCGCGGCGCGCTCCTGCACCGCTCCGAGCCGTGCGCGCGCGACGTCGAGGTTGTGGCGCGCTTCGTCGAACGCGTCCTCGCGGCCCATCCCGCGCTCCTTGAGCTGGCGCTGGCGCTCGAGTTGGCGGGTGTAGAAGGCGATGCGCTCCCCGGCCTCGGTGGCTTCGGCAAGGGCGACCCGGTGGTCGGCACGCAGCGAATCGAGATCGGTACGCACGACCGCCATCTGCGCGTCGGCCCGCGCGATCGCCACCTCGAACGGCGCCGGGTCGATGCGGAACAGCAACGCCCCCGCGGCGACTGGCTGGTTGTCGCGCACCTCCACTGCGAACACGCGCCCGGCGACCTCGGCGCTGACGGCGATGATGTGAGCCTTGACGTAGGCGTTGTCGGTTTCGACGTAGCGCCCGCCGGCGGCATAAAAATACAGCGCCGCAGCGCCGGCGGCGAGCGGAACGCCCACCAGCAACACCGCACGCAACCCCTTCCGCGCGGCCACTGGCTTGCGTGTGCCCGGCTCAGCCACGGCGACGGGCACGGCGCGCGGCGGGTTCGGGCGCGCCCGCCGACATCCGGACCAGGTTCGACCTGATCGCGAGCAACGCGTCGACGAAGCGCTCGCGCTCCGCCGCGTCGAGGCCCGCGAGCGCATCGCGGCGGAGCTCCGCGGCGACCGCGCGCAGGGTGTGCATCGCCGGCTCGACCTCGTCGGTGAGGTACACGCGCCAGACCCTGCCGTCGCGCGCGTCCGCCTCGCGGCGCACCCAGCCTTTCGCCTCGAGGCGCTCGAGCAGGCGGCCGAGCGTCGGCTTCTCGATCTCGAGGATGTCGGCGAGCTCGGTCTGGGTCACCCCGTCGCCGCGATAGAGATGATTGAGGACCCACCACTGGGAGCGGGTCAGCCCGAGCGATCTGACGCGCCGGTCGTAGATCGTGCGCATCAGCCGCGCGACATCGGTCAGCAGGAAGCCGAAGTTGCGCGACAGGTCCTCGCGGAGCATGCCGCACAGGATAGTTGCCTAGCTTACGATCTGCAAGGCGCCGGGCCGCCGGCGGTGCTGCTGCACAGCGGCAATTCCGAGTCCGCAAGAACCCGACAGGCGATCCCGCCCGGTCCCGGCAACTTCTATCCGCCCACGGTGCTCAGCGACGTTCGCAAGGGTATGCCGGCTTACGAGGAGGAGGTGTTCGGCCCGGTGGCGGCGATCATTCCGTGTGAAAGACGAGGACGAGGCGACTGCAGCGGCGAACGCCTCCGTGTACGGCCTCGGGAGCTGCATCATCACGCGCGTCGCGCCGCGCGGCGAGCGCATCGCCCTCGAACAGATGGAAAGCGGTCTCGCGTTCGTGAATGAGACGTGCCGCAGCGCACTACCGCACGTCGCGCGCGGTTGCGCTTCCCGGGGAGGACCGCGAACGCAGCGTGACGAACAGGTTCTCCGGCCTCATGGTGAACGAGAAGACCTCCTCCACGGGCGGTGCGTCCGCAACCGGTGCGACCTCGAAGTTCCTACACAGCATGGCGATCACCATCTTGATCTCGAGGATCGCCAGGTGCCGGCCGGGACAGAAGCGCGCGCCGGCGCCAAACGGCAGGAACGCCTGCGTCTCGTGGCCGGAGCGGCCGTGTCCCTGCGCTTCGAGCCATCGCTCGGGGCGAAACGCCATGGCATCGGCGAAATTCTTCTCTTCGGTGGCCACCTTGCCAGCCAGCAGGTAGATATCGGTTCCGGCGGGAACCTGGACGCCTCCGAGCACCACGCTCTGATTCGCCTGCATCGCGAGGAAGGGGGCCACCGGCTTGAGGCGCATCGCCTCGTGAGCCACCGCTTCGACGTATCGCAGCGCTTCGGTGCTCGCGTAATCCACGGGGCGACCGGCGCTGCCGAGCACCCGATCCACTTCCGCCCGCGTCTTGGCCTGCACCTCCGGGTGCTGGGCGAGAAAGTACATGACCCAGGAGATCGTGTTCGCGGTCGTGTCCTCGCCCGCCAGCAGCATCGTCAGGGCGGTGCCGAGAATCTCCTCGTCGCTGAAGCTGCCGGTTTCGGCGGCCTGCGCGGCAATGATCGCCTCCAGCAGATTGGTGGGCCGCGTGCACCGATTCGGGTCCTTCGCCAGCTGCGCCCGGCCGCGGGCGATCAGCGCGGTGGCAAGCTGATGGACCTCGGCGACGGCTGCGTCCAGCTCGCGGTCGGCGGGCAGCTTGACGTAACGCCAATACCGAACCGGCGACAGCAGGCGTCGCACGATCGCCGGAAATACCTTCGCCAGGTGCTGCTGGATCGCATCGGCGGCCTGCTCGAGGGTATTGAGGTCGTAGCCGAGCACCAGACCGCTGGTGACGTCGACGGTAAAACGCATCAGGTCCCGCTGCGCGTCGATGCGGCCGCCATCCCGGGCCGCGCGCTCCCACCGTCGTTGCAGCCGCGCCGTCACCTGCTCGAGTCGCCCGAAGAAGCCCCGCAGGTGGTTCGTGTTGAGGGCGTGCATCGCGAGCTTGCGCTGACGGCGCCAGTCCGCGCCCTCGGCGTTGAACAACCCGTCGATCCCCAGCTCGAGGAGGACCTGGCGCATCTCGGTGCGTCGCCGATACCCGTCCGGGCGATCCCGCAGCACCAGATTGATCAACTCGGCGTCGGAGATGACGACGATTCGGCGACCGGCGATGCGAACGGTGTAGATCGGCCCGAACTCCGCGGCCCATCGCTGCAGAATCGCATGCAGCTTCCGACCTTCGATCTCCAGCACGTTGCCCAGGATCGGCAGGCCTCGCGGCCCGGGAAGCTGGTCGATGGTGCGCGCAGCGGGGTGGCTGGTCGGCTGCATGGTCCGGCAGTGACTGTCGCTCGCGCGATGATCAAGCGGCGACGAATCGCCGGTAATTGACCAAACGGTCTAGTTGCCCGGCAGCAGGCGCGCGATGCGCCTTAATGCGTGACGTTATCGGTACACTTTGCGCCGGCGGGGAAACAGGGGGTCCGGCTCGCTGCCAGGCGTTTGACCAACCCGGTCGGGTTCCCCGGTCGCCGACCCCGCCTCACTCGGCCTTGATGCCCGGCTTGCGGATCACCTCGCCCCAGCGCGCGTACTCGGTCCGGATGACGTTCTCCGGTCCACGCTGGGGGCCTCGAATCTACTCGAGATTCCCCAGGGCGTGCGGGAGCCGAAAAATGAAAAGGCCCGCGCGAGAAGACCCTGTCAGTCGTCTCTGTCGTGACTGTCGAAGATCGAGATGAGCTGCAGCTGTTCCGGGCTGCCGCCGAGCGTCGAATGCTTCAGGCAACGCGGGCGCTGCACGGTCAAACGCGCCTTGGGCATGAGGGACCCCAGGAATCTCCGTTCGTCACGGGCTGCGCGTCGAAGATGCGATCGATGTCCGACAAATCAAGCGGCCCGTTGCCACAGGAGGCGGCTGGAACCGCCCGGCAGAGGGTGTGATACTTCGTGCCGACGCATTACCGGAGATCCCTCGATGTCAGAGACGCGGGTCCAGCTTCTCCAGCGAATGGCCATCTTTGGCGGGATCCGCGAGGACATCCTCGGCTTCCTCCTCGAGGTCGCCCCGGTCGTGCTGGTACGGAAGAACGAGTTCTTTTTCCGGGAAGGCGACGAGGGTCACGCGATGTTCGTCCTCGAAGCTGGGCAAGCTGCCGTGCTCAAGCGCTGGCAGGAGCGGGACTGCCTCCTCCGCATCCTCGCGCAAGGGGACTGCTTCGGAGAAATGGCGCTCATGGACCTCTTTCCGCGCAGCGCCTCGGTGCGTGCACTCGAAGACTGCAAAGCCATCGAGCTTTCGACGGCCAACCTCTACAGGCTCTACGAAAAGGATCTCGAGCAGTTCGCGATGATCGAGATGAACATGGGACGGGAGGTGTGCCGGAGGCTTCGCGAACTGGATGAAGAGCTCTTCCGCGCCAGGATGGGAGTGCCGGTGGTGGGCGGCGATCATGTTTCCCGGGCAACCTGAGCGGCACGCGTGCAGCCAGGATCGTCTGGGCGCTGCTGTTCGTCGCCGGCGCGGCAGGGCTGATCTACGGCAGCTTCAGCTATACCGCCGAGATGCACGCGGCGAAACCCGCACCGCCTCAGTTGGCATCAAGCAGCAGGCGCTCTTGCGGGCGGCCAAGAGGAAGCGCTGACCCGGCACGAGCGATCCAGGCTCGGCAGCACGCGCGCGCTCCGCGCTACAGTTCGAGGCGCGGCGCGGGTTGAAGGCGACGCCACGCCGATTCAATCGTCTCGGGAGGAAAGCGACGGACTCCGAACACCGGCAGGGGCTCGACGCGCCCCAGGGACCCCGAGGCGGCTGCTCTCCGTCCCTTGAGTTCCCGTTTGATCCGCGCGAACGTGCTGGCGACATTCGTGTGCGCGGCGGGCGTGTACCGGAACGCGTTCGACAGGCACGACAGGTGCCCCTTCGGCAAGGTCTTCATCATCGTGACTTCCTCCTTGTACAGCGCTGGTCTATCCAGCTCGGTCCGCAGGGTAGGTCGGGTTGACAGGGCACAAACGGTACTCCTGACCGGGAACGAGTGACGTATTCACCGGAAAGTGCAACCAGGCATCGCGAGCGACGCGCCGGAGATCCGCTCGCGTGTGGGCTCGCGGCACTGCAATTCGTCAGGCGAGGCTGTCCCCGAAGCTCTCTTCGACCTCGAGGTCGCCGCTACCGCCGACGACCTGCAATGTGCTGGGCCGGTTCAGCCTCGCGTACGCCCTGGCGAACTGGATTGCCCGCTGCCGCGAGTGAAAGTACATCTCCCAGTGCGCGCGCCCCGTGATCATCATCCAGCCGCGGGAGTCCCTCGGCTTCACGATGATCCTGCCCGGTGTCACCTTCGTCGACATGATCTCGCCTGAATTTCAGTTGCGCCTAGCGTAGTACGGTGCTCGCGCCCCGACAGTAAAAGATGGTTACAGCGGACAAGCGGCTTCCGCCGGCGGTGCCGGTGCAGCACGCAAGCCGTGGGTTACCATCGCGGCCCGAGCTTTGATGCGGGACGTGGGCTGCATGGGCTTCGAGCTGAGCGCACTGCTGCTGAGCGGCGGCCTCTTCGTCGCGATGTTCGCCATGCTGGAGCTCGGCCACCGTCTGGGCGTCCGCCGCAGGCGGATCGATGCCGAAGGTGCGGCCGCCGGGACTGGCGTCGTCGAGGGCGCCGTCTTCGCGCTGCTCGGCCTCCTGATCGCCTTCACCTTCTCCGGGGCGGCGTCGCGCTTCGACGAGCGCCGCAAGCTGATCGTCGAGGAAGCAAACGTCATCGGAACCGCCTACCTTCGTCTCGACCTGCTGCCGTCGGCCGCGCAGCTTGATCTGCGCGCGAGTTTTCGCCGCTACCTCGACGCGCGGCTCGCGGTCTACCGCGATCTGCCGGACGTCGCCGCCGCGAAGGCAGCGCTCGCCCGCGGATCGGCACTCCAGCAGGAGATCTGGTCCAAGTCCATTGCGGCCGCGGCGGGGTCGCAAGCATCGACGATGTTGCTGCTGCCGGCCCTCAACGACATGTTCGACATCACGACCACGCGCACGATGGCGCTGCAGACTCATCCGCCGCTGATCATCTTCGGGCTGCTCATCAGTCTCGCGCTCCTCAGTGCCCTCCTGGCGGGCTACGCGATGGCGGGCAGCAAGGCGCGCAACTGGGTGCATATGACCGCGTTCGCCTTCACCCTGGCTGGCGCGGTGTACGTGATCGTCGATATGGAATATCCGCGATTTGGGCTGATCCGTGTCGATGCGTTCGATCAAGTCCTGATCGACCTGCGGCAGAGCATGCAGTGAGGCGGCGCGGCAGCTAACGCCCCACCGTCGTCACCAGCGAAAACGCTCCTCGCGTGAGGTGCTCCCTGAGAAACTCGATGCAGACCCGCACCTTCGCCGAAGCGGTCGAACGGGCGGTCGACACCGCCCAGACGTCGGCCGGCTGCCGGTACGCCGGCAGGATGCGGACGAGCGTGCCGCTCGCGAGACTCTCCGCGACGTCCCAGATGGACACCATGACGATGCCGTGCCCGTCGCGCGCCCACCGCAGCACGATGTCGGTGTGATTGGCGGCCATGGGCCCGGTCACCTTGACCGCATTCAGCCCGTTCGGTCCGTGCAGTCGCCACACCCCGAACGGCTCTTCCCGCTCACGGAAGAGCAGGCAGTCGTGCTGCGCGAGATCGGCCAGCGCCTTCGGATGGCCGCGGCGCTCGAGGTAGGACGGCGCAGCGCAGAGGATCCGGCTACTCTCCGCGATCCGGTGCGCGATCAAGTGAGGCTCCTGAACTTCGCCGACCCGGATGTCGAGGTGAAAGTTTTCGGCGACGAGATCGACGCGGCGGTCCACCAGCTCGAGCCAGATCTCGAGCGCCGGATGCCGCTTCATCAGCAGGGAAAGCACGGGCGCGACGTGATTGCGCCCGAGCCGGAGGCTCGTGCTGATGCGGAGCAAGCCGCGGGGCTCGGTGACGCCGCTGGCGACGTCCTCCGTCATGCCGTCCACGTCCTCGAGGATTCTCTGCGCCCAGCGGTAGACTCGCTCGCCGTCCTCGGTGACGCTCACGCGCCGCGTGGTCCGGTGGAAGAGCTTTACGCGCAGCGATCGCTCGAGGATCGCGATCCGCTTGGTGACGTACGCTGGCGAGTTGCCGAGCTCGGTCGCGGTCGCGACGAAGCTCGACCGACGCGCGAGGGTGCAGAAGAGGCGCAGGTCCCGCAGGGAAGGGTCTTCATGCACGATTCGTGTTCACTCTTTTTCCGGATGGAGTAATTGTATGCCGCTTCGTTCATAGTACTGTGTGAACCGTTCCACCGCACGCAAACCAGTCAAAGGAGGAGTTCGTGATAGGTCTCAAAGCAATCTCCGCAGCGTTCGCGATCGGCGGGCTGCTCGCACCCGCGACGTTCGTTCAGGCGCAGGACATCAAGCCGCGCACCATCAAGTTCGCGACGCAGAACCCGAAAGGCCATCCGATCGTGATCGGCATGGAGAAGTTCGCCGAGATCGTGACCGCGAAGTCGGGCGGCAAGATCAAGGTAAACCTCTTCCCGGGCGGCGCGCTGGGCGGCGATGCGCAGAACATCTCCGCACTGCAAGGCGGCACCTTGGAGATGGTCGTCATGAACTCCGGCATCCTGGCGCCGCAGGTCAAGGAGTTCGCGATCTTCGACTTCCCGTTCATGTTCGCGAACGCGCAGGAGGCCGATGCGGTGGTCGACGGCCCGTTCGGGAAGATGATGCTCGACAAGCTCGACGCCAAGAACATCCACGGCCTCGCGTTCTGGGAGCTGGGGTTCCGGAACATCACCAACAGCCGGCGACCGCTCAACAAGGTGGAGGACATCGCCGGGCTCAAGCTGCGGGTCATCCCCAACGCGATCAACGTCGACTGGGTCAGCGCGCTGGGCGCGAACCCGACGCCGCTCGCGTTCCCCGAGGTGTACGCGGCGCTCGACCAGAAGGCGATCGATGGGCAGGAGAACCCGGTCACCGTGATCAACGCCAACAAGTTCTACGAGGTGCAGAAGTACCTGGCGATCACCAACCACCAGTACAACCCGCAGACGGTGATCATCAGCAAGAAGCTCTGGGACTCGCTCTCCGGCGACGAGAAGAAAATCATCAGCGACGCGGCCGCGGAAGCCGCCGGCTTCCAGCGCAAGGCGTCGCGCGAGCAGGCCGGGCAGGCGCTCGATAGCCTTAAGAAGAACGGGATGCAGGTCTCCGAGTTCAGCCCCGCCGAGGTCGCCAAGTTCCGCGAGAAGATGAAGCCGGTGGTCGACAAGCACGCCGCCCAGATCGGCGCCGACGTCGTGAGCGCCCTGCAGACCGAACTCACCAAGGTGCGGAAGTAATTCGCCGCAAGATCCCGTTCATGAGCAAGAGCCGTATCGCAGTCGCCGGCGCCGGCCTGATCGGACTGCGCCACATGCAAGAGACGCAGAAGAGCGGGCGGTGCGAGCTCGTGGCCGTCATCGACCCTTCCCCCAAGGCGGCCGAGGTCGCGCAAAAGGCTGGCGTCCCGCTCTACAAGTCGCTGAGCGAGCTTTTCGCCAAGGGCCGTCCGGACGGCGTGGTGCTCGCCACGCCGAACCAGCTCCACGTCGAGAACGCCTTGGAGTGCATCAAGGCCGGCGTTGCGGCACTGGTGGAGAAGCCGATTGCCCATAACCTCGCGGAGGGCGAGCGGCTCGTCGAGGCTGCCGAGCGCGCGAAGGCGAAGGTGCTCATCGGCCACCACCGGCCGCACAGCCCGGTGCTGCACAAGGCGGTCGAGATCGTGCGTTCGGGCGTACTCGGGCGAATCGTGGCGGTCGTGGGAAGCGCCATGTTCTACAAGCCCGATCACTACTTCGAGGAAGCGTCGTGGCGGCGGGAACCGGGCGGCGGGCCGATCCTGATCAACATGATCCACGAGGTCGGCAACCTGCGCGCGATGGTCGGTGAGATCGTCGCCGTACAGGCGTTCGCTTCCAGCGCCACCCGCGGCTTCCCGGTCGAAGACACGGTGGCGATCAACCTGCGGTTCGCCAACGGCGCGCTCGGCACGTTTTTGCTGTCCGACACCGCGGCCTCGGCGCGGAGCTGGGAGCAGACTTCGCAGGAGAACAAGAGCTACCCGACCTACCCGGACGAGGACTGCTACCTGATCGCGGGGACGGACGGCTCGCTCGCGGTGCCCACGATGCGGCTGAAGACGTACGCAAGCAAAGCGGATCGCTCGTGGTGGAAGCCGTTCCAGGCGAGCGTCGCGGCGTTCGAGCGGGCCGACCCGCTCGCGCGCCAGATCGAGCACTTCGGCGCGGTGATCCGCGGCGAAACCGAGCCGCTGGTCACCGCGCGCGACGGGCTGCAGAACCTGCGCGTCACCGAGGCGATCGTCGAGGCCGCCCGGACCGGCCACATCGTGGAAACCGCCTGAACGCGGGCAACCATCAACCTCAGAGGACCTGAAATCATGGCCAAATTCCTGGTGCTTCACGGCATCAATCTCAACATGTTCGGCAAGCGCGACCCCGCCCAGTACGGCACCGTGACGCTCGCGGAGATCGACGCGCAAGTGCAGTCGCTCGGCAAGGAGCTCGGCGTGGCGGTCGAGTGCTACCAGACGAACAACGAAGGCGAAATGGCCGAGCGCATCCACCGCGCCCACGGCGACGGAACAGACGCCGTGCTGATCAACGCCGGCGCGTGGACCCACTACAGCTACGGCATCCGCGACGCGCTCGCGATCCTCAAGGTGCCGATCATCGAGGTCCACATGTCGAACATCCACGCCCGCGAGGAGTTCCGGCACCACTCGGTGATCGGGCCGATCGCGAAGGGCCAGATCGCCGGCTTCGGCGTGGAGAGCTATCTGCTCGGCTTGCGGGCCGCCGTCTCGGCCGCGCGGGAATCGAAGAAGTAGCGATGATCATCAAGACCCAGCGCGACGTCACCGCCGCCGTCCTGAGCGAGGTCGATCGCGCCAGCGATCCGCGCTTCAAAGAGATCATGAGGGCGGCGGCGCGCCATCTCCACGAGTTCGCGCGCGAGGTGAAGCTGACCGAGAGCGAGTTCCAGCAGGCGTGCGCATACATCGCGAAGCTCGGCCAGCTCACCAATGAGTCGCACAACGAGGTGGTGCTGATCGCCGGCTCGCTCGGGCTTTCGTCGCTCGTCTGCCTGCTGAACAACGGCGACCGCGGGCAGACGGAGACCACGGCCAACCTCCTCGGTCCGTTCTGGCGCATGCACTCGCCGCGCACCGAGAATGGCGCGTCGATCGTGCGCTCTCCGACGCCAGGCGACCCGATCTTCGTCACTGCGCAGGTCAAGGACCCGGCCGGACGGCCAGTGGTCGGCGCGGAAGTCGACGTCTGGCATACCTCGAGCGAGGGCTTCTACGAGAACCAGGATCCCGCGCAAGCCGACATGAACCTGCGCGGCAAGTTCACGACCGACGACGGCGGTCGGATCGGCTTTCGGAGCGTGAAGCCGGCCGGCTATCCGATCCCGGTCAACGGACCCGTTGGCGAGCTGCTGCGCGCGCAAGGCCGCCACAACCTGCGGCCGGCGCACATCCATTTCCTGATCTTCAAGCCCGGGTTCAAGACGCAGTTCTCGCAGGTGTACTCCAGCGACGACCCGAACCTCGAGACCGACGCCCAGTTCGGCGTCACGGACGCGCTGATCGGGAAGTACGTCCGTCACGAGAACGAGCCCGCGCCGTCCCCCGACGTCAAGGGCACCTGGTACTCGCTCCACCACGAGTTCGTGATCGAGCCCGGCGAGGCGAAGCTGCCACGGCCGCCGATCAGCGGGAAAGCGAGCGGCGAGCGGCCGGAGCAGGAGGTCCTGAAACGGCGCTAGCGCACGAAGATGAGGTGGACGCCACTCGGAGGACCAACAATGACCATCTCACAGCAGACCATCAACTCGGCCGCGGAAAGGCTGCGTCGCGCAGCCGAAACCGGCGTTGCCATTGCCCCGCTGCGCGACGAACTTGCCGAGGGCGGGGTTCGAGCCGCATACGCCGTACAGCAGGCCAACACCGACCATTACCTCAAGCAGGGCCGCCGTCTCGTCGGGCGCAAGATCGGACTCACCTCCAAGACGGTGCAGAAGCAACTCGGCGTGGACTCGCCCGACTTCGGGATGCTCTTCGCGGACATGGCGTTGTGCGACGGCGAGCAGGTCGCCCTCGGGCTGGTGATGCAACCGAAAGTCGAGGCCGAGGTGGCGCTGGTGCTGGAGCGCGATCTGACGCAGCCGAGCTTGAGCATCGCCGAGCTCGTCTCGGCGACCGCCTATGCCCTGCCTGCCATCGAGATCGTGGGCAGCCGGATCGAGAACTGGAACATCAAGCTCCTCGACACGATCGCCGACAACGCGTCCTCCGGCCTGTTCGTGCTCGGCGGCGAGCCGAGGAAGCTCGATAGCCTGGACCTCCGGCTGTGCGGGATGGTCATGGAGCGGCGTGGCGAGCCGGTCTCGGTGGGAGCCGGGGTAGCGTGCCTGGGAAATCCGCTGAACGCCGCGGTGTGGCTCGCCCGCACCATGGTCGAGGTCGGAAGTCCGCTCAAGGCCGGGGACGTGATCATGACGGGCGCGCTCGGGCCGATGGTGACCGTCGCCCCGGGTGACGTGATGGAAGTCCGCATCGACGGCCTGGGCTCGGTGCGTGCGGCGTTCGCCGCCTGAAAGGGACCATGGCTGATATCAAGACGCTGGCTTCACGGCTGGACGACGCAGCATGCAAGGCAGCCGCGATCGCGCAGCTCTCGCATTCGGCAACGTTTTCCCTGGCGGACGCCTACGCGATCCAGAAGGCAAGCATCGCGCGCCGGCTCGCCCGGGGCGAACGGCAGGTCGGCATCAAGATGGGCTTCACCAGCCGCGCGAAGATGGCGCAGATGGGCCTCTCGGACATGATCTGGGGACGCCTCACCGACGGCATGCTCATCGAGGACGGGGGCACGACGCCGTTCAAGCGCTACGTGCATCCGCGAGTGGAGCCCGAGGTCGCGTTCCTGCTCAAGAAGCAGCTCGTCGGCAATGTCACGCCGATGCAGGCGGCGGCGGCAGTGGAGGGCATCGCGCCGGCGATCGAGCTGATCGACTCGCGCTACGAGGATTTCAAGTTCACGCTCGAGGATGTCGTGGCCGACAACTGCTCTTCATCCGGCTTCGTCGTGGGTGCGTGGCATCGGCCGGACCGGGATGCGTCCAACCTCGGTCTCGTTCTCAGCCTCGACGGGAACGCCGTACAAGTGGGCTCGACGGCGTCCATCCTCGGCAATCCCCTGCGCTCGCTCGTCGCCGCGGCGCGGTTTGCCGCCGAGGCCGACGAACCGCTTCAGCCGGGCTGGATCGTAATGGCGGGCGGTGCCACCGCTGCGGAAGCGCTCGCGCCCGACACCTGGGTCGAGATCGAGGTCCAAGCTCTCGGCCGGGCCGGGTTTACGATCACCGGCTGAGGGCGAGAAGCTTGACGTCGGTGGCGGAGATGTTCGAGCACTCGGGGACTCACCCCGCGCGGCGGCCGGCCGCTACATTCCGCGCGATGAAAGACTTGACCATCTCGTGCGCGCGGTCGGTCTGCGGCCCGGGCTTCGCGACCCACTCGTGCTCGCAGCCTGCGAAGACGTGCAGCTGGCAGTCGCCGCCGGCCGCCTTGTAGGCCGCCGCGAACTTCTCCTGCAGCGCCGGGAGGACGTTGTCGTCGAGCTCGCCCTGCATGATCAACAGCGGGGGCAGCGTCACCGCCTCCCGGCGCTCGAGGATGAGCTGCGGATTCGCCTCGAAGATCGTCTCCCACGGGTTGAAGAAGGTCCTGCTGTACTTCAGCATCTGCTCGCGCTTCATCCTCTCCGCCTGCTGGTAGCGCGCGAACGGGTCGCTGATCGGCGACCGGGTCGCGATGTAGGCGACCGTCGCGTCGCCGTTCGGCCCGGAGGACAGGGAAATCGCGCTGTAGCGCGGGTCGCGCGGGCGCATGCCGATCAGCTCGGCGATGTGGCCGCCGGTGGAGCTGCCGAGCACACCGACCATCGACGCGTCGCCGTTCCAGGCGGCCGCCCGCGACTTGAGCCAGCGTACGCCGTAGTTCGCGTCCTGGACCGAGGCGGGGTACGGTGCTTCGGGAGCGAGCGTCAGGTCGACGGCCACCACGAGCACGCCGCTCGCCGCCACCGCCCGGTCCATCGGCTCGTTGGCGAAGCGGTCCTTGTTGTTCCAGGCGCCACCGTGCAGGTCGAGCAGCGTCGGGAACGGTCCAGCCCCCTGCGGCTGATAGATGCGGGCCATCAACTGCCGGCCGGCCGCCGTGCGCCGGAACTCGGTCTCGGTGATCTTGAGCTCGAACCTCGCGGCGGGGTTGTAGGGCATCGAATAGGCGCGGCCGGACCCGAGACCTGCCACGGCCGGTACGCCGACGCTCAGCGCAGCGACCTGCTTCAGAAACGGCCGGCGGCCGGTAGGGAGCTCCTCCATGCAGACCTCCTTCGAACGAGGGTTGCAGAAACACTCTACGCCGAAATCGTCGATCGGGCGAGCGCGGGTTCCGGTGAACGCGGGTGCGGCGATTGCCGCCGCTGCCGCGCGCCAGCCGTTGCAGCGCGCGAAGCGATCACAGCGACGCCGCCGGTCGCGCGCGCGCCGCTCCACCCGCGCGATATCACCTCGAAAGCTCAGTCGCACGGACTCTCGGCCAGACTACGATGCCCGCACGCCTTAGGTCGGACGTCGTATTGATCTCGGTGCTGGATGATCGTTAGCGTGAGAGCGTCGATGGCACCCGGCCATCGACTGGCCCTCGAGAGGAATCCGCATGTCAGCCGAAGACGCCCCGTTCCATCCGATCATCTATGTCCGCGGGTACGCGATGACCCACGGGGAAATCGACGACACCACGGCCGATCCCTTCTGCGGCTTCAACCTGGGGTCGACGATGTATCGCGCGACGCCCGACAAGACCCGTCCGCCGCGCAAGTTCCTCTTCGAGTCGCCGGTTGTCCGGCTGGCCTCGGATTTCGGCTACACCGACGTGTTCAGCGACGGTCTGGACATCATGGACGACGACTGGACGGAGCCGATCCGGCGGCGATCGGTCGTCATCTACCGGTACTACGACTCCGCTTCCACGCTGCTCGGCTCCGGCGAAACGCCGCCAATCGAGGAGTTCGCGAAGGGGCTGGCCCGGCTCGTAGTGCGTGTACGCGATCTCGTTTGCAGCGATCCGGACAACAAGATCACGCCGGATACCTTCCGCTGCTACCTGGTGGCGCACTCGATGGGGGGGCTCGTCTGTCGCGCCTTCCTGCAGAACGCCGCGCTCGACAAGGAAGGCGCGCGCAAGTATGTCGACAAGCTGTTCACCTATGCCACGCCTCACAACGGCATCGATCTCGGGGGCGTCAACGTACCCAAGTGGTTCGCGCTCAACGACACCAACAACTTCAACCGCGATCGCATGGCGGAGTACCTGGATGTCCAGGCGCTGTACAAGAGGACGAAGAGAGTGGATTGGATTCCCGAGAAGGCGTTGCCTTCGGAGCGCGTGTTCTGCCTCGTGGGCACCAATCGCGCCGACTACGAGGTCGGGCAGGGCGCGTCGCGGACTTTCGCGGGGCGCGGTAGCGATGGCCTGGTACGCATCGAGAACGCGATCCTTTGCGGGGTGAAGGCCAACGGCCAGGTGTCGGCGCCGGTCGCCAAAGCGTTCGTCTACCGGGCGCACTCGGGCTACTTCGGCATTGTCAACAGCGAGGAGGCGTACCAGAACCTCACGCGGTTCCTGTTCGGTGACGTGCGGGTGGACATCTGGCTTGACGTCGAGGAAATCCGCCTGCCCGAAGCGGTGCGGACGGAGGCCGAGGCCGGAAAGGAGGTGAACGCACTGTATCAGTTCGAGGTGCTTGCCTCGACGCGCGGGAAGCTCTGGTACCTCACACGCCGAGTCGCCGAGGAGGACTCCGTCGCGTGCCTGACTCACAAGGAGTGGGCGGCCTCGACGAAGCCTACGACGTTGTACGTCTCGACGGTGTTCCTGGCCAATCGCGCCCGGGTGAACAAGGCGCGACCGTCGCTCGCCTACAGCGTGACGCTCGGCGCACGCGTTCCAGACTACGAGATCGAGCGCAAGCTATGGGTAAACGAGCACTACGAAGGCGGATACCTCTTCCGCGACTCCATAGTGATCGAGATGATTCCGCCGCAGCGCGAAGGCCAGGATTGGAGCGTCAGGTATGACTGGCAGAGCGACAATCTCGGCGCGGCGACGCAAGCGCTTGCTTGGAATGAGCTCAAGGGCGGCAAGATCGAAGTGCCGATCGAGTTCGACAACCGCATGACGCCAGGCATCAAGGGCGCGCTCCGGTTCATCATCTCGCCGTGGAACGACTAGGTCGGACGCTTGGCGATAACAGTCGAAGTCGCTTCGAGCGGTTCCGCGGACACTCGGCCATCGGCTCGCCCCTGCTAGTCCGGATCGCTGTCCGCCAACGCGGTAGGGCGCGCGGTGAACACGATGCTTAACGCGCCGCAGTCGACATGAACGGAGCCGTCGTCGTAGGCGAGCACCATCCCGGCTCCCCGGCAAATTTTCCTGTTGAACGTCTGGGCTGCGTGCTTCGTAGCGTCTTGCTCGCCGCTGGTCGAGCCAGCTAGAAAGCCCAGCCCGTAGCCGATCACGGCGGCGAAGGCGAGTGCGCCTGCCTTCCAGTTGATCCTCATCATCGCTCCTCGCGTCACCTTCCCCGGACGCTTCCGATCAAGCCCGCGCTCGGATCTGATCCGCCTCGCTCGACTCGGCGACACCCGACGGGCGCTCGTGAGCGAATATCACGGCGGCGGCGGTCACCTGAAGGGCACGTTTCACGACCTCGCGCGGGAATAGGCTCGTCTCCGCGAGCGCGCCGCGAAACAGTTCCTCGAACTCGTGAGGCGGTGCTGCGCGTCCGGACGCAGACCTCGCACTCCAGGCCAAGGGCAGCACAGGTAGTCGCGGATCGCGATCGGGCTGGTGAGGCTTCTTGCGTTCGTGCTTCGCGCGCGCACGGAGACGCGCAGGTCGTCGGCTCGCTGCCGTCCGGCAATGCGACGTGACCGTCATCGTGCTCCGAAGTGCCAAACCGTTAGACTCGCCGCTCGAGGTACGCCGCTGGGCGGCGACACGAGTTTCGGGCAGGCCCGGGAGCCGCCCGGGGCCAGCCGTAGGGGGTAGGGCATCGACCCTATTCCCGGCGCTCCATGACAAGCGCATCATGGCAGGCGAGAGCCGGGCGGCGCGACGGTGGACGCGATTCCCGGGAGAAAGGATCTTGGTCCGGGAGGGACGCGCGATGGCCGAGGAATCCCGCAGTTCGTTTGCCAGTCCGGTCCCGCTGATCGCGGCCGCGCTGCTCGCCGCCGGCGTGCTCGTCAAGAACGCGCCCCTCGAGACGGCGCGTCCCGCCGGCGACGGCCACGGCACGTCCTTGTCGCAGATCGGCTACCAGGACGTCGAGGCGCGTCTGTGGCAGGACCCGTTCGCGGTGCGCGCAGTCGCGCTGCCCCCGCGCGATCTGCGCCAGCAGCGCAATCCCGCGCGGGACGATCCGCAGCATTCCCCCGAAAAGCTCTCGCAGCTCGTCGATCGCGCGCTCGAGCAGGATCCCAACCTCGAGATCGTCGGCGCGATGGTCTTCGGCAGGACCTACGCCGAAGATGCAGAGATGCGTCGGAGGGCCCGCTATGCCGTCATCTCCGGGCTCCACAAGAGCGGTTACGAGCCGGACAACGCCGACGGGCTTGGGTATGCCTGGATGCCGAGCGAGGTCCGGGAAACTGCGGATCTGGGCGCGCGCCTGCCCGAGATCGTGCCGTACGAATGGTTCACCAAGACCGAACGCGGGACGAACCGGCTCCTGCTCGTCTGGATCCAGGAGGAAGCGCTCGGCGATAAGCCGATTCGCGCCCTCAACCGGCTCGCCGAGAAGCTCATCTGCAGCTATCGCGAATCGCTCGCCAGTGCAGCGCCGGCGAGGGTTCGCGCCGTGCGGATTGCGGAAGCGGCGAAGGAGTGCGTCGAGCGCATGAGCAAGCGGATATTGCGGGTCGTCGGCCCTTCCGGTTCGGGCACGCTCGAAGCGATCCGCGACGAGCTCGGCACCCGGTTCAGCCACGAGTACCGGCCGCCCGATCGGTCGGTGCTGATCGAGCTGAACAGCGCGGGCGCGACGATTGCCAACCGCCATATTCCCGGCCTCGCCATTCTCGAGCGCGCGGAGCGCGACGACTTCGCGGACTCGGCCCCCATGCACTACAAGATCCTCCTCCGGCGGCTCGCCACCACCGACGACAAGCTGGCAGGTGCGCTCGCGGACGAGTTGGTCACGTTGCGCGGACTCGCGGACCCCAAGCCGGGGGTCGGTGACGACGGCCGCAACCGGTGCGGCACGGTGGTGCTCATCTCCGAGGCGGACACAAACTACGGACGGATCCTCGGCGGAGAGCTCGATCAAGCGATCACGAACCGTTGCCAGGAGGAAGGTAAAGAGCCGCCCCGCGTGTTGCGCACCAGCTACTTCCGCGGTCTCGACGGGCTGGTGTCGGCGCCTACCAAGGCGGACGACGCGGCCTCGGGATCGAAGGACCGGGAGAAGGGGGCGGCCGGGAAATCCGCCGGTGACGACGTCCAACTCCTTGCCGGGCAGCGTGAGCGCGCGGAGGGCCGCACGCAGCTCGATTACCTGCGCCGGCTGGGCGCGGAGCTGGTTGATGTGGATCAAGGCGAGCGGCGCGCCGGCCGCAGCGGGATCAAGGCCGTGGGGATTCTCGGCAACGACGTGTACGACAAGCTGCTGATCCTCCAGGCGCTCCATCGGACGCTGCCGCATGCGACGTTCTTCACCACCGATCTCGATGCCCGCCTCCTGCATCCCAATCAAGCAGCATGGGCGCGCAACCTGGTGGTCGCGTCCGGCTACGGGCTTTCCTTGCGAGACAGCCTGCAGGGGGGTGTTCCCGCTTTCCGCGACAGCTACCAGGCGGGCGCTTATTTCGCCACGTTGACCGCGTTGCATTATCCGATCCAGGCGGCCCTCGCGACGAAAGCCGGGAAATGGTTCGATCGCGCCCAGCTCTTCGAGATCGGCCGTACGCGGCCGGTCGAGCTCACGCGCGGGGACGGGCTGCTGCGGAGCGCCGCCGAGGAGAGCCGGGAGGATCCCTGCACGCTCGCAGCGCCGGAGCGCTGCGACTCGATCTATCAGGATCCGGAGATCTCGGGGACCTCGCGCTTCGTGGCCGCGCTCGCGGCGCATTGGGTGCTGTTCGGGCTGGCCGGGATCGCCGGACTCCTGCTCCTGGCCGCCACCTCCCGGACGGTCTGGGCGCATCCCGCCGTCTTCTGGGGCGGGATCGCGGCGTTTGCCTGCGCTTTCGGCTGGGTCACCTATGTCGCGATGAAGGACGACCGGTCCGGACGCGGCGAGCCGCTCGAGTGGTTCGAAGGCGTGAGCCTGTGGCCGACAATCTACCTGCTGGTGCTTGCGTCGCTCCTGGCAAGTGCGTTGCTCGTCTACGGGTGGTGGCTCATGAGGCGGAGCTCGCTGCGGCTCCATCGCCGGTTCTTCGGCGAGACCAAGCGCGGCCGCGCGAGCCGGGGCGAGGCGCCGGTCGCCGACGACAGTCCGCCCGGCGGCGGCGAACCCGTCCTGCAGTTCGAGCGCTACCTGGGCAAGACCGGCCTGCTGCTCGCATTCATCGAACAGCGTGTCGCGCCCCGCGGACGGCCGCCAGCCGGCAAGCCGAACAGACGGCATCTTTCGGCGTTCATCCCCTTCATGGCCTACGGCGCCTGGGGCGACCGGACCGAAGTGGCGCACCAGGCCGAGGACGGCCAGCGCGTCGATGCTCGCTCGGTGTGGCGTGTCCATTGCTGGAACGGCCAGCTCCTGCCTTCGACGGTGCGGGTGGGCTTGTCGCTCGCGCTCTTCATGTGGATCTCGACGGTGGCGTTCTTCTTCGACCCGCTCAACCTGCCCTACCGCGGCGAGGCGGCGAAGGTATGGGCGAGCTATGCCACCCTCGCGAGCCTCGTCCTGTGCGGCGCGCTGGTGTTCGTAGTGGTCGACGCCACCCGCCGCGCCACTCGTCTGATCCGCTGCATCACCGATCGTCGCACCCGCTGGCCCGACCGCGTGATCGCGAAGCACGTGCGGGAGACTCGGCTGCCGGAGCGGCATCTCGAGCACTGGATCGACTTTCGCGCGGTCGTCGAGCTGACCAAGTCGGTGAACACCTTCATCTACTTTCCCTTCTTCGTGCTGCTGCTGCTGGTGGTCGCGCGCAGCACCCTGTTCGACTCGCTCAACTTCCCGCTGCCGCTCGTCGCGGTGCTCTGCGGCGCGGTGCTGTATCTCGTCTACTGCGCCATGAGCCTGCGGTCGACCGCCGAGAATGCGCGCTCGGTTGCCCTCAGCCACTACAGAGACCAACTGTTGCTCGCCAAGAGCGGCCAGGTTCCGGATGTCCCCGCCACGAGCGGAGGCCCGGTGGACGCCGAGAAACTGCGCGCGCAGCTCGAGGAGATCATCGAGCGCATCAAGTCGACGAAGGACGGGGCGTTTGCGCCGCTGCTGCAGCAGCCGTTCCTCAAGGGCCTCCTGATCCCGTTCGGCGGATTCGGCGGGATGTCGCTGCTCGAGTACTTCGCGATCTCCCCGTTCTAACCGGGTCGGCGCAGACTTCTTTTCAAGGATCCGGATCCGCTCCGGTGATGAAATGCCGCCACGCTCGTCGTCGTCCGCCTAGATGCCCAGATAGCGATGCCAGATGCCGTGATCGGCGTCCAGCTCGCGCGAGCTGCCCCGCCAGGCCACGCGCCCGCGCTCGATGATCGTGTGGTGGTCGGCGAGTGCGATGAGCCGCTCGACGTACTTGTCGATGACGAGGATGGTCTGGCCGCCGCGGCGCAGCGCCGCCAGGCATTGCCAGATCTCCTCGCGGATGAGCGGCGCCAGGCCCTCGGTCGCCTCGTCGAGGATCAGCAGATGGGGATTCGTCATCAATGCGCGCCCGATCGCAAGCATCTGCTGCTCGCCGCCCGAAAGCTGGTTGCCCATGTTATCGGCGCGCTCCTTCAGAAGCGGAAAAAACGCATAGACCCGCTCGAGCGTCCACGGGTCCCTGGCCCCGCTGCGGTTGTCGGCGAAGGCGATCAGGTTCTCCTTCGCGCTGAGATTGGGGAAGATCTGCCTGCCCTCGGGGACGATGGCGATCCCGGCGCGGCCGATGCGGTCCGTCGCGAGCTTCTCGATGTTCTCGCTGCGAAAGCGGATGCTGCCGCGGCGCGCCGGCGTGAGCCCTAGGATCGAGCGCACGGTGGTGGTCTTGCCCATGCCGTTGCGGCCGAGCAGCGTCGCCACCTCGCCCTGCTGGATGTGCAAGTCGATACCGAACAACACCTGGCTTGCGCCGTATGCGGTTTCGATCCCTTCGAGTTCGAGGATTGCGCTCATCCGGCCGGTAGGGTCTTTCGTCCGCAGGAGCGCACATGGTACAGCCCGGCGCACCGGCAGTTCTGCGTCTCCCGGCCGCAGGCGAACGAGGCGCTGCTGCTCAAGCGGTAGGCGTCGGCCGAGGGCGCGCCGGTAGCAGGCCCGCGTCGCCGGGACCGCGGTAGACTCTCGCGCATGTGCCAGCTGCTCGGCATGAACTGCAACGTCCCCACGGACATCATCTTCTCGTTCACGGGGTTTCATCGGCGTGGCGGTCAGACGGACCACCACGCCGACGGCTGGGGCATTGCGTTCTACGAGGGGCACGGATGCCGGCTGTTCATCGACACCAAGCCGGCCGTCGAGTCGCCGGTGGCCGAGCTGGTGCGGACCTATCCGATCCACTCGTTGAACGTGATCGCGCACATCCGCAAGGCGACCGTCGGACAGGCCTCGCTCGAGAATACCCATCCGTTCGTCCGCGAGATGTGGGGGCAGTACTGGACCTTTGCGCACAACGGCACGTTGAAAGGCTACGCGCCGGCCTTCGAGCGGACGGACATGCGCTTCCGACCCGTGGGCAACACCGACAGCGAGCTCGCGTTCTGCGCGATGCTCGAAGCGCTGTGGCGCGCGTTCCCCGACGGCGCGCCCCCGTCCGGCGCGCTGCACGCTGCGATCGCGGAGATCACCGCGGGAATCGCGCCATTCGGCGACTTCAACTACCTGCTGTCGAACGGCGATGCCCTCCTCGTCCGCTGCGCGACGAAGCTTGCCTACATCGTACGCAAGTCGCCGTTCACGACCGCGCACCTGACCGACGAGGACTACACGGTCGACTTCAGCCTGGTCACATCCCCCGGCGATCGCGTCGCGGTGATCGCCACCACCCCGCTTACCGACAACGAGAGCTGGACAGCGATCGCCCCGGGCGAGTTGCTGCTCTTCCGGGACGGCGAGCCGGCGACCGCTACGGCGCGCTGATGCTCGGGTAGTGAGCGCGAAGACACCCACGCCCTGCCGGTCGGGCTCGGACGCTCGCCCCGCCCGACTACATCCCGGCCGCGAGCGAGAAGCGCTGAGCGAGCCCGCCGATGAGCCGTTCCGCGACTGAGGGCGGGCGCACCGGCACGGCCGGATCGCGGACGATGCGTCGCAGCCGCTCGCCCTCGCGGTGCCGTCGCACCGAGAAGCCCAGCTTGCGCGCGAGCGCCAGCATCGGCCCGTTGGAGGCGAGCACCTCGCCTTCGAGCACGCGCACGCCGCGCGCCGCGGCGACCGCCATGAGCCGCTCGAGCAGGCGGGTGCCTATCCCCTGACCCTGCCACGCGTCCGCCATCTCGATGGCGAGGTCCGCAGTCTCGCCGTCCGCGCGTACCACGTAGCGGGCGGCACCGATCTCGATCTCGCGATCGCCCTCGAACGCCTCCACGATCAGCGCCATGTGACGATCGTAGTCGACGTCGGTCGCCCAGCGCGCCCGCTCCGGTGTAAGAGCGCTCACGGCGCCGTGGAAACGGTTGTAGCGCGAGGCGGGAGACAGGGCAGCGACGAATGCCGTCGCCAGCGGGGCGTCCTGCGAATGCACCGGCCTCATCAGCAGCCGCTCGCCCCGGGGTGCGCGCCAGACGTCCACGAGCTCGAATGGATATCGGGGCGCCCTTGTTTCCATGCCCGGAATATAGGCCGGAGACGTTATCTCTAGAATCCCCTGCAGGCGAACAACATTCTTTACCGGGAGTAAACGGTCATGGACAGGCTCGACAGCCTACGCGCGTTCGTGCTCGTGGTGCAGTCCGGCGGCTTCAGCCGGGCGGCGCGGCGCATGGCTCTGTCCCCGGCAATGGTCACGAAGCACATTGCAGCCCTCGAGGCGCGCCTGGGGGCGCGCCTGCTCCATCGCACCACGCGCCAGGTGAGCGTGACGGAGGCCGGGGCGGCGTACTACGAACGCTGCGTGGAGCTGCTCGCCGGCCTCGACGAGGCGGAGGCCGCGCTCGAGACCGCGGCGCGCGTCCCGCGCGGCAACCTCCGGATCACCTCCAGCGTGGACTTGGGCGAGACGCATCTGCCGCCGATCCTGTTCGACTTCATGCGCGCGCATCCGGGCGTGGAGCCCGAGCTCGTGCTGACGAACCGCTTCGTCGACCTGGTCGAGGAGAAGTTCGACCTCGCGCTGCGCGTCACGACGAAAATCCCCGCGTCCAGCCTGGTCGCCCGGCCGCTCGCGCGCTCGCGCCTCGTCCTGGTCGCGGCGCCCGCGTACCTGGCGAGACATGGCGCGCCCGCGGAGCTCGACGAGCTCGCGCGGCACCGCGTAGTGTCGTTCGCACACCCGCGCTACGCGAACGAGTGGCCGTTCGAGCGCAGCGGCGTGCGGCGGGTGGTACGCCTGGCCACGGTGCTCAAGGCCAACAGCAACGCCGTGCTGCGCGCCGCAGCGCTCGACGGTGTCGGCCTCGCCCTGCAGCCGTCCTACAACGTGTCGCGGGAGATCTCCGACGGCCGGCTGCAGGTGGTGCTGCCCGACTATCGGATCGGCGCGCTTACGCTGCACGCGGTCTATCCGCACCGGCGCCAGCTACCGGCGAAGGTCCGCGTGTTCGTGGACTTCCTGGCTGCGCGCTTCGGCGGCGACGGCACGCGCGACCCCTGGTGGGCGGAGCTCGAAGCGGCCGCGGCTGCACGGCGGGGGCCGACGCGTCGACGGGCGTGACCGGTGCCTGCTGCCCCGGAGCGACGTGCGCACGTCGAGGAAATCCGCCCGGCCGCCCACGCCGCCGGAGACAGTGCCCCCGGGCCTGCGCCGGCCGGCTACCGGCCGGGGACTCTTACCCGGATCCGGTACAGCATGCTCGTCGCGGTGATGAAGAGGCTCCGCAGGTCGTCCTCGCCCCAGGTGAAGTTCGCGGCGCCGGACGGCACCTTGACGACGCCTAGGCAGTTGGCGCTGCGGTCGAACACGTGGATCCCGCCGGGGCCGCAGCAGTAGAGATTCTCCTCGCTGTCGATCTTCATGCCGTCGGGCGCGCCGGGGCCCTCGCCCGAGAGCTCCGCCCAGATCCGGCCGTTCCCGAGCGTCCCGTCGCCGAGCACCTCGAACACGCGGATGTGCCCCCGCTCGGTGTCGTTGACGAAGAGTCGGCGCTCGTCCGCGGAAAAGCACAGGCCGTTCGGCTGGCCGAAGTCGTCCGCGAGCAGGGTGAGGCGGCGTCCGTCGGGCGCCACGCGATACACGCCGCGGAAGCCGAGCTGCGGCGCCCGCGGCACCCCGTAGTACTCCATCCGGCCGTATGCCGGGTCGGTGAAGTAGATGCCGCCGTCGCTCTTCACGACGACGTCGTTCGGGCTGTTCAGCTCCTTGCCCTCGTACGCGCTCGCGAGCACGGTAACCTTGCCGTCCGCCTCGGTCCGCGTCAGCCGGCTGGTCGCGTGCTCGCAGCAGAGGAGCCGGCCGTCCCGGTCCCACGCGAGGCCGTTCGACATGTTGCTCGGCGAGCGGAAGACGCTCGCGCCGCCGGCCGGGCTCCACTGCGCGATGAGGTTGCCCGGGATGTCGCTGAAGAGGAGGCGGCGCTGCCGCGGATCCCAGAGCGGGCCCTCGGTGAAGAGGTAGCCGTCGGCCAGCTTCTCGTACGCGACCTCGGCGCCGACGACCTCGGCGAAGCGCCGGTCGCGGATCTCGACGCTCATAGCTTGCCGGCCTTCTTCAGCGCGGCGACCGTGGTGCCGCCCACGTACCAGTCCTCCGCGGTCACGTCCTCGAACACGACCCAAACCGCCTCCTTGGGCAGCTGGGCCACCTCGCTCACCGCCGCGGTCACGCGGCGCGAGATCTCGTCCTTCCGCTCCTGCGAGTGGCCCTTGAGGATCCTGATGTTCACGAATGGCATGACGCTCTCCTTCAGTGAAGTGCGGGTGGTGGGAGTCAAAGCGTGAGCAATCTCTCGCGGAGCGTCGCGTCGTCGCGCAGCGCCGCCGCCGGCCCCGCGTGGATGACGGCGCCCTTTTCGAGCACGTAGACGCGGTCGGCGAGCGCGAGCGAAAACGCCACGCCCTGCTCGGCGAGGAGGATCGTCAGTCCCTCCTGCTTGAGGCGCTGCACGCACTCGAGCAGGCTCTCCACGACGAGCGGCGCGAGGCCTTCCGACGGCTCGTCGAGCAGGAGCAGCTCCGGGTTGCACATCAAGGTCCGCCCGATCGTGAGCATCTGCTGCTCGCCGCCGGACAGGAAGCCAGCCTGGCGGTCGCCGAGCTCCGCGAGCTTCGGGAAAAGGCCGCAGACCGCCTCGATCGTCCAGCGCCCGTCGCGCCCGGCCGCGCGGCGCGCGACGTCCAGGTTCTCGCGCACCGTCAGCTCGGCGAACACGCGGCGGTCCTCGGGCACGAATCCGATCCCGGCGCGCGCGACCCGGTCGGTCCGCCAGCCGGTGATCGCGCCCCCTTTCCACAGCACGCGCCCCTGCGCAGGCGGCGTGAGACCCATGATCGAGCGCATGACCGTCGTCTTCCCCACGCCGTTGCGGCCGAGCAGGCACACGCACTGTCCGTGCTCCACCGCGATCGAGACGCCGAACAGCGCGCGCGACAGCCCGTAGTACGTGTGGATAGAGTCGACTTCGAGCACCGCGCTCATTGCCGGTCCCCGAGATAGACGCGCCTCACTTCCGGGTCGCCGCGGATCGCCGCGGGCGGTCCTTCGGCGATCACCCGGCCCTGGTGCAGCACCGCAATCCGGTGCGCGGTCGAGAACACGACATCCATGTCGTGCTCGGTGAAGAGCAACGTGAGGCCGCGCTCCGCCGCGATCCGGCGGAGCAGCGCCATCGAGTCGCGGGTTTCGGCTGCCGACATGCCGGCGGTGGGCTCGTCGAGCAGCAGGATCTCGGGGTTCCCCGCCAGCGCGATGCCGAGCTCGAGCTGCTTCTGGTTGCCGTGGGACAGCGCGCCGCCCGCCATGTCGGAGTGGCCGAGCAGGTTCACGTCGCGCAGCAGCGCCTCCGCCTCGTCCCGGAAGAGCCCGCCGGCGCGCGACCAGAGATCGCGGCCGCGGCCGCGGTGCGCGATGAGCGCCGCCTGCACGTTCTCGAATACGCTGAGCCGCGGGAAGATGTTCGTCCGCTGGAACGAACGGGCGACGCCGAGCGCGCAGAGCCGGTACGGTGGCATGCCGGTGACGTCGCGCCCGCCCAGGCGGACGCTGCCCGCGTCGGCCCGCAGATGACCGGTGATGAGATTGAACAGGGTCGACTTGCCGGCGCCGTTCGGGCCGATGATCGCGACCATCTCGCGGCGCTCGACCGCGAGGCTGACGCCGTCGATCGCCGCGACGCCGCCGAACGACCGGCGAAGGTCCCGCACCTCAAGCATGGCGGCCGGCGCGGAGGCGCGCCCTCGCGGTGGTCAGTGCGCCGACGATCCCGCCGGGAAACGCGAAGAGCAGCACCACCAGCACGAGGCCGAGGACGAGCGGCCAGTATTGCGTCACCGACGTGATCTGGTGGTTGAGCAGCGTGAGCGCGGCAGCGCCGACCGCGGGACCCCAGAAGCTCCCCATCCCGCCGAGGATCGCCATGATCAGCACTTCGGCGGACTTCGACCAATAGGCGAAATCCGGGAACACGCCGCGGTTGAAGATGCCGAAGAGCGCCCCGGCGAACCCGGCGAACCCGCCCGCCACCGCGAACGCCGCCATCTGGTAGAGGCGGACGTTCAGGCCGACGAACTCCGCGCGCTCGGGATTCTCGCGGATCGCGGTCAGCATCCGTCCGAACGGCGAGCGCACGATCCGCCGCAGGACGGCGAACGAGACGCCGACGAGGACCATGACGACCAGGAAGTAGTGGTCGGCGGTGCGGAGGCTCCCGAGCAGCGGCAGCGCCGACATCCAGCCGAAATCGGGGTACGGCACGTTCGACAGCCCCTGCTCCCCGCCGGTGACCGAGTTCCACTTGAAGCAGATCGCCCAGACGATCTGGGCGAACGCGAGCGTAAGCATTGCGAAGTAGATCTTCGTGGACCGGACGCAGAAGAAGCCGAATACGAGGGCGAACGTCGACGCCATCGCGCCGGCCGCGGTGAACGCGAGCGGGAACGGCACGCCATGGGTCTTCATCAGGATGGCGCAGGTGTAGGCGCCGATCCCGAAGTACGCCGCGTGGCCGAACGACACGAGGCCGGCGTAGCCGAGCAGCAGGTTGAGGCTGACCGCGAAGAGCGCGAGGATCGCGATTTCGGTCGCGAGGAAGGTGTAGAACCGCGAGCCGAGCCACGGCACGCAGAGCGCCGCGAGCCAGACGAGCGGCGCCCAGGGGATACGTCGCAGCCAATGCACCGCGCCTGCTCCGGTCTTCGCCGTCATGCCAGCGGCCGTCCGAGCAGCCCCGCGGGGCGCGCGATCAGCACGATCGCCATCAGGGCGAAGACCGCGAAGATCGAAAAGCCCGGCAGAATGAGGATGCCGAACGCGAGCACCTGGCCGAAGATGATCGCGCCGAGGAACGTGCCCCAGAACGAGCCGAGGCCGCCGATCACCACGACGATGAACGCCTCGACGATGATCTCGACGTCCATGCCGGGCACGATGCTGCGCACCGGGGTCACGAGCCCGCCGCCGAGGCCGGCGAGGAAGGAGCCGGCCATGAACATCAGCGTGTAGAGCCGGCCCACGTCCCCCCCGAGCGCGGCGAGCATCTCGCGATCGGAGGCGGCCGCGCGGATCATCCGCCCGATGCCGGTGTGGCTGAGGGCGAGCCAGCAGGCGACGGCGATCGCCGGACCGAGCAGGATGATGAAGAAGTTGTAGTAGGGCACGACGGCGCCGAAGAGCTCGAAACTCCCGGTGAGGCCGGCCGGCCGGGGCATCGCGAGCTGCTGGGTACCCCAGAGAATCCGCGCGCCGTCGCCCAGGATCAGCACGAGCGCGTAGGTGAGGAGGAGCTGGTAAAGGTCTTCGCGGCCGTAGAGGTGGCGCAGCAGCAGCCGCTCGATGACGCCGCCGAGGATCGCCACGCCGAGCGCCGCCCCGAGCACCGACAGCCAGAAGCTCCCCGTCGCCGCGCCGAGCCACTGCGTGATCTGCCAGGAGAGGTACGCGCCCAGCATATAGAACGAGCCGTGCGCGAAGTTGAGGACGCGCAGCACCCCGAACACGAGCGACAGGCCCGAAGCCACGACGAAGAGGAACATCGCCGCGGTCAGTCCGCTCAGCGCCTGGCCGACGAGGAAGGACGGCTCGAGCACGGCGCTAGGTGTCCACGACACGAGGGGCGAGGGAAGGGCGGCGGGACCCTTCCCTTCCCGCCGATCCCCCTCGTGCTCCCCGATGCCACGAAAGCGCCGCCTGCGGCGTCGGTTTCATCCTAGGCGTCGATGAGACCGAGCTGCGGCGAGATGAGGGCGGCCTTCTCCTCCAGGAGCTTGCGCCAGTGCGGGACGAGGCTGCGCTTGAAGCGGATCTTCGGCATGGCGGCGCTGACGGCCGCGGCGATCGCGCCAGAGTTCGGGTCGCGCACCGGCACGCTGACGCAACACAGGTTCTCGGCGTACTCCTCGACGTCGAGCGCGTAGCCCTCCTCGCGGACCGCCTCGATCTCGCGCTCGAGCTTCGCGCGGCTCGTGATCGTCTGCGCGGTGTAGGCGCGCAGCCGCACGCCCGCGACGTAAGTCCGGAACGCCTCGGGCGCGAGGCCGGAGAGCAGCACCTTGCCGGTCGCGGTGCAGTACGCCGGCTCGCGCTCTGCCGACCGGATCGAGGCGCTGACGACGTGCTGGCCGTCGGCCTTGCAGAGCTGGACGATCTCGCCCTGGCTGAGGATCACGAGGTACACCGTCTCGCCGAGCACGTCGCGCAGCGCCTCGAGGTGCGGCCGGGCGAGCGTGGCGAGGTCGCTGCCCTTGATATAGGCGCTCGCGAGCTGGTAGACGCGCGGGCCGAGCACATAGCTGCGATGCCCCGGCTGCTGCTCCGCGTACCCGCGCGACACGAGCGTCTGGACCAGGCGGAAGGCCGTGCTGACGTTGAAGCCGGTCGCGCGCGCGAGGTCCGATACGCTCACCGGCCGCCGCGCCGCGCCGAGGTGCTCGAGGATGTCGAGCACCTTGGCGACGCTCTTGACCGCATCGGGCCGGGCCCTGCTCTTCGGTCGTCCGCCTGGCATCCGCCCCGGATCAGTCCATGAAGGGGGCCGGGTCGATGTAGGTCGGCGGGCTCATCACCGCGAACGGATACTTCGGGTCCTTGGTCATCTTGCCCCAGAACTGCGCGCGATTGGCCTGCTGGTCCTTGCTCCGGATCGTCTGCTTGCCGATCGGCGTGTCGACGGTGAGGTTGAGCATCGCTTTCGCGACTCTCTCCGAATCGGTGCTGTTGGCTTTCTGGATCGCCGCCACCAAGACCTGCATGCCGATGTAGCCGGTGATGGGCCACGAGGAAGGATGCTCCTCCTTCAGGTAGACGCGAAGACGCTGCGTGTAATCCTTGTGCGCCTGCCCGCCGTCCCAGTTGAACGCGTCGTATGCGTTGGCCCAGACCCCCACCGGGTAATCGTCGCCCATCGCTTTCGCCGTCTCGATAGCGCCGGCCTCGCCCGCGGCGACCACGTTGTAGTTCACCAGCTCGTAGTAGCGCAGCGGCTTCGCTTGCTTCACGAAGGTCACGAAATGCCCTCCCCATAGGCTGGAGAACACCGCCTCCGGCTTCTTGGCCATCTGCGCGTTGATGAACGGCGTGTAGTCGGCCTCGCCGAGCTTCGGCCACTGCTGGTCGACGATCTCGATGTCCGGCCGGAGCTTCTTCAGATGCGTGACGAATGCGCGCGTCACGTCCTGGCCGAACGCATAGTCCTGGCTCATCGTCGCCACGCGCTTCACGTTCCACTTCGCCATGATCTCGGCTGCCGAGCGGCCTTCGATGGTGGTGTTGGAGGCGGTGCGGAAGACGTAAGGGTGCAGATTGGCGGGTGCGACGAGCTGATCGGTCTTCACCACCGGCACGACGAAGACGATCTTGTTCTCCTTCGCGACGGGCGACACCGCCGGGCCCTCGGCGGAGGTGAGCGTGCCGACGAGGAAGTCGACGTTCTCGCGCAGGATCAGGTCGCGCGCGACCCGCACCGCCTCGTCCGCGTTGCCTTTCGTGTCGCGCACGACGAGCTCGATCTTGCGTCCGAGCACCCCGCCCTTGGCGTTGATCTCCTCGACGAACATCTGCGCGCCCTTGAGGGACGGCTCGCCGATCAGCGCGCCGGGCCCGGAGAGGATCACCGGGTAGCCCACCCGGATGGGCTTCTGTGCCGCGGCCGGTAGCGCCGAGAGCGTCAGGGCGACGAGGGCGAGTGAAGCTGCAAGCTGCCTTCTCCAGTTCATGTTGCCTCCTCTGCAGTGGGCCGGGGATTGAGGAAGGGCCCTCGGCTAGTTTTCCGTGATACGAAAAATATTGTTGTTGTATGGAAAAAAGACTAAGGCGCGACCGGGTGTGATGTCAAGGCCGGTCCGCGGGCGGGCGCTCGTGCAGCGGCGGGGTCCCGCTCTCGCCGTCGCCAGTCAACTGGACGCCGCGAGGATCAGCAGGCTAGAGCGGAGCGTGGACGACGCCTTCTCGAGACCGTCTCGGACGCTAGTGACGTGTTCTTCGTGGTTCTATGCCGACAGCCGCCGGACGACGAAGGCGATTGCCTGAAGCAGGAACGAGCGTTAACGACTCGCGGGAGCGAGCCGGCGAAAGGCGGCGAGTATTTCGCCATCAAACCACCTCGCCGCGCTCAACGAGCCGCTCAACCGCGAAGTGGCAGTCGCTTCGCGTCCAGCGCTGGAGATAACCCGCGCGGCCGGTGGCGGGCCTGAGTGGATGCTCAGGCCGTACCGTGGATGACGTTGGCGAGGATCTGCACAACGCTTGGTTCGTTGACATTCACGCTCAGTGTCAGACTGCGCCGGTACCGCAACGGGGTCGGAAAGCCGATCGTCATCGTCTTGAGCGAGATCGTTTGCAAGAGAACGAGGCCGTAAGGATTGTGTTGTGTCAATCCTTGATTGGCTAGCGCGGCGAACGACAGGTTCGTGACGTTCCGTCCGTCGATGTCCATGATGACGAACGTGAGGTCGTTTGTCCCGCCCTGCTTGGACACCTCCGCCGCAAGGAACACGCCGTCGCCTTTGAGCTCGACAAGCACATGCGTACCGTTGGGAGCGGGTGCCCTGATCCCTTGCGTGCGTTCGGGATTGCATACGCCAAGGGCGCAGCCGGTTCGAGGCGCCAGGATCGGTCGTTTGACGAGGGATTTCTTGACAAGGGATTTCTTCTTGGCCATTGCGTTCTCCTTCCGCTGATCGCTGAATCTTCGGGCGGTGGACGCGCCATTCTACTGCGCCCGGTCTTTATGAGGTGAGCTGCGCAAGATGTCTTCGAGTCGCTTCGGGTGCCTGGCATCTCCGTCTGCTTACCCGTTCAGCCGGCGGGTGAACGATCCGAGAACGGCGATGCTCGATTGATCGAGCCCGAGCGGGCCTGATGTGCGCCGGCGAACCGCGCCTCGCAGCGTGACAGCGCGACAATGAAATCGCACCCCAGCCCCGCAAAGCGGGGACGGCAACAGGGAAAGGACACCTGTGGGTTCCCGACCCTTCGGCAAGCCTGAGGCCGATGTAGCGATCGAGCGCCGTCGCGTCGCCGAGAAGCTCGCGCGGGTGCGCGCGGTGGACGATCCTGCCGCGCTCCGGAACGATCGCGTTCTCGGTCAGCGTCAGCGCGACCTCGGCGTGCTGCTCGACGAGGACGATCGTCGTCGCCGCGTCGGCGATCATGCGCCGGATCGCGCGCGCCAGCATTGAGCGGCGTCGCAGCGGCCCAGCGGATCGCCCAGCTCGAACCGGAGCTTGGGCGTAAGAAACTCCTGTACATCCTGACTTGCTCTTGCAGCGAACAGCAGCAGCGCCAGCGGCGATCGCATCACGTCGGGAGTGCCGTCAGCGCACGCCAGAAGAAGAACGCCATCAGCACCCCATAGCCGACCGCCGAGCCGATGCCGACGGTGCGGTTGAGCCGCGCGGCGCGTGCCGGCTCGCCGGCTCTGATCAGCCGCTCGCAGCGGATCGACACGATCATGTAGATCAGCAAAATCGCAAACGACGCGATCACGGCGACGTTGACGAGGCGCGCCGTGAAGCTCGTCTCGGTGAGCGAATTGACGACGTACTTGTTGCCGACGGCGGCAAACGTCGCCGACGTCGCGAGCGTCGTGCGCACCTGGAGCATGTTCGCCGGGACGAAATAGCCGAACAGGCACAAGAGCACGCAGACGATGAAGCCGATGAAGTAGTCGACGGCGACGCGCCAGCTAATCCGCTCGGCGACGACTTCGGCGACGAGCGTCGAGTAGCGGTCTTCGGTGCGCTCGGCGAGGCCGAACGACGTCGGGTACTGCTTGCGGTACTCGCGCAACTGGAAGCCGGACAGCCGCCAGACCGGCGAGAACACGTCGGGATCGAGCATGCTCGCGTCGCGATCCGTCTCGTAGACGAGATAGTCGTCCTCGTACGGCGATTCGATCGCGATTTGCAGCCGGTGGCGGTCGAACGGAAACGCGCCGGTCTCGAACGTTTCGTTGATCACCGCGTCGACGCGCGCGACGGCATAGTTCTCGCCGTTGGCAAGCTTGCGGCGGTCCTCGAGCGTCACGGTCATCGAGCGGGCGCCGACGACGTGGAGGTTCGCGAGCGGATCGAAAGCGTCGCCGCGCCAGCGAAACCAGACCTCGAACGTCGGATGGAACGTGTGCTTCGAGAAATCGAGCTCCTGGACCGAGTAGAGGTAGACACCGATCTTCACCGGCCCGACGGGCGACGTACCGGGCGCCGGAATGCGGCCGGGCGTCAACGCCTGGGGTGGCGGCGCGGATTGCGCGGGCAACCGACTCGCAGCATCCGCTGCGGGTGCCTGCGCAAGCGCCGCCGGCACGCCGGCGACGCAGAGCGACGCGACCGTCAGAACGCGGACAACGCTATGCAGTATCGCCGTCCGTGATTGCACCCTTTCTCGCCCTCGAAACCGGCCACATGCATTTTGCCATCAATCCACGCGTGTAGCGCGGCGGGATGCTTCCATCGCGCGCTGCTCGCGTCGCCCAACGCAGCCAGGTCCGTGACCTGCTCGGGCGGTGGCACGTCGAGTACCGTGAGCACAGAAAGGCCGATACGGCGATTCATCGGCCAAGCAAGCGCACCATCGCTGCTACCGCCGTCGGATACCCGTCGGGGCCGAGTCCTGCAATAACGGCCGTCGCAATCTGGGAAACCAGCGAGTTGTGGTAGATCGCCTCGCGGCGGTGGATATTGGTGATGTGCAGCTCGAAGATCGGTCCCGGGAACATCTTCAGGGCATCAAGGATGGGGATTGATCTGAAGGTGAGACCCGCCGGATTGATGACGATGCCTGCGCCGTGGTCGATCGCCTCATGGATCCAGTCGACGATCTGGTGTTCGGCGTTCGACTGCCGGAACTCGATTGCGTGGCCGCCGGCGGCTTCGCGGCACATCGCTTCGACCTCGGCGAGCGTCGTCCTGCCGTAGATCTCCGGTTCTCTCTTGCCGAGCCGGTTCAAGTTCGGCCCGTTGAGGACGTAGATTGGCTTCGTCATTCCATAACTCCGTTTCTCACTTCAACTTCTGAATGCGCTCGAGCTCGGGGCGCGCTCATGAGCGTGCGGGCAAAGGCGGCGTGGCCCCGGGCGGGAGCGGGATCTCGTGGGCGTTCAGCGTCATTGCCACCATGGAGTAGTAGCCGGTGAGCGCGGTGAGCTCGACGACCCCGACGACATCGAACAGCTCGAGGGCGCGTCGATAGGTCGCCTCGCTCACGGCGTGCGCCCGCTGGAGCTCGGTGACGTAGTCGTAGACCGCGGCTTCGTCGGGATTCGCGAACTTCGGCCGCTCGCCTGCTCGCACCGCTTCGATCACGTCGACCGCGAGGCCGGCGCGTAGCGCATGCGGCTCGTGCGCATACCACTCGAACTGGCTGTCCCAGGCCCGGGCGGTGATGAGAATCGCTAGCTCGCTCAAGCGCGGGGTGAGGATCGTGCCGTAGCGCAGCGCCGCTCCGAACTGCTGCCATTTGTCCGCCAGCTCGGGCCGATGCAGCGCGGCGCGTAACGGTCCCTCGACCTTGCCGCGGGGCCCGCTGACAACCGCGTCGTAGACCCGCCGTTGCTCAGGTGTCATGTCGTCCTTCGGAAACAGCGGGATGCGCGGCACGTTGACTCTCCTCTCGCGTCCTATCAGCCCGGAAGCCCGAGGACCTGCTTGGCGAGGATGCCGCGCTGGATCTCGCTCGTCCCGCTGAAGATCGTCCCGGCAAGCGCGTTCATGAGCGGCGCGAGGACATGGATCTCCGCGCCGCCGAAGCGCGCAGCGCCTTCGCCGCCGCCGTATTCCGCCGCTGCTTCGGCGAGCAGCATCGAGATCCGCTCGTGCGTCTCGGTCGCCCAGATCTTGAGGAAGGAGACGCTCGCCGGCAGCGCCTCGCCGCGCTTCACGATCTCCGCGAAATGCGCATACATCGCGCTGAGATCGGCGGCGTCCAGCTGCAGCTCGGCGTAGCGGGCGACGAAGGCCGGGTCGGCGAAGAGGCCACGCGCCGTGGCAAGCGTCGTGAGCTGCTTCAGGGCGTATTGCGAATGCTTGGGGCTGCCCGCGAAGATGCGCTCGAAGCCGAGCAGTGCCTTCGCGATGTCCCAGCCCTGATTCAGCTCCCCGACGAGGTTATCGCGCGGGACGCGGACGTTGTCGAAGAACACCTCGCAGAACTCCTCGTCGCCGGCGATGTTCCGGATCGGCCGCACGGTGATGCCCGGCGTGGCGAGATCCACGAGCAGAAAGCTGATCCCCGCCTGCTTCCTGACGCTCTTGTCGGTGCGCACGAGCATGAACATGTGGTTCGCATCCTGACCGAGCGTCGTCCAGGTCTTCTGCCCGTTCACTACGAACTCATCGCCGTCGAGGACGGCTTCGCAGCGCAGCGCGGCGAGATCGGAGCCCGCGTTCGGTTCCGAGTAGCCCTGACCCCATACGTGCTCGCCGGAGAGGATCTTCGGCAGGTAACGCTGCTGCTGCTCTTTCGTCCCGAACCGGATCAGCACCGGCCCGAGCATGATGATGCCCTGGTCGGGCGGTCGCGCGGCGCCGTATCGCTCGTGCTCCTCGATGAAGGCGATCAGCTTGTCCGGCGGAAGCTGCATCCCGCCGAACGCCTTCGGCCACGCCGGCGCGATCCAGCCCTGTCGGGACAGCGTGAAGTACCACTCCTTGATCTCGTCCCAGTGCAGCCGGTACGGCATGTGGCGAAGATGGCCGGGGTAATGCTTGGCGAGAAAGGCGCGCACCATCTGGCGGAACTCGGACTCGGGCATCGCTTCCCAGGCTGCGTCGCGCGGAAACTCGGCGAAGGTCCCGTCCTCGACCTCCTGCTTCGCCTCCTTCGGCTGGAGCTCGAAGAACCGCCGCCGGTGCGCCGCCACCCCGCCCAGCCAGCTCGCCAGGTTGAGCGCGCGCTTGAAGTACAGGCCGATGTCGTGCTCGTCGGTGTATCCGATCGCACCGTGAAGCTGGATCGAAAGGCGCGTTGCGGATACGGCCGCGGCCGCGCAGCGCGACTTGATCCGGCTCGCCGCCGCGCCGATCGGCACCTGTCCGCGATCGAGCGCCTCGAGCGCATCGGCGATGCACGCGGCGGCGAGCTCGGTTTGCATGCTGGCATCCACGGCCCGGTGCTGCAGCGCCTGGAAGCTCCCGATCGGCTTGCCGAACTGGACGCGCGTCTTCAGGTACTCGAGGGTGATCTCGAGCGCGCGCCGGGCCACGCCGAGCAGCTCGGCGCCTTGCGCAATCCGCGCCGCATCGTTGGCGTGGTCGACCGCGGCGCGCGCAGCGTCGCCCGAAGCGAGCCGATTCGCGAGCGGGATCGCGACCTTCGCGAAGCTGAGAGTGCCGAGCGCCGTCCCGTCGATGCGCCGCTCTTCCGTCAGCTCGATGCCCGGCAGCCCGGCGGGCACCCAGAAGAGACCCGGGTTCCCGGCTTCACGTGCATACACGATCCATCCGTCCGCGCCGCTCCCGGGCACGACGAAGTGCTTTTTCGCGTCGATCAGGATCTGCGCGCCGTGCGCCGTCGCCTTTGCAGCGATCTGCGCCGGTTCGAGCTGGCCAAGCTGCTCCTGCCACGCCAATCCTGCGATCGTGCGCCCGGACGCGACGTCCTCGACCAAGGTATTGCGCAACTCGCTCTCGGGCGCCTTGCAGAGTGCTGCAACGCTCTGCACCCCGGCGCCTACGAAGGGCTCGGGCATCAGGCTACGGCCCACCTCCTCGGCGATTGCCGCAGCTTCACGCAGACCCAATCCCAGGCCGCCCTGCTCCTCGGGAACGAGGATGGAGAGCCAGCCGGCCTCTGCAATCTCCCGCCAGATGGCCCGCTCGAATCCCGGATTGGCGGTGCGCAGCTTGCGGAGTCGCTTGAGCTGATCGGTGCGGCCGAGGAAATCGCGGGCACTGTCGCGAAAGGCCTGGATCGAATCGGCGTCGCTCATTTCAGATCGCTCCCTGCTGAGCAAGCGCATCGATCTCCGGCTCGTCCAGCCGGAGCACCTCGCGCAGGACCTCCCGGGTGTGCTCGCCCAGCAGCGGCGGCGGCCGGCGGTACTCGATGGGGGTGTCGGAAAACTTGATCGGATTGGCGACCATCGGCACGGTTCCCACCAGCGGGTGGGCCATCTCGGTCAGCAGCTCGCGGTGCCGGATCTGCGGATCCTCGAACACCTGCCGGAAGTCGTAGGTCGGGCCGCTCGGGACCCCGGCCGCCTCGAACGCCTCGTACCACTCCCGTGCGGAGCGCTCGAGCAAGGTCTCCTCGAGCATCGGCACGAGGGTCTTGCGGTTCCTCGCGCGCATCGGGTTCGTGCTGAAGCGCGGATCGGCGGCGAGCGCCGGCTTGCCGAGAACTTCGCAGAACCTCGCGAACTGCGAGTCGTTGCCGACGGCGATCGTGATGTCTCCCTCGGCGCACTTGAACGTCTGCCACGGGCAGGTGATCGGCGAAGCGGTGCCCATCCGCTCCTGGAGCCGGCCCGACACCAGATAGTTCATCGCGACGTGCGACATGGCGGCGACCTGGGCGTCGAGGAGCGCGAGATCGATGTACTGACCCTTTCCGGACACGGTGTCGCGATAGTTCAGCGCGGCGAGGATCGCGATCGAGGCATAGAGGCCTGCGGTGATGTCGGCGATCGAGTAGCCGACCTTCTGCGGCCCGCCGCCCGGCTCGTCGTCCGGGTTGCCGGTGACGCTCATCAGCCCGCTCATCGACTGGAAGATCGGGTCGTAGCCCGGCAGATGGCTGTACGGTCCGGACTGCCCGAAGCCGGTGATCGAGCAGTAGACCAGCCGCGGATTCACCCGGCTCAACGTTTCGTAGTCGAGTCCGTATCGCCGCAGGTCGCCGGCCTTGAAGTTCTCGATGAGGATGTCGGATTCCTGCGCGAGGCGCCGGATCAGGTCCTGACCCACTGGGCTCGCGAGATCGATGGTGACCGAACGCTTGCCGCGATTCATCGCGAGGAACGAAGAGGTCTCGCTTGTCTCCCGTCCTTCCCGGTCCTTCAGTCGATGGCCCTGCTGGCGCACGTCGTCGCCGCGCTGCGGCCGCTCGACCTTGATCACGTCCGCACCGAAATCGGCGAGCATCTGCGCCGCCCACGGGCCGGCGAAGATGCGGCTCAGATCGAGAACCCGCGCGCGGGAAAGGCAGCCGGTCATTGCATCCATCCTCTACGGTCCGGAAAGTCTAAGTCCTGCCCCGGTCCCTCACTAGACGCATACCGCTAAACCAGACATGCGTTCGGCGGCATACATGGAGAGAAAGCGCGGGGACGGCCCGTCTGCACGCGGATCCCTTCAGCTGTTCCCGGCTGCTCGGAACAGGGAGAGCTCTTCCAGGATCCGGCGCCGATGCTCGTCGAGCGCCGGAGGGAAGATGATCGGACCGGCCGGGCGTGACCGCCGCGTCGCGCAGCTCGACGAGCATCTCCCTCACGGCCAGTCGCCGCGCTGCGGGGACCTCAATCGGCATGTCCATCAGTCCTCGAAAAAAGGAGTCTCCACGTCCCGCGCGCCGCGTAGGCGTATATCGAAACGATAGACGGGGACTGCGGAGAGCGGCGCCTCCTCGAGCCGGAGCACGAGGCGCACGCGCAGATCCTCGGGTACAGCCAAGAAGACGGGATCGAGCGCATTCTCAGCATGAAATTCGGGAAAAAAGGCCGTGGTCTGGACCCGGCGCATTAGCCCCGCTCCCCAGACGGAAAGGTTGATGTGCGGCGCGCGGCGCATCGCGCCATCCACATACGCACCCGGGACGATGGTCCGGAACTGGTAGCTGCCATTCTCATCAGTCCAGGCACGTCCCCAACCGAGGAAATCAGGATCCGCCCACTTCCACTGCGGGTCCTGCGGGTGGCGAAAGCGGCCGCCCGCATCCGGCTGCCACGCTTCGACAATCGCGTTCACGACCGGAACGTCTCCCTCGCGGGAGACGCAACCGCGCAGGAGCATCGCTTTGCCTTCCGCTGTCGCTGGCGCACCCGCGCTCGCTTTTGTCAGATCGTTGTCTCCGGGGCGGAAGAACTCACTGGGATAGAAAGGCCCGATCGTGTGCTCTGAGAGCGGAAACTTGATTTCGGCTGCCATTGTTGGGCTCATGCATCCATCGGCGTTGCGAGTCGCCCGCGCAGCACGATGTCATGGATGTAGCCAAGCCAGCGGTCCCCTACTTCGGAAGGAGGCAGCTGGCGCGCGATCAACCGTTCCCGCGCCCGTGCGTCTGGGATCGACATCAGGATATGGTCGAGCGCGTTAAGTGGATCTCCCGGGAAGTACATCTGCGTCACCAGGCGAGAAAAAGTCGAGAGCCCCAGTACCGAGAAGTGGATGTGAGGTGGTCGCCACCAGACGTGCTCGGTCGGCACGGGATAGGCACCGGGCTTGATCGTGAAGAACCCGTAGCGCCCCTGATCGTCCGTGCGCACGCGGCCGTTACCAACGAAGTTCGGGTCAAGCGGGGCATCGCGCTGGTCGAGCGGGTGGCGGTATCTTCCTGCCGCATTCGCCTGCCAAAGCTCGACGATCGCACCTCGCACCGGGCGACCGTCTTCGTCGAGGATGCGTCCGCCGACGTGGATCAGCTGTCCCTGCGCCATCCGACCCGGTGCAGGGACCGCGAGATTGTCAGCCCCGCACGGTAGTTTCCGCGCGAGATCGATAGGTCCGGTCGCTTCGGTGCGCGTGATGGGTCGGCGCAACAGCGCCTGCGAAGGCGTGTGCGTCCATGTGTTGGGATAGTGCGGGACCGGTACCTCGGGCTGAATGCCCGCAGGCCAGGGCAGAAAACTGGGCGATTGCACGTTCCTTATCCTTGCAAGAGCACTCTCAGCGAAACCTAGTGCGGGCGCGGCCCTGCGGGCGGAAGCTGACGGATCCACTGCGTAATCGCGTCGACGACCAATGCAGGCTGCTCCGGAATAAGCGCATGACTCGCGTTCGGCACTACCGCCATGCTGACCCGCGGACCTAGCTCGGCGCGATTTTCATGACGCGTATCTGCGGGCCTGAACGGATCCTCTGCCGCCATCAGATCGAGCATTGGCGCATCGCCGCCCGACCAGAACTCCTCGGTCCTCGTGGCGGCGCGCGCCGCGCGCTGTGCCTTCTTCACCTCGGGGTGCCACCCTTGCAGCCAGGACGAAGGATCGTTCGAGCGCGCGAAGAAGGTGAGTCGCAGGTATTTGAGTCGCTCCTCGTCCGGGAGGCTCGCGTCTTCGCACTTGTCGATGTATCCGCTCAGATACGCGGGGAAATTCTTCGCGCCTGCCGCCGCGATAACGATGCCTCGAACGAGCTTGGGATGGTCCACTGCCGTCATTCGTGCGATCCAATTTCCGTAAGCATGGCCGACGATCACGGCCGGACCGCGCGCCTCATGCTCGATGACTTTGGCCACGTCGAGCGCGTAGTCGTGCAGGGTTATGCCGGCGGACGGTCCGCGGCTCTGACCGATGCCGCGAGGAGCTGGACGCACCACGCGATAACCGCGACGCGCAAACTCGTGCGTGGCGGCCTCATAGTCATCCGAATCGCGGCCGAGTGACGGCAACAGAACGATGAGCGGGCCTTCGCCTTCGGTCACGACTTCGATCTGGACATCGGCGTAGCGCACTAGGTGCCTGCCCTGCGTGCTCGCCGGGCTCGATGGCACGACCAGCAGCAACAGGCATACGGTGAACCATTGCTTGGAATCAATCATCTGCGCTTGCTCCCATTCGATGTTCCCTATGTCCCGGTCCCTCACCAGACGCATACCGCTAAACCAGACATGCATTCGGCGGCATACATGGAAAGGAAGCGCGGGGACGGCCCGTCTGCACGCGGATCCCTTCAGCTGTTCCCGGCTGCTCGGAACAGGGAGAGCTCTTCCAGGATCCGGCGCCGATGCTCGTCGAGCGCCGGAGGGAAGGTGATCGGACCGGCCGAGCGCGATCCGATCTTGATCGGGTTGCCGGCCACTTTCAGGACCGGCCCGGTCGCATCGCGCAACTCGACGAGCATCTCCCGTGCGGCGAGTTGCGGGTCCTCGAGCAGGTCCTTGACGTTGTTGAGCGGACCGCACGGGACGCCTTTGCGCTCGAGGATCTCCAGCCACTCGCGCACTGGTTTCGCCTGCAGGCGCGCTTCGATCCGGCCCTTGAGCTCCGCCTGATGATCCACTCGTACCTGCCGATCCGCGTAACGTTCGTCGCTGGCCAGTCCGGGATCGCCCAGCGCTTCGCAGAGGGCGCGGAACATGGGATCGGGGGAAGCGGTGATCGCAATCCAGCCGTCGCCGGCACGGAACACGTCGAACGGCGCCGCGGTCGGATGACGGGCGCCGATCGGACTGGGCAGCTCGCCCGTGGCCTGGTAGCGGGCAAGCGCGTTCTCCAGCAGCGCCACCTGGCAGTCGAGCATGCTGACGTCGATGCGGGTGCCCGATCCGGTCCGGTTGCGCTCGATCACTGCCGCCTGGATCCCGATCGCCGCGAACATCCCGGAGGCGAGGTCGCCGATGGAGATTCCGACCCGCGTCGGCGGGCTGTCCGGATGCCCGGTCAGCGACATGATGCCGCCCATCGCCTGCACCACCATGTCGAACGCCGGCCGTCGGCGATAGGGGCCCGTCTGGCCGAAGCCCGAGATCGAAGCGAAGATCAGGCGGGGATAGCTGGCATGCAGCGCCTCCCAGCCGAGGCCGAGCTTTTCGGCCGTGCCTGGCCGGAAGTTCTCCACCAGGATGTCGGCGCGCGCCAGGAGCTCGTGCAGGATCGCGCGGTCGGCCTCTGCGGTCAGGTTGAGCGCGATGGACTCCTTGTTCCGGTTGACGGACATGAAGTAGACGGACTGGTCCTTCAGGAAAGGGCCGATTTGCCGGGCCCCGTCGCCCTCGGGCGGCTCCACCTTGATGACGCGCGCCCCCAGATCGGCGAGCAGCATCGTGCAGTAGGGGCCCGCGAGGACATGCGTCATGTCGACGACGAGCAGGCCGCTCAGCGGTCCCGGATTCCTGGTCGGCTCCATGCGTGCTCCTCCTCCTGTGACCGGACCCGTCACTCGTCCACATTGCCGATCGCGGTCCCGGCGTGACGATCCGTCCCGCGGCCACGTTCGCGCGCCGCGTTCAGCTCGCGCAGGATGGCGGGCAGTTGCTCACGCGAATGCCGTTGCGCATCGGCGTAGCGGCTGCCGCCGTGCGCGTCGATCGCCACGGTCACCGGCCCGAGTCCTTCGACCTTCAGTCGCACGAGGCGGTAATGGGTCAGCATGTCGCTCCAGCCGACCTGCACGACCTCGCGGATGGCTTGCGAATGCAACGTGGCGCCGCCGCCGAGGAACGAGAGATAGACACAACCGGCAACGCGCATGGCTTCCACGCAGTGCTGGTCGAGCCCGCCCTTGCCACCGACCGCATGCAGTTGCAGGCCGGTGATGAGCCGCGGCATGTAGGGGTTGAAGCGCGTGCTGGTGGTCGGGTTGATGTAAAGCACCTCGAACTTGCCGTCGGTCTCGCGGCTGTAGCTGCCGAGATGCAACAGCGTCTGCCCGTGCAGGTCCATCGGCATCGCTTCCTTGCCGTCGAGGCAGCGCAAGAGCCGCTCGTGCGTCGGCATGCCGGCAGTGACGATGATCTCGCCGTCGATGATCAGCTGGTCGCCCGAGCGCAGCGTGCGCGCGTCATCGGCCGTGAGCGGAAAGGTCATGCGGCGTGTGCGGATCGCCATGGCTTCACTCCACGATTTCGACGCGGCCGTCGTTGTAGACGCGCGCTCGCGTGCGCCGGTTGATCCAGCAGTTGAAGGCCACCGCGACCGGCGTGAAGCCGTGGCCTGCCGCGTAGTTCACGTGCACGGCCATCGCGGTGCTGTCGCCGCCGGTGCCCATCGGGCCGAAGCCGGTCTTGTTCACCGCCTCGACCAAGCGCTTCTCCATGTCGGCGACCATCGGCTCGGGATTGACCTCGCCGATCGGGCGCAGCGTCGCCTCCTTCGCCATCTTGGCGGCGTAGTCGAAGGTGCCGCCGATGCCCACGCCGATCACCACCGGCGGGCACGGCTGCGAGCCCGCGCGCATCACGACCTCCAGCACGTACTTCTCGATCGTCTGCAGGTCCGGGAAGCTGAAAATCTCCAGCGCCGCCCAGCGACCCGAACCGAGCGCTTTGGGCGAGCAGGTGATGTCGACGTGGTCGGCACCGTCGACGAGATCGAAGGTGACGATCGGCATGCCCTTGCCCTTGTAGCCGCGCTCAAGCGTTAGCGGGTTGGTCACGTGCGGCAGCAGCGGCGGCTGGATCGTCGCCACCAGTTCGTCGAAGCCGTCGGTGATCGCTTGACGCACGTTGCCGCTGAACTGCGCTTGCGTGCCCACACGCACGAAGAACACCGGAATGCCCGCATCCGAACAGATGAAATGGCCCGTTTTCTCGGCCGCCTCAGCGCTTTGGATCATGATCCGCAGCGTGTGACGTGCGGTCTCGTTGGACTCGACCGCGTCGGCGCGGCGCAGTGCGGCCTTGGTGTCGCCGGGAATGCCCCTGAGCGAACGGTCATAGAGCTGCGCGGTCACCGTCTTGATGAGCTCGGGGGTGATAGGCATGGCCGTGCTCCCGTCAGGCTTTCAGCAGACCGAAGGTCCTGGCTCGCATCTGCGCCAGGCCGTAAACCATATCGTTGGCGGGCGTGGGCACGCGCAACATCGCCGCCATCTCATTGACCGCGCCGAGGATGGCGTCGAGCTCCACCGGCCGGCCGCCCTCAGCGTCCTGCAGCATCGAGGTCTTGACGTTGCCGAGCTTGCGGGTCAGCGCGATGCGGTCCGACACATGCATCGCGACATCGATGCCCAGCGCGCGGCCTACGGCCAGCGTCTCGGTCATCATCGTCGTCAACAGCTTGTAGATGCCCGGGTCGTCGATCAAGAGGTCAGTGGCCGATCCGGTGATCAGGCTCACGGGGTTGAAGCATGCGTTGCCGAGCAGCTTCTTCCACACCTCGTTCCGGATGTCACTGCTGGTCTCGGCGTCGAAGCCCGCTGACTTCAGCAGAGCGACAAGTGATTCGACTCGCGCCGACGGCTTGGTCCCCGCCGCCGTGCCGATTTCGCCAAACACCACGCGCGTACCCGAGTTGTGGCGACTGAAACCTGGCTCGGGGCTTGAGCACGCCGGATACACCACGGCACCGATCACCGTGTCGGTCGGGATTGCAGCCTCGATCGCGCCTTGCGAGTCTACGCTGCGCAGTCGGCCCGCGATCGACAAGGCTGTCGATCCGAGCAGGAACCACCAGGGCACGCCGTTGAGCGCCGGCACCACCACCGTCGACGACCCGATCAAGGGCTTGACCATCGCCGCCACGTCGCTCAGTGCATAAGCCTTGACGGCGATGACCACTATGTCTTGCGGACCAAGCTCCTTCGCGTCGGCCACCGCACGCACCGGTGCGACGATTCGTTCGCAACCGCTTTCGAGAACCCAGCCCCGCCCGCGCAGCGCTTCCAGTGTGCGGCCACGCGCGACTACGCTCACGTCGGCATGGCCCTGCGCGAGCCGGGCACCGAAGAAGCCGCCAATCGCGCCGGCACCGATTACGCAGAGGCGCGGAAGTGAGGCCTTCATGGCAGTTACTCCATCTTCACGCCCACCGCCTTGGCGAGCGTCGTCCAGCGCGTGGCTTCGCTGGCAATGAAAGCGCCGAACTCCTCGGAGTGCCGCCGTTGATCTGCAGGCCCTGCTCGGCGAAGAGGGCTTTCGCTTCGGGAGTAGCAAGGACGGCGTTGACCGCCCCGTTTGGCTTGGCCACGACGTCGCGCGGCGCGTCGTTCATCGGCCGCCAGAAGACCTTCGTAGTGGAGGATGAGGTCGTCATCGAGCTCGCGCCGGATCAGTCGTCTTGAAACAGCACGATGAGCTCGGCGACGAATGCAGGGCGTTCGCTCCCCTCGAGCTCCATGACGCAGTGGGTGGTCATCCGGGTGGCCTTGCCGACGCGCTCAGCGGCGCTGAGCGTCTGATGGAGCCGCACGCGCGAGCCGACCGGCACCGGTGCGGTATAGCGCACGCGGTCTGACCCGTAGTTCAGGCCCTTGCCGCGCTTCTCGATGCGGAAGATTCCGCGTTGCAGCGCCGGCACGAGAGACAGCACGAAGAGCCCGTGCACGATCGTCTTGCCGCCGGGCATCTCCCGCTGCGCGCGCTCGCGATCGACGTGAATCCAGAAGTCGTCGCCGGTCACCCGGGCGAAGTCGTCGATGTGACGCTGCTCGATCGTGAACCAGTCGCTCTCGCCGAGCTTCTGGCCGACATGCGCAACCAGGTCCCCAGGGGTCTGAAAGATCACCATCGAGCGCTTCTCCGCCCCTTCAACAGGCGGCCATCAAGAGCGTCACTCGACGCTCGGGTGCGTCGCCTTGACCGACGCCCGCTGCGAGAGCTTCTCGAACCATGCGGCGCTCCGGGAGTGTCCGTCACGCCAGGCCAGATCGGCGAAGCGGAAGTCGAGATAGCCGAGCGCGCAGGCGATCCCGATCTGGCCGATGCCGAACGGCGCACGCTCGAGCTCGGTCGTCTCGCGCTCGATGACGTCGAGCGAGTTCGCTATCTTGAGCGCAAAGGTCGACAGCCAGTCCTGGTTCTGCTGCGCCGGCGGCTGGTCGCGCTCGTTCCGCCACAGGATCAGCGTGTCGAGCATCCCGTCGCCGAGAGCGTGCCAGCGCAACGCCTCCCAGCGCGGCGCGCCCGAGGCCGGGAAGAGCTTCGCGCCGGCATGCAGCGTATCGAGGTACTCGCCGATGACGATCGAGTCGAAGAGGATGCGCCCGTCGTCGGCGACGAGCGTCGGGATCTTGCCGAGCGGGTTGTCGCGCATCACCTCGCGGTTCGGCTTCGACATCGCAACCACGCTGCGCACGCGCTCGATCCGGTCCGCGAGACCGGTCTCGTGCGCAACGATCATGACCTTGCGGACGTACGGCGAACGCGGCGACCAGTGCAGCTTCATGGGCTCAGTCTCCCCATTTGATGCCGGCGGCCTTGGCGACCGTTCCCCATTTCGCTCGCTCGGCGCCCAGGAACGCGTTGAACTCCTCCGGCGTGCTCCCGACGGCGATCGCGCCGTGCTTCGCGAGCGCGTCGCGCACGTCGTCCGACTTGAGCGCGGTGATGGCGGCCTGCGTGAGCTTCGCGGTGATCTCCTTCGACGTGCCGCCCGCCACGAAGAGGCCGTACCAGTTGTTCGCAAGCACCCGCGGCAGGCCGGCTTCGCCCGTCGTCGGCAGGTTGGGGAGCGACGGCGCGCGTCGCTCGCTGCCGAGCGCGAGCGCCACGAGCTTGCCCGAGTTGATGTGCGGCAGCAGGATCGGGATGTCGGCGAACATCACGTCGACCTGGCCGCCGAGCAGATCGTTCACCGCAGGGGCAGCACCACGGTACGGGATGTGCGTCATGTCGATGCCGGCCTCGCGCTTGAGGAGCTCGCCGGCCAGGTGCGGCATGCCCGCGTTGCCCGACGAGGCGAAGGTGACCTTGCCGGGGTTCGCCTTCGCGTACGCGATCAGCTCCGGCAGCGTCTTGATGTTGAGCTTCGGGATCGCCACCACCACCTCCGGCACCGACACGACCTGCGTGAGGGGCACGAGATCCTTCTCGACGTCGTAGGGCAGCTTCGTGATCGTCGGTGCGACGGCGGTCGCACCCGCGGATCCGAGCACCAGCGAGTAGCCGTCCGGCGGCGACTTGGCCACGTTCTCGACGCCGATCACGCCACCCGCCCCGCCCTTGTTGTCCACGATCACCTGCTGGCCGAGGATGGACCCCATCTTGCTCGCCAGCGTGCGGCCGATGATGTCCGCCGGCCCGCCGGGCGGGAAGGTCACCACGAGGCGGATCGGCTTGGACGGGTAGGCCTGCGCCTGGACGGCGTTAGTGACGGCAGCGAGGGCAAGCGCTGCCAGCAGTCGCGGGAATGCTCTCATCTCCAGTGCTCCTCCTTAAGTGAGCAGTCAGTCTAGGGCGTGCTCAGCCTGCGAGCCAGACGCATGGCTGATACAGCAGGTATGACGCCGACGGTATGCCCCTTGCCCGTTAGCGCCCTTTGAAAACCGGCGCCCGCTTCTCCGCGAACGCAAGCTGCGCTTCCTTCGCGTCTTCCGTCCTCGAGATCGCTTGCGTCATGTCCTGTTCGTAGCGGTAGCCGTCGCGCAGGCTCATGTCCTCGATGGTGTTGAGCGTGTGCTTGCCCATGCGCGTAGAGACGGGGCTCTTCGACGCGATGAGCTTCGCCATCTCGAGCGCCGCCGGCATCAGCTCTTCCGGGGTTGTGCATGCTTCAACGACGCCAAGGCGGTACAACTCGGCGCCCGGGACACGGTAGCCGGTCAGCATCATTCGCCGGGTCCGGGAGTGACCGAAGAGTCGCATCGCGTGCCGGCAACCGCCGAGCAAGCCGACGTCGACCTCCGGCAACCCGAGTGCAGCCTTCTCCGAAGCGATCAAGACGTCCGCGGAGGCAACCATGGCAAGCCCCGAGCCAAGCGCCGGACCATTGATGGCCGCGATCACCGGCTTCGCGCACTCGCGGATCGCATGAAAGCACTCGCGGGTACGGCGCGAATGGGCCGAGAAGTCGCCGGCGGCGCGGATGTTCTGCGCGCGCCCCTTGAGATCGGCGCCCGCGCAAAAGACCTTGCCCGCGCCGGTCAGTACGACGACGCGAATGTCGTCGATCTCCGAAATTCGGTCCAGCGCCAGGGTCAGCTCGTCATTCAGCACGCGCGAGAGCGCGTTCACCGGCGGGTTATCCATCGTAAGCGCCGCGACATGTCCGTCGACATCCACCTTGAGCTGGGTCAGATCGTCCATCATGTGCAAGCCCTCGTGTTCAGACGCTGGTTACTAGAACCACGGGACGGCCGCCTGGGTAGCCATTCGATCTCCGGGTGCTTGTTCGACTCGCGCGTTCGGTCGTCAACAGGTCGCAGCATCGCACTCTAGGCACTGCGCACCGCGCAGGCAAGATGTCGGCGGCGCAAACCAGCTATGCGCCGGAAGCCACGTCCGGTATTGCGCCAGCGCAACGATCCGCTTTCGGCCCACGCTATTGCGGTTTGCGCATGACTGGAATAGCGCTGCGACCGTTATTGAGCCGGCCGCATTGCGCTACGCTTTGGGCTTGCTTACCCTGACATTGAGCACCGAGGAGGCATCGATGCCCCGAATCTCCCTGCCGGCCCCCGAAACCACGCCCGAGCAGCTGCAGTGAGCGCGATCGAGCGCAGTGTCTCCGGCTGGGATTGCCACGCGCACGTTTTCGGCCCGTACGACCGCTTTCCGCTCGCGCCCGAGCGGAGCTACACGCCGCCCGAAGCGCCGTTGGAGCAGTACATCGCCATGCTGAAGCGGCTGGGGCTCTCGCGTGGGGTGCTCGTTCATCCGAGCGCGTACGGCGAAGACTATTCTCTCCTGCTGAACGTATTGGCGGCGCAACCGCAATTGCGGGGCGTGATCGTGACCCGGAACAGCTCTGTTGCGGCGCTGAAGGACCTGCGCGCGCGCGGCGTGCGTGGCGCCCGCTTCAGTCATCGCGCCGGCACCGGAGCGAATTTCTCGGGCAGCGCGACATTCGACGATCTGCTGCGCATGAAGGGCACGCTCGCCGATGCGGGCGTACATGCCGAGCTGTGGACCGATTGCAAGGTGCTGCCCGCCATCGCAGCCGAGCTGCGCCGGTTGCCGCTCCCGGTCGTCGTCGATCACATGGGTGGCTTCGATCCTGCCGCCGGCGTCGACGATGAAGGCTTCCGTACGCTGCTGTCGCTGCTCGAAGGCGGCCATGTCTGGGTGAAGCTGTGCGTCTACCGCAACACGCTCAAGGCGCCGAGCATCGATGCCGGTCAGCCGTTTCATCAGAAGATGATCGAGGTCAATCCGTCGCAGCTGGTCTGGGGTAGCGATTGGCCGCATCTCAACGTCAAGCCGCAGCCGGACCCCACCGTTCTCCTGCAAGCGTTCAAGGACTGGACGCCCGACGAAACGCTCGTCAGGCGCATCCTCGTCGAGAACCCGGCCCGCCTGTACGCCTGACCGCAGCGGTCGATGGAGCTGGCGTCTCTCCTACGCGCGTCGCTGCTGCCAGGGTCCCGTGCCCACCATCGTGCTCACGATCTCGCGCACCAGCTTCACCACTTCGCGGCCCCCGGCCGTCAGCGGCCGCTGCGTCGTGGTGCCGAGCGCGATCGTGCGGGAGATCCCCGGGCTCACGATCCGGGACGCCTGCACGCGCCCGGCCTGCAGCGCCTGGTGCACCGCGTGAACCGGCAGGATGGTGTAACAGCGGTCCTCCGCCACGGCCTCCGTCTGCAGCGGCAGCGAATCGGCCTCCATCACGACCGAGAGCGTGAGGCGCAGCCGCTTGGCCGTCTGGTCCAGCAGGCCACGCAGGGCTTGCGGCGGCCCCGCCAGCACGAGCGGCAGCTTGTCGAGGCGTGCGAACCGCACCGTCGGCGCGCGGGTGACCGGGTCTCCGGCGGCGCCGATGAGATGCGTATCGACGACCGCGAGCGGAAGCTCGCCACGCGGCAGGCTCCGGCCGTAGCGATAGCGGATCGCGATGTCGATCCGGTCGTTCGCAAGCCACTCCTCGATCTGGCCGGTGGAGCCCTCGTAGACGTGCAGGCGCAGATTCGGGAAGCTCGCCCGCGTGCGCCGGAAGACGAGGCTGATCAAGGGTTGTGAGAGCGACGGGAGGACGCCCACCCGCACATTCCCGGACGGAACGCCGGCGGTACCCTTGATGTCTTCGGAGAGCTGGCCCGCTTGGGCGAGGAGCGCCTTCGCCCGCGGCAGGATCCGCTCACCGAGCTCCGTCAGCGCGACGCCGCGGCCGGTGCGGTGGAACAGGCGCCCGCCCCACTCGCGCTCGAGCTGACCGATCTGGCGGCTGATCGCAGGCTGCGCGGTGTCCAGCATCACCGCCGCCTTCGTGAGGCTGCCGACCTCGGCGACCTGCGCGAAGAGCCTCAGCCGAGCGAGATCGAGCGGCGCCGCGGTGGATGCCATGGCGCATCGAGCATAGCTGCTTTATGCGTCATGCGTCTGGCGTTGGTGCGGCCGCGGCCCCTACACTTGCCGCCTCACGATGCGAGGATCGAGGAGACGGGAATGAAGCGCAGCTGTCGCATTGCAGGCATTCTGGTGGCCGCCGCGGCAATCGCGGGCCAGACCGCCCTGGCGCAATACCCGGAGAAGCCGGTGCGCCTCGTCGTGCCGTTCCCGGCCGGAGGTGCGACCGATCTCATGGCGCGCAGCCTCGGCCAGAAGCTCGGCGAGCGGCTCGGCAAACCGATCGTGGTCGACAACCGCGGCGGCGCCGGCGGCACGATCGCGGCGGAAGCGGTCGTGAGCGCCCCTCCCGACGGCTATACGCTGTTCTTTGCGACGATGGGCACGCTAGCGATCAACCCGAGCCTCTACTCGAAGCTGCGCTACGACCCGCTCAAGGACTTCGCACCGATCAGCCTAACGCACTCGACCGCGAACATGCTCGTCGTACACCCCTCGGTGGGGGCGACGAACGTCCAGGAGCTGATCGCGCTCGCGAAGGCGAAGCCCGGGACGCTGACGTTCGCCTCGGCGGGCAACGGCAGCTCGAGCCACCTCTCCGGCGAGATGTTCAAGTCGATCGCCGGCATCGACATCACCCACGTTCCTTACAAGGGAACCGGACCGGCGATGGCCGACCTCCTGACCGGGCGCATCTCGATGATGATCGACACGATTTCGGCGCACATCGAGAACGTCAACGCTGGCAAGGTGCGCGCGCTCGGCGTCACGAGCCCGAAACGCTCGCCCGCCGCGCCGAACGTCCCCACGCTCGCGGAGTCCGGCCTGCCCGGCTTCGACGTGTCGATCTGGCTCGGCGTGCTCGCACCCGCGGCGACGCCGAAAGACATCGTGGCGCGACTCAACGCCGAGATCGCGAAGGTCATGGCCGATCCCGACATGAAGAAGCAGCTGGCGGGCCAGGGCATCGAGCCGATGTCCAGCACGCCCGAGACATTCGCAGCGACGATCAAGACGGACATGGCGAAATGGGGCAAGGTCGTGAAGGCCTCCGGCGCCAGCATCGACTGAAAGGAGCAGCAACATGCCCGGCCCCCTCTCGCACGTCAAAGTTCTGGACCTCAGCCGGATCCTCGCCGGCCCGTGGGCGGGGCAGGTCCTTGCCGACCTCGGCGCGGACGTGATCAAAGTCGAGCGCCCCGGCGCCGGCGACGACACCCGCTCCTGGGGACCCCCGTTCCTGAAGGATCGCAATGGCGCCGAGACGAAGGAAGCCGGCTACTACCTGTCGGTCAACCGCGGCAAACGCTCGGTCACGGTCAGCATCGACAAGCCGGAAGGCCAGCGAATCGTGCGCGCGCTCGCGGCGCGCGCCGACATCGTCCTCGAGAACTACAAGGTCGGGACGCTGGCGCGGTTCGGGCTGGGCTACGAGGATCTCAAGGCGGTCAATCCGAAGCTCATCTACTGCTCGGTGACCGGCTTCGGCCAGACCGGGCCGCGGCGCGACCAGGCGGCGTACGACTTCATGATCCAGGCGATGGGCGGGATGATGAGCGTCACCGGCGAGCGCGACGACAAGCCGGGCGGCGGTCCGCAGAAGGTCGGCATCCCGATCGTGGACCTGATGACGGGCATGTACGCGGCGGTGGCGGTGCTCGCCGCGCTCGCGCGGCGCGAGGTGTCGGGCGCGGGCGAGTACATAGACATCGGCATGCTCGACGTCCAGGTCGCGACGCTCGCCAACCAGGCGATGAACTTCCTCGTCTCGGGGAAGGCGCCGCGGCGCACCGGCAACGCGCACCCGAACATCCAGCCGCAGGACGTGTTCGCCTGCCGCGACGGCCAGATCGCGCTCGCCGTCGGCAACGACGGCCAGTTCGCGAAGCTCTGCGAAGTGCTCGGGCAGCCGGCGCTCGCGCAGGACGAACGGTTCCAGAAGAATGCGTCGCGCGTCCGCAACCTCGCCGTCCTGCACCCGCTGATCGCCGCGATTCTGAAGGAGCAGGACCGCAGCCACTGGGTCGCGGCTCTCGATGCCGCCGGCGTTCCGGCCAGCCCGATCAACGCGATCCCGGAGGTGTTCGAGGATCGGCAGGTGAAGCACCGGCGCATGCTGGTCGAGGTCGCGCATCCGCTGTCGGGAACGGTGCCACAGGTCGCGAGCCCGATGCGGTTCACCGCCGCGCCGCTCGTACACGACCGCGCTCCGCCGCTCCTTGGCGAGCACAGCGTCGAGATCCTGCGCGATATCGGCATCGGCGACGCGGAGATCGAGCAGCTGAGGAAGAGCGGCGTCGTTTAGATCGGACACCCCCGCGCTCGCGTCGCCCGGGGCCACCGCTTCGCCCAGGAGATCCACATCCTGTGCGTGCGCTGGTTCGTAACCTGCACGCTCTCTTACCGCGCCCTCGCCGCCATGATGCTCGAGCGGTGGCGCCGAGCATGATCTTCAGGTGGGTCCAACGGTACGTGCCCGGGTTCGAGAAGCACTGGGATCGATTCTCTCGCCCGGTCGGCCGTTCCTGGCGCGTTGACGAGGCCTACATCCTAACAATCGCCGGCATCGAGCCTGCACACCCTATCTGAAAGAGACTTGTCGCGCCGCCTCAGGCCGCCGCCCGATTCTCAACATCCAGTCGCGCTCGCACGCGCTTCAGCTCCGCGTGCAACGCCACATACTCCTGCGCCACCTTGTGCCCGGGTGCGAGGTAGATCAACGGCCGTGCTTGCTCATGGGACTCCCGCACCTTCACTGACGCGGAAAGGTAGGTGCCGAGGACCGGCATGCGCTTGCTAAGTAGCTCCTGGGTGATCTTCTGCGGGAGCTTGGCACGCTGTTGGAACTGATTCACCACGATACCCTCGACTTCGAGCTCGGCGTTGTGATCGGAGCGGATCTCCTCGACGCTTTCCATGAGCGCATAGAGCGCGCGACGCGAAAAATCGTCGCAATCGAAGGGTATCAGGCAAGTTTGTGACGCGATCAGCGCTGAGCGGGTGAAGAAATTCAGCGCAGGCGGAGTGTCGATATAGACTTCGTCGTATCCCTCCAGCTCGTTCAGCGCATCGCGCAGCTTGTACATCTTGTAGCGCGACTCGAGCGGGTTCTGCAGCTCGGCGAGCTGCGGGTGGGAAGGAAGGATGTCGAGGTTGTCAAACGGGGTGGCGTGGACCAACGCGGCAGTGCTTTTCGGTCGCAGACGGAAATTCAGCATCTGGTCGAACAACACCGCCAACGTGTCCACCAGTTCTGCTCCGCCTTTGCCCAGCAGGTAAGACGTGGAATTGCCCTGCGGGTCCAGATCCACCACCAGTGTTCGCGCGCCTTTGCTGGCCGCGATCGCCGCGAGATTGCAAGTGATGGTGGACTTGCCAACGCCGCCTTTCTGGTTGAACACAACCCGTCTCATCGGTCCCTCCGTCATGGCAATCGTGATCCTACTATATATAGCGTTCCTAGAGTATAGGACCCCTAACTCTAGTACGCGCATTCCCCGAACGCAAAGTTCTCCCGGAAGCCCGGAGCGGATAGCACGGACTGAGAACGTCGTTGCGAGCCTGCACCGCGTGATCTGGCCTGAAGCCCATGATCTGAGCCTCGTCCCCCGGCGCAGTCGGTGACGCGCGCGGGCTATCCTAGGCCGCTTGTCGGATTGCGTCGACCGTTCGCAGGGCGAATACTGGCCATGTACCGATAAGGCCGGACCGAGAAAGTCCGGTCCGCGACGCGCCACCGAGGACCTCGGCCGCGCGCGCTTGCGGAGCGCAAAGGAGAAAGGACATGCCACTGCGACTCACGATCGACGTCTTCAGCGGCCGACCCAATCCGACGGTCGTCGTCAGCGGACCCGAGGAGCGGGAGCTCCTCGAGCGGCTCGCGCCGGTGGAGCGCGCGAGGGCAAGGGGAATGGCGAGCCCGCCGGCGCTTCCGCCAGCGACGCTCGGCTATCGCGGGATAATCGTCGAGCAAATAGAGGCACCGGCCGGGGTCGCGCGCCGCCGAAGCGCACGCACCATGCGCGCCGGGACGCGGGGACCGGTCCGGATCGCCGGGGGCTTCGCGCACGGGCCGCGCGGAGCCACGCCCATTCGCGATTCGCTCGCCGAGGAGTTCATCTGCGGGTCGAACGGCCCCTTTCGCGTGTCCGGTCTCCCGCCCGCGTTCTTCGACGTCTGTCCGCGCGAGGTGCAGCGCTTTCGCGATCTCCTGCTGCGGTGGCCGTGGAAGAAATGGCCATGGCCGCTGCGGCCGACCTGCGCCTGCGCGCCGCTCTGGGAGCCGGGTTGGTGGAACGACAACGGCCAGGTCCAGTGGAACAACAACTGCTACAACTACGGGACGAACTACCGCACCGACACGTTCGCGCAGCCCGGCAGGGCCAACGGGGCGATGTACGACGTCATCACCTGCGCGGAGGTGAAGGCCGGGGCGATCGCGGACGCGCTGCTAAATGCCCCGAACGCCAACAAGTGCCCCAAGGAGGGTCACCTGGTCGCGCTGGTCGTGGGTCCGCATTGGGACTTCCACTGGTATCGCAAGGGCCGCAACGGCTACTGGACGCACAAGCCGGGGGGCACCCAGGCCACCAATCTGGACAACAGCGGAAACCTGATCGCCGATCCGCGCACCGCCGACCGCGGGAACTACACCGATTTCTGCAGCTTCATGATCGTGATGCACGGGCACACGAAGATCAACTGAGGCATGACCGGACAGGACGAGAGAGACTGGACGGCCGGCGCGTTCCTGTTCTCGGGCCGGCCGGATCCGGTGTGGACCGTGGCGCACGACACCGCGGAGCAGCTCGTCGAACGCTGGCAGCGTCTCCCGCCCGCCGGCGAGATCCCGCCACCGAAGCCGGTGCTCGGCTATCGCGGCTGCTGGCTTCGGCGCCCCGACGGCTGGCGCCTCGTGGCACGCGACGGCTTCGTCGTCGGCGAACAGGAAAACGGAAAGGCGGGCCGGTCTGCGGCGCGCGAGGACAGCGGGCGCGCGTTCGAGCGCGCGCTGCTCGCGACCGCGCCCCCCGGCGTGCTGCCACGCGAGCTTCGGCCTTGACAGCCAAGCGCGCGACCAGCCTGCCCTCGACCGGCGCAGCTGACCTCGAGCGGTTGCGTTGCAACCGCGGATTGACGTATCAGCGTCCAGTAGAGCCACCTCCGGCGGAGGCTCAAAGAGTCGTGGACGTCAAATCAAAGCCATTCAACAGCAGTTTCCTAACTTTCCGCCCGTTTCCTTTTCCCCCGCGGCCGCGCGCCGCCTTGCCTGGCCTTCACAAGCTCATCGAGCTCGCTTTCCAGCCGCCTGAGTGTCTCCTTGTGGTGACCGAACTGGTCGTCGAGGCGCTTCACCATCGCGGCCTTCGCGCGCTCGGCCGCTTGCATGCGCGCTTCCGTCTGCTTCATGAGCGCGCGCTTCTCCTCGATCAGTTCGTCGAGCGTGCCGGTGCCGGGGCGCTCGAGCGCCTTCATGCGCGCCGCGAGTCGGCGCGAGAACTCGTCCCTGAGCTTGAGGATGTCGTCGAGCGACTTGATCTCCATGGCTGGCGTTCCTCATCAAAGTTCTGAAAGAGTCTTAAGAGTCTTTCCTAGATCTGCACGTTGAACTGGGTGTGCGGCGTCGGCACCGTCGTGTTGACGCCGATGAACGGCCCGGTGGTGATGTTGCCGAGCACTGCCACGCGCGGGCGGTTGCTCAGGTTGAACGAATTGATCGCCGGCCGGCGCCTTGACGTGGTTGCCAGTGACGATCATATGCGTGCCGAACAGGAGCACGGTCGCAGCCGCATCTCCGGCCTGCGTCAAGTGCTCGCAGCGGTTGGTGCCGAAGGTCACCTTCTCGAAGCGCAGGTCGATGTTGTCGGTGAGCACAATGCGCTGCAGTTCGACTAGATGCGTGCGGCCCGGTCCCTGGAACACGTTGCCGTTGATCAGCGCGCCGCCCTGCCCGATCTCGATCACACCCGGACCGGTGATCACGCGATAGGCAAGCGGACCGACGAGCCACAGCGCGCGATGCTCGAGATTCGGCCCGAGCGCGTTCGGACCTTCGTACGCGACGCGGTTGTTCGCGATCTGGCACGCGGTAAGGATGCCGCCCGCAATACCGATCGCGCGCGCGCCGGTGCTCTGCGCCGCGTCCGGCGAGACGCCGGTGTCGAGCACCTCGCACGACTCGATCACCGCATCGAGGTCGACGCCGGACTGGAGGATGCCGATCGAGAAGGCGATGTTCGCCGCCTGCCAGGCGCAGTGCGCGACGCGATTGTGCGTCAGCTTGAGCGATCGGTCGGCGTTCAGGACCGCGATACCCGCGCCTTCCGCGTCCTCGACGACGTTGCCCGATATCTCCAGCGCGGCGTCGGACCCGACGAGGACCCCCGTCCCGGTCGCGTGGATTGCGTTGTCCTTGACGCGATTGCGCTCGCCGTTCGTCAGCGTCAGGCCGGCGGCGACGTTGCGGATGCTGTTGCGCGCGATGAGTGTCTCCGTCGCGTTGTTGAGCCACATGCCGATGCCCTGCCGCGTCGGGTCCGCGTTGATGGTATTGCCGGCGATCTCGACCTGGCTGATGCTGGAGCCGAGCAGCGCGAATTGCACGCCGTCGAACCGGTTCACCGTCACGCGAGCCTCATCGCCCGCGTCGGTGTCGTCGCCCATCGCGCCGATCCACATGCCGATGGGCCCGATCTGCGCGCGGTTGACCGTGCTCTCGATGCGGTTGCCGAACACGACGTCGCGATGGCCGAGGACGCGGATGCCGCCGTAGCTGCGCGCCGCGAGATCGATCGTGTTGCCCTCGACGCGGCACGCGTCTCCCTCCGCGACGATCGCGAAAATGACGGCATCGAGGTTCGCCGGCGCGTCGATGCTCTCGGGAAGCACGCGGCGGTGGATGGCGTTGTCGGCGATGACGACTTCGTCCGTGCCCCCCTGCACCTCGAAGGCGGTCAGGAAGTCCTCGACGTAGTTCTCGCGGCCCTGCCCGCCGGCGCTTGCGCCAAACGCAACGCCGATGATCGCGATCGGAATCTCGATCACGTCGGTCAGGCGGTAGACCAGCCCGCGCATCAGGTTCTCCGCTACGCTGAGCCGCTGCACCAGGCCGAACGTCTGCACGCCGACGTAGCAGCGGTCGACCGTGCTGCCGACCAGCTCGACATCGTTCGAGCGGATCACGATCATGCCGATGACTTGCGCCAGCGCGGTGCCGGTGTAGTGGAGCCCGCATTCGCGGATGCGCACGCGCTCGCATGCCTGCAGCAGCGCGATCACGGCTTCGTCCGGCGCCTGGCGAAGCTCGAAGCGGATGTGCTCGACCAGCACGTCGCGCACCATGCCCGCCACCCCGCCGATCTGCAGCATCAGCTGCAGGCCATCGGCCGCCACGCGCACCGCCGGCGCCTCGCCGATGAGCATCACGTTCGAGCGGCCGATGACGATCGGGGCGGTGATCACGTGCTCGCCGTTCTTCAGGCAGACACAGCCGCCGATGTCTGGGAGCGAATCGATCGCCGCCTGGATACTCTCGCCCGGGTCGACGTTGACCGTGCAGCAACCGCCGCAGCACTCCGGCTCCAGATTGCGGCAATCCTGCGGATCGGTGCCGCCGGTCAGGTCGGCGATGACCGCGAGATGCGCGTAGTGATGCAGGATGCCGCGCGGCGGCGCCGCATTCAGCAGCTCCACCGAGCCGTCGGCTGTGCGCGCCGCGAAGACCCAGTAGTCGCCGACGTGGAACTCGCCGGCGCCAGCCAGCGCGAAGGTCACGCGCACGCCGTCTTCCAGCTCGAGGGTCGTGGCGGTGATCGGGATGAGGCCGCTCGCCGCATCGACCTGGCTCAGGCCGGTGCCCGGATCGGTGCTGTTCGACACCGTCTGGTCCCAGCGCTTGATCTTCGTGTGGCGGTCACGGATCTCGGCGGCGTTCGCGCCGAACGCGCGCCCCGTTCCCTGGGGAATCACGCGATCGAGCGTGATCGTCAGGGCCGCTTCGTCGGGGGGCGCGGCGATCTGCGCGATCTCGCCCGGCTCGCCCATCAGCTCGCGATGATCATCCGTCACTTCCACCCAGTCGCCCGCGGCGAAGCGCAGCACGGCGTCGCGGCCGATCCGATCGACGTGCAGCGTGGTTTCGGTCGCGCTCGACGTCATGTCCCGCACGCGGGACACGATCGACGCGTTGTCGCGCGACCACATGAATCGCGCGGTGCCCAGTCCGCCGTGCGTATGCACCTCCACGCGATACAGCCGGTTCTCGAGCCCGCGATAGCCGCCCGTCGGCGAGAGGATGCACGGGTCGTTCGACGGCGGCGGCGCGAAGGCCTGCGTGGTGAGGCGGCCCGCGGAGGGCGGGAACAGCGCATCGAGATCGACCTCGCACGAGGCGTCGTCGAGCGCCTGGATCTTCACCTGCCAGACGACCTGCTTGCGCGTGGCGGTGTCCGGTCCGCCGAGCGCCTTCTCCAGCAGCGCGTCGTTCTCGATGTACGTGATCTCGCGCTCCCACACGTCGAGATACGCGATCGCGGGCCCGGTCCCCGGCAGCGGCGGCGGATCGGGATGGAACGGCTGCACGAGATACGTCGGCGCCTCGCCCTCGAACACTTCGGCGAGCAGTCCGCGCACGTACATCCTGCCGACGCCGATCGCGAAATCGACCGGCGGGCCGGCCATCGCGGTGAGCCTGAACGCATCCGGCGTCGTGTGCTTCGGCACCCACTCGAAACCGAACGTGTCCTGTGCCTGCACGCGCACGCGGCGGTCGATGAGCCGGGCCTGCTCGTTCCAGTCGGAATCGAGCTGGACGCGGCCCTGCTGCATCAGCACGCTCGAGTAGCGGTTGCGCGGGTCGAACGTGAATCTCGTGTAGTCGCCGGGCATGATCTGTCCTCACCGATCCGGGCGCTCGTTTGGCGTCATGGTCGTTCTCATGTGACGTACATCAGACCCGCTTCGAGCCCGAAAGGAAGATATTCATCGAGGCGCACGCGCAGATTGGCCTCGCGCTGCGGCTGCTTCAGGTGGCAATACGCGCCCATCTCGGAACCGTCCTCGGCGCCGGTCGCGATCTCCTTGGGCGACGAGAGATGGAGCTGGACGTAGAACGGATCGCCGTACTCGTGCGACGTGTACGCCGGAACGAGCCGGCGCCGCACGCGCGCCGCGATCGCGTCGCGCTCCGCATCGCCGAACGGCACCCCGAGCGCTTCGGCGGCCTTCTCCGCGGTCTCGATCTCTTCCGCGATGCGGAGGTCCGGCTGGCAGCGATAGCGCTTCGGCACTACGGAGTCTTCAGGTACGAAGCTGAAGCGCACGCAACCCGTCTGCTGCCGCTCGGCGATCGCCGGCGCGTCGAAGATCACTTCGCTCGCGAGCGTGATCTCCATGGCGTGCGTGCGCCCGAGGATCGTCACCCGCTCGGCCCACAGCGGCGGACCCGGTTCGTCGACGCTGCCGCTCGCCGCGATGGCGCTCGTGTTCACGCCGTCGACGATGCTGTCGAGCAGCCAGATGCCTTGCGTGTGCGCGGGCGCGCGCAGCGGCCCGACGATCGAGAACGCGATCTCGATGCGCAGCCGCTGGTTGATCGGCGCGTTCGGCGCGCCGGCGGCGACATCGATGCAGGGCGGGATCGGTATCGGAACGGGCGTCGGCGGATCGGTGTCCGCGATCGATCCGCCGGGCACGAGCGTCGTGTGGCACAGGCGCAGGCGTCCGAGATCGCCCTCGACCGCGATCGTGCCTTCGACCAGCAGGCCGGACAACGTCACCGAAGCGTCGGGATGAACGCCCGGTGATCGTCAATGGCGCGCCGAGGCGAACATGCGGCCGCGTCTCGTCGGCCGCTTCGATGACCAGCCAGCGGTCATCGGCCGGCTCGATGGTCAGTGTCTCGTCGTACGTGCGGTTGTCGCGCGATGGAGATGACCGTGTCGGGCTTGCCCTGGTTCGCCCATTCGGTCAGCGCGTCGGCGATCGTCGCGAACGTTCCGGCCGCTCCGCTCTTGTCCACGCGCAACACGAGATCCGCGAGTGTCGGCTGCACGAGCCATGCGCGACGGCGATACGGACCGCCGCCGAGATCCGCCGGGAAGCCGTAGTGGAAATAGACCTCGAGGCCGTCGGCGCTGACGAGCGGCCCGAGCGCGATGCGGCCGCGGCTGACGTCGATGCCGACGAGATCGCCGGTCGGCTGCTGCCAGGTCGCAAGGTTCATGCAGCGCACGCGCATTGGCGGCACCGCAGTGCGCACACCACCGCTACGCACGATCACCATCAGGCTCGCGCCCGGCGCCTGCGGTAAACCGCTTCCGGCAAGCACGTCGAAGAGACCGTAGTAGCGCGTGAAGCCGGGCGGAGAAACTGACGATTGAAACTCGCGCAGATCGTCGAAGAACGCGGCCGGGCGAATCGGACCCGGCACGTGCAGCTCGGTCGCGAGGCCGGCCTCGTCGCCTTCGCGCTTCCAGCGCGTGAAGAGCGGCGCATCGTTGCCGAGCGGACTGAAGTGGTAGCGAAAGTCGCCCGCCGCGCCGAGCCGCCGCGCGTCGATCGCCTCGGCCTCGTAGCTCGTCAGCCGCCACAGGAAGAAGCCGATGTTCCTGATGTTGTACCAGCCCTCGAGCGGCGCGATCGGGCGCACGTCCGCCGTGTGCGAGACAGCGTCGAACGGCCCGTTGACCCGATCGATGCGCTCGACCGGGCGCAGCTCGGCGCAGTGCGTGCTGTGCATGCGCAGATGGTTGCGCACGCACTGCGTCCAGCCGAGGCGCTCGAAGAACTCCACCGCGTGCGCGCCCCAGCCGGTGACGTCGCGCGCGAGCTCCTCGAGCATCGGCAGCGTGCCCTTGCGCCGGCGGTAGTAGATCGTCTTGGCGACGTCCGCGCGGCCGCGGATCGCGATGTCGGGCAGAAGGCGCGGGCCGAGCAGATCGTCGAACAGCGCGCGCGCGGTGTCGGGCTGCTCGACACGGCTCTCGTCGAACAGCGGTGTCGTGCCGACGAGGTCGCCGATGTACGGGATCACCCACGGATCGCACAGCTCGACGAAGAAGTTGTCCCGCAGGCGGCGCACGTCGGCATCGAGAATGTCGGCCTGCTTCTCGACGATCGCCAGCAGCGCGCGCAGCGGCTCGCCTTCGAGCGCGTCGCGCTCGCGATACAGCGCCGGAAGAAGGTTGTAGAGGCGGTCGGCCATGTCAGGCAATGCCTCCCGTTGCGGTGAGCACGAGGTCGGCGTCGCCCGCATACGCCTGCTCCGCCGGCAGCACTTCCGGAAGCTGCGACGGGAAGCAGCCGCGCACCGCCGGATCGAGCGCCGCCTGCGCGGCCGGCCGCGCCTCGAAAATGCGCAGATGCTTCTGCACCGGCACAACGGTCGCGCCGCGCGCCGCAAGCTCGCCGGCCGTCCAGCCTGCCGCCCCGCGAAAATGGAAGTGATCGAGATCGACCGACACGACGCCCGTCACGGCCTGCAGCACGGCGTAGAGGTCGCTGCGATGCACGGCGCGCGCGATCGGCATGCGGTCGAAGGCGAAGAAAGCGACGAGCGCTCCGCGCGCCGCGGCGAGCACCTCCTCGCGCACGAAGGCCGCGTCGACGGCGAGCTTCGCGACCACGCGTACCGGAACGCGGCAGACGTTGCCGAGGAGCAGCGTGCGATTCGGATCGCGCGCCGGGGAAAGGCTCGCGTGGATGAGCCGCAGGCTCTCCGTCGAAAACGGCGCCCCGCCTTGTCCGGCGATCGAGACGTGCACCGCCTTCTCGAGGCCGCGCCACACCCAGGTAGCCTTGGCCTTCGCGACCTCGCCCGATGCCGTAGCGAGCGATTCGAAATCGGCGAGCGCGATCGCGCGGCCGAATGTCTTCACTGTCGTCGGCGCATTCGCACGCGCCTGGTCGAGCGGCTCGGGATCGGCGCCGCCCTCGGCCGGCTGAGGGTTGGTCGCAGACTTCAGCCCCGGCGGACGTGCGAGCAGGATCGAGAGCTGATCGGCACGCAGGCGGCCTTCGAGGCCGACGCCCTGACGGTACGTCGCTTTCACGTTGCCGCGCCCCGAAGGCAGGCGGGCGCCCGTGACGCCATCGCCGAACTGCAACGTCGACGTACCGTCGTCCGCCTGGCGCGCGGTGTAGATGCGCTCGTTCGGGCCGCGGCCGTACAGGCTCTGCACCTCGGTCCACTTCTCGCCGTTCGCGAGCACGGTGAGTTGCGCCTCGCCGCGCGGGCTCTTCGCGGTGGTCAGGTACGTGAGCGGCGGCTTGCGCAGCGTGAAGCGCTGGAACGCGGCAGCGCGGTCGCCGTCGCCGAGAATCTCGTCGGGAACGGTTTCGCCGTGCGTCGTCCACGCGACGTTGCCGCGCAGGATGGCCGTCGCGCTGTCGAGCGGAACGGCAAGCGCGGGCGTGAAGTCGATGAGCAGATGGTCGGGCTCGTCGGCCCACACTGCGGAGATGCGATGCGTGCCCGTCACCTTCGCGGCGACGGGCGCGGCATTGTCCGCGTGCAGCAGGATCGCGCGGTCCTTGTCGATCGCGGAAAGCTCGTCGAGCGGGACAGTGACCGTCGAACCGGAGATGGTGTCCGCATAGTCGTAGCCGCGAAACCGGATCGAAGGCGCCTCGAGCTGCCAGATGCGCGTCGCGCGGCGATCCGTGACTTCGCCGAGCCCGAGTCCGCGCGGCTGCCACGCCGACCACGTCCCGCTCCACGATCGATGCGTCAATCCGCCGTCCGCGGCGCGCGTGAAAACATCCACGCGGCTCGGGCCCCACGAAACGGAGGCGGGATCGGAGCTCAGCACGCCGCCGAGCGCCCACCAGGGCGACCAGTTCACGCCGTCCCACGCGATCTGCCGCAGCGTGTCGTCGCGCCAGCGCACGAAGACGTCGAGCCGGTTGGCGCTCCACGACGCGACCGACGGTGCGCCGGAGAGCTCGCCGCCGCGCGCAAGCGTGCGCCACTGCGCACCGTCCCACCACGCGTGCCATAGCGTGTCGTCGGTGGCGCGCGCGAAGACGTCGAGCCGGTCGGCCGTGCGCGCGATCGCGGCGATATCCGCCGTGATCGCGCCCCCGCGGCGTTCCCATCCCTGCCAGCTCGTGCCGTCCCACGATCGCTGCCACAACGCGCGATCGAGGCCACGCACGAGCACATCGAGCCGGTTCGCGCCCCACGAGACGGCGACCGGATCGGAAGCAAGAACACCGCCGAGCGATGTCCATGCGCTCCAGGCCATCCCGTTCCATCCGCGGTGCCAGAGCGCGAGATCGACTCCGCGCACGAACACGTCGAGCCGGTTCGCGGCGCGTGCGACGACCGCGGGACGCGACGTCAGAACGCCGCCCAGCGACTCCCACTGATGACTGCCGGGACGCCACACGTCACCCGCGCCGTCGCGCCAGCGGTGGTACAGGGCGTTGTTGGTACCGCGCACGAACACGTCGAGCCGACCGGGCGCCCACGACGCGGCCGCCATGCGCGAGGACAGCGTGCCGCCGAGCGGCGTCCAGCCCTGCCACGCGGTGCCGGTCCATTCGAGATGCAGACCCGAGAAGCTCGCGCTGGTCGCGAAGACGTCAAGCCGGTTCGAAGCCTGCGACAGCACGACCGGCGCGTCGGCGAGCGCACGCGTCACGCGGACGTGGGTGACCGTGTCGGTGAGCGGGCCGAGCGTGACGGACTTCTGCGCGGTCTGCGTGACGGTGACGACGCGGATCGGATCCGGCGCGGTCGCGGTGTCGACGAGCAGCGATGTACCGGGCTTGAGGTCCTCGTAGCGCGTATCGAGGGGATACTCCGGCTCGGCTGCGTCGAACACGCCATCGATAGGCACGGTCTCCCAGCGCGGCGGCGGATTCCATACGCCGCCGACGATCTGCCCCGGCTCGTAGCGCGGAAAGCTCGCCGGCGCGTTGAAGCCGAAGAAGCGCAACTGTCGCGAGACCTTCGCCGCGCCCATGGCGCGCGGGTCGTAACGGGCGTCCTGCACCTCGGGCGTCCACGTGAGGTACGTGCCGGTATCGCGCACATCCACGCGAACGACGGATTTTTCCTCGACGCGGAACGCGACGTAGAAAACGAGCCGCTCGCCTTCGGCGAGCGGAGACGGCTGCGCGGTGATCGGCGCACGGATGCGGCCCTGCGCGAAGGCGTTGAGCGGCGCCGGGACCGGCCGCACGCGCACCGCGTTCAGCCGCGCCTCGGCGACGATCGCCTCGATCGTCTCGAAGAACTGCGGCCGCTCGTCCTGCCCCGGCACGCTCATCAGCTTGAGCGGAACAGGGATCTTCACCGTCGCGCCGTCGTCGAGCGTGAACGCGACGCGGGCACGGGCGGCGAGGCCGGGCCGCAGCCGATAGTCGAGCAGGCGCGCGAGCCGCAGCACCGAGTCGCGATGCACCGCCGTGCGCAGGAACGCTTCATTGGCGATGCGCTCCTGGTAGAACGTCAGCACGTCGCCGACCGCGGCCCACAGCTCGAGCAGCGTGATCGCGTAGTCGTCGCTCTCGCGCGTCGTGAGGCGTGCGAGCGCGGCCGTGCGCGGCGATCGCCTCCAGCATCGCCTGCCGGAACGTGGCGAACGTGCCGACGCGATAGACGATCGCTGATAGCGCGGGGCGGTTGTGGATCAATGCCGGCGTCGCGTCCGACGGCGGCTCGCAGCAGTTGCACAGCTCGGGAAGCGCGAAGCGGTCCATCACCGCCCCCCCAGCGCGACGAGCGTCAGCACGCCGTTCTCGGCGAAGTTCGGATCGTTGTCGAGACGGGCAATCTCGAACGGCCCCATCGGGATGACGCCGGTCTCCAGCTCGTTGTTCGCGATGGTCCAGTAGCGCTCGAAGACGGTCACGACCGCCGAATCGACGCCTTCGACCGCCATCGACCGCCTGCGTAGACCTGGCTCAGGTACACCGACTCGCCGAACGCGAAGTTGGCCGGATGGAAGAAGCCGAGGCTGCCGTCCGGATTGCGCCGGTTCGACAGCGCGCGACGCACCGCAGCGAGCACGTCGCCGCGGAAGTGCCCGCGCGCGATGCACACCTCGATCGTGATCTCGAGCGGCACGTACTGCGCGGTGCGCAGCGCCAGGTCGTAGCCCGCGAGCTTGTAGCGGGTGAGATGCGCACGCGCCGTGCGTGCGAAATCCTCGGCCAGCTCGACGCGGCCGCCGGGCAGCGTGACGAGATCCGATGGATCGGCCGGATGAAGCGCGACGAAGACCGTGTGCCAGCTCCCGGTCCAGCGGAACGTGCACTTCGCCGCCGCCACGCCGGCGAGCTTCATTGCCGCCTGCTCGTAGTCGGCCTCGGTGACGGCGCGGAACTGCTCGGCATGGAACGCGCGCGGCGCGAGCTGCCGCACTTCCTCGATGGTCTCCGGATCGATGCCGCCTTGCGCGGCGAGCGGCTGCCACACTCGCTCGAGGCCGGGGAACGGCGGCGGCGGCGCGGTCGGATCGTTCGGGTCGACCATGTCCGCGGGCGAGGGTTCGACGACATGCGCGAGCGACGCGGCGCCGAGGTTGCCGGCGCGGCCGTTGCCGATGCGATAGCGCGCCGTCACGGCGAGCGCGTCGAGCGGACGCCGGCCGTATTCGTCGTCGCCGAAGCGCGCGCGGGCGCGTCCGCCGTCGTCCACCTCGACGACGAAATGCCGGTCGAACGCGCGGCTGTCGAGCAGATGCGGCACCGGCTCCCAGATCTCGATCTCGGCGGGCGGAACTGCATGACGAGCACGATCGCCGGCGCGGTCGCGCGCGCGTCGACGCCGAGCTCGTGGCGTCCCTCGCGCAAACGGCCCGTCTCGTCGTAACTCGGCTCGGCGGGCATCGGCTGGAACGTGAGCGGCGCATGTCCGGCAGCGCGAGATCGGCCACTGCGGTGCGCGTGACGCTGCCTGCGGGCGGGGCGAGCGCTTCGAAAACGGTGCGGCCGTGATCGCACGGCACGACATTGCCGCGCGCGACGCTCAGGTTGTCGAGCGGGCCGGTCTCAGCGTTGCTCGGTGGAGAGGCACAACGGGAATGCGAGCGCGTCTTCCTCGCGCCACGTCACCTTCTGCAGCGGCAGGCGGGGCTCGTTCGCCGGCGTGACCCGTTGCAGCTCGCCCGCGACGAGCGTCTCCTGGTACACCGGATCATCGGCATTCTCGACGCCGATGAGCCGCACGACCTGGCGATGCAGCGGATCGGCGTCGGCGGCGAGGCCCGTCTCCGGTCCCGGCGACTTCCTCGAGCAGCAGATAGTCGCCCGCGGCGAGTTGCGGACGAACGGCCGTCTGGTTGGGCCCGACCGCGGCGCCGAGGCCGTAGAGGTACGCCTGCAGGCGCGCCCTTCGGCAGGCAGCAGTCGCGATTGCCGAACGTGTGCAGGTAGAGAAGGTTGTGCTCCGGGACGCAGCGCGACGCGCGCAGTCGTCTCGAATGTCTCGACGCGCGCGAGCGCCGGATCGCCGTCGAAGTCGAGCGCGACGGTGGCGGGAATGAGCAGCCCGGGCGCGGCCGGCTGATTGCGCAACGCGCGCGGCGACGCGCGTGAGCAGCTTCGTTCCGGCCGGCACCGTTCCCGCGGTCGTGACGTCGAGCTGCACGAAGCGTCCAGGCGTTGCGGCCGTCGTGCATCGCGTAGTCGACGAGGCGCGCATGACGCCTCGCCGAGACGCGATGGCGGCAGGTGTCGAGATACGCCTCGGTCGCGACCGCGTCCTGCATGTAGCTGAGGTGATCGCCGACGTAGGCGAACAGCTCGACGAGCGCGATGCCGAGGTCGGCCGGATTGCGCTCGAGCCAGCGCGGATTGCGCGTGGGAATGAGGTCGAGCAGCAGGCGGCGGAAGCTCGCGTAGTCCTTCGCCAGGTAGTCGAGCAGCGGCGCGGGCAGCGCGGCGGGCGGGCAGTACGGCGTCTGGCGGCAGTCGAAGTCCGACGGACAGCTCGCCTTGAAGCTGAAGGGCGCCGCGTCGAGCTCGCGATCGAGCTCGGCGCTTGTCGATGCGCAGCACGTACGTCGAGAAATCGCCCGGCTGGTCGAAGCGGACGAGCAGCTGGTTCGCATTGGAGCCGATCAGCGCTTCGATAACCCGGACGCCGACGATCCGCACGCCGCCCTCGACACGCACGAGCTGCGGATTGCCGACGAGCCCGGCGGGCGCGGGCTTCAGGAAGTTCACCTCGAGCCAGTAGAGCCAGCCGAGCGGATCGGGATCCGTGCGGTCCTCGAAGTACTCGACGAAGTCGATGCCGTTCAGCGTCGGGTGCAGCCGCACGTCCGCCTTGCGGCGCTCGTCGAGGCAGATCGGCACGTCGGGCGCTGTCGTCGGCATGGCTCGCTCGTCAGGCGCCTGGCTCGCGCTCGAACACGTCCTCGTGCCGCTCGCCGGTGTCGCGGCGCACGTACACGACCGTCACTTCGAGCGTCGCATCGACGCTCGTCACCGCAACCCGCTCGACGGTGATGACATCCTCCAGCCAGCGCAGCAGCGCGCCCTGCACGAGCTGCTGCGTCGAGGCGGCGAGCGCGTCGCTGTTCGGCGCGAACACGAGCTGCTTCAGGCCGCAGCCGAAGTCGGGCCGGTTCACGCGCTCGCCGGGGTTGGTGAACAGCACCTGGTGGATCAGGTCGCGCACGTGGTCGTCGGCATTGGTCTCGGCGCTGCGTCCGCGGCCGTCGAGGTGGAACGGGAAATCGAGGAACGACGGGTCCATCACCAGTCCTTGCCTTCGATGTCGAACACGGGCGACGTCGTGCCGCCGCTCGAGGGCAGCGTCACCGTGATCGCGGTTCGATGCTCGTCGAGGTGCCGGACGATGCCGCGCGCGATGGCGACGAAGAGGCGCCGGCGGTCGCGGCTCTCCTTCGAGTTGTCGTCGGGCATGCGCGGCAGGTCTTCCGCATGCGAGCAGCGCGTTGAACGCGGCCTCGATCTGCGCGGCCATGCTGTCGGCGAACACCGAAGGCGTGCCCGCCGATGCGGGGCTGCCCATCTGTCCGGGCTTGATCTGCGGCATCGTCGCGTCCTCACTCGAGCTTGACCTTGATCGACAGGAGGCTCGGCGTCGGCGGCGGGAACGGCGGCACCGGCGGCGCCGGCGTGACGGGCAGGACGCCGACGGCGAGCTCGCCCGGATGGACATGCGCGTTGAACATCGTCACCAGCTGGTTCAGATAGGTGAGCAGCTGATCGCCGAACACCGCAGGATGCGGCGCCGCCTGACTGCCTTCGAGGATCTGCGGCGATTCGAACACCACGCGCGTCAGTCCCTTGAGCGTGACGCTGCCGGTCGGCGACGCTGACGACCATCGAGTTGGCGCCGGCGGCATCCGAGACGGTGATCGTCTGCGCGACGTCGTCGAGCACGACGATCAGGCCGCCTTCGCTGCGCAGGATCTTGGTGTTTGGCGTCGTCCGTCCGCCCATCGGCTTCATCGGCACCTCGCTGGTCGCCCCACCAGCCGCCGACCCAGATCGGCCGCGACGGCGTCGCCGGCCTCGAACTCGATCCACACGCCCGCGCCGACCGGCGGCATCGCGAAGAAGCCCGCCTGCGTGCCGAAGTAGGGCGCGCACGGAATCGCCCAGCCCGGTCGTGACTTCGCCGAGCACTTCCGGCACCAGCGCCTGGATGCGGCCGAGATTGCGCGGGTCCATGTTGTTCGTGACGATGCCGCGGTACTTGCCGTAGAAGCGGTCGCCGCGCGCGTGACCGGCGTCGGACGGCGCTTCGAACTCGGCCATGTCGGGCAGCTGTCCCATCGCGTCTCTCCGGTCAGTCGAGCGCCGCCAGCGGATCGACGAACTGCTCGGCGCCAGTCAGGCCCACCGCGTTGCGCCACGCTTCGAAGCGCTGCGTGTAGTGATCGGTCGACAGGCTGTGCGCGACGCGTGTCACGTAGTAGTTGCCGCTGTACTGGCGCCCCGCGCCGCGGATCGCGACCGGGCGGCCGGCGCGCAGCACCTTGCCGTAGCGAATCGCCATCCACCTCGCCGCTGCCGCGCAGCGCACGGCTCGAGCGGTTCACGATCGCCTGCGACTCGGTCACCAGCTCGGACGCGTTCGCCGCATCGGTGTCCGCCGGACGCGCAAGCGGCGGCGGAACGATGCGGAACAGCGTCGGCTCGAGGCCGAGCGGCGGCTCGAGCGCCGCGAAGGCGGGCGCGACATCGGCGCCTTCGTCGACGGGTCGAGCGCGAGCGCCGAGCGCGGAGGTCGGCTGCAGCATGTCGTAGCTCACGTCGAAGCTCTCCATGTTGGTCGCCATGCCGAAGTTCACCGACAGCACGCCCTGCGTGGGCACCGCGAGCTGCGGCGGTGGAAGTGGCCGACGTCGATGCCGAGAAGCGGATCGGGCTGCACGTAGCACTCGTAGCGCGTTGCGCCGCGCGAGCGCCTTGAGGAAGCGGATGTCGGTGATGCGCTGCGTGGTCGTCGTGTCGAGCGCCGTGCGCGTCGGCGGGTCGGGAAGACCAACGTCGACATCGGCGGATAGCGCAGAAAGATCGAGCTGCGCGATCGTGCTGTCCGACTGGTTCGGATGCGGCGTCGGCGCTTCGCGCTGGTTCATGCAGCGTCGCGGTGGCGTCCAGACCGACGACTTTCAGGGTCGATGCACCCGGCCGGGTCTGGTTGTCGACGCGCGCTTCGCGCACGTAGCCGTTGATCAGCGTCTCGGGCAGCAGCTTGCCGAGGCCGACGCTGATCGACACCGGCACCATCGGTCGGAACAGATCGAACTGCAGCAGGTCCCAGTCGCCGAAGGTCGTCTGGCTCAGCGCGAAGTTCAGCCGGAAGATGCTCGCCTGCTCGGTCGAAGTCTCCACCTCGATCGACGTCAGCGCGCTGAGGAACGGCAGCGGCAGCGGCGCCATCGCGACCTTGACCATGAAGAAGGAGGGCAGGATCGCCATCGCTCATCTCAGCGGAACGGGCAACAGCAGCCGCGTGCCCGGCCTGCTCGATCAGCTCGTCGGGACGCAGCGCCAGGTTGGCATCGCAGATGCGCCAGAACTGCTCGGCGTCGCCGTACGTCTGGAAGGCGATGTGGTCGAGCCGGTCTTCCGCGCTGCGTGCGATACGGCAGCGCGCCCGGCGTCTCCGGGATGAAGCGCATGCGCTTGTAGCGGATCGTTCGGCCGTCCGTGGTCAAGAGCTCGGCGCTCGCGATGGTTTCGTAGCGGCTGCCGCGGAAGAACATCGCTCGTTTCCCTCTAGAAAGGCAGCGTCGCGCCGAGCGCGCCGGTGCCCTGGCCGAGGTTGAGCGCCGCCATCACTTCCTTCTGCGTGAAGGACGCCATGTAGACCCAGTAGGCCGGATTGGTGATGTCGAGCTCGCGATAGGTGAGCACCTTCAGGCTCAGCTCGGCCGCGCGCGAGGATCGGGTTGAGGTTCACGTCGAACGCCTGCTCGGTGATCGAGACGCTCGTCACCGGCACCGGCAGCACGCGCTTCGGACCCCAGATGAACAGCGCGAGCGGCGCGGGCTCGCCGAGGATGAGCGCGCGACCCGAACGCTGCAAGCACCTGGTTCGCGACGACGATCGGGAACGATGGATAGAGCAATCCCTCGAGCGCCGCGATCACCGGATGCAGGCCGTTCGCGACGGTCGTCGCCGTTCTGCTCGGGGCGCTCGAGCTGGTCGGCGGCGTCGATCTCGACCGCGAGGCTGATGGTCTCCTCCGGCGGCCCGTCGGTGCGATGGGCGTCGCCGCGGCCGCCGCCCGATGCGGTGCGCGGCGTGAGCGACCGCGTGAGCTGCTCCGGGTTGTACTGGAACACGATGACGGTCGGCACCAGGTCCGGCAGCTGGTAGGCGACGAGCGCGCCCTTCAGGATCTTCGGGCTGCGCGGAAATTCGGACGCCATTGCCTGCCTCCTTCTCAGCGCGCCTCGAACACGCGCGCGAGCACGCGCCGGTCGCGCGGACCGGTCGCGCCGGCCTCACCGCAGCTGCGAAGTCCGCTGCCGACTTCCTTGCACTCGCCGCGCAGATCGTTTTCGGGCGGATCGGCGATGCGGCTGCGATCGATGCCCGCGCGCGCGAGCGCGGCGGCCACCGCGAGCGCGCGTCGTCTGCCCAGATCGAAGTTGTAGGGATCCGGACCTTCCGCCGATGCGCCGCCGATGAGCTGCACCTTGAGCGCAGGATCGGCCTTGAGCTGCGCGACCAGCATGTCGAAATTGGTCTTCCCCTCGCTGGTCACGCTGCGGTCGAAAGCGGCACTGTCGGTCGCCTCGCCCGCCGGCCGATCGAACTGGAAGAAGACTTCGTGCGACGTGCTGACGCGTTCCTTGGGCGGTGGCGGTGGTGGCGGCGGCGGTTTGGCCTCGCGCGGCACGCAGCAGTACCCCGGAACACCGAGGAAGATCTCATCCTCCTTGCACAGCTCGGGCGAGCATGACGGTGTCACGGGAATCCTGCGGCAGCGGTTTCCGGACCAGAACGTGCCCTCGGGGCAGCAGCCGCCCGCCCGGTACGGCGGCGGCGCCGGCGACGGAATGCGCTGCGCCTCGGGACAGACATCGATCCCGGGAGACGGCTTGCGGGGTCTTTTCTTCTTGCGCATCCTGGCAAGCGCCTCTTCGATCTTCTTCTTCACGGTGAACGGATCCGGCGCGCAAATGCGGCCTACGCCCGGCGCCGGGGCGCAGCATTCGAGCTCGCGCTTGAAGATGTCGAACTTGCACGCCACCTGCGGCTCGGGACCCGGTGGCTCGACTGGCGGGAGCGGTTCGACCTCAGGGGGCGCATCGGGCAGCTCTTCCTCCTCCTCGGGTTGCCGCTGGATGCGACGCCTCGCCGCGGGCTCGTCGGCCTGCTGCACGACGTGTGCCAGCTCGTGCGCGAGCAGGCGCCGGCCGGCGCTCGTGCCCGGCGCGTATTGACCCTCGCCGAACACGACATCCCGGCCGGCGGTGTAGGCGAGCGCGCTCAACGATCGCGCCGACGACGACGCCTGCGCACCGGTGTGGATCCGCACGCCGCCAAAGTCGCGCTGAAAGCGCGGCTCGAAGAACGCGCGCACATCGGCAGCAAGCGGCGCGCCGGCGCCCGCGGCATGCGAGGGCATGGTGGTCTTTCCGGTTGCCGCGCCGTCGGGCTTGCGCTGTGCGCCCCGCTCCTCGGCTGCGCACGCGGCGCACTTCGGTTTTCCGCCTTGGTGCTCACCTCCGCAAGCCGCGCATTTGCGCTGCAGATTCGGGCCGGCACGACCTTCGATGCCAACGGCCGCCGCCGGAGCCGGCATGCGCATCACTTCATCTGCCGCGTGGTCGGCTTCGCGCTCGAGTGCATCTCCGGGTTCGCTCACCGAAAGCTTCGCCTGTACGCCGGCGAGCAGCAGCCGCTGCGTCGCCTGGTTGCTGCGGGCCGGACCGCGCAGCGGCCGTGCGGCCTCGAGGCCAAACCGCAGCTTGCGGCTCTCGGACACGAGCGCGGTTCGCGCAGCGGCGTGCGCCCTGTTCATGCCGTCGTCTCCGCGACGAGGCTCGGCGCGGCGGGTGCGCGTGACGCGATGTTCGCGGAGCGACGGCGTTCGGTGACCATCAGTGGCACCGCCGATCCGCGGGCGAGTTGAAGTCGTTCGCGAGCGCCGTGAACTGCGCGTAGCAGTGCGCGTTGGTCCGGTCCGGCTCGGCCCAGTCGTTGATGAAGCCGAAGATGATATGCAGTACCTCGTGCGCCAGGACGCGTCCGCGCTCCCGCACGCCGCCGGGGCGCGTCCAGAACAGCGGACACAGCGTGATGATGGACGTGTCGCCGCCGCAGACGAACGCGGTCTCGGTGGCGGTGCACGTTCCGCACGTCGCGGGGCACGCACCGCCGACCGTGCAACAGTTGTAGGTGAAGACTACGCTGTCGATGTAGTCGCGCGCTGCTTCCAGCCGACGGCGAATGAGCGGCAGGCCGAAGCGCGGCGCGGGCAGGTTCCAATTGTCGTCGCTCGCGGGGTTGAGCCGGAAGGCGGTGTGCATCGCATTGCCGATGGCGACGACGTCCGGGTCGGCAGCGTCCGCCGGACGTTCCGCCCGCGCGGTGTCGATCCGGTCGACCGCGTTCGTCAGCAGCTCCGAGGCGCGCCGGTCCGCAGCGAACGGGTTCTGGCCTGGCCCGCAACCGACGACCAACGACCGTCGCACCAGCCGTTGCACGCGGACGCCGACCGACGACGCCGCGGCAGTGGGATTGCGCGGTGCCGCTGTTCCCGTTGCGGCGGACGCGCCCGCCTGCTGCACGACGTGCGCGAGCTCGTGCGCGAGCAACCGTCGGCCTGATTCCGTGCCCGGCGCGTACTGCCCGTCGCCGAAGACGATGTCGCGGCCGGACGTGTACGCGAGCGCGTTCAACGACCGCGCCGATGCCGCCGCCTGCGCATCGGCATGCACGCGCACCGCGCCGAAGTCACGGCCGAAGCGCGGCTCGAAGAAGGAGCGTACGTCGCAGGGGAGCGGCGCGCCCGCGCCCGACGCGAGAGTCGGCGTACCCGCGGATCGAGTCGCGGCGTCGGCTTTGCGTTGCAGCCCGCGCTCTTCGGCCTCGCAGGCGGCGCACTTTGCCTTTGCTCCACCGCTCGCCCCTCCGCATGTGGCGCATTTGCGTTGAAGCTGCGCGTCGCCGCCGTTGGTGCGCGGCGGAGTCGGACCGCGCATGCGCAGCACTTGATCCGCGACGTCGTCCGCTTCGCGCTCGAGCGCGTCCGTGGGCTCGCTGATGGCGAGCTTGGCCTGCATCTCGCGCGAGATCAGCATCCGCTGCAGCGCCTGATTGCCGAGCGCGAGCGGGTCGCGTTTCTCCGCGGGGGCAGGCGCACGTTCCGGCGCGGCATGCGCGACGGTAGCCGAGCTGACGACCGGAGCGGCGGCGAGGGTGGGCGCGGCTCGCATCGTCGGTCACCTCCCGCGCGCGACCAGTCGGCGCACGGCGTCGGCGACGGCGTGCGCCACGTCCGCGTCGGTAGCGTTCCGACGCAGCGTCAAGCGCATCACGGGCATCGTGAGGCTCTCACGAGCTCGCCCGGATTGCGCCGGCCGGCGCAGCGCCTCCGCGAGCGCGCCCTCGATGCGCGCGCCGAACGTGCGGGCGTCCATGGGCGCGCGCCCGGCGTTGTCGATCGCGATGCGGCCGATGCGGATCGTCGTGCGCGTCATCGGGCGGTCCTGGTGACGTGCGGTCCGAACTCCGAGCCGGCCGGCATCTTCTCCAGCTTGTCGTACTCGCGCCGCGCCGCGTGCAGGACGTGCGCCATGCGGATCGCGCTGCCCGCCTGTGCCGCGAGGAAGGCCGCGTTCACGGCGATGTTGCGGATGTTGCCGCCGGTGATCTCCATGCGCGCGAGCACGTCGACGTCGAGCGCCTCGGTCGGCGCAGACGCCGGAAACACGCGCCGCCAGATCTCCCGACGAACGGCCGCGTCGGGCGGTGGCATGTCCACGACGAAACGCAACCGGCGCAGGAACGCGGGATCGAGATGCGACTTCATGTTCGTCGCCAGGATCGCGAGTCCGCGGTAATCCTCCATGCGCTGCAGGAGATAGTCGATCTCGATGTTGGCGTAGCGGTCGTGGCTGTCCTTCACCTCGGTCCGCTTGCCGAACAGCGCGTCGGCCTCGTCGAAGAAGAGGATCGCGCCGCTCGCTTCGGCGGCGTCGAACACGCGCTTCAGGTTCTTCTCGGTCTCGCCGATGTACTTGCTGACGACGCCGGCGAGGTCGATGCGGAAGAGATCGAGGTCCAGATGTCGCGCGAGCACTTCGGCTGCCATCGTCTTGCCGATCCCGCTCGGCCCGGCGAACAGCGCGCTGATCCCGCGGCCCCGTACGAGCTTCGCGCCGAGGCCCCAATCCTCGTAGACGCGCGATCGGTTCGCGACTTGCGCAGCGATTTCGCGCACTCGCTGCAGCACGTCCGCCGGCACGACGAGATCGTCCCAGCCGTAGCACGGAACGATGCGCTGTCCGAGCGCGTCGATGGCCCTTCCGGCCTCCTCGCGGCAGGCGCGCCACACCCGCGCGACGGTGGGCGGCGCGTCGCTTCCGGCTTCGAGCCGCGCATCGGTGCGTGCGCCGCGCGCGCAGCGCTCGATCTCGGTCGGTCCGAGGTCGAACTGCTGCACGAGACGATCGATGTCGGCGTCGCTCGCGTCGGTGCCGGACAGATTCGCGCGCCACAGCTCGCGTTGCGCGACCGCGTCGGGCTTGGGCACCGTCGTGCTCGGCATCGGCGTTCCAGTCGGATGGCGGACGACGCCGCCGACGATCAGGAAGGCATTCAGGCGCTCGGCGATGTCGTCGGCGAGCGAGACCGCGGCGCGATCGTTGCGGTCCAGGCTCGACATGTCGACGTAGTATGCGAGCCGCGCCAGCCCGGCCTCGCGCTCGAGCAGACCGAGAACTTCGTCGCGCTCGGCGGGCGATGCGGGCATGCGCGCGAGGTCGAGCTCGCATGCGACGAGCCCCAGGCGCGCGGCGAGCGCACGCGCAACGGCGCGCTTACCCGCCCGACGCGGCCCCACCAGACCGAGGACGCGTGTATCGGTCGCGTCCGACAGGAACCCGGCCAGCCGGGCTGCCAATGCGTCCTGGTCCGCGGTCAGACGGGCGCCGGCGATCGGATGCAGCCATTGCTCGACGCGCGCGTCGATGCGGGTGTCGCCGAGGAGGAACCCGACGATGCGCTCCGGCAGCCGGATCGAGCGCGTGGCGAGACCGTACGCCGGCGCGGCATCGCATGCCACGAGCTGCGACCGTCGCAGCGGCGCATGCGCGGCGAACGTCGCGATGACGCTCTCCGGCGGCGCGTCGAACAGCGCTGCGGCCAGGGCCGGCGTCGCGTGGCGCCGGCTCGCTTCGTCCTGCACGTAGCCATAGAGCGGCTCGAGCGACGGGTCGAGCTCAGGCGCGAGACACAGCGCCACGACGTCGTGCTCGAACGGAGTCAGGTCGAACACACGCGCGAGGACCGTGAGAGCGGGCGATGCGCCCGAGGCTTCGAAATCGCGCTCCTGCGCCGCGATGTCGGCTTCGATATCCGCGATCGCGCGAGACACCTCGCTGCTGTGCGGATCGGTGGCGTGGAAACTTGCTTCGGCCTCCCGGTCTTCTCCCGCCAGCAGCAGATCCGCCGCCTGGTCGCTCACCACCGCGGTGCCGTACGACTTCAGCGGATCCTGGGTCCAGCGCCGCCGCAGCCACGCGATGCGACGCCCGATCAGGAGCTTGATGCGTGCGGCCTGGGCGCGCAGGTACGCGTGATTGCGCTCGCGCCAGGCGGGCGCGGTGAACGGATCGGCGGCCGTCGGCTCGCGGGCGGTCATGGCATCAGCGTGAAGTCGAACGTGTCTTCGCGGCTCTGCGCGCCGTTCACCTGGATGCGCACGGCGTGGGTCGTGCCGCCGGGCGCCGGAGGCGGCAGCGCGAGCGCGAGGCTCGCGAGCGGCACCTGCACGGAAGTCGGCGTCGGCATCGCCCACGGGTCGCCGGGAAACGGCGGCGTCGCGCCGGGGTCGGGCGGCCGTGGCGGACGAACTTCGATCGCGGCGTCGCCGACCAGGACGAAGGACGCGAAACGCTCGTCGTACAACCGCACGCCGTTCGCCGTGAGCAGCGCGTTCGTATTGCCGCTTGCCGGCGCCGTGCCGGTGATCGCCGGCAGCAGCATCAACACGCCGAGATTCGAGCGGTACTGGCGCAGGTGGCTGGCCGTGACCCCGCGATCGAGTCCGCCTTCGACCGACTCCAGCGCACGCTCGGTGATCACCTGCACGGTGAGCGGGCCGGGCTGCAGGCGCTCGCCGGGCGGGATCGGCCGCGGCATCGGATGGTCGGCGTCGACCGGATACTCGTCGTCGGGGATGACGATGCGCACACGACCCTGCGTGATTGGCGCGACCCGGATCGGCTCGAGATCGCCCAGACGCACCCACACACGCTCGCCAAGAAAGTTGCGGCCTTCGATCGTGATCTCCTCGCCGAGCAGCACACGCGTGTCACCAATCGGGTCCGCCGGCAGGACGGGCGTGCGAAAGACCTCCCGCACCTCCGGACGCTTCAGCGTGCTGGCGAAGATGCGGCGCCGCTGCACCGGCTGCGGGACCCGGCGCGCAAGCCGGCTCTCGATCTGGACCACCGATACTTCGTATACCGCCGAGCGGCGGAAGTTGGCGGCGGGCAGCGCGGTCCAGATCTTCGAGACCTCTTCGAGGTTCGCCGGCTCGAGCGCGACCTTGATGCGCTCGAACTCGTCGAGGAGGGTCTCGTCGAGGATCGGATCGCCGGGTGTTCCGACCGCTGGACGCGTGATCGCGAGGCTGTCCGGGATGATCGCGTAGTCGTGCAGCACGCGCATCGCGTCGCCGAGCATTGCCTGGCATTGCAGGTCGGCGTCCTCCGCCGCTTCCGTGCCGACGTGAGTGGTGAGCAGGTAATGCAGGTTGAGCGACAGCGGCGGGCGGCCGAATTGCGCGGGGTGACCGTGACCGGGGATCTCCTGGTTCTTCAGATGCGCGTTCTCGCTCACCTTGAAGAGATACAGGTTCACGCGCCGGTCGGTCGCGGCGGCGATCGTGACATCGGGCGGGGCGAGCGTCACAGGTACGGCGTTGCGCATGCGGTCGCGCAGCAAGGTGCGCAGCGTCCGACTCACTCCCGCGATCGCCAGATGGTCGCTCATCGGCAAGCTCAGTCCCGGCGGCGATCGAGGTAGTTGCGCATGCGCCAATACCCTTCGAATCCCTGCGGTGCGGCGCTCGCGCGCGGCGGCGGCGCGGGCGGCGGCGCGACTTTCACTTCGATGCGGCCGATCTCGACCATGACGGATGCGGGCTCGTCGTCCGTCCTCGAAAGCGACAAGGCAGCCGTGGGCGCAAGCGCATTTCGCGCGGGGTGCACGTTCATGCGCGTGCGTTGCTCGGGCGTCGGGTAAGCGGTGTGGCGCTCGCCCGTTTCGCGCGGAGCACTGTCGGCTGGAAGACGGCGCTCGAGCACAGCCGCCATCGAATCCGCGGAGCGTGCCACGCGCGCGGCAGGGTCGACCAACCCTCCGTGCTCGGCGGGCGGGATCGACAGCGTTGCGGCTCTCCGGGATGGGTTGTGCAGAAGCTCCCTGGACGCGGCCTCCGCGGGCGCGTCATCGATACGCGGTCGAACCGGCGCCGGGCCGGGCTCGCGTTCGCCAGGCGATCGCGCGACGGGCCGCGAGTCCGCTGCGACACGCCGTTCAGCGACGCCGTGGGCGTCCGCGGCGCTTTGTCGAACAGCGAGTGCGGGGCGTGTCATCGATCGCCGAGCGAGCATTGTTGGTTGCGCGGGCGAACCGTCGCGATCATCTTGCGGGCGCATCGGCGACGATGCGATCTCGCGCTCGCTCGCCGGCGCGTCGTCGACACCGCTCTCGTGCGGCGGCACTGCTCCCGCACCCGCGTGCGGGACGACGCCCGCGCTCACCGGACGCCCCAGCGCGCGCAGCGTCAGGCGCGCGAGATAGCCGCTCATGCGCGCTCTCCCGCGGCGTCCGCCAGCAGTGCGAGGTAGCGGCGACGCTTGCCGTGCGGGAGCGCAAGGATGTCGCGCTCGCTCCAGTGGTAATGCAGCGCAAGGTGATGCACCTCGCGATACAGCCGGTCGCCGTGCTCGGCGAGCTCGCGGAAAAGCAAGTCCGCCGGCATCGAGGATCACGGACGTCTCCGCGCGGCACTCGGTGCACGCGAATGCGAGGGCGATCTCCGCCTGCGGATCGAGCGCCGCCATGCGCTGTCCCAACGCGTCCGCCACCGGCTGTGGCAGCGATGCCGCGTCGGCACGTTCGCAGGCCGGGGATGAGATATCGAGCACGCAACGGGCGAGCAGCTCGCGCGCGCCTCGGTCGGCATCATTGGCGCCGGCGCGGGCGGCGGCGATCTGGTCGGCGCCCGTCGGCAGCCGATAGCGCACGCGCCATGGCCCGTCCGCTGCGGGAATCGTGTCCTGATACTCCGGCGCGCTTGCCTCGTAAGGCGCAAGCAGCAGATCGACAACGGCGAGGTCGAGGTCCATTGCGCCGCCGCACTCCGGACAATGGACCACGCATTGCAGCCGATCGCCAAGCGTCGCGCGGCGGATTGCCAGCACGAGCGCCTCGCGATCGCCGACCGTCAGGCTGGCCGCCTGCTCCGCGGACAGGCCCCCCACCGTGCCAAAAGAGCCGACGCAGCGCGCGATGAGCTCGCTCGTGCGCTCGGCGAGCGTCGCGGTGCGCTCGAGCAGGGCCTCCTCGTCGTGCCCCGTCAACGGGCGGACGAGCGCATCGCGATGGAGAACGTTACCGTTCCACCATCCACCGGGCAGTGTGACGGCGCCCCACGCATCCATGCTCACGCAGGTGGCTCGCTGAAGCGCGGCTCGCTCGGCTCGACGACGTCGTAGTCGCGCTCCCAGCCCTCGTTCTCGAGCTTGAGCGTCTGGATCGCGACCGCGTTGGCGTTGGCGTCGAGGTCGGGCAGCGCCTGGTACTCCGACACCCAGCAGCGGAACAGCTTGTAGCGACAGCACCTTCTGGCCGGCCTCGTTGTAGACGTCGATGATGACGTCCTTGCGGAAGTCGGCGAGCGAGACCTCGGCGCCGAGGCCCGACGCCGAAGTTCCACACCTTGTTGGCCCACTGCTCGAACTCGAGGTCGTGCGTGACGCCGCGCTCGAGCGTGATCGGCCTCGTACTTGGTGCGGCCGGGCGACTTGCGGCTCGGTGCTCGGGTCGCCGCCCTCGCGGTGCTCGACGACCTCGGTGGTGCGCTTGAGCGCGCTCACCTTGCTGACGCCGGCGACGTAGCGGCCGTCCCACTTCACCCGGAACTTGAAGTTCTTGTACGGGTCGAAGCGGCTGCGCGTTGACGGTGAACTGGGCCATGGCGTCGCTCTCCGTTAGGTCTGCGATCTGGCCGGCGATCTGCTGGATCTTGATGATCACGAACTCGGCCGGCTTGAGCGGCGCGAAGCCGACCACGATGTTGACGATGCCCGTGGTCGATGTCGTTCTGCGTCGTCGTCTCCTTGTCGCACTTGACGAAGTAGGCGTCGCGCGGCGTCGTGCCCTGGAACGCGCCCTGGCGGAACAGGTTCGTGCATGAACGCGCCGACGTTGAGCCGGATCTGCGCCCACAGCGGCTCGTCGTTCGGCTCGAACACCACCCACTTGGTGCCGCGGTACAGGCTCTCCTCGAGGAAGAGCGCGAGGCGCCGCACCGGGATGTACTTCCACTCGCGAGGCGAGCTGGTCGGCGCCGTCGAGCGTGCGCGCGCCCCAGCAGACGTGTGCTGTAGACCGGGAAGGTGCGCAGGCAGTTGACGCCGAGCGGATTGAGCGCGCCGTTCTCGCGGATCGGTCAGCATGATAGGCGAGGCTCTGCACGTTGCGCAGCCGCGCGTCGGTGCCGGCCGGCGCCTTCCACACGCCGCGGCTCGCGTCGGTGCGCGCGTACAGGCCGGCGATCGTGCCGCCGGCGCCGACGCTGCGCAGCCGGTTCTCGTTCAGCGGATCGGGGATCGAGCGCGCGCGGAAAGTAGACCGCCGCGTTGCGGTGGCGCAGCGACTCGTTCTGCGCGAGCCAGGTCTGCATGTCGTCGAGGTCGGTCGACATCCGCATCGGATGTCGACGATGAGGAACGCGCGGCGCTCCTCGCAGTAGGCTTCGGCCGCCGAGTACACCGCCTGCATGTCCGTCGGCGCGAGGTCGGCAGCGCGCGGGATGCACAGGATGTTGAAGAGATCGACGTCCTCGAGCGCGAACAGGCCGGTCTTCGCGTTCCGGTTGCCGGTCAGGGTGGTACCGGAAACCGGGACGATGCCGTCCTGACCGCCGCCGAGCGGATACTGCTGCGCGTTGGCCGTCACGTTCAGTCCCAGGCTCGCTGCGGTCGCGCCGGCGATGGTCAGCGTCGCGGCGGGCGTGAAGCCCGTTCCGACGCCGGCCAGCACGAGGTAGCGATGCGGCGATGCGGCCGTACCGCGTCCGATCAATCGCACGGTCGCTCCGGAGAGCAGAGCGCGCACGGTGGAGCGCGCGGGCTCGGCAAGCGCGAGGACGGCGGCCGCATTCGCTGCCGCGCGGATCGCCTGCTCGATGAACGGCCGCAATTCGGGATAGGTCGTCGGCGTCGCTCCACCGTAGTCGAGCGTGCACCCGATCGCGCCGGTGCCCGCGTCGACGGTGAAGCTCGATCCGTCGGCCGGGATGGCCGGCACTGCGGGGAGCGCGGCGCCGAAGGTTCCATTCGGTGCGGGACGATTGAGCGGCCATGCGTTCTGCCGCGAGAGCTGCACCAGCCGCGACCCTTCGTTCACCGACTCGATCGCGTTGTTCGGCGCGCCTCCCGTCATCGTGAGGTTGCGCAGCGTCTCCGTGCGCAGCACCACGCGCCGCCCGCCCTGGTTCACGATCTCCCGCACCGTCAGGTTGAACAGCGTCGCCGGGTCCGACGTGTCGTAGTCGATCTCGATGTGCAGCGCGTCGCCCCAGCGGCCCGGGTTCTCCGCGGACTCGCCGCGGATGCGGCGGCCCGCGGTCACGAGCAGCACGTCGTTGCCGCCGGCCGGCGCGTCCTGCAGCGTGGCGCTCGAAGCGACGGCGTTGTTCGCGGCGTTCGCGTCGCCGGTCGTGCCGACCCGCACGATCCACGCCTCCGAGCCGCCGTTCTGGAAGAACTGCTGGATGCCGTAGCTCGCCTCGCTCTGCGCATGCAAGCCGCCGAACTCGGCTTCGAACTCGCCGATGTTGAACACCTGCACCGCCTCGTTGAGCGGTCCGCGCTGGAACGAATCGACGAACGCGGCAATCGAAGTCGCGACGCCGACGATGGTCCGCACACCGCTCGGAATCTCTTCGATGTAGACGCCGGGATACGTGGGCTTGACGGGCATGGATCGTCCTTTCGCGAGCGTGTGCGGTCGATGCGGCTACGGCGTCGCGTCGCGGCCGGCGATGATCTTCACCTTGGCGGGAGCGCCCGTCGTGTTGGAGAAGAACAGCGCGGTCGGCGGATTGGCGTCGAGCAGCGCTATGGCGCCGTCGCCGGTGAACACCTGCGGCGCGTCGAGCGGATGCTCCGCCGCTGCGGCGCCGTTGACTTTGTACGTGAGATTGGCGTCGTAGGCGCTGCTCGTGATCGCGAGCACCTTCAGCAGGCCCGGCGCGTCGGCGGGCTGAACCTGCACTTCGACGTCGGCGGCCGCGTCGGCGATCTCGACCTCGACGACATCGTAAGCATCGACCGGAATGGCCTCCGAAGTAGTGAGTTGCACCCCGGCGCCGATCTGAACGATGTGGCTGCAAGTGATGATCTCTGCCATGTTTGCGCTCCATCTAGGGTTGAGCGGGTTTCGCGCCGCGCTCAGCGAAGCGCGTAGAGCACGGTGCCGTCCACCAGAGTGCGGCTGGCGATCTGCCCCTCTGCGACGAGCGCCGTGAGCGCCCGCTGCACCGTCTCGCGTGGGACCGCCGCGGACTCCGTCGGGAGCCACCACTGCACCACACCGTCGATCGTGTCGGCTGCGTCGGGATGCGCGTCGAGATAGCGCTTGATCTCGCGGGCAACGGCATCGATCTGGGCTGCGTCTCGCACGATCACGTCCGTCCGTGGGGTTCATCGAGCTCGCCGTATGCGGGGCAAGCACCGTGCCATTGGATAAGTGATTGAAATCGCAGTCGCGCTGGAGGAGGTCGGGTCGAAAGCGACCCGCAATTCCACTGGCGTTGCGGACGGAATTTCTTCAACGCATCGCAGTGTTACCGCGGCGGAATAGACTGGGTCATTCTTGACCCAGCCTTGCCGCCCATGTCCCGACATCTCCCGGGAGCGAGACGACAGGCGAAACAATGGAAATAGCGAGAACGAGCGAGGCCGCGGCCGCCGCGCGGGGACGTCGGCGCGCTTCAGTCCGAGCGCGCGTACGCGCTGCGATCGATGCCGTGCTTCTTGAGCAGGCGGCCGAAGCTGCGCCGCTCCTTGCCGCAGAGCTGCGCCGCGAGCGTGACGTTGCCTTCGCTGCGCGCGAGGAGGCGCGAGAGGAAGGAGCGCTCGAACGCGGCGATCGCGTGCGCCTTCGCGCGCGTGAAGCTCAGCTCATCGAAACCTTCGCCGCTGCCGCGGGCGGCATCGCCGGGTGCAAAGGCCAGCTCGGCGATCCGCACTGTCGGGCCGTCGTTCAGCAGGAACGCGCGATGAATGAGATTGTCGAGCTCGCGCACGTTGCCAGGCCAGTCGTAACGGTCGAGCGCCTCGGCGGTCTCCCGGTCGAGCGGCTTCGCCGGCTCGCCGTAGCGACGCCCGTAAAGGGCGATGAAGTGCTCGGCGAGCGCTTGGGTATCGCCGGTGCGCTCGCGCAGCGGCGGCAACCGCAGCGTGAGGATCTTGAGACGAAAGAACAGATCAAGCCGGAGCCGCCGCTGGTCGACCAGCGCCTGCAGGTCGCCGTTCGCCGCGGCGAGGATTCGCACGTCGGCGCACTCCTCGCGCCGCGCGCCGAGGGGACGGTAGCGCATGTCCTGCAGGAAGCGCAGCAGCGTGACCTGTCCCTTCGGGGAGAGCCCGTCGACTTCGTCGAGGAACAGTGTACCGCCGCTCGCCTGCGCGACCAGGCCCGCGTGCGGCGTGCGCGCGTCGGTGAACGCGCCGCGCGTGTAACCGAAGAGCTCGCTCTCGATCAGGCCGTCGGGGATCGCGCCACAGTTCACCGGAATGAACGGGCATTCCGCGCGAGGCCCGAGATAGTGCATCGCGCGCGCGAACAGCTCCTTCCCGGTGCCTGTCTCGCCTTCGATGAGCACCGGCGCGTCCACGCGCGCGAGTATTTGCGCCTGACGCAGGACGCTCAGGAACGCTTCCGAGCGCCCGACGAGATTCGGCAGCAGCGGCGGCGGCACAGGCGCAACCCCAGTTATTCGACGGCGCGCGCTCGCCTAGTTCCACTGCAGCGCTGGCATCGCTGCGCCGGCCGAGCGCGCGATCTTTAGCATAGCCCACGATCCCGGAGGCTGCGAAGCAGCGCTGCGTTGCGCCGGCGCGCGTTCGCCAGGTGGCGACGCCTGCAACGGGAAAAGCGGCCGCCCTCTTGCAGAGAAGAAAAGCGCGCCTCGGTCCATTGTCGCGGCGTACGGACGGTTATGTCGGCGATTGAACTGGGGCTCGGCGATCAGGCTTCTCAGTTTCACGATGCCCTCGCCGGGAGCGGTCGCAGAGATCCTCATCGCGTGAGGCGGTTAGGCTGAGCCTGCGCGCCCGAGCCAGCCGCGTCAATAAGACGAACGGATAACTGCGGCTCGGCGCAAACGAGCCGAAATGTAGCCGGGTCGACCTCCTTCGCAGGACGACTTGGCTCGACCGGCCCGATAACGGAAGGCCGCGAGCCGCGGAACCTGGACGATAGAACTCACGGGTGATGGTCGACCGCTACGTCCAGTCCAGTTAGGCACCGAACATGTCGGCGGCAGTCCGAACTCGTGGTGCTCCGCCGCCATGTGTCGTCGGCGCAGGTTTTCGCGCTCGATTCACGCAAGCGGAAATGGGCAACTGCCTGATTGACCTGCTGGAACGTGCAAATGGCTGCGGCGCACTCACGCAAAATTCACGCAAGGCGGAATTTTGCGAGGGAGTTCGGGTGGTGCAAGTCTTTGATTCTTTGGTAGGGCGTGCAGGATTCGAACCTGCGACCAACGGATTAAAAGCGACGCGCTGCGCGGTGATCGGCCCCGACTCGTGGCCGAAGTGATGCTGTTCGACGGGCAGACCCGGCTGGTCCTTGACGACGGCTCGGCTCGACGGGGTTCACCTCGGGACGGAACGCTTCTTTGGAGGACGCTTGCCGGGTCGCTCGAGTAGCGCTCGCACTCGCGCCACGCACTCGTCGTAGGTCGGGGGTGCGCCAAGCACGTCGAGCTGCTCGAAGTCCTCGCGCAAGGCTGCCGCGCGGCCGACGAGCCGCCGCAGGACGACGGATTTCCGGTCGGCCACGATCGGGGCAAGGATCGGCAGACAATCCGGCTCGCGTTCGATCACTGTGGCGACATCGAAGAGGTCCCGCGCCTTGAGCTCCGCGCCACAGTGCTCGAGCTTCTTCGCCAGGATCTCCGCCGCGGACTCGACGCGAATCGTGCGTCCCATGATCGGCTCGGGGAGCCATGGCGAACCGGTCGATGGGGCGGCGACGATGAAGTCGAGCTCACCCTCCCGGAAGTACAGCTTCAGGAACTCCGCCTGCTCGATGTACTCGCCGGTCTTCTCCTCGGCGACGGGGTTGAGCCTCGGCGTGAGATACCCGAGCCACTGCGGGTCCGGCACGAAGATGTCGACGTCCTTGCTGACGCGATGGTGGTAGCGCCGCATCAGGACCGTCCCGCTGCCGAAAGTCCATTCGCCGAGGCGCGGTCGGGGCCCGTGTTCTCGCCGAGGCCCGGTCGATTTTCGCGCACGGAATAGCCGCCGGGGCGGCGGGTCTTTCACCGTCGAGGAGTCGCCGGGTCCGACGACGCGCGCCCACGTCGCCCTTCTGTTTGCCCCGGCGCACCGTTTGTAATACCATTTCGTTTCGAGTAATACCTGGAGGCCGAGATGGCCGTTCATGTCACTTCCAAGGGTCAGGTCACCATCCCCAAGCGCGTCCGCGATTTGCTCAAGATCCAGCCCGGCAGCGCGGTCGAATTCGAGGTCGATCCCGATGGCAGGGTCACTTTGCGGGGGGTCGGGCGCCCGCGCAGAGTCAAGAGCCGCTTCGCGAGGTTGCGCGGGAAAGCGACCGTGCGCATGCGGACCGAGGAGATCATGGCCCTGACGCGCAGTGAAGTCTGATTCGCGTGATCCTGGTCGACACCAACGTCATCCTCGACGTCGTGCAGGACGACCCGGTATGGGCGGAGTGGTCGCAGGGTCAGCTCGACGCGTGGGCGGTTCGTGAGGAGCTCGGCATCAACGCGGTAATCTATGCGGAGCTGTCCATCGCCTACGCACGCATCGAGGAACTGGAGGACACCGTCCACACCGCCGGGCTGCGGTTCCTGGAGATTCCGCGCGAAGCGCTGTTTCTTGCCGGCAAGGCCTTCCTCGCCTATCGAAAGCAGGGCGGCACCAGAACGGGCGTTCTGCCGGATTTCTTCATCGGCGCGCACGCGGCGGTGATGACGTTGCCGCTTCTTACGCGCGAGGCGGCGCGCTACCGGACCTACTTTCCCGGCGTTGCGCTGATCACACCGGAGGTCTAGCAAGCGGTGGCCGAGCGACGGCAGCGCTTGCGGCGGAGTGGCCCGCCTGGATTTGAACCGGGGACGCGTTGGCGCTCAAGGAAGGCTACGAGATCGAGATCCGCATCGTAAGTGCACGCGCGATCGAGGTGCGCCGGCGCCCCGATGGACGCGAGCTCCTGGTGAGATTGAGGAGCTTCCGCGGGCGCCTGCCCGCCCACTTCGAGTTCGACCGGCGCGAGGCGCACGAGCGCCGCTGCTCGGCCGCTTTCCGAAGCGTTTCGAGAAGCGCCTCCAGCTTCGCCACCCGCTCCCGGGGAGGTGATATCGGCATCCGCCATTCGTCCGATCCGTGCTGAGATGCCGATCAGCGGTATCGCACCTCCCGGCGCGCCATGTAGAGCGCGAAGAGCTCTGGGTTGAGCCGCTGCAATCGCTTCCGCTCACCGGCCAGTCGTCGCTGATCGCCCCGCCGCTCGAGCACGAAGAGCGCGACGAGGAGGCGCGCCGCGCTTGCCGGCGGTGAGTCCGGGAACGCGAGGTCGCCGAGCTCCTTCCCCACCACCGGGTGCTCGACAAGGAACCACGCCGGAAACCACGCGGGGAGCTCGGCCTCCGCGACGCTCTCCCACTCGCAGGCGCGCTCGAAGGCCCGCCACTCGCGCTCGAGCAGCTCGTCCGCGAGCTCCGCGCGGACTTCCGCGAGCCGGTGCGGTGCGTGCCAGGCGAGCGCGAAGAGCGTCGGGCGGGCCGCCGCGAGGCCGTGCCGGCGGTAGCGGGCGACGGTCAGCCAATGCAGCGGATCGGCGCGCCGGGTCGCGCCGGGGATCGCAGCCGCCGCCTCCTCGACCTCCGCCCACTCGCCGCACCGCAGGAAGAGCGCCGCGCGGTGCGCCTGCGCGTGCCCGGGTTCGTAGGCGACGCCGCGTGCGTCCTGCGCCATCTTGCGGAAGAATTCGGCGACGAACGCCGGCGCCGCGTCGCCGAGCACCCGGCTCGCGGCCGGGGCGAGCTCGTCGTCGAGCCATCGCACCGCGGCGAGGATCGCCTGCGGATCGGCGCCCGGCCCGCGCCATTCGGCGAGCCCGCGTGCCGATGTCCGAAGCGCAGGAAGCGCCGGATGGTCAGGCGCCTCGCTTCGCAGCCGCTCGAGCGCCACGCCGGCCCGCGCCGCGTCGCGCGCCGCGAGCGCGCCGACGGCGTCGTTCGCGAGCATCACCGCCCGCGAGTCGAGGAAGAGATCGAGCTGCATCGCGCGCCGCGTCGCCTCAGAAGAGCGTGACCCGCTCGCTCCGCCACGCGTCGAACTCCGGGTCGGTCTGCTCCTCGCCGACGACCGCCTCGTGGAGGATGCGCCGGACCACCTCCGGATAGACGAGCGCGAGGAACGAATCGCCAGAGCGCGCCACCTCGCCCAGGTCCGCGACGCGCTGGTTCAGCTCAAGCACCGGCCAGTCGGAGACGTCCAGCCGCCAGATGCGCTCGCCGAGATCGCGGAACTCGACCGGCAGGAGCGACTCGTCGGGCTGCAGCGGCAAGAGCTTGTCGGCAACGCCGAGCAGCAGTCCCTGGCGCGCGTCGACGACCTTCAAGCGGAACTTCGGCAGCGGGCTCGGCGTGATCTCTCGCAACGCGAGGTCGGGCGGCAGGACCCGCGCGCCCACGGTGCCGAACGCGAAGCGCATGTAAGAGGTCGCGTTGTACGCCTCGAGCTTGAGCTTCACGCTTCCGAGTCGAGGGGCACCGGAACGTACCGTTCGGATCCGACACCTGGGGACTTGTCGCCCGCCTCGCGCTTCCCTTCGTACTAAGCGTTCCGTTGTTGTTGCTGCGCCGATTCGCGGCGCTGGCCATGCGCCCGTGCCTCAAAGGTTCGCGGGATGGTCGGCCCTCGCAGGCGGGCTCGCGCTCCTGGCCGGCGCTGGCCTTCATGCAATGACAGACAGGCCAGTTGATCCGTTGTGGCAACGCGGCGCTCCCGTAGAGGCCCCAGCCGCTTTTTGCTTCTTATTCGATCTTCACGTTCGCGCTCTTCACCGCATCGCGCCATTTCGCCATCTCGCTCTGGATGAATGCGCCGAATTCCTTGGCGTTCATCGGGGTGACGAGGGTGCCCATGTCGGCGAGGCGCATGCGGACTTCGGCCTGGGCGACGGTTTCGGCGAGGGCCTTCTCGAGCTTGCCGATGACTGCCGGCGGGGTGCCGGCCGGGGCCATCAGGCCGAACCAGTACGCAGCGTCTAGCGGGTAGCCGGCTTCCGCGGTGGTGGGCACGTTGGGAAGGGGCTCGAGGCGGTGGTTCCACGCAACCGCGAGCGGCGTGAGCCTGCCGGCGTCGATGTGCGCCTTGCTGACCACGAGCGAGGTCATCATGACGTTGATGTGCCCGCCCACCAGATCGGTGAGGGCGGGTGCGCCGCCCTTGTAGGGCACGTGGGTCATGCTGACGCCTGCGGCCCGCGCGAAGAGCGCGGTGCTGAGATGCGGCAGGCTACCGGGCCCGACCGAGCCGTAGGTGAGGCTGCCGTTCTTCGCCTTCGCCATCTCCACCAGGTCTTTGATCGACTTCAGGCCCAGCCCCGGGTAGGCGTTGAGCACCAGCGGCGTGCTGCCGACGAACCCGATCGGCGCGAAATCCTTGACGCTGTCGTACGGCACCTCCTTGAGGATGTAGGGATTGAGCGCGTGGTTGTCGTTGATCATCATCAACGTGTAGCCGTCGGGCGCCGACTTGGCGAGCGCGCCCGTGGCGATCAGGCCTCCCGCGCCGGGGCGCGCATCGATGATGAACGGCTGGCCGAGCAGCGCCGCCATCCGCTCGCCGACGATGCGCGATACGGTGTCGAGCAGCCCGCCCGGCGGGAAGCCGATGAGCAGCTTGACCGGCTTATTCGGGTAGCTGTCCTGCGCGCGGCCGTCGGCGGCCACGCCGAGGGCAAGCGTGAACGCCGCGCAGGCTGCGACGATCGATCGTGCTTTCATCGTGCCTACTCCTCGTACGTGAGAAGGGCACAGTGTTGCCCATGAGCGTGCACACGATCAAGCGGCCTGCAAAAGCGGGCGCGCGTGGCTGTTCTACGGGATCTGAGCGCGTTCGGCCGCCGGAACAGCGTCTCCCAGAGCGTCAGCCGCGGATCGTCCATGGCGGGATCCACGATGTCGTTCCGAGCGCACGCCCGATCCGCTTGAGGTTATGGAGCACCTTCTCCGGGCTCGACCAGTACCGGCGCCGGCACCTCCTCGAGGAGCGCCCGCAGGTGCGGACGGCGGTTCGCCGGCACCTTGCCGGTGAGCAATGACTGCGCGAGCTCGTCGGGCCGCAGCCGGTCGCGGAAGCTGGTGCTCGCGGAAGCGCAGGCCATCCGGAGGTAGTCGGGCTTCTTCGGCGCCCGCCTGCGCGACCGCGAGCTCGATTTCCGGTTCGCCGATCTCGCCGAGGGTGGTCCGAACGCCATCGTCGTCGGACCTGCGGTGTACCAGGACGCGGACGTCGGCGAGGCGGCGCCGGTGCGCTGCCTCGTTCGCGGGCTGTGGCTCGCCCGAGAGGCAAGCATCCCTTGCGCGGTGCTCCTCGACGTCGCGGAGAGCTTCCGTACTGCGCGGGCGTCCATTGAGATCGCTGTGCCGCCCGGTCAGGCGGCGGCGGGCCTCGCCGCCCGGCTGGCGGGTCGTCTGCGTCAGGCGGCGGAACGAGGGAATGCGTGGCGCGGCAGATCGCTGGTCCTCAACCGGGCCGGGATCCCTTCGACGTGATGCCGGCCGGGCTTCGCGTGGCCTCCATCGCCGCGGTGCGCCGCGAGGACATCGTTCTCGCGGAGCAGACGCTCGCGCTCGTCGAACGCAACACGCTCGGCTTCGCGCGCGAGGCCGAGCGCCTGTCGCAGCTCGGGCTTTCGGCGAGGAAGGGCGTGCTGCTCCACGGCCCGCCCGGGACCGGCAAGACGCTCATCGTGCGCTGGCTAATCGGCCAGCTGCCGGGCTACACGAAGTTGATCATCGCCGCCGGCGACTACGGTCTGCTCGAGGAGTACATGGACATCGCACGCGCGCTTCAACCGGCGTTCGTGGTGCTCGAGGACGTCGACCTCGTCGGCGAGCACCGCGACGGACCGTCGCGCGGCCCCGGCGCGCTGCTCAACACGCTGCTCAACGAGATGGACGGACTCGCGCCGGAGGCGCGAGTGCTGTTCCTGCTGACCACCAACCGCCCGGAGGTGCTGGAGCCGGCGCTCGCCGCGCGCGCGGGGCGCATCGATCAGGCGATCGAGATCGGTCTCCCCGGCGAGGCCGAACGCCGGCTGCTCGTACGGCGGTACGCGGGGGCGTTATCTCTGGACGACGCGGTCGCCGCGGAGGCGGCGAGGCGCATCGGACGCGTGAGCCCGGCGTTCATCAAGGAACTCATGCGTCGGGCCGCGCAGACCATGCTCGAGCGTGGCGGTGGTGAGGTTCTCGAAGCGCGCGACATCGACCGGGCGCTCGGCGACATGCTGGGCGCGGGCGGGCGGCTCGGCGCGCGCATGCTCGGCGCGGAGGGCGCGATCGGGTTCGTGGCGAGCGTGTGACCGCAATCGGAATGAGCATGTAGGTAGTGGTCGCGAGCCAGCGGGACTGACAGGCGATACAGGAACCGGTCGATCTCGTCGGTGGATACTGCGACGGACCGTCGCGCGGCGCGGGCGTGCCGCCCAACACGTTCGAGCTTGCCCGGGGTCAGCGGGACTGCACCTCCCGATGGGCCATGTAGAGCGCGAAGAGTTCGGGATTCAGACGCCGCAATCGTTCCCGCTCGCCGGGCGAGCCGCCGCTGATCCCCCGCGCCGTCGACCGACGGCGCGGCGAGCGTTACGGCTTGACAGCAACGACCTTCCCGTCCTTCCAGACGTAGATCGACGTCCCGTGCGTGCGGGCGATCGCGCGCGCGCTTAGCCGCGCCGCGCAGGGCGCCCGACGGCGCGGGAGAACTCGTCGTGCTTTGGTCTGCGGGCCTTCACTGTCATGGTCCACGCTCCAGCAGGCGCGGCCGGGTACCGGAATCATCCTATACCGACCAGCGATCCGGCCGGGCTGTTCTAGACGTCCTCTTCGTCGACCACGGGGCGCCAACTCGAACTCCGGGTCTGGCGTAACGGGTCGGCCCGCCGGTCAACCGCCCCGGCGCGACCGCGGCCACCGCCGCGGATCACGCGCGGTGTGCAAGACGGCGAGCACCACGATTTGTCGCGGCTCGACCCGATAGAAGACGGCGTATGGGAATCTCGAAACGATCGCGCGTCGCACGTCTCCGTGCACGGCCACGAACATCTCCGGAAACTGTCCGATCAGGTCGAACGACGCGTTGACGGCTGCGAGGAATTCCTCGCCCAACCCGGTGCGTTGCGCTTGGTACCACCCGTAGGCGGCGGCGAGATCCCGTCCGGCGGCCCTCCGAAAGACGAGCCGCAAGGCCATCAGCCGCGGCGGGCTTCGGCCAGCACCTCGTCCCGAGTCACCACGTCGTCGGGGTTGGTATCGTGTTCGGCGAGCCGCTCATCGATGACTTTCCGGTGGGCGTCGTCGAGGGGGATTGTCGACGGATCCGCAGCGATGCTCTCCCAGATCAGCTCGACCAGGCGGAGCCGCTCCTCGACCGGGAGCCGCAGGATCTCGGCGATGTCTGTGTCACTCATGGCGATTACCCTATCACCAACGCTAGAGGCGCGCCAGTGCGCGCACCGCGTTGTGGGGCCGATCTTTCCTTACGTCCGGGCCCTTCGCACAGGGCCCAACCAACGCGTCGATTGTTGCCTCGTCTTTCGACGAGACCCGAGAACATGTCGAAGAAGTCGCCACATCGCGCGGCTATCCCGTGTGATCGTCGACCGCTACTCGAAGTTCGTGACCACATTTGGCCGTTGCAGCTGCAGCAGGGATCGAGAGCGCGCTCGAGAAAGCGTCGCGAACTTCCCACTTCCCTGCGAATTCCCTACGTTCCTATTTCGAGCGCACGACGAGGCAGCACGCTAAAGCGCGGAAACGCGCCGAAAACCCTACGTTCTCCCTGCGTTCTTCGACGTGCAGCGCCGTTCAGGCGTGGATCTCGAGCCGTATCGCATGCTCGCGTCGAGCGGCGGTTCCGCGCGCCATCCGCGCGGCGGCCGGCGGCATCGCTCCAGCGGCAGGTCGTCCGGGATCTCGACCCTGAAGTAGACGAAGCGGATGTGCAGGCGGTTCGCGCAGGCCGCGCCTTGCCGATCCGATAGAGGGTCGACACCGATTACTTCGAATGCGTCCTCGCGGAGCCTTGCAGAGTTTGTCAGGCGTAAACGGTATGCTCGACGCGGAGCAACAGCTTCGCCACTTCTGCGGAGCCGACATCAGTGGTGAGGAGCGCGAGCGGGGTGCTTCCGCCGAGCCCAATCTGTGGCCGCTTCAGCCAGTGCACCGCCTGGGCCTCGCCTTCAAGTACCTCGATCGCCAGGGCGCCGATCCGCGCCACGCGGAAGAGGCGGTCGCTCACCACGGGGCCGAGCCGTGGCCATCCGTCTTGCAATCCACATGATACGCAGGAGTATGATCAAGGCCATGCAAGTCACCACCGGGATCGTCGTAGACGGAAAGGTCGTTTGGAGGGGATCCTCTCCCGACGGTACTGTCGTCACCATCATTGCGCGTGACGCCGAGGAAATACGAGGGCCCACGTCGCGTATGCGAGACTCCTGGCGTGCTTCTCAGTCGCAGCGGACGCGCGATCCGCCGACTCCGCCAGCTGCTTCGACGCGCCCGCTATCGCCTTCGCCAGCCGGTCAGATGAGTGATCGAGCTTCTCGCTAACACCAATTCCCTGCGCGCCGATCATGCTTGAGAGCATGCCCATCGCCTGCGAGAGCTGGTTCACGTAGCCCGGCGTGCGGTCCGGCTCTTCCATTCGTTCCTCCGGTGTGAATGGCGCGGGAGGATACACCGCCGCGCCAAACAAAAAGGCCGGGACTCGCCCGGCCTTCATCGTCATCACCGCCTGATCACGTTCGTCGTCGAGCTCGCCGGATGACCTTCGCGGCGGATCGCGCAGCGCGGTAGTGCGTCAACGCCTCGCGCACGATCGCCTCTGACTCCGCGTCCAGCTCGGGCGAGTCCTCCGGGTACGCGAAGGCGATGTAGTTCGCCCTGGTGACTTTGATCCCGCGGGCTACGAGGTGCTCGACTACCGGGTTGCTGCCAATCATGCGGGCGGCTCGATGATCGGCTTCTTCCACTCGTGGCAGTACGCCTTATGGACGCGAGACGCCGTGGCTGCGACGGCGCGCACTTCCTCGCATGCCTCCCGAGTGTCGAACGGAGTCAACCGCAGGTTCCCGGGCCCGCAGCACTCCATGAACACCACCAGCACCCTTCGTCACAGCAACCACCTCAGAAGCCCTCCGGCAGCCGTCCGGTTTGTTCGAAGTGCTGCATCCCAAGCTCGAAGACCGCGAGCATCTGCTGGGCCTCTCCGATCACCCTGGGCCCGCGCACTTCGGTGAGCGGGTCGTGCGGGTCGAGCCCGCTGTACTCTCGCTGATGCGCCAATAACGCCTGCGAGAGCACGACCAGCGGTGTAGGGTATTTCCCCTCTGGTGCGCTCGCCACGCGCTCGACGGTGCGAACGCGTCGCCAGCCGCGAAAGAAACCGAGCATTGAATCACCTCTCCCTCTTGCCGGGCACTCGCCCAGGCAGCGGCGCACGCGACGTTGCCCGAACCGAATATCACGGCGGCGGCGTTGTGCCGCAGGGCGGAATTCACGACCTCGCGCGGGAACACGCCGGTTCAGGTTCGCGTGCGTTACTGGCGCACCCCGGGGGTGCAGTAGGTGCTGTGCTCCGGCGTGAAGCGCGACTCTGGCAATGACGCGCAGGAGCAGATGTGGGTGCAGCAGGTGATGCTGAGCGCCGCGGATCGGGGCTCAAGGCGTGAGCCCTAGTTCACGCTCAGCGTGCCGTACATGCACCGTACAAATTTTTGGAGGTTGGTGCTTACTATCGAGGAGATTGGTAGGGCGTGCAGGGATCGAACCTGCGACCAACGGATTAAAAGACCCGCTCGCGACTCCGACGAGCGCAAGTGTACGCCACCAAACACCGAGATACACCTTGGGCTCCGAGCGTGATGCTCTTCGTCAGTCATCCCTCATCATTCGAATCGCTCATCCCGTGCTCGGTCCTGCTCTGTCTCCCGCTGCCGCTCTCGCGCGACCTCTTGCGCGAGTTGAGCCTTGGCTTCGGTCACGAACGGCATGAGGTCCGGATGGAACATCCGACTCCAGGCTGTCCAGCAATCGAGCGTTCGCCTCCATCAGCGCAGCGCGTGAGCCGCTCCAGCTCATCGGTCGGAATCGTTCGATGAACACCGCCAGCACGCTTCTGGGGTCGGGCGCGCTGGCGAGAAGTGCCTTCGCTTGGTCAGACCAGACCTGTGGGCCACTCGCCTCCGGGCGACGCGCGAACGTGACTGATCGAGGCCGCAAGTCGGATAGCGACGCTCGCGATCTCCTTCACACCAGGCGATGAGCGCCTCGCAGGAGATCGCATCCGCTGGGTTGCGCCGATAGTGACCGAGCTGTTCGAAGACGCTGATAACCGCCCGCTGGTCCTTCTCTTCACCCGCGAACAACGCGTCCAGGACGGCCGCCGGCTGGACTTCGAGCAAGGCTCTAAGCAGATCGTCGTTGTCGAACGAATAGATCTCGTGGGCCGCCACGGCCTGCCTCAACCGCGCCGCAACCTGCGGCTGCGATTGGACCGGCATCCGGGCCGGTAAGACAGGCCTTCGCCACGTCTGCCAGCTCGGTGATCGCCGCGCTGGTTGCTCTTCCGGAACGTGACGCGCTGGAGCAGCTCCCGGCCGGCCTCAAGGAGTCTCGGCTCGTGCTCCCGCTGTGCCGAGCGATCCAAGTATAGACGCATGTACAGAATCTCCACCGCCACGTCGAAGCCATCGGGCTGGTCGGCGATAAGCAGGAGCAGATCCTTGAGAATGCCGCCTGCCAAGTGATCCGTAGCTCGTCCGAGCGCCAAGTTCTGGTACGTCCAGACGGACACCTGCCCCGTGCTCAGTGCTCGCTTCAGCCGTTCGACGCCGCGCTCATCGAGCCCCACGGCCAAATGCAGAACCGGAAGGAACACCACCAAGGCAGGCTGATCGACCGTCGAGTCGAGGAGGTGTTGCGCGAGATCCCTGTCCCGCTCCCAGATCTCGGCCAGAAAGCCCATGAGCACCTGAACGTTCCGCTGCTCCAGAGCAATCCGATCAAGTCCTTCGACGAGCCTTGCCCAGGTAGCACGAACGTCTGGCGGACGCGCCGGCGAGCCCACGGCCAAACGCCCAGGCCCTGTTTCCGCCGCGGAGGAGGTCGGGCAGGAGTTCTGCGAACACCTCGTCATTGGCGGCCACCGCTGCACCGAGCTCGCGGGCGATCGCCTCCAAGCGCTCGATCGCGCTCGCTACGTCGCCCTCGACGTCCATGTCCTCCAGGTCGAGCCCGCCGGACCTGTCACCCAGGACGACCGCCCGCACCCGCTCCGAGAGGTTGGACGGCCTCAGGTCGGCCTCCAGGGCAGACAGACGTGATGCGAGCCTCGGGTGTCAGCTGGTCCCTGTCGAATTGCATGGTCTCCCGGCACGCGGCCCAACCCTCGCGCCAGAACCCATCGGCGGCGAACCTACGGGATAGCCTTTCGAGCTCGCCGTGCATGTGGGCCGAGGTCCACAGGCCGCGGAAGTTCCGCGCCAGTAGGTCGCGCAGCTCGGGCTTGAGCACCCCCTCAGTCAGGGCCAAGCGCTCGATCAACGTGAGGGCGGCGCCGTACCATCGGGTCACGTCGGCGTCGCTGCGGGGCCGGTAGCCGTAGTCGCGCGACCGAGCCCCGAACTCGAACCGATAGCCCGAACTGAAGTGCGTTGCCTCCAGCACCTCGTCGCAGGGCAGCCAAGCCCAGCGTCCGTGCCTTAGCCTCGCCAGATCTGAGAAGCCGTTCGATCACGCCGAGACGCTGCTCGATGGTGGCGTGCGTTCCGGAAAGGTAGATCGTGAATAAAGAGACGAAGGTGTCCGACGCCTCCTTCGCCTCCCGCTCATCCGTGCTCTGCGTCGCAGCTCGCGCCAGCAATTGGACGCTTCGTTCGAACAGGGGCGGGTCGTAAGCGAGGGAGCGCAGCAAGGACCGGTGACGCCGCCACACCATCGTGGCCACGTCAGGGTGCTGGTTACCGGCTCGCTCCAGGGCCGCCAGCGCCGCCTCCGGCAGCACTGGTGCGACGTTCTCGAACATCGCTCGACCGAGGTCGTTGAGAGCCGTAACGTCACCCAGGAGGCCGTCGGGCGCGAGCCATCTCTCGACGATGGCGACGGCCTTGGGGTGGTCGTGCAGGAACGACAGCCGCCGCGAAAAAGACCGGGCCAGACGCTCGGTCCCGCCATTGACGAGCTGCTGGTTGATGAGATCGTAGGGCGTGTCCTCGAGCGCGCGGGCCGCGAGCCGGTTCGCGATGGCGTGCGGCAGCACCGCCCGCCAGACCCCGCGCTGCTGCACGAGATCACGCCGAAGCAGCTCGCCGACATGGCGGTAGGTCTCCGCGGCAGCTTGCCCTGCAAGCGAGGCCAGACGCGGGATCTCAGCCTCTTCCCCCGCCAGCGCTTCGCCTTGGAAGGAGTAGACGAGCGAGCACGCTTGGGCCGCGAGGAGCAGGGCATTGTCCGGGTCTTGCCGCTGACGGAAGAGCCGCTGGAAGAGCTCGTCGTTCGACAGGCCAGCGATCGTGTCCGAGCGCTCGACCGTCTCGGCGAGGGCGACTGCAATCCGGGCGTTGCCGCCGGACGCCTCGGCAATGGTGCGCGCGTCCACTTGGGACACGTGCGGGTACCGGCGCCGGATCAGCTTCTCGATCAGCTCGGGCGAAGACGTGTCGAGGGTCACGACATGAGTGCCCTCGGGCTGGTCGTCGCGCACGTCGTACTCGACTGTGAGGACACTGACCGTGCTGGTCTGCCCGCTGCACAGATCCGAGAGCCTGCGGTGCAGATCCGGAGGGCAGTTGTCGACAATTAGGACCGCGCGCGTGCGGTTCGCAATCAGGTCCGACGCCAGGCCGGTCGGCTGCGGGTCCGGGTCGTCCGACAAGTTGGTGTAAACGGCAAGGGATGGCGGCAGCGCGCGCGACCCGATCCGAGCGTCGAACAACGCCTGGACGAGACGGGTCTTCCCGACACCCGAGAGGCCGACCAAGCGCACTATCTTGCCGGGTTGGGCCAGCTCGTCGCGGAGCTCGTCGATGGCGTGGGCCACGGATTGCGCGGGCGCGTCACGGTGCCTGCCGAGGTGCAGGCGTAGCTTGTCGTCGAGCAGGTACTCGGCATCGACGTCCTCGGCTTCGCCGCTCCACGGACCATAAGGACGCCAACCGACAAGGGCCCTGCCCACCCTCTCCTTGACCCAGGTGATGAGGCCGGGGTAGCGCCGTACCCAGGTCGCCAGGCGAGTGCGGTCGTAGAAGTCGGTGTGGAGCTGATCGGCATTGGCTACGCCGTCCAGGGCCTCGCGCAAAGCATCCTGGCGATTGCGAAGGGCGCTGTCGGTCGTCGATCCTTTGGAGCTGACGATGACGTACGCGCCCGCCTTATCCGCGAGTTCCTGGATGACGGGACGGATCGCGCCCGCCAGCCGCATCTCGGCGAGGATGGCGGCTCTCGGCATGTCTGGCGTCTTGACCTGGAACCCGGTCGAGGGGCGCGGGACAAAGCCTTCGATGGACACACCTGGAGGCAAAGCCACGCGCACGTCCAGACCGCCGTCCGCTGCCGTCTGGTTACCTCCCCATGTCACCGCTGCAGCCGAAAGCCCGCGACTTACCAGTTCGGCTTCGCAGAGCCGCCCGACCAGTTCTCGCAGGTCGATGTCGTTCAGCTGCTTAATGTCATCGGGCGTGACGTCGAACACTGCGCTTCTGAGTAGCCGGGGACCGTATCGTGTTTCGCAACACAGTACAGTAGCGGACAGGCAGCATTTACGCAGGCTCTGGCTCGATCAGCTTCGGGTCATCGTTCTTCGGACTGTTGACCCGAAGGACCTGCGATGCAAGAAAGTCGGCCCCCCGCCACCCACCGCCTTCGTGTCCGAGAACGTGGGCACCGTGTCGAAGCGCGCGCTCGAGCGCCTCGAGCGCCGGGGTCGCTGCCACGTCCGCCCAATCCGCGAGCAACGCGTTGACTCCCGCCGCGCGCAACCGCGCGTCGAGCCAGCGGAAGTCGAGCAGCAGGTTCGGGAAACGAGCCCTGCGCTCTTGCGGGCTCAGATACGCACCGAGATGCCGCGCCAGATACTCCGATCCATGCGCTCGGTCCGCCGCGAGCTCCCGCCGCGCCCAATCGACAATCAGGGCGTCCGCGCCATGCGCCTCGACTGCAAAGCGCCCCGCGCGCGGGAAACCGTCCTCGTTCTCCTGAGTGAGCCATTGCGCAAGCGAGAGATGGTCGAACGTGTAGCGCTTGCCACGCACGTTCAGGAAGTCCTCGAGCCGCGCGAGAATGCGCTGGACCTGCTGCTCGCGCGTGCACAAGATTGCCGCCAACTCCGCGCGTGAGAGCGGTTCGCGCTTGGCGCACAGGACCCCCAGCAGCGAACGCACGGCCGTATAGTCTTCGCCTCGGGGGAAGCGGCGCTCGAACGCGTCCACATAGAACGCGTCCATCCCGGGCGGCAGATCCTTCAGCCGGTTCAACGGCAGCGCACCCGACTCCAGGTCGTTCACCACGCGGACCGCGTACAGAAACTTGCCGCCGCTCTGCTCGGCGGTCGAGAGAAACGCTGCGACCTCGCTCCCGTTCCTGCCGACGCGCGCCAACGCACGCGCGAGCGCGCCTGTAGCGCACCGGCCTTCAACGTAGAGGCGAATGTCCTCGAGGTTTCGGACGTCCTCGCCGTCCACGATCTCGCACCGGAACGCCTGCATGGGTTGCAGCACGTCCTGTCGCCGTCGGCTGGTCGCAAGAACTCTCAGCCATCCGGGCAGGCGTCTGGTACGCGGGGCGAGAAGACGCACGATCGTGGTCGGGCGACTGCTGCCGCTGGTGATCTCGAAGTCGAGCGCTTCGTCGAGCGCGTCTACGAGCAGCACCAAGGGCGCGCCGGGAGCGCTGATCGCGTTGAGCGGCGCAACAACCGCTCGCTCGAACGCGCTCGCGGGGTCGAGTTGCGCATCGTCCAGCCAGCGCCGAGCCTCCGCATCAGCCTCGACTGCCGACTTGTACTCAGGGACCGCGACGGCAAATTGTGCCCCGACGCTGCGGACGAACGTCGCCGGGTTGAGCGTTTCGATCGTGTCGTGATGGCAGAAGTGATGCGCCGCGATCGGGACGCCACGGCCGCCGGAGGCGAGCTCGGCCATGAAGGCGGACTTGCCGACGCCGAAGTCTGCACAGATGAGCAGCGCTTGCGGACCGTCGGCGTCACCGCTCCACGCGCGCACTTCGTCGAACAGCCATTCGCGTCCGACGAATCCGCGGCGCTTCTCGAAGAGGTATCCGGAGAAGTCCCAGGGCCTAGGCCAGTTCCAGCTTGGCGCCGGGGCGTCACCCTGCGCTCGACTTGCATCCGATTCCCACGCACGCAGGGCCTGCAACACAAGGCTGGCGAGGTGATCGGAGTCAGAGAACCGGTTGACGCCATGCCGGTCCTCGACCGCCGCCCGAAAGACCTCCAGATCGCGCGCGTCGTCTCCCTTGTCGATCCACTTCGGGCTCCACCGGTGTTCCGGGTCCACGGTGAAAACCAAACGCGGCTTGCCTTCGTGGCGGCCGGCTTCCTCGTATTCCAGATGCGTGATCGACTTGCGCTCGGGGTTGCCTTCCTTGGGCCGGAAGCCGTAGCGGTGCGCAACGACCAGCACGTAGACGTCAGCGCGCGCCACGTCGGCGAGGCACTTGTCGAGCGGGCGTTCGTCGAAGGCCGGGTACTTCTCCATGGATTCGACGTCATACTGCGCCTTCTCCAGTGCCGTCTTCAGCGCGGCGCGATGCTCTCTAAGGTCGACGAAGGTCGACGAGACGTAGATGACCCGTTTGCGCGCCATGGCCCGGTGTACTTCCCCCTGCTCGGAGCAGTTTAATACGGCTGTGTCGTGCTATTTCGCCGCGAACCGGGCACCACGCCCCTATCGGCTGCGCGCCTCGACCTGACTCGCGAGCTCGCGGAGCTTCTTGGCTATCTCAGCGGCCTCCTTGATTCCCCCAGGACTGCCCAGAGCGCGTCGGATCTCGCCGCCTGAGGGCTACTACCGGTCGGCCGGCGCGTAGCACTGAAACTGGTACGCGAGGTTATAGCACCTGCGCCGCGCGACCCGGCGCCGGTTAACGCTCGAAATGCCGCGACCCGCTGAGGATGTCTTCCAAAGTCCGTCGATGCGATACCCCGTCGCAGACCTCGAGCGCGGGCTGCTTGGTTCCCGCATACCGAACTCTCCGGCTCCATCGCTCATGAGGTTGACGTTCACCAACCCAACGAGCACGCCGTCGATCTCGGCCAGGATCAGCGCTTGAGCGCGAAGAAGGCGCTCGACCTCGGCGGGAGTGGTCCGTGGCTGGCGATCGCGCAGTTGAACTATTTGCGCGCACCGCAGGAGGGAATGTCGCTAGACCACGACAGCCGCGATGTACTTATGCGTGGTGGCCGAAGCGGGTGTCAACCCTGCTGCCCCGCACGCGTTATTGGTCCTTGACCGGGTAACTCCGGTCGTTTCGGGACGTTCGATCCACTCAGAGGAGAAAGCGATGAAAAGGCTGATTGCCGCTGTCCTTTTGGCCATGTTCGCCACCGTGTCATTCCAGGTCGTTGCACAGGACAAGAAGCCGACCCCAGAGGAGTGCAAGAAGACCCCGACAATGAAAGGCTGCTAGAGATGAAGAAGTAATCGCTGTCCGAGTTGGCGAAGGCGGGGCAGGTCCCCGCCTTTTTCTTTGCGGATTGCCGTGCAGTCGATCAGCTACCCGGTTTCGATCTCATCTGCCTTCATGGCGCGGTAGAGACGCTCCCAACCCCGGAAGGCTGTGGAAGAGTCTCATGCGGGTGCACGTGGGTGAGTACGAACAGCTGGACTGCGGCGCGCTCGCGGCTCCGAGATGCGGCCGGATGACGGTTTCGACCCCGGTTTCGACCCCGTGCTTAGAATGTCGTCCAGGGTCCGCCAATGCGATACGCCGTCGCAGATCTCGAGCGCGAGGCCTGTGCACGGTTTGGATACAGGCGACAATCCGCGCCGCTCCGCCTCGCCGTAAGCCGCGAGCAGACAGGCTAGACACGGCGCTTTGCAGCGTCTGGTGATGATTCCGGCGGTCACCTCGAGCCGCTGCGCACTGCACCGATCACGCTGACACACCAGGGCCAACGGCTCCTGCGCGTATCAGCTGGGCGCGCCTGCTCAAGCGCGTCTTTGAGATTGACATTGAGCGCTGCCCACACTGCGGTGGCAGCCTGAAGATCATCGCCGCCATCGAGGATCCCGCAGTAATTGTCGGGATACTTACCCATCTGCACTTGCCCGCTCGCGCCCCGCCGCGATCCCCGGCGCGGAGCATGCCGCTGTTTCACGCGGCCTGATCGGTCCCGCAGACTGCCCAGCCCAAGGCCCGATTTCATCCGGGTTTAGTCCCTGACCCGGGGAGCGCGCTCGGCCCGGATGCCCGCGGCCTGGGAATCCGCCTGGATTTCGGCCGTCTCGGGCGCGTCCAGGTCCGATCATTCCTTCGACGCTCAACGATTTTCGTGCGTACCAAGTCGATTGACCGCTCAGCGCTCCGGACATGCCCTCCGATTCAGGAAAAAGGGGCGGTTAAATTTCTTATCCTCGAAAAAGGGGCGGTTAAATTTCTTATCCTCCAGGGGGAGACGCGGTGGCGGCCGCGATTTCGGCCACCGAGGCTGGACCCGCGGGCCTGCGCCGCCGCTTTTCTTCGCCTTGGACTGAACGGGCAGGCAGACCCGAGGAGGAGCAGGGCACTTTATTCATCCTATACTCATAGTCAACGCTGCGCCAATCGCGCCTTCGTCCGCTCGCACGCGGTCGAGCCAGCGTAGGCTCGTCGCATCGTGGTTACAAGTATGAGCGCAGCATCGCCACGGGAAAACGGAGCACAATCTTTACGCGTCGACGAAGTTTACGGTCATACTGAGCGGCAGCAGGCGGAAGCCAGGCGACTGGCTAATTCAACAGCAGAGGAGGTCGACATCTCGCGGATCACACAAGCGCGGCATCGTGTGCACGCCAACAACACGTGCGATGCACCACATTCACGATTGCGGAGTACGCTTTCCCGCTGAAGTCTTGGATCAACGGATACTCGAGGAGGGGCAATGGGCAGGCAAACCGACGCTCATATAGCGGCTGTGAATTCAGAGCTGACCAAGCTGAAGACGGCCATGGCCGATATGCAATAAGCAGGTGACTCTTTCACTTCCGGATGGCAAACGATGATGACGGCGTTCAACACCGGGAAGAGCCCTGGACAAGTCGGGGCAAATCTGGGCCGCGACTCCGCCGCGCACGACAGTGCGCTCACCAAGTCGAAGACCGCGTTGAGCGATACCAAGACCGCGGTCTCCACGTTCGAGACGTTCTGACCAACAAGGATCAAGCCACCATCAATCCGCTAGCCAAGAAATCGCTCGGACGCGCGCGTAACTTCGTTACCAACGTGAAAAGAGAGCTCGCCAAACTGGAGACCCAGCTGAGTTCGAAACAGCCGCTGAAGGGCGCATACGATTCGGCGAAGCGCAACTATCACGTTGGATAGGAGGTCGAGATGGGTATCGATGCCAAATTGCTGCGCGAGATGGAAGAGATTCTCAGGAAGCTCAAGGATCCGAAGAACAAGGTGGACACGAGCCCGCTGGACACCTTGATCAAGGAAGGGAAAGCTTTGATGGGCGACAAGGACAATCCCTATTAGGGTCGCCATCGTCCGGTTCCGGTGCCCGGGGCCGTACCCAGCAACGTACGGGTGCGTTCTCGCACTGGGACTGCTTCTACGGAGCTGCGAGTCAGGCTGACCAGTCATCGGCTGCGCTTGCGGTTGCAACACTCTACGTCTTCGTCGACGCGCGATGCGCCGACCAAACACAAAAACGACCACATAGAAAGGGCCTTCCCATGCCTGGAGCGATCATCCCCGAGGCGCTGACCCAAACGATCGGTGCGCCAACGCGCGAAAGCCGCGCTTACGTCAGCTTCACCCAGACCGAAAACTTCGGCACGGAAGTCTTCAATGGCACCGAGCGCACGACGCGCGACGTGACGGTGTCGGGCGTCACGCTCGTCTTCGACATGGCTGCAGGCGACGCGCTCATGAAGAGCATGATCCTGCAGCCGGACGGCCGGCCCTGGGAGGACATCAGGCGGTTCAACATCTACGCCGACACCGTCGTCGTGAAGAGCCAGCTGCGTCTTCCCGGGACGCAGGTTCTCGTGCAGGCGCGCGAGCTCCGCTTCGAGGATCAGGGCGCGATCGACACGACGCCGATCGATCTCGGCGTGCCGAACGATCCGCCGGTGCTCGAGCTCGGCGTGCCGGTGCGCGGTGCAAAAGGCAGCACCGGCGAACCCGCGGGCAACGTGACCCTCAACGTGGGCAACGTCGTGACTGCGGGCGGTGCTGCGTCCGATGAGCGCATCATGGTGTCCTCCGCCGCCTTCCGGCAGACATGGCGATTGCCCGCGGGCGCGGGCGGCGTGCGGCTCAAGGTTTCCCAGGCGACCAAGGGGCGCGACGGTTTCATCGCGGACCAACAGTTCCGCATCACGCTGCTTGCCGATGAACGCCTCGGCCCGAAGCGAAGCTACATCTTCGGCTTGCGGGGCGATCAAGGCACGCCGGGCACCGCGTGGATCAGCCATACGCAGTCGGCGAATCCGCTCGCCATCGCGCCGCGCCCGGGAAGCGGGGGCAATCAGCCGATCCCGGAAACCGAAGCGGCGAATCGCAAGTTCGCCTGGCCGGCCACCGGCCCGCTGAGCGTCTGGATCTACTTCAACGACGGTTATGCGGCGCTCGGCACCGGCGAGCGCTCTCTCGAGCAGAAGCTCGTCGAGTGGCGCGACCCCGCGCCGACGGCCACGCGGACCATGTACATGGTGCAGCTCGCGCATGGCTGCATGAGCGTGCGCGATGCCCAGCTCGCCGTCACGGACCTGCGCGTGGTGCCCGCGCGATTCGTCCTGCAAGGCGGCACCGGACAGCCCGGCGGCCCCGGCGGCTTCAAGGCTGCCGGCGCGGCAACGGAGGCCGCGCCATCGCGCGATCTCGCACCTGTCACGCTCGACGAAGTGAAGCAGCGCATCGCGAAGGCCGTCGCGAAGGAAGAGGCGAGCGCGCCCGACAAGGTGGTCTTCCGCGAGTTCGATCAGGACACGCTCGCCGATGAGTTCAAGGCGAATCGCGTCGTCTATGCGCAATTCAACACCATGTCGATCATGGACGTCCCCAACCGCTCGAATCGGTTCGCGCCGGGCTTCATTCTGCCCTCCGGCGGAAAGAAAGTTAGACCGCAGAACGGCCGCGACGCCTATACCGCGGGCACCCCGGGCAATGGCGGTCCCGGTGGGGTGCTGACGTCGTCGACTGCGATCGAGGCAGCGCTCGCGACGTTCGACGGGGGCGCCGGAGGCTTGTCGGCCGCAACGGCCGGCGAGAAAGCGGGCACGCCGAGGGATGCGGTGTGGATTACGAATTGCCTGCTCAACGTGTTCGTGCGCGGCAAGGACGCGCAAGGCAACGCGCTGGTCGACGCGCGATTCGAGCATCCGAACATTGCCCACGCTGGCCGCGCGCCGCGCGAGAAATACGTGGGCAAGGCGATTGAGGACGTGCCGGCCGCCGACGGCAAGTCCGCGCCCGAGGAGCGCGGCAGCCGCGGCGCTGCGGGCAAGCTCGTGGTGAGCGCCAAGCCCCAAGGAGCGTGGCTGCATCCGCTGAACGTGATGCCGGTGATCGAGTACGCGCGCGACGCTTTCCAGGCGGGTGATCGGGCGGGCGCGACCGAGACCCTCGTCGCGCTGCGCCGTTCGATGACCACCCCGCCGGCACCGGCACCGATCGCGGCCGAGCTCGCCACGATCGATACGCTCCTCAGCCGTCTGACGCAGGGCCTCGATGCCTTCGGGCATCCGCCCGGCTGGGTGCCGCGGCTCGGCATCGCCGCGACGGTGCCGATCTTCAAGAAGGTGGTGACCTCCGCGTACGAGGTGATCTACGCGGCCTATCGCCTGCAATGGGCCTACGAGAAGAAGCTCGATGCGCAGCGGCTCCTCGGCAATGCCGTCGAGACGCTCAACAAGCAAACCGATCAGGCGAAAGCCGACATCCTCGCTGCGCAGGCCGCCCTGCCGCGCCTGAAGCAGGAGCTCGAAGGCATCAAGACCGAGATCGACCTGCTGCAGCAGAAGTTCGCGAGCTTCAGGAACGAGCTGATCGAGGAAGCGAAGAAGAACGTCGAGTCGCAGAAGGCGGAGATCGCGTTCTTCAAGGGCATCTTCAAGCTGATGAGCGCGGCGTGCTACGTCTTTCCCGTCGGCCAGCCGTATCTTGGTCAGCTCGGCGGCAATCTCGCCGAGCTCGTCAGCACCGCGAAGGACGATGACCAGGACGTGCTCAAGATCGCGGCGAGCTATACCAAGGCGACCACCGAGTTCTTCGGCGACGACAAGAACCAGACGAAGCTGATCGGCGACCTCACGAAGAACGAGCAAGGCACGCTCACGCAGATCCAGACCGAGCTCGGCGAGCTCACGAAGAGCGAGACGCAGATCAAGGCGAACCAGGATCTCCTCAACAAGGACATCGAAAACCTCATCGCCGCGAAGAAAGCCGACCTCGCCCCTGCGCTCACACAGGCGATGAACCGGAAGGCGTCGTTCGAGCGCCTGCAGGCCTACCGCGAGCTCGACACCGACGAGAAGCGCGCGGCTTTCATCCGCGGGCGCAAGCTCGATATCGCGATCAGCGAGGTCGAGGGTCGGATCGCGGCGATCGACAAGGACCCGAAAGTCGCACCGCAAGAAAAGCAGGCAATGAACGATCTCAAGCGCGACCTGTCCGCGCTCGGCACGCGCCAGAAGGGGCTGAACGACCTCAAGACCGAGACGGAGCGGCGCCTCGCCGATCGCAAGCAGAGCGTCGAGAACGCGCTTGGCATTGCGAAGAACGTCGGCATCGGCGTCGGGAAAGGCATCGAGGCGATCCAGACCCTGCGCATGGACACGACCGCGACGCAGGCCGAGATCGAGCGCGAGCTGCAGAAGCTGGCCGAGGGCAAGTACCGGAAGGAATGGACCGAGCGGACGCAGCAACTCGCGCGCGAGCTCGATCTCCTGAACCGCAAGAAGGAAGCGTTCATCGGGCGGATTGACCAGTACCAGCGGTCGATCGGCGTGAACGCGGAGGCGATGCACGCGAACCTGCGCAAGGTGGACGGCATGAGCCAGGCCGCGCTCAACCTGAGCGGCAGTCTCGACCCGCTAGTTGCCCGCTTCGCTGCGGATCTGAGCCGCCGCGCGCGGCAAGGCGTCCTCGAATGGCGCAACATCTTCGCCAGGGCGTGGGAGTACCAGTTCGCCGCGCCGATCAGCGCCGAGGTCTACAACCTGCAGGAAGTGGAAAACAAACTGCAAAGCTTCATCTCGACCGACGCCGAGGGGAAGAAGACGGAGCTCAAGGCGGAAGACTTCGAAACGCTCGGCAAGCTCACGATGGCCCCGCTGCGCGAGCACGCGAAGGCGATGCTCGCGAGCTATGCGAGCGATCGCCCCGAAGTCCAGGTCAACACTTACGACATCCGCGCGGTCGAGCTGCTCGGGGCCGACGGGATCGAGCGGCTCAACCGGACGGTCATTCCCGCAGCCGAGATCGCGCGGCTGAAGAAGAATCACAACTTCTCGGACGGCGACATCGCCGCGTTCAATCGACGGAAGCTCACGCTCGAGCAGATCAAGACGCTCGATAAGCTCGACGTCGACTGGGACTACGAGTCGATCGTCTTCGACTTCCCGAGCCGCGGCTACGGACGGCGCGACTGGGAATTCTTCCGCATCGTGTCGCTCGGGCTCGACGATTTCAACGTCGAGTGGCTCGCGGCGCCCAGGAATGCCAAGGACGAGATCCAGGGGAATCTCGAGCTCGAGCTCACGCACTCGGGCACGTCGATCGTCCGCTCACAAGGGAAGTACTACGCCTTTCGCGATCAGAGCCCCGATATGGCGATCGTCTGGCGGTTCATCTACCGGCAGACCGGCGACAAGTCCGAGATCAAGCCGCCCGAGGTCCCCACCTGGGATACGAAGGTGCTCGCCCAGCTCGGTCTCGACGAGAAGGACGCGACCGAATTCGCCGCGTTCGCACAGTATCGACCCGGCGGCATGTCACCCATTACCGTACAGCGCCGGCGCGTGGGCCGGAGCACGGTCGCGCTCATCAAGGACTTCACGGTGAAGCTGACGTTCGAACGGAGCAGCAAAGCGTGAGGCGGTGAGGGGAGGCGCGCCGGTCCGCTCGCATCGACAGGGAATCGCTGAACGACTCGTGTTCAGCGGCAGGGGACGTCGTCCCCGAACGGTTCGGACATTCGATCCGGAAGCGCTCGCCTTGCCGGCGGTCATCCCTTCCTTGCCGCAAGCGCTCGGGATTCGCGTTGCCTCCGCCCCGAACCCGTCGCGGTCCGGGGCGCGCGACGACAGCTATCGCTTGATCTTCTTCCTCAGCGTGTCGTGCAGGGTGATCGCGTTCTTGATCGTCGTGTCGCTCGGGCCGCCGAATCCCAGCATCGCCTTACCCACGTCCTCGTGATACACCTTGGCGACGTCCTGCATTTTTTTGATGACCTCGCCGAGGTTGGTCACGTCGGTATTCGTCGGCGTCCCGTTGTCCCGGATGAACTTGGTGTAGAACGCGTTGACCTGACCTTCGAATTCGGTACGCGTGGCCTTGACGGCACTGATAAACGTCGCGGCAGCTTGCTTGCTCATAGCAAATCTCCCCTTATGTGATTAAGAATCAGGGTTGGCGGAGGGAACCGTAAGTCGACGCACGCGCGAGATCTTGCCGTTGGTATTCGAAGATCCGCCCGCAACGCGTCGCGGTTGCAAGTATGAGCGCTGGCACCGCGAGTAGAAAGGGCCTCCGAGCGCTGAGGACCGAGGGGTTGCTTCGCACAATGCGGGCGCCGCATCCGATCGCTAGCCCAACTTGGCGGATTCGCGGGGTGCGAGCCTGCTAAGTTGTTGATTGATCAAGATACGACCGGGAAAGGTCTGCACTACACGGGCGCGGCAGCCGCGGCGGGGACCGCGCTGATTTTGGGCGGCGCTTGGGCCGGCAAAGCGAGCTTGAGTTTGTCGAGTAGCAACTTCAGCTCGGGCTCGGGCTGTGTGAAACGCGTGAGGCTCAGTTCGCGTCCGTCGGTGGTGGGCACGTAGACGTCGATCATCTGCACGGCCGCGAACTTCTCGCCGCTGATCATCGAGCAGGCGTTCTCGTCCTTCGATGACTACTGGCGGCCGTTTCTTACCGGAGTCGGCCCGGGCGGCGCATATGCTGCATCTCTTACCGAAGCGCGCCGGGGGCAGCTCGAGGCGCGCCTTCGCGAGCGACTGCCCGGAGGTCCCTTCACGCTCAAAGCGCTGGTGTGGTGCGCGAAAGGCAAAGTGCCGTGATCCGCAGGCTCGCCGGCCGGATGCTATATTCCGGCACGCTGTTTGCGCTTGGGTATGTCGCTGGCGCCGATTCCGCGCACTCGGCGGCGCCCGCGGTGAAGCCGGAAGCGGCGCCGCGCGTGCAAGGAAGCGACATCGGGCGAGCGACCTGATCTTCGTTGCGAGCCTCAAGTTTCTCTCGGATCTCGTCGGGCGGATCGTCAAAGCAGACCCAGATGGCGCTGCCCGGATTGCGCGCGAAGTACACCCGGCAGAGCAATTTCAGCTCGTCCCTTAGGTCCTCGTCCCTGAGGTCCCCGTCCCTGGAGTCCCTGTGCATGCCGAAGGGATCGACCAGGTCGGCCAGGTAGCGCCGCGCGGATATCACCTCCGCAGTTTCTAAGTCGATCCTCAACACCTCTTGCTTGCGGGTTTCGAACCACCGTTCCACGTCAGGATTCAATGTGTCGTCCTTTCGCTCCGCAACGGTCTCCCGATCGTCCTCGGCCAGCTTTACTCTGGGTGGTGATGATTTGCTCATGATGTTTCCTCGAAAAAGGACTGCAGCCTCGAGCTCACGTAGAGCACGCCATGCGGGCCGCGCTCGACGGAACACGATCAGCTGTGCGGCTCCCAGATGTGGCCTGGTTGAGCTCACGCCACAGTCCGTTGCATGTCGCCGCGAGGCCTTTCAATTCGTCTAGGCTGACACGTCGGCTCTTGTTCTCCCAATCTACTTCGTCCGCGCCTCGCTCTAAGCGCGGAGCGAGACGCGGACCGGCTCGGCATGGAGTTCGCCGGCCGGGCGGGCTACAGTTCGGAGGGGGCCGTGCGCGCGTTCAGCGCGATGGCGAGGAAGTCAGGCGGCCCTTCAATCCCATTCCTGTCGACACACCCTGGCCTGACCGAGCGGATCGAGACCGCGAAGGAACACGCCTCTAGGGCGACGGCGCGCCCGAACACCGCACCCGAGCCGACTGAGGCGGCGAAGGTACCGCCACAGCAGCCAGCGACCGCGGCGGTGGTGCCCGCCGCGCAGGAACCTGTTGGTACGGTGCAGTCGGTCACTGAACCCTCGGCCGCACTGTCGACAGAGCCGTCACCCACCCCGCTTCTGCACCAGGCGGTTAGGTGCCGATTGCCGGATGGCTCAATGGTGGCGCTGCCGCGCCTTCATTGCACCTCGCAGCAGGGTTCCGTCCAATAGCGTAGTAAAGAAGGGAGACAGTATGCGTCGATTGCTCGTCGTCTTGCTCGCCACCGCTATCGCCGGCTGCGCCCAGTATAAGCTGGGCGACAAGTCGTACTCGTCCAAGGAGGAAGCGCTCGCTGCTCTCAAGCAGCGCCACGACGAGGAGATCCTTTCAAAGATCGAGCCGCTGCCGAAACCGGTCGGCAGGACCGCCAAGTTTGTCGGCATCAAACATGCAGTCCTTCTTGAGCGGGCAACGATTGGAGCCAACATGGACGGCCGCGGCTATGTCGCCGAGACTCAAGTGGCGAACATGAAGGCCACGTACGAAGCGATCGTCAAGCGCAACATCTTCCAGAAGGTCGAGTACGCAGAGAGTGATGGCCTCGACCAAAACGTGGCAGGAGAAGACGCGGTCATCTATTTTGGCTCTGTCAGGAATTCGTGTGGGTATTAGCCGGTGAATCGAGCGTTTCCCGCGTGGAGAGCGGTGTATCCGAAGCCGTCACGAAACTGACCGTGATTTCCGGATGGCCATTTCGAGCGAAGCGGGCAGCGTCGCTTGGCTGCCTGGGACAGGCGTCACGGCTTCGAGGAATCCGTGGGTCTCGTCCGCAGAGCACGATGCGCGCTCCGTGTTCGGCGCATCCGAAGCGCGGTCGTCACCTCTTGTCACGGCGCTCGAAACGCTCTGCTGCGCGTTGCGCACGAGCACACCGGGGCTGGTAGCATGCCGCGCGCGTCGCACGCGCGATCTGCCTTCGGTCGAGGATCTCGCGCATCTGCTCCTCGTAGATCCGAGGCGCGACGCGTACGCGCGGTGGTCATCCGGCGCAGTGAGCGAGCCTCTGAGGTCCGCGCCGACGCGCCTTCGACACCAAGCGCTTTGCCCATTAGGCGGGGCGCGATGTCGCTTGAGCAACGATCAAGGAATCGCCCTTGAGGGAGTTGTCGGTGCGACTGCGCGACGCGGTCAAGCATCTGAGAAGCAGTCCACCGCGGCGCTGGCTTGCCAGATGACGTGGCACGCCGCTCGAAGGCGATACGCGCGTCGATCGAGCTGCTCGGTTCGCCCCTGATAAGGCCGCGACCTGTCGATGCGTGCCGACTCGATTTGATCCGGAGCGTCCGATCGTGGTTCGGCGCGAGGATCGCTCGGCAAGCGCCTTGCATGGTGCCTGCGTCACGCCCGGCTCGGTGACGAACAACACCCGGCGCTCGGATCGTCGCCTGCCAGCGTGATGGATATGTCGTAGCCGTCTCGCACGCGACCGTCTCGTCAATGCCCCGCAGCGCCGATTCAGTTCGCCGAAGTTCCACGTCATGCGCCACCTGGCGAGGCCCTCGACATAGCGCTCCGCATAGAGCGAATCACCCGCGCGCCGATTCGCCCACGACTGCGCGCTTCATCAGCGGCAAACGTGCACCCTGCTGCTGCGAGCATCAGCGAGCATCGCCTCGAACAGCAGCGTGGAGCCCGACAAGCGACCCGCTGAAGCTCCGCCTCGCGGCCAACAAGCGGCTGAACACCGCTTAGCCGTTCTGAAGGCAGTCCTTCACACGCGGCTGTGGCGCTACCTGAGCGAGGTCTGGCGCGCGCTGCCTCGAAGAAGCTCAGGTGGCGGTCGAGTCTTGAAGTGCAGCGCGTCGCGCCCCGCGATGAAGTTCGCCGTCGATGATCGAGCCACCGGGACGGAATCGGCCGCTTCTGCAGGAAGTCGATGGCAGAGTGTCGCTCAGCTCCGTCGAGGGCTTCATCAGAAGATCCGCCGTCGTCCACCGCCGTGCATACGGCCTCCGCGAGAATACCCCGCGCCGTCTCAAACACCTCGGCCGTCATGTCTGCCCGTCATAGCAATGCTCAAATGACCCCGAAATCACCCACTCGGATTTCCTGAGAGCCGCTATTTTTACTTGCCCGACGCGAAAACGGGCGGCTACTACTACATGAGTTCGAGAGTGAAGAAGACGCCACTCAACTTCGACCGCGGTAACCCGGACCTCGCTGGGAGGACCAAGTACTTCCTGGATAGCATCGAAGCGCTCGCCGCTATCAAATAGTTGCGACTTTCGACAGCCCTTGGTCGGCGACGAGGTGATCGGGAGAGCAGGCCCGGCTGCTCCTCTGGGGGAATGATGTTTTGCTATCGCAAGCCGTGTGCGAAAGGCACACCTATCATGTCGGCCGACCGGTGCGGATGAAGTTTTTCACCACCTGGGCGACCTCGACGGTGGCTGTGGTAACAGGCAGATGACACCGACCCTTGAAGACGTAGAACTGGGCGCCGGGGACTTGCTTGGCCATCCAGCGTCCGGCCTCCACTGGAAACAGCCGGTCTTCCTCTCCGTGCAAGATCAGCGTCGGTACGCCGAGGCGAGGGAGCAAGTGGCGTATCTCCAGCTCCAGTTCACCCTCGAAGAAGTTCTGGAAGACGGCGGGTGGCGTTTCTCGGCCGAGCCGGAGACGGATCTCGATGAGATGGCGACATCCCGGCTCCGAGAGGATTCGGGCCCCGAACAGTTCAAACGCTGTGTGATACTCCCCCGCTTTCAGCAGAGCCAACCTTTGTGCCCAGAACTCGCGATCGAGCGGGCCCGGAAAATCTGGAGCCCACGGTGAAGCGGGTGCTGTCCCGACAGTGATGAGCTTCTCGACAAGATCGGGGTAGGCCGTCGCGAAGCGGACCCCGAGCGCGCCGGTCTGGGAGACCCCGATGAAGACCACGGGACGGGTGGTGGTCGTTTCGACCACTGCCCTGACGTCCTCCGCATGATCCCGCTGCGAGTACGGACCCGGGAGCGGATCGGATCCTCCCTGGCCGCGGGGATCGATCGTGATGATGCGGAACTCGTCACAGAGCAGCTCGAGCGGTGCCTGGAACGTCGCGATGCCGTAGACGAGCGGGGCCAGCAGCAGGAGCGTCGGTTCGCCGGTCCCGTGCTCATAGTAAGCGATCTTGGCACCCTCGCGAACGATCGAGCCCCGACGATGGCGCTTGTTGAGAATCCGAGGTCTCGACACCTCATCAGCTACCGCTAGGGCGCGGTCGTAGGCATCATTGGCCGGCTCGAGCCGCCCCTGGAGGCTTTCCAGGTCTGCAAGCGCCTCGAGAGCCTGCACCTTGTCCTCGGAAGTCCCTCCGTGTCGATCCAGGATCTCGATCACCTCCGCACAGAAGCCCGCCGCCTCCGGATAGGCGTGGCGGGAGCGTGCCTTGTCGGCGGCCTTCAGCAGGTAGTCGGCCGCCTTCGGCCAGACCTCCCCGTGGACGTAATGCCTGACCAGCACCTCGTAGAACTCGGGCAGGCGGTCGCCGTAGATCTCCTCGATCACCTCGCCCACTCTCCGGTGCAGCACCTTGCGCCGCTGACGGAGGAGACTCTCGTACGCCACGTCGTGCGTCAGGGCGTGCTTGAACATGTACTCGAGTTCGGGGTGTGTCGCCTTCTGATAGATCAGCTCGACCGCCCGCAGCTCGCGGAGCGCCCGCCTCGCCTCCTGCCCCGCGGCCGCCACCCGCTCGACCAGGCGCGCGGTGAACTCGCGTCCGATCACGGAGGCGATCTGCAAGGCCGCCTTGGAGTGCTCCGGGAGCCGGTCGATGCGCGCCATGATCACGCCCTGGATCGTGTCGGGCACGGTCACCTCGCTGAGCGAGCGAGCCAGGCGATACTCGCCGTTCGCGCGCTGCAGGGCGCCGTCCTCGACCAGGGCCTTGCTCAGTTCCTCGATGAAGAGCGGGTTGCCCTCGGCCCTCCGGGCGATCAGGTCACGGACCGGCGCTGGCACTTCGGCGGTCTGGAGGGCGCCCGCGATCAGAGCTCCGGTCTGGCTTTCCGGCAACGCGTGGAGCGTGATGCGCGTGTAGTAGGTCTGGTCGCCAAATGGCGGAACGTAGCCCGGCCGATGCGTGAGGAGCACCAGGATGGGGGCGGCGGCGATCCCTTCCAGCAAACCGCGCAGGACGTCCTCCGAGTGAGGATCGATCCAGTGGAGATCCTCGATCGTTAGCACCAGGACCTGACGCTGGCTCACTCGAATGAGGACCGCTTGGAGCGCTTCGGCAGTCCGGCCGCGGCGCTGGACGGGGCTCATGGCGGCGACCTCAGTGTCGTCCGGATCAAGCGACAGAAGGGATCGCACGAGGGGAATAGCCCAGACCAGATCGTCTCCCAGGCCGCGCACCCCCGTCTCGATCCTTTCCAGAATCGCCTCGCCGCTGTCCGCCTCGGTGATGCCGAGCAGATCACGCACGATGTCGAGCACAGGTAGGTAGGAGATAGCTCGGCCGTAGGACACCGACCGGCCGAGTAACCAGCGCGCTCCGGAACTCTCGCTCTGTGTGCGAAACTCCAGCAGAAGCCGCGACTTGCCGATGCCGGCTTCGCCGAATACAAACACGGCCTGACCGCGCCCGGCCTGCACTTCTGCGAACCTGTCCTGGAGCAGTGCCAGCTCCCGCTCGCGTCCCGACCAGGGGCGTGAGCCCGCGCCCGGTCTCGGCCTCGATGCGGCTTCGCACATGGCGCGCCGCCTCGACCCGAAACGCCGTGACGGGACGGGCTTTGCCCTTCACCGTCACCGGGTCGAGCGGCTGGAGCCGGAAATACGGGCCCACCGCTCTCGCGGTGTCCTCGCTGATCAGCACTTGGCCGGGTTCGGCCAGGGCCAGGAGTCGCGCCGCGACGTTCGTGGTGTCGCCCACGGCGGTGTAGTCCATGCGGAGGTTGTCGCCGATCTTGCCCACGACGACTGTACCCGTGTTCAGCCCCATCCGGACCTGGAAGTCGATCCCGCGCCCAGTTTGGATCTGCTCGCGGTAGCGCGAGAGCGAGTGCTGGATGCCCAGGGCTGCATGAACCGCTTGCACCGGATGATCCTCGTGCGCGATCGGGGCGCCAAATAGCGCCATGAGCCCATCTCCGAGAAACTGATTGACTGTTCCCTCGTACCGGTGGACCTCCGCCAACATCAGCTCGAAGGCCCCGTCCATGAGCTGGTGAACGTCTTCTGGATCGAGCTTCTCGGACAGCGCCGTGAATCCTGAGACATCCACGAACAGCACCGTCACCTGCTTGCGCTCGCCTTCGAGGCTCGCGCTGGAGGTGAGGATCTTCTCGGCGAGATGCTTCGGGGTGTAGGACTCCGGGGACGCGTACCGGGCCGCCGCGGGCGCAGGCGCTGCGGGGGTTGACGCAGGCGCGGCGGCCAGCGGGGCGCCGCACTCTGCACAGAACTTATTCGCCGGCGGATTGGCAGCGCCGCAGGCGAGGCACGGCGATTGAAGGCGCGCGCCACACTCTCCGCAGAACTTCACGCCCTGCGGATTCTCGTGCGCGCACTGAGCACAACGCATCAGGACACAAGAATGCCCGATTGACCCTGCCCCGTCGAATGGAACCGGTCACGGACGCCCCCGGCCGCGAAACTATTCCTGATCGAGCTCGAAGCCTTGTGCAGGACGCGCACCGCAAGCTCGGTGTACTTCTCCTCGATCACCACGGTGATCTTGATCTCGGAGGTCGAGATCATCTGGATGTTGATGCCCTCCTCGGCCAGGGTGCGGAACATCTGCGAGGCGGCTGGCGACGAGCACGGTCCCCGAAGATTGCTCGGTCCATCCTCAGCCGCCGACCTTGTTCTCCTTCCAGGGCGGGTCCCAAGGCTCCTGTTCAACCGAGGTCGCCATGACCAAGAAAGTCACGAAACCGCAGCCCGGGTCCGAGTTCGCGCTGCAGCTGCAGCGCCAGCGCGCCGCCGACGCGATGCTCGCCTCGGGGCAGGCGGTGGTCATGTCGAACCGCCAGATGGGTGAGCACATCGCCAGGCAGATGCGAGAGCGCGCGCTCAAGGCCGCATCCCCGGCGCCGGCGCGTTCGCGCTCTCGTCCTCGGAAGCCATCCCGCTGAGGCTATACCCGCCGCGCCCACCGCTGCGGCAGGCGTTAGCCGCTGCCGCACGAGGGCCCGATGAACGCGGAGAGGTCCCGAATGGCTCATCTTCGCAATCATTTTCTTCGCAGTGTTCTTCGTAGCGGCAATAGTTATCCTGTGGAGAGAAGGAAAGTGAAGCGGTGTCCAGCTGAGCCGGCGGTGCCGCAGGGTCCGACGATGAGAACCGGGATTCGATCGGCGAGATAGCGGCCGGTGGCGAGGTCGTGGACGAGGGTACGGTTCAGTTGCGGCAGGCGCTCGAAGTCGAACTGTTCGAGGCGCGGAAGGCGGCGCGTCGCAGACCGAGCGCGAACTTCTTCTGCTCGCGCCGGGCGACCTCGTCTTGGATGGGAAGGGCGAGGAACTCGGTGTAGGCGAGTTTCGTCGGTGCTCGCTAGAGACCATCCGAAGCCGGCTCAGGGCAGCGAGCCCCACGCCGGGGCGGCAGACGTCCGCTCGTTTCGACCTCATTAAGGATGGCGATCAGGCGCTCCATGCTGGCAAACACCGGGCGTTCGTAGGCCTCACAGCGCCTGAAGAGGTGTTCGTAAGTGCGCCGGTGCATCCCCTTGGGCCGGTCAGGGAAGTCGTCCAGGATGCCCTCAGGGCCGCCCAAGGCGCGTCGGATCTTCGCCGCCTGAGCTACGTACCGGTCGTCACGCCCGTAGCACTGAGACTGGTACGCGAGGTTGTAGCACCTGAGCCGCGCGACCCGGTGCCGGTTAACGCTCGAATCGCCGCGACCCGCTGAGGATGTCTTCTAAGGTTCGTCGATGGGACACGCCGTCGCAGACCTCGAGCGCGGATTGCCTGGTCTTCTGGACGACTCCTCCCGCGCACGTCATCACGCGAACCGAGGTCCGGGCTGCGGCCGCCTCGGATGATTAACTGCGTCGGGTGGTGCGCTTACGCACATCCAGCATCGGCGTCGATCCATACAGTGTGGCCCAACACGCAGCGAGTTTTCGATACGAGGAGTTGTGTGGAGCAAATGGAGACCGATCTTTCAAACTCTTTGAAAAGGACCGACCGATGAAACGCAACCTGATCATCCTCGCCATCGCCGCCCTCGGCCTCGCGGGCAACGCCGCCTTCGCCGAGCCCAGCCTCGAGCTCCAGGGCTCGCAGGACCGCGCGATGGTCAGCGTCCCCGAGACGACCTCGTACCAGGCCGACACCCAGCGCGTCAGCATCTTCGGCGGGGGCTCCGAACTCGCGCCGTTCAACCCGTAATCGCCACGAACACGAAAGGAGCAACACCATGAAACGCACTCTGATCGCTCTCGCCCTCGCCCTCGGCGCCACCGCTGCGGTCGCGGAGCCCACGCTGGATCTGCAAAGCGCGCAGAGAGAGTCTGTCTGGAAGAACGCGCCGGAGCAGACCTCGAACCAAGCGCGCCAGCAGCTGGTGGACGACAACGCTTCCGGCTACCCCTTCAATCCGTAATGCAACGCACGGCTCAGCCGGGGCCGGTCACGGTCCCGGCGCGCCAAGGTGTATCACCATGGAATTCCGTCTCGTTCTCCACATTCTGGGCGTCGTGATGCTCGTCGCCGCATCGCTCACGGCGATGGCCGACCAGAGCGGCCGCCTCGTGGGCGTGCATGAGATCCCGCCTTTCGTCACCGAGCGGGTCGAAATCGTGCCGAAAGCCGACCATCCGGTGCTCGATGCGCCGGCGCAGACCGATGGCCCGGCCACGGTCGACTCGAACCCCGTGCGCAGCTAAGATCAACCGCAACGAAACGCAGGAGGCGTGACTAGGCAGGGCGACGCGGTACGACAAGGTTTCCCACCGAGACTTGCACCGCCTCACCGTTCTGATTCTTCGTTGTCGTTCTAACTTTGATCATGCCCTGAGTCGGGCGCGATTTCGAAGGCCGCACGTCCAGCACCTCGATGTCGAGATGAAGCTTGTCCCCGGGTCGCACAGGCAGCGGCCAGCGAAATTCGTCGAAGCTGGCACCAATGATGCCGCCGGCGGGTTTGAGCTCGCTTTCGACGAGGAGCCGCATGGTGATCGCGGCGGTGTGCCAGCCGCTTGCGGCCAAGCCTCCGAAAATCGAACCGCGCGCCGCTTCCTCGTCCATGTGAAACGGCTGAGGGTCGAACTCAGCGGCAAAGGCCTTGATTCGGTCCTCATCGACCTTGATTCGTCCGGAGACGTAGGTCTGTCCGACCGCAAAGTCTTCGAGATACTTTTCGTTCATGTTGGCAAGCTCCTGTACGTTTCAACGCAGAGATTCAACAAGGCCTCGCGCAGCAGATCCGTGCGGCTACGAAGGCGGCCGCCTGACCGAGTTCGTGGAGCGACTCGATGCCAAGCCAGAGCCGGCCGCCGTTGCCGCCATTCACCCGTGACCGCTCGCTTCTACCTCACTGAGAACGGCGAGTAGACGCTCGATGGTTGCAAACACCGGGCGCTCGTAGGCCGCGCAGCGCGAAGCGAGCCGCTCGTACGTCCGCCAGTGCATCCCCTTGGGCCGGTCAGGGAAGTCGTCCAGGATGCCCTCAGGGCCGCCCAGGGCGCGTCGGATCTTCGCCGCCTGGGCTACGTACCGGTCGTCCCGCCCGTAGCACTGCGACTGGTACGCGAGGTTGTAGCACCGCCGGCACGCGAAAACCCGGGCCCCCATGTACAGCTTGGCCGCCCGACGATGGCAACTAGGGGTCGGGCACTGGAACCAAAGCCGCTTCCCGCCGAAATGGCACGGAGTCCAGGTGAGCCAAACGCGGTCGCGCCGGGATCGCCCGTTGATGATCAGACAGAGATCGACCCAGTCTTTCGTGACGGCGACATCGAGCGTCGGTCTGGTTGGGCCGTTCACGGCCCAAGTCCACGTGAATGATGGGCCGTCCAGCAAGTCTTGCCTCTCCCATCTACGTACGTCGATCGACGGCAGGTCTTCAGCTTTCGGTCGCCAGCCCGGTCGGCCCGCGGTCATGGGGTCAAGGTTTCCCAAGTCATTTCGTAATCGCGAGTGCGAGCTATCCGCTGCTCGGCCGCGCGCGCACCCCCCCTATAACCCCCTGCGCCATTCGGCGCATCGGCGCATGTGCGCCTGCGTCGAACCCGCGTCGAATGCTGTTCTCGCTATTCGGCGCATTGACGCACTCACTCTGTAGTGGGCACGAGGATCGCCGTTGCATGACGGTTTCTGCGTCGAATCGAGGACTCCTCGATCAATCGCATTGAGCGCAGTTGCTCGACCAAACGCCAGAATCGGCGGCGTCCGGACTTATCGGAGGTGATGGAGCCGGGAAATCCTGGGCGCACGGAGAGGACATGGAAGGCGGTCCGGCGACCGGTCGTGGCTGCCGGCACGTAGTCCGCTGCCGCTGCGGACGCGAGGACCGCGAGCAGGGCCTCGCGGTCGACTCGGTCGCGCTCCGCTCGGTCGGACGCGGACGCGCCGATGATCTCGCGCCCGAGGAACATCCCAGCCGTCTCATTCCAGGTGACGCGCATGGACTGGTCGGTGCGGCCGAGGTTCGACTTCTGCAGTTCGAGGATGAGGTCGCCGGTGCGCTCCGCGCGCTCTCCGTCCTCGCCCTGCCGCGTCTCGGGGAAAAGGTACCAGCGGGCGCGCACGGCGTTGTGCCACGCGGTACTGCCGCTGTAGCCCTCGGTAGTGGCATTACCTGCGGCAGTCGGGCGGTTGACGTGGCCAATGAGGTGGACAGCGCCCTCGTCGGGTGAGACGAGAGCGAGCAGCGAGTTCACGTAACTCTTGACCTCGCTGCGGGCGTTCTCGTTGCCGCCGAAGGCGTCGCTGACGCCGTCGACGAAGAGGACCTGGGTCGACTGCTCCTTCACGCGCTCCGATAGCGAGCCGTAGGCTGGCGTGACCGTGTAGCCAGTACGCGGGTTGCGATCCCACAGGATCGTCTCGCGGCCGACAAGGTCGAGGACCTGCAACCAGCCGCGCAGCTTCGCGAGATCGAGGCCGAGGTGCGAGCAGATGCGAGCGAGCCGCCAGTGCAGGACGCCCTCGCGATCCTCGCAGGCGAGGTACATCACGCGCCGCCGCTGCACCTCCATGCCGAAGAACGGCATCCCCGTGGCGATGCACACGGCCAGGTGCAGCGCGATGCCGGACTTGCCGACGCCGCCGTGGCCGGCGAGAAGGGTCACATACCCGCAGGGCAGCCAGTCCGGAATGATGAACTTCGGCGGTTCCGGGTCGCGCTCCGCCAGCGCCTCAAGGTCGAGCGCCTCCGGCCACGCCCGTGCCTCGCCCGACGTGTCAGGGTGATCCCGACCGTTTCTCGCCCGTCGCTCAAGTTGCAGGAGCATCTCGCGGCTGCACACTTTTACGATCCGGGCGACGAGCGCGTCGCCTAAGTCGGGCCGCACGCGGCGCAGTTCCGCAAACTCGTCAGCGCGCTTCAGCAGGACCGATTCAAGCCCGGATCGATGCTCCTCGGCGCGCGACGCGGCCTCGATGTGCAGTAGAAGCGCCTCAAGCGAGTCGCTGGCGTTCATTTGGTCGACGCGATCGAGCCCGCGCGTCGGCGTTGCGTCGGTCGTATCGCGCAACTCGCCGGGGGCAATCCGCGTCAGGCATTCGCCCGGCCCGTAGTCTTCACGGATACGCACGAGGCTACTCCCCCCGCCAACGACGATCGGCACCGGGGTGAGGGGTAGGTCGCGGCTCGGTCGTCATCGACGTTCTCTGCCCGCTACTGCGCAGGGCGTCGAGGACCTCGGTCGCTCGATGTGAACGAAGGCTGTCACACCGCCGTTCGCTTTCGCGCCCATTCGCCGCGTCGACTGCTCGCGCTGTTGTCACGGCTGTTCGCGGCTGGCGCGGATGCCTGACCGGATCGAAGCGACGCGAGAGCCGACGTCCCTCAGAGTCTGCTCGAACCGCTCCGGGTCGACAAAAAGGCGGCCGCCGATCTCGAGAAGGGCACCCCTCTGAACGTAATCCTCGCGGTGTTGACGCAGATGCCAGCGAAGCGAGGTCTCACTAGGAAACAGGTGGGCGTTATGCTCCTGCCAGTCCCAGATACCGACGAGTCGGGTGCGGGGCACATCGGACGAACGTTGCGGCTTGGCCTGCGAGCCGCGGCTGCTGGTGTTGCTCATGTAGGTTCCCTGATTTGGCGCCGCTTCCCGGCGGCAACGGGTGCTTTTTATCCCGATAGGGCCATCGTCCCTAGCCCCGCTAATCACGCGATTTGTGGGGAGGATGTTTCCTTGAGAAAGGCACTCACGGCGTGCAACGTGTGCCGCAGGCGAACAGTGGCCGGAAAAACCTCGTGCAGCTGAAGTGGGTAGGTGCCGATGTACCTCTTGACCTTGCGCCCCTCGGAGTATCCCAGCAGGTCGGCGACTTTCTCGAACGCCCCGTGACGGCTCATGCGACGCTCATCCACGAAGTACTGGACGAGGCGCGCGGCGTTGATTCGGCGGATAAAGTGCGCCTCGCGATCTTCATGGCCTGCCGCGCCTCTTTTCTTGATCTCGCCAAAGGCGAGACTGGGGTTTGAGGACGTGATGCCGCGAATGATGTAGCTCCTCAGTGGATGTGGAAGCGGTGCCCCTTCCCGTAGTCGCTCGGCGGCAGCCTGCCGAAGTACGCGGGCTTCCTCCTGGCCGCCCTCCATCGCCCGCACGGTGTACAGGCATAAGGTCCACCAACCTGAAAGCAAGGCGTCACCGGGTTGGATGTCACGCGACAGCGTTTCCTCCCATTCGATCTCGTATGACTCTTTGCGGGCTTCGAAGCGTTTCTCGACCTCCCGCTCGAGCTTCTTGAGAGCAGCACGGTTAGGCTTCGGCAGGCTCACCGCAAGTCCCCTAGCACCCGCTCCACGAGCCTTTTCTTGCTCTCGATCGAGAGGTGGCTGTAGCGCTTCACCATCGCCATCGTCCGGTGTCCGAGCACGTCGGCGAGTTCGACGAGTGAAGCGCCCTGCTGTGCGAGATAGGATGCGCAGCTGTGCCGCAGATCGTGGAAGCGGAAGTCTCCGATACGTGCTTCTTTGAGCGCGGTGCGCCAACACGCTTCGATACTCATGGGCTTGCCCGGCCGGCGCCCGGACCCAAAGACAAGTGCTTCCAGGGGGCCGCTGAAGCGCTTGAGCTCCTTGCACACGGCCGGCACGAGTGGTAACACCCGCGGTTCGCCGTTCTTCCCGCGTACGACGTGCGCGACGCCCAGGTCGCTGTCGATGTCGACCCACCGAAGCGCAAGCAACTCCCCGCGCCGCGCGCCGGTCGTTAGCGCCATCAACACGAGCAGGTAAAGTCGAGGCCAAGTGGATGTCCGGCAGACGGCAAGCAGACGCTTGCGCTCGGCCTCAGAGAGGAAGCGCACCCTGGAATTGTCCTCGCGTTGGCGATCGACCTGACGCGTGGGCGGTTCCCACAATTTGGGGACGAGTCGCTTCTTGCGGGCGAACTTGAAGATCGCGCCGAGCGCGGCGTGATACCGGTTGAGCGTGGCGGGGCTTCGGCGGCCGCGGCCGCGGAGAATCGGGCGGCCATCGGCGTCCTTGCCGCCGTAGACGAGCTTCTCGCCCGCGGCGAGCTCCTCGAGCGCGGCGTGCACGTCGTCGTCAGTGACCTCGTGCGCGAGGCGATCGCCGAAGCGGGCGCTCCAAAACGCTACCCGCGTCGGGAGTGCGCGATCATCGCGACCGGTGTAGGCGGCCATGTAGGCGTCCGCAAGGTCGCCGAACTGAATGCCGCGGATCTCGGCGCGGGAAGTCGCCGAGGCGCCCGCGGCGGGCGCATGTTGCTGCAGCGTCGTCATCTTTAGCCTCTACGTCCAGATCGACGGATTGCCGTCGTCACGTCGAAGCCAAGAAGCGGCGCGAAATCAGGACCCTGGTAGGGCGTGCAGGGATCGAACCTGCGACCAACGGATTAAAAGTCCGCTGCTCTACCAGCTGAGCTAACGCCCCGGGGAGAGGCGGGATTCTACTGATCCGGCGCGAAGAGTGTCAAACTTTTCATGCTTTCAAGCGCTTACGGCTCGCGCATCAGCCGCCAATACTCGTATCTCATCGTCGCCGCCGAGCCCGCGATGATCGCGCCGAAGGTCAGGATCGACCCGAGGGCGAGCGTCGAAAAGCCCGTGATCCCCTGGCCGATCGTGCAGCCAAGCGCGACGATCCCGCCGACGCCCATCAGGATGCCGCCGGCGATGTGACGGAGCATATCGCCCGCATCGCGGAACGATTCGAGGCGGAAGCTCTTCGACAAGAGCGCGTATACACTCGAGCCGGCGATCACGCCGAGCACGGAAGCGATGCCGAAGGTCACGATCTTCGACTCGTCGGTCCAGAGCATGAGCAGCTCGAGCAGGAACGCCTGCGGCGCGACGAACGACAGCGACTCCATGCGGCCGCTGTTGGTCGCGACAAACGCCTCCTGCAGGGTCTGCGGATGCTCCTGCACGTAGCCGAGCCCGCCGCTCACGTACCAGCCGCCGACGATCACGAGCCCGACGACGACCCCGCCGAGGAGATAGTCGAATTGGCGGAACTCGCGCCGCGCGAGCGCGAAAATCGCCAGCCCGCCGCCGACGGCGAGCGCGGTCGCGATCTCCATCGCACGCCGCTCGGCGCCGAGCCACTTCGCGAGGAGCGTCGGCAGGTCCTGCCCGGCCGGCAGCTGCACCGACACCGGCTCGAGCACGCCGACGCGGAAGGCGCCGAACAGGCCGCGCAAAGTCATGTACGCCGCGATCGCCATGAACACGAGCACCACGAGCGACTTGAGGTTTCCGCCGCCGACCCGGATCAGCGTCTTCGAGCCGCAACCCGACCCGAGCGTCATGCCGATCCCGAAGAGCGCGCCGCCGACCAGGTACGAGAGCCAGGTGAAGTTCGGGCCGGGATAAATCGAGTTCGAGAGCTTGACGACGCCGGCGAGCTCGAGCGCGTGCGAGCCGAGGATCGCGACCGCGATGGCGAGCAGCCACATCCGCATGCGGTTCCAGTCGCCCATGTTCACGACGTCGGACACCGCGCCCATGGTGCAGAAGTTCGTCCGGTTGCCGACGAAGCCGAACACGAACGCGAGCGCGAACGCGGCCCAGGCGACCAGCGGGGTCAGGCTCGCGGGATTCGCTTCCTGCATCTCGATGGATCCTATGCTTCGGGGGTGCCGAAGTAGCGCGTGGGGTCGTCGATGCCCGCGGCCGCGAAACCCGCCCGGCGCAGCCGGCAGGCGTCGCACACGCCGCACGCGCGGCCCTCGGCATCGGCCTGGTAGCAGGACACGGTGAGCGAGTAGTCGACCCCCAGTGCGGCGCCGCGGCGAATGATGTCGGCCTTCGCGAGCGCGATGATCGGCGTACGGATCACGAGCCCTCTACCTTCGACCGCCGCTCTGGTCGCGAGGTTCGCGACGCCCGCGAATGCCTGCACGAACTCGGGCCGGCAATCGGGATAGCCCGAGTAGTCGACCGCATTCGCGCCGAAGAAGACGTCCTGCGCCTCGAGCACCTCGGCCCACGCCAGCGAAAGCGCGAGCAGGATGGTGTTGCGTGCGGGAACGTAGGTGCTCGGGATCGCGTCGGGCCTCGCCCCGCCGGTCGGCACTGCAATCGCGGCATCGGTCAGCGCCGAGCCGCCGAACGCCGCGAGGTCGATCTTGACGACCTTATGCTCAATCGCGCCGAGCCAGGGCGGCGATCCGCGCGGCTGCGACGAGCTCGGCGCCATGCCGCTGGCCATAGTCGACCGAGAGCGCGTGGCAGGCGTAGCCCTCCGTGCGCGCGATCGCCAGGACCGTCGCCGAGTCGAGGCCGCCGGAAAGGAGAACGACCGCCTTCCGGTCAGCCGGCACGCGGATGCCCGCCTACTTCTTGGCGAGGCGCTGCTTCGCCTGCTCCGCCGCCGGGCTGTTGGGGTACTTCGAGACGAGCGTTCGCAGGGTGTTGCGCGAGCCGTTGATGTCGCCCACCTCGGACTGGCTCGAGGCGATGTTGAGCATCGCGTCCGGCGCCTTCGCGCTGTCGGGCCACGTGGCGATCAGCTTCTGCTGGGCGGCGATCGCGTTCTTGTAGTCGCGGAGCGCGTAGTGCGCGTTGCCGATCCAGTACTGCGCCGACGAGGCGAGCTGGCTCTGCGGATAGGCACCGAGGAACGACTGCAGGCTCTGGATGGCCGAGCCGTAGTTGTTCGCCTTGAACTGGTTGAGGCCCGCCTCGTAGGCCTGCTGCTCGGCCTGGGCGGCGGCCTGCGCCGCCGCCTGCGCCTTCTCCGTCTCGACGCGCGCCGACTCGAACTTGCGGAGACGCGTGTCGAGGTCGACGTACAGATCCTTCTGCCGCTTGTCCAGGCCTTCGACGCGGTTCGCCGTGACCTCGAGCTGGCCGCGGAGCGCCGCGATCTCGCCCTTGAGCGCCTCGATCTGGTTCACCAGCTCGAGGAGCGCCTTCTTGTCGGTCACCTCCGACTCGATGCGTGCCAGCGTCTTGCCCTGCGCCTCGACCTGCCGCTGCACGTCGGCGATCTGGCGCCGCGCTTCCTCGTCGTCGAACATGCCGGCGTGCGCGGGCGCCGCGGTCGCCAGTGCGGTCATCACCACCAAGGTGCGGACGTTCATGACTTGCCCCCGGCGTCGGAACCTGCAGCCCCTCGCCTCAGAATTCACCCCCGTACAGCATATCGCCGCGGCGGTTTTTCGCCCAGCAATCCTCGGTCTGCTGGCCGCACGCCGGCTTCTCCTCGCCGAGGCTCACCGACTCGACCTGCGATTCGGTCGCGCCGAGGAGCACCAGCCGCTTCTTCACCGCGTCCGCGCGCCGCTGTCCCAGACCGAGGTTGTACTCGCGGCTGCCGCGGTCGTCGGCGTTGCCCTGGATCAGCATCTTCGCGTTCTTGTACTGCCGCAGGAACGCGGCGTGGGCCTCGACGAGCGGCACGTACTCGGCCTTGATCGCGTCGGAGTCGAACTCGAAGTAGATGCTGCGCTTCGACAGCGGGCTGGACGGGTCCTTGAGCCGCGGGTCCTTGCTCGGATCGGTGATCCCCGTCCCCGGGATCGCGGTCGGCGGGATCGGCTTCGTGGTCGTAGTCGGCGGCTTGTCGCCGGGCGCGCGGTCCTCGACGCCGGCGGGCGGTTGCGTATCGGGTGTGCTCTGGCACGCGGCGAGCAAGACGGCCACCGCCGCGGTCAACAGGATTCGTCTCATGGCTACCTCCGGTTCGACTCAATTGGGAGAATAAGGGCCCCACGCCGGCTCCCGCACGTCTGCGGCGGGCATCGAGAGGCGCTGCTTGACGCGCCCGTCGCTCGAGGTGGCGGCGAGCACGCCGCGCCCGCCGGCGTCGGTCGCGTACAGGATCACTTTGCCGTTGGGAGCGAAGCTCGGCGATTCGTCGCGCGCGCCGTCGGTCAGCACCTGCGTCTGCCGCGTGCCGAGGTCCATCGCGGCGACCTGGAAGCGGCCGCCGTTGCGCGAGACGTAGGCGAGCGTCTTTCCGTCGGGACTTACGCGCGGGGTGACGTTGTATTCGCCGCTGAACGTGACGCGCTGAACGTCGCCCCCGCCGGCGGACACGCGATAGATCTGCGGGCTGCCGCCGCGGTCGGACGTGAAGTAGATCCACTGGCCGTCGGGCGAGAAGACGGGCTCGGTGTCGATGCCGCCGGAGCTCGTGAGCCGCTTCGCGCCGGAGCCGTCGGCACCGACGAGGAAGAGCTGCGTGCCGCCGTCCCGGGACAGCGCCACCGCGAGCTGCCGGCCGTCGGGCGACCAGGCCGGCGCGCTGTTCGACCCGCGGAAGCCCACCGCCGGCGCCGGCTGCTTCGTGTCGCTCAGCCGCTGCACGTAGATGATCGGCTTCTTCTGCTGGAAGGACACGTAAGCGAGGCGCGAGCCGTCCGGCGACCACGCCGGCGACATGATCGGCTCGTTCGACGTGAGCATCGCCTGCGCGTTCTCGCCGTCCGCGTCGGCGACCATCAGGCGGTACTGGCTGCCCCGCTTCTCGACGTACGCGATCCGGGTGCTGAACACGCCCTTGTCGCCGGTCAGCTTCTCGTAGACGAAGTCGGCGATGCGGTGCGCGGTCGCGCGCGCCTGTTCGCGGGTGATGGTGTAGCTCACGCCGCCGAGCGAGGCCTGTTTCGGCACGTCGTAGAGCCGGAAGCGGACCTCGTATCGCCCGCCCGCCGCCGGGTAGATGCCGCCGACGACGACCGCGTCGGCGCTGCGGCTGCGCCACGCGGCGAGGTCGACGTTCGAGCTCTCGGAGAGCGGCGGGTTCTGCGGCCCGGTGTAGAGCGTCCGGAAGCGGCCGCTCCGCGCGAGGTCGCTCTCGATCACGTCGGAGATGCCGGACTGGAGCTGCGACTCGCCGGCAAACGACGCGATCGCGATCGGGATCTGGTTGCCGGCGCCGCCGATGATCTCGATGGCGAGTTGGGCTTGCGCGTGGCTTGCAGCGAGCGCGAGCACCGCCAGGACTGCACGGACCGTTCGGGTCACTGATCGTTGGGCTCTATGCGTTGGCGAATTATAACGTCCGCCCGGGGGCCACGACCGTTCGTCGCTGCGGCCGGGCAAGAGCCTACTCACTCGGCCTGAACTTGAGGCGCAGGTCGCGCACGAAGATCTCCGGTTTCGACGGCCGCGGCAGCGGCGAGGACTTCAGGATCGCCCGCTCCCACGCGTCGTCGAGCGCCCGGTTCCCGCTCGATCGTGCCAGCCTGACGCTCAACACCTCGCCGGTCGGCAGCAGCGCCACGTCGAACTCCGCCTGCGGATTGGCGGCGAGGTCGGGCGGCAGGATGATGTTCGAGCGGATCTTCGCCGTGATCTCGCGCTGCCACGTCGCGAGCGCCGTGGGATCGCCGGCAACCGCCGGCGCCGTGGCGGGCGCCTTCGGCGCGGCGGCCGCGAGCTCGCGGTTGAGCTGGTCCTGGATGCGTTTCCGGTTTTCCTCCTCCGCGCGACGCTTCTCGGCCAGCTCCTTCTCGCGCCGCTCCTTCTCGTCCTTCGCCCGCTGCTCGTCTTCGCGCTTCTTCCGCTCGGCCTCCTCCTTTCTCTTCTTTTCCTGCTCGAGGGCGATGTCGGGCTTGGGCTCGGGCTTCGGTTCGACCTTGGGCTCGGGCTTCGGTTCGACCTTGGGCTCGGGCTTCGGTTCCGGCTTCGGCTCGACGCGCGGCGGCGGAGGCGGCTCGGCTCGCGGCTGCTCGATCGGCGGCAGCTGCCGCCACAGCTCCGCCATCACCGGGTCGGCCTGCTTCGTCTTCCACCGGATGCCGAAGAAGAGCACGCTGAAGAGCGCGACGTGCACCGTGATCGCGAGCAGCCACGAGAAGAGCGCGCCGGGCTCGCGCGGCTGGAGGGCCCGCATCATGTCTTCTGCGCCGGCTTCACCATCAGGCCTACGCGCTTCACGTCGGCCCGCTGCAGCTCGTCCATCACCTTGAGGACCGCCTCGTAGCGGACGTCCTTGTCGGCGGAGATGACGACCGCCTGCGCGGGCGAGCGGGCCTGCTTCTCCTTCACCGCCGCGACGAGCTGGGCCATGTTCACCCCCCGGTCGACGGCCTGGCCTTTCACGCGCTCGCGCAGCAGCATCGACTGGTCGGTGCGGATGATCACTTCGAGCGGCGCCTCGGGCGGCTGCGCGCTCTTCGCGACGCTCGGCAGCTCGACGAATCCCGGCGTGATGAGCGGCGCTGTGACCATGAAGATGACGAGCAGCACCAGCATCACGTCGACGTACGGGACGACGTTGATCTGGTTCATCAGGCGGCGCTGGCGCACGGGGCCCCGCTTCAGCGCGTCGCCTGCCGCTGCAGGATGTTCGAGAACTCCTCCATGAAGCTCTCGAACCGCACGGCCAGCCGCTCGACGTCGTGCGAGTAGCGGTTGTAGGCGACCACCGCCGGGATCGCGGCGAAGAGGCCGATCGCGGTCGCGACCAGCGCCTCGGCGATGCCGGGCGCGACCGACGCAAGCGTCGCCTGGCTCACGTTCGCCAGGCCGCGGAACGCGTGCATGATCCCCCAGACCGTCCCCAGCAGGCCCACGTACGGGCTCACCGACCCGACCGACGCGAGGAAGGCGAGATGCGCCTCGAGGAAGTCGATCTCGCGCTGGTAGGTGGCGCGCATTGCGCGCCGCGCGCCGTCGACGAGGTCGCTCGCGTCGACGCGCTGGGTCTTGAGCTTCACGTAGTCGCGGAACCCCGCTTCGAACACGCGCTCGAGCGCGCCGGTGCGGTGGCGCGAGTTCACCGCGCTCTGGTAGAGCGCGTTCAGGTCCGGCCGGCTCCAGAACGTGCGCTCGAAGTCCTCGGTCTGCCGGCGCGCCCGGCGGATCGCGAACATCTTGCGGAAGATGTAGTACCACGAGATCACCGACACCGCGAGCAGCAGCAGCATGATCCCCTGCACCACCCAGCTCGCGTTCAGGATGAGCTGGATGATCGAGAGGTCCTGAGTGACGGTCATTGTTCGAGTTTCCCCCTGAGGCGCTCGGGCAGCGGCACCGGCCGGTAGGTCTCGCGATGCACGCACGCGGCCTTCACCTTGCCCGCGACCAGCAGCTCCGCACCGCGCAGCACCCCCTGATCGAACTCGAGCCGCACCCCGCCGACGCGCGCGAGCGCGGCGGTCACTACGAGCTGCTCGTTCAGCCGCGCCGGCTTGTGATAATCCACCTCGACCTTGTAGACGATGAACAGGACACGCTCTTTCGCGGCGAGTTCCGCGAGATCGAGCCCGAGCGCCGCCAGGAGCTCGATACGCGCGGCCTCCATGAAGTCGAGGTAAGTGCCGTGGTAGACGACGCCGCCGGCATCGGTGTGGTGGTAGTACACCCGCACCGGCCAACGAAGCGTCCTCCCGTCCCAACCGGGCGCCGCCGCGGCCACCGCTTCCTGCCTCGAACGTTCGCCGAGCCTACTCATCCGCAAAGAGCTCGCCGCTCGCGGGCCGGCTCGGTGCGGCAAGCCCGAAGTGGCGATAGGCCGACACGGTCGCGATGCGGCCGCGCGGCGTGCGCTGCAGCAGCCCCGACTGGATGAGGAACGGCTCGATCACGTCCTCGATCGTGTCGCGCTCCTCGCCGATCGCGTGCGCAAGGTTGTCGACCCCCACGGGGCCGCCGGCGAACTTCTCCACCACCGCGAGCAGGAGCTTGCGGTCCATCACGTCGAGGCCGACCTGGTCGACGTCGAGCATCGTGAGCGCCGCGTCGGCGACCTCGCGGGTGATCGCGCCCTGCGCCTTGACCTGGGCGTAGTCGCGCACGCGGCGGAGCAGCCGGTTGGCGATCCGCGGGGTGCCGCGCGAACGGCGCGCGATCTCGAGCGCACCCTCGGCCGCGATCCCGACCTGGAGCAGCCCGGCCGAGCGATCGACGATCCGCCGCACTTCCTCGGGCGTATAGAACTCGAGCCGCGCGACGATCCCGAACCGGTCGCGCAGCGGGTTCGTCAGCATGCCGGCGCGCGTCGTCGCGCCGACGAGCGTGAACGCCGGCAGGTCGAGCTTCACCGAGCGCGCTGCCGGGCCCTCGCCGATCATGATGTCGATCTGGTAGTCCTCGAGCGCCGGGTACAGGATCTCCTCGACGACGGGCGAGAGCCGGTGGATCTCGTCGATGAAGAGCACATCGTTCGGCTCGAGGTTGGTGAGGAGCGCAGCGAGGTCGCCGGGCCGCTCGAGCACCGGCCCGGAGGTCTGGCGGAGGCCTACGCCCATCTCGCGCGCGATGATGTGCGCGAGCGTCGTCTTGCCGAGTCCCGGCGGGCCGAAGAGCAGCACGTGGTCGAGGGCCTCGCGCCGCGTCCGCGCTGCCTCGATGAAGATCCCGAGCTGCCCGCGGATCTTCTCCTGCCCCACGTACTCAGCGAGCTGCCGCGGGCGCAGGCTGCGTTCGAACGCCTCCTCCTGCGCGGAAGCGGTTGCAGGCGAGATCAGCCGGTCCGTTTCGATCACCGGGTCACCATAGCATGCGGCCGCGGTCGGGCGTCCAGCTCACGCCCTGGAGAGCAGCTTCAGCGCGTGCCGGATGCCTTCCGCGACGGCCAGTCCGTCCGGCACCTGCTTCACTGCCCCGACCGCTTCCTTCTCGCTGTAGCCGAGCGAAAGCAGCGCATGCAGCACGTCGCTCGCCGCGGGCGCGGCGCGGTTCGGCGCCACCGCCGTGGCGAGCTCGACGCCGAGCTTGTCCTTCAGCTCGAGCAGCAGGCGCTCGGCGGTCTTCTTGCCGATCCCGGGGATCCGCGTCAGCCGTCCGGTTTCCTGCAAGGTCACCGCCTCCGCGAGCTCTGCCACCGAGAGCCCCGACAGAACCGCGAGCGCGGTGCGCGCGCCGACGCCGCTGATCTTCACGAGCTGGCGGAAGGCACGGCGCTCGCTCTCGGAGCCGAAGCCGTAGAGGAGATGCGCGTCTTCCCGGACGACGAGATGGGTGAGAAGCGTGACCCGTTCGCCCGTGCCCGGGAGGTTGTAGAAGGTGCTCATCGGCACCTCGACCTCGTAGCCCACCCCGGCGCAGTCGACAAGGATCTGGGGCGGGTTCTTCTCGAGCAGGACGCCCTGGACGCGGCCGATCATCTGGGGACGGTCCGCGATGAGCCATGCGGACCGCGAAGGAGTCGTCCGCGCCGCACGCGGTAGCCTGCCGTCGCGATCCCGCCGAGCCCCTGCCCGCCGTGCGCATGGCAGATCGCGCAGGCGAGCGCGTCGGCGGCGTCCGCGCCCGGGCTCCCGGAGAGCTGCAGGAGGCGCTTCACCATCTCCTGGACCTGCTCCTTGCGCGCGTGCCCGTTGCCGACGACCGCCTGCTTCACCTGCAGCGCGGTGTACTCGGCGACCGGCAGCCTCGCCGAGACAGCGGCGCAGATCGCGGTCCCCCGCGCCTGACCCAGCGCGAGCGTCGACGCCGGGTTCACGCTCACGAATACCTTCTCGAGTGCGACCTGGCCCGGATGGTGGGTCGCGATGACCTCGGCGAGCGACGCGAGGATGACGGCGATGCGATCGGGGAGGCTTTCGACCTGCGGCGTGCGGATGCAGCCGCTGGCGACGTAGGCGAGCCGCGCGCCTTCCCTGTCGATGATGCCGAAGCCGGTACTGCGGAGTCCTGGGTCAATGCCGAGGATCCGCACCGACGTCACGGACGCGCGGACCCGGAAGGGGTTCCGGTGGAGACCAGCATGGACGCGAAGAGTAGCGCGTCCCGGCGCTCAGGGGAAGACGCGCGACGCGCCGGGACGGTGGACCGCGCCGACACCCGCTTGCCTACTCCATCGTCGCGGTCGTGTAGACCTCCTGCACGTCGTCGAGCGATTCGAGCGCGTCGAGGAGCTTCTGCATCCGCGCTGCGTCGTCACCCTTGAGGGCGGTCTCGGTGGTCGGCTTCATCGTGACCTCGGCGAACTCGGGCTTGAGCCCCGCTCTTGCGAGCGCGGCCCTCACTGCCTCGAAGTCTCCTGGCGCGCAGACGACCTCGACCGAGCCATCGTCGTTGCTCAGCACGTCTTCGGCGCCCGCGTCGAGCGCCGCGTCCATTACCCTGTCCTCGCTGGTGCCCGGCGCGAGCACGAACTGGCCGCAGTGCTTGAAGAGGAACGCGACCGAGCCGCCGGTGCCGAGGTTGCCGCCGTTCTTCGCGAACGCGTGCCGCACCTCGCCGACGGTGCGCGTGCGGTTGTCGGTCAGGCAGTCGACGATCACCGCTGCGCCGCCGACGCCGTACCCTTCGTAGCGGATCTCCTCGTAGGCGACTCCCTCGAGCTCCCCGGTGCCGCGCTTGATCGCGCGCTCGATGGTGTCCTTCGGGACGTTACCCTCCTGGGCCTTGGCGAGCGCGAGGCGCAGCCGCGCGTTCATGCTCGGGTCCCCGCCGCCGAGCTTCGCGGCGACGGTGATCTCCTTGATCGCCTTGGTGAAGACCTTGCCGCGCTTCGCGTCGGAGCGCTCTTTCCTGTGGCGGATGTTCGCCCATCTGGAGTGTCCGGCCATGGCAGCGCTGTCGCTCGTTCGAGTGAGCCTATAATTTTACCGCCCGCACTCGCCACCAACCACACACCCGAATCGCCAGGAGCCCGCGATGCCAGAACCCCTCGCCGTCGCCAAAGCCGGAGCCGAGGCGCTCTGCCTGCTCCCGGGGCTCGCGAACCGCCATGGCCTGGTCGCCGGCGCGACCGGCACCGGCAAGACGGTCACGCTGCAGGTGCTGGCGGAGAAGTTCTCGCGCATCGGCGTGCCGGTCTTCATGGCCGACGTGAAGGGCGATTTCTCCGGCATCTCCGCACCGGGGAGCCTCTCGCCCAAGATGAAGGAGCGGCTCGAGATGCTCAAGCTCGACGAGCCGACGTGGGACGGCTGCCCGGTCGTGTTCTGGGACGTCTACGGCGAGCAGGGCCACCCGGTGCGGGCGACGATCTCCGACATGGGGCCGCTCCTGCTCGCGCGGGTGCTCAACCTCAACGACACGCAGTCCGGTGTTCTCACGCTCGTCTTCAAGATCGCCGACGACGATGGCCTGCTGCTCCTCGACCTGAAGGACCTGCGCGCGATGCTGCAGTACGTCGGCGACAACGCGGCGCAGTTCAAGACCGACTACGGCAACGTCTCGCCGGCCTCGATCGGCGCGATCCAGCGTGGCCTGCTCGAGCTCGAGCACCAGGGCGCCGAGCGGTTCTTCGGCGAGCCGATGCTCGCCGTCGAGGACCTGATGCAGACCGACTCGAAGGGCCGCGGCGTCGTGAATGTGCTCGCCGCCGACAAGCTGATGCAGTCGCCGAAGCTCTACTCGACGTTCCTGCTGTGGCTGCTCGCCGAGCTGTTCGAGCACCTGCCCGAGGTCGGCGATCTCGAGCAGCCGAAGCTCGTGTTCATCTTCGACGAGGCGCACCTCCTTTTCAACGACGCGCCGAAAGCGCTGCTCGAGAAGATCGAGCAGGTGGTGCGGCTCATCCGCTCGAAGGGCGTCGGCGTCTACTTCTGCAGCCAGAACCCGCTCGACATTCCCGAGACCGTGCTCGGCCAGCTCGGCAATCGCGTCCAGCACGCGCTGCGCGCGTTCACCCCAAAGGACCAGAAGGCGGTGAAGACGGCCGCGCAGACCCTGCGCGCGAACCCCAAGCTCAACACCGAGAAAGCGATCATGGAGCTCGGCGTCGGCGAGGCGCTCGTATCGCTCCTCGACGCGAAGGGCACCCCGGGGATCGTCAAGCGCGCGTTCATCCTGCCGCCGGCCTCCAGGATCGGCCCGATCCCGCCGGAGGAGCGCCAGCGCCTGATCGCCTCGTCCGTGATCGCCGGCCACTACGAGCAGGCGGTCGACCGCGAGTCGGCGTACGAAAAGCTGAAGGGGCGCACGGAATCCAAGCAGGCTGAAGCGCCGGGCAAAGCCGGCGGCAAGGGCGCGCCGGCGAGCCCGCCCCAGGGGCAGGGCGCAGGCGGAATGCTGAGCGACATCCTGTTCGGGTCAACCGGCCCGCGCGGCGGGCGGCGCGAGGGCGTCGTCGAAGCTGCCGCGAAGAGCATGGCCCGGCAGGCCGGCCGCGAGATCCTGCGCGGCGTGCTCGGGTCGATCCTCGGCGGCGGCAAGCGGCGCTGACCGGGTGCTCACGAAGGGGGACCGAGGGAAGGGGTGGGACCCTTCCCTTCCCACCCGGCCCCCTCGACCCCCTGATCCAGAGCGACTGCCGCAAACGTTGACGCCCTCCTCCTACCGCGCGGCAGGGATCGCGCTCGCCGTGGCGGGCGTGATCGCGTTCTCGTTCCGGCCGATCCTCATCAAGCTCGCGTACGGCTACGTGCGCGATCCGGTGACGCTGATCGCGCTCAGGATGGTATTCTCGCTGCCGTTCTTCGTGATCGCCGCGGTATGGCAGCGTGGCAACCGGACGCCGATCTCGCGGCGGGACTGGTGGGGCATCCTCTTCCTCGGATTCCTCGGCTACTACTTCGCGAGCTTCGTCGATTTCCTGGGGCTGCAGTACATCTCCGCCGGCCTGGGCCGGCTGCTCCTCTTCCTCTACCCGACCATCGTGGTCGTGCTCTCGTGGGTCTTCCTCCGCAAGCGGGCGGGGACGCGCGAGCTCTTCGCGCTTGCGGTCACCTACGGCGGCACCGCGCTCGTGCTGTCGCACGCGATGGGCGGCCAGCACGAGAACCTGCCGCTCGGCGCGGCGCTCGTGTTTGCGAGCGCGGTGAGCTATGCGATCTACCTCGTCCTCGGCAGCCAGATCATCCAGCGGGTCGGCTCGATGCGGTTCACCGCCTACGCGCTGCTGATCGCGAGCGTGCTCTGTATCGCGCAGTTTCTGGCGCTCCGGCCGCTGGAGGCGCTCGCGCTGCCCTGGCCGGTGTACGGCTACGCGATCGCGATGGCGATCTTCGCGACCGTGCTGCCGACGTTCATGACGGCCGAAGCGCTCAGGCGCATCGGCGCGAACCAGGTCGCGATCCTCGGCGCGCTCGGGCCGGTGTCGACGATATTCTTCGGGTTCGCCGGGCTCGACGAGCGGATGACGTGGCTCCAGATCCTGGGCACGGCGCTCGTGCTGGGCGGCGTGGTGCTGGTGAGCCTGAAACCCAAAACCTAGGTCGCGGTGTGCGCCGTGGCCGATTTCCTGCGGAGGTAACATGGATCTCGGAATAAGAGGCAAGTCCGCCATCGTCTGCGCCGCGAGCAAGGGGCTCGGGCGCGCGTGCGCGTGGTCGCTCGCTCGGGAAGGCGTGAACCTGACGATCTGCGCGCGCGGCGAGGAGGCGTTGAATGCCACCGCGGCGGAGCTGCGCGGGAACTTCGGCGTGCAGGTGAACGCGCTGGCGCTCGACGTGACGACGGCGGACGGCCGCGCGAAGCTGCTCGCCGCCTGCCCGCAACCCGATATCCTCGTCAACAACGCCGGCGGCCCGCCGCCGGGCGACTTCCGCGAGTGGGCGCGGGACGACTGGATCAAGGCGCTCGACGCCAACATGCTCACGCCGATCGAGCTGATCAAGGCGACGGTCGATTCGATGATCGCGAGGCGCTTCGGCCGCATCGTGAACATCACGTCCAGCGCGGTGAAGGCGCCGCTCGCGGTGCTCGGGCTCTCGAACGGCGCGCGCACCGGGCTCACCGGCTTCATCGCCGGGCTCTCGCGCCAGACGGTCGGCCACAACGTCACGATCAACAACCTCCTGCCCGGCTTCTTCGACACCGACCGGCAGCGCTCGGTGATGGCGGCCTCCGCGAAGAACCAGGGGATGACGATCGACGAGGCGCGTGCCGAGCGCATCAAGGCCATCCCCGCCGGCCGGATCGGCGACCCGGCGGAGTTCGGCGAGGCCTGCGCGTTCCTCTGCAGCGCGCAGACCGGGTACGTGACGGGGCAGAACTTCCTGATCGACGGCGGCGTGTACCCGGGCACGTTCTGACCTCGTGGATCCCGCCGCGCTCGCCCGCGAGTTCCGGCTGACCGACGTGCCGGACGATTTCTTCGACGACCCGTACCGCTACTACGCCCTCCTCCGCACGCACGACCCGGTGCACGATCTCGGCGGCGGGTCGGTCTTCCTGACGCGCTACGAGGACGTCGCCGCGCTCTACCGCGACTCGCGGGCGAGCTCCGACAAGAAGCGGGAGTTCGGCCCGAAGTTCGGCGACTCGCCGCTCTTCGAGCATCACACGACGAGCCTCGTCTTCAACGACCCGCCGCTGCACACGCGCGTGCGGCGGCTGCTCATGGGCGCGGTGAACCAGCGCGCGATCGCCCGCATGGAGCCGGACGTCATCGCGCTCGTCGAGCGCCTGCTCGACCGGATGGCGGAGCAGCGCACCGTAGATCTCATCGACGACTTCGCCGCCGAGATCCCGGTCGAGGTGATCGGCAACCTGCTCGAGGTGCCCAAGCCCGAGCGCGGGCCGCTGCGCGGCTGGTCGCTCGCGATCCTGTCGGCGCTCGAACCGGCGCCTGGCGCCGACGTCCTCGACCGCGGGAACCGGGCCGTACGCGACTTCTGCGACTATCTCCGCGTGCTCGTCGCCGAGCGCCGCAGGCACCCGCGCGATTTCGAGAGCGACGTCCTCACGCGGCTGATCCAGGGCGAGGCCGACGGCGAGCGGCTCGGCGAAACCGAGCTGCTCCACAACTGCATCTTCCTGCTGAACGCCGGCCACGAGACGACGACCAACCTGATCGGCAACGGCGCGCGTGCGCTGCTCGAGCATCGCGGCGAGCTCGAGCGGCTTGCGGGAGACCCCGCGCTGCTCCCGACCGCGGTCGAAGAGCTGCTCCGGTTCGAAAGTCCGCTGCAGCTCAACAACCGCATCACGACGGCGCCGATCGAGCTGGGCGGGAGGACCTTCCCGATCGGGACGTTCATCACCCTCGGCGTCGGGGCCGCGAACCGCGATCCCGCGCAGTTCCCCGATCCGGACCGGCTGGACGTGGGTCGCAAGCCCAATCGCCATGTCGCCTTCGGACACGGCGACCACGCCTGCGCCGGAATGAACGTGGCGCGGATGGAAGCGCGCATCGCGTTCGGTCGGCTGCTCGCGCGCTTTCCGAGGATCGACCTCGCCGGTGTACCGGAGCGCGATCGCCGCGTCCGGTTCCGCGGCTTCCGTCATCTCCCCGTGCGGCTGGATTAGGGCATGTTCGGGAATCGAGCAGCTCTTGCCGCCGCGAGCGCTCGCCCTTGCCCGGAGCGAGCGCCGCACGCACCGCGTCGCGGAACGCTTCCCCGGCACCGATCAGGCTCGTCTGCCCTTCCGACCCGACTTTCGGCCCATGGCGGGCGCGCCTATACTCGCGTCGCCCGCAACGACAAGGAGGCGCCATGACCGACCACGTCTACAAGACGCTCGAGCTGACCGGCTCGTCCGCCGCATCGAGCGACGATGCCGTCCGCACCGCCATAGTCAAGGCCGCGAAGACGATGCGCAACATGCACTGGTTCGAGGTCCTCGAGACGCGCGGCCACATCGACGCCGGCAAGGTCGCCCACTGGCAGGTCACGATCAAGGTCGGCTTCACGCTCGAGGACTGACCGTGGGCGAGCGGTACGCGTCGTACGAGCGCCTCGCGATCAAGCGCCATCCCGACGGCATTCTCGAGATCGTGATGGGCGCGCCGGGGAAGCTCTCGACCGCCGATCACGTGCTGCATCGCGAGCTCGCCGAGATCTGGCGGGACGTCGACGCCGACCCCGACACCCGCGTCGCGATCCTGCGCGGCGAGGGCAAGGGCTTCTCCGCCGGCGGCGACCTGAAGCTGATCGAGGACATGGTCGCCGATTTCGAGGTCCGCGCGCGCGTATGGCGCGAGGCGCGCGACCTCGTCTACAACGTCATCAACTGCTCGAAACCCGTCGTCTCGGCGATGCACGGCCCGGCCGTTGGCGCAGGGCTCGTCGCCGGGCTGCTCGCGGACATCTCGATCGCCGCGAAGACGGCGCGCATCATCGACGGCCATACGCGCCTCGGCGTGGCGGCGGGCGATCACGCCGCGATCGTTTGGCCGCTTCTCTGCGGGCTGGCGAAGGCGAAGTACTACCTCCTGCTGTGCGAGACGGTCTCGGGCGAGGAGGCCGAGCGCATCGGCCTCGTATCGCTGGCCGTCGACGAGCGAGACCTCGTCCCGAAGGCGTTCGAGGTGGCGAAGAAGCTCGCCCTCGGCGCGCAGTCGGCGATCCGCTGGACGAAGTATTCCCTCAACAACTGGCTGCGGATGGCAGGGCCGACGTTCGATGCCTCGCTCGCGCTCGAGTTCATGGGCTTCTCGGGGCCCGAGGTGCGGGAGGGGATGGCATCACTCAAGGAGAAGCGCGCCCCGAACTTCAAGCCCGACTGCCCGTTCTAACCCCTGTCCAGCGGGAGATGTCGTGATCGTCAAGCAGATCTGGACCGCCAACGCCTACCGCAACTTCAATTACCTCATCGCCTGCAGCGAAACCGGCGAGGCCCTCGCCGTCGACCCGTTGGACCACGAGAAGTGTTTGCAGGCCGCGAAGGAAGAGGGGTGGACCATCACCCAGATCCTGAACACTCACGAGCATCGCGACCATACGGGCGGGAACGACCGCATGGTCCAGAAGACCGGCGCCAGGATCCTGGCGCACAGGAATGCCAGGGACAAGATCGCCGACATGGCGCGGGGCTTGGGTGCGGGGGACGTCGTGAAAGTGGGAAAGACAGTGGAGCTGGAGGCGCTCGACACGCCAGGCCACACGATGAGCCACGTCTGCCTGCTGTCGCACACCGATCAGCCGGCGCTCTTCTGCGGGGATACGCTGTTCAACGCCGGCGCCGGGAACTGCCACAACGGCGGTCATCCGGCAGAGCTGTACAAGACGTTCTCGGAGCAGCTCGCCAGGCTGCCATCGGCGACGCTGATCTATCCGGGCCACGACTACATCGAGAACAACCTGCGCTTCACGCTGAATCGCGAACCCGACAACCGGCGGGCGCAGGAGATGCTCGACCGGCTCAAGGGCCAGAATCCGGCCAATGCCTACGTCTCGACCCTCGAAGTCGAACGGGAGATCAACACGTTCTTCCGCCTCACCAGCCCCACGGTCATCGCCAGGCTGCGCGAAGCTTTCCCCGATCTGCCCGAGAAGCCCGATAGCCGCACCGTGTTCCTGAAGCTGAGGGAGCTGCGCAACAGCTGGTAGCACCGCGCGGTCGCGGACAGCGCACCCGGAGACCGGCACTGGCGCGAGCTAAGCCGCCGCCGCGACATCGGCGACGAGGCCTCGCAGCCACGCCCGCGCCGGATCGGCGTCCGATCGCTCGTGCCAGCTCATCGCCACGCTGAAACCCGCCGGACGTACCGGCGAGCGGTGGACGACGACCGGATAGCGCCCGGCGAAGCGCTCCGCGACGCGCTCGGGCAGCGTGGCGATCAGGTCGGAGCCGGCGACGATCTCCGGCACGAGCAGGAAATGCGTGACCGTCACGCCCCTCCGCCGCATGCGCCCCGGGTCGGCGAGTGCCGGGTCGGCTCGCGCAGCGCCCGTGGCGGCGCGAACGACGACGTGCGCTTCGGCAGCGTAGTCCTTGACGGTCAGCCGCTTGGCGATGCGCGGGTGATGCTTGCGCACGATGCACGCGAAGCGCTCGGCGAGGAGACGTTCGCTCTTGAGCCTGCCGGCGGGGCCGCGCGGCGCCGGTCCGACCGCAAGGTCGAGCGTACCGGTCTCGAGCGGCCGGCGCGTCGCGACGGGATCGAGCGGCGACAGCACGAGGCTCGCCCGCGGCGCGAGCTCGGCGAACCGCGCCGCGAGGCCGGGTGCGAGCACGAAGCTCGCATAGTCCGAGGCCGCGACATGAAACGTGTCCTCGCAGAATGCGGCGTCGAACACGTTGCGGCCCGACAGCACCTCGCCGATGCGCTCGAGCAGGTCGCGGAACGGCGCGGCGAGGCGCTTCGCCCGCCGCGTGAGCTCGAGCCCGGCGGCCGTGTGCACGAGGAGCTGGTCGCCGACGATCTCGCGCATGCGGCGGAGTGCGAAGTTCGCGAGCGGCTCGCTCGCGGCGACGAGGTTGGCGACCCGGTGGAACTGCCCGGCGCGGAGCAGCGCCTCGACGGTCTTCACGAGCCCGGCGTCGAGCGCCTTTGTAAGCGCGGGGATCCGGAGCGTCATCGCGATGCCCCCGGCGCGGGGGCGGTAGCCGGAAGTCCGAGACCCGAGTTCGCGCGCATCCGCAGTCCCTCGATGCGGCGGTGCGCCGGCACGACGCGCCTAGCGCACGAACTGGTCGACGTATGTCGTCCCGAGCCCGACCTCGACATAGTGCTTGCGGCACATGTCGATCTTCGAGAAGACGTCCTCGTAGCCGATCTGCCGGCCCTCGGCGTCGAGATAGATCATCGCACCCGCGATGCTGAAGAACGTGATCATCTCGGGGCAGTCGTCGGGCACCACCAGCGTGTGCGTCTCGCCGGGCGGCTCGTAGACGAAACTCCCCTCGGTCGCGACCCAGTCATGCTCGAGATACCGCCACTTCCCCCGGACGACATATCCGACGACGATCATCGGGTGGCGGTGGCGATGCAGGACGCCGCTCTTTCGCACGCGCAGCAGGTTGCACCACCCGCCGGTGACGGTGTTGAGCAGCAGCGGCCGGAACCAGACGTCCTTCGCCTGCGGCACCCAGACGCGCTCGTCGTCGGGAATCGCCGCGACGGCGATCTCGGGCTGGATGCCTGGCGACGGGACCACGAGCGGCGGGTTCATGACGCGGCCTTTCAGGTCACTAGGTACCCGCCGTCCACCGGCAGGATCGCGCCGGTGACGAAGCCGGCGGCGGGCGAGCACAAGAATAGCACCGGCCCCGCGACGTCCTCCGGTGCACCCCAGCGCTTCAGCGGCGTGCGGTCGAGGATCGGCGCGCTGCGAGCGGGATCGTCCTGCAATGCCTTGGTCAGCGCGGTAGCGATCCACCCGGGCGCGACCGCGTTCACGCGGACGCCGTCGCCGGCGTAGGCGATCGCGAGCGACTTCGTGAGCTGCGCGACGCCGCCCTTCGACGCGCTGTAGCCCGGCACCAGTCCGCCGCCGAAGAACGAGAGCATCGACGCCGTGTTCACGATGCAGCCCTTCGACGCCGCGAGCAGCGGCCGGGCGGCGGTGCAGCAGCGCATCGTCCCGGCGAGGTTCACGTCGAGCACGCGCTCGAAGGTCTCGACCGCGTGCTCCTCGCCGCGCCGGATCATGCCCGCGCAGTTGACCAGCACGTCGAGCGCATCGAGCCCGCCGATCGCGCGCCTGACCGCCCCGCCGTCGGCGACATCCAGGCGCATCGCCTCGAGACCGGCGAGCTCGGGGGCGCGGATCTCGCCTTCCGTGAGGCCGGTCACGGTCACGCGCGCGTCGTGCGCGGCGAACGCCCGGCCGATCGCGAGCCCGATGCCGCTCGTGCCCCCGGTGACCAGCACCCCCTTGCCGCGGAACGCGTCGCCGAAAACGCGCGTCATCGCTCGACGCTGGCGATCAGGATCTGCGCGCCGGCGACGTTCGTCACGAAGGGAACGTTGTGCACCTCGCACACGCGCAGCAGCGCCGCGATATCCGGCTCGTGCGGCTGTGCCGACAGCGGGTCGCGCAGGAAGATCACCATGTCGACCTCGCCGGCCGCGACGCGCGCACCGATCTGCAGGTCGCCGCCCTGGGGACCCGACAGCATCGTCTCGACGCGGAGGCCCGTCGCCTGGCCGATCAGATTCCCGGTGGTGGCGGTGGCGACGAGCCGGTGGTTCGAGAGCGTCGTCTCGAACCGGCGGACGAACGCGAGCATGTCCTGCTTCTTGCCGTCGTGCGCGATCAGGGCGATGGTGGTCATGGCGGCGCTCGAGATTGTTGCACAAGCTCGCGCCCTCGTCGGGTAGTAGAATTTCCGCCTCCCCGCGGCGCCCGCCGCTTGCCGAGCTCCGGAGTCCGTCATGAACGCACCCGCCGCGCCCATCGCACCGCCAAAGCTCAAGGACCCGAAGCTGCTGCGCAACCAGTGTTACATCGACGGCCAGTGGGTCGAGGCCGAGGAGGGCAAGACGCTGCCGGTCACGAACCCCGCGACCGGCGAGCTGCTCGGCACGGTGCCGAACATGGGCGCCGCCGAGGCGCGGCGCGCGATCGAGGCGGCGAATGCGGCGTGGCCTGCCTGGCGGGCGAAGACCGCGAAGGAGCGGTCGGCGGTCCTGCGTAAATGGGCCGACCTCATGCTGGCGAATCAGGAGGACCTGGCGATCATCATGACCGCCGAGCAGGGCAAGCCGCTCGCCGAGTCGCGCGGCGAGATCGTCTACGCCGCGTCGTTCATCGAATGGTTCGCGGAAGAAGGGCGACGCGTCTACGGCGACACCATCCCGGGCCATCAGGCGGACAAGCGCATCGTCGTCATCAAGCAACCGGTCGGCGTGTGCGCGGCGATCACGCCGTGGAACTTCCCGGCGGCGATGATCACGCGGAAAGCCGGGCCGGCGCTGGCGGTCGGCTGCACGATGGTGTCGAAGCCCGCGTCGGCGACGCCGTTCTCCGCGCTAGCCCTCGCGGAGCTCGCCGAGCGGGCCGGCGTGCCTAGAGGGGTGTTCAGCGTCGTGACCGGAGCTTCCGGGCCGATCGGCGGCGAGCTGACCGGCAATCCGCTGGTTCGGAAGGTCACGTTTACCGGCTCGACCGAGATCGGCAAGAAGCTGATCGCGCAGGCCGCCTCGACGGTGAAAAAGGTGTCGATGGAGCTCGGCGGCAACGCGCCGTTCATAGTGTTCGACGACGCGGATCTGGACGCCGCAGCCGACGGCGCGATCGCCTCGAAGTATCGCAATGCGGGTCAGACCTGCGTGTGCGCGAACCGGATCCTGGTGCAGGACGAGGTCTACGACGCGTTCGCCGCCAGGCTCGCCGAGCGCGTCGCGAAGTTCAAGGTCGGCAACGGCCTCGAGCCCGGCGTCACGATCGGGCCGCTGATCGACGACGCGGCGGTGAAGAAGGTCGAGGAGCATGTCGCGGACGCGGTGGCGAAGGGCGCGAAAGTGATTCTCGGCGGCAAGCCGCACCGGCTCGGCGGTCGCTTCTTCGAGCCCACGATCCTCGCCGACGTGACCCCGGCGATGAGGGTCACGAAGGAGGAGACTTTCGGGCCGGTCGCGCCGCTCTTCCGCTTCAAGACCGAGGAGGAGGCGATCCGGATGGCGAACGACACCGAGTTCGGGCTCGCGTCGTACTTCTACGCGCGCGACCATAGCCGAGTGTGGCGCGTATCGGAAGGGCTCGAATACGGGATCGTCGGCATCAACACGGGGCTGATATCCACCCCCGAAGCACCGTTCGGGGGGATGAAGGAGTCGGGGCTCGGCCGCGAGGGCTCGAAGTACGGCATCGACGAGTACCTCGAGATCAAGTACCTGTGCGTGGCGGTGTGAACGGGGCGGCCGCCCCGAACCGGGGAGCGTGATGCAGCATCTCATCAGGCAAGCGCTGGGCGCTTTCTTCGGTCTCGCGGTCGCGTCGGCTGCGTGCGCACAGGCCTTCCCCTCCAAGCCGATCCGCTACATCGTGCCGTTCCCGCCGGGCGGGCCGACCGATACGTTCTCCCGGGCGCTCACCGCGCAGCTCAGCGAAGCGCTCGGCCAGCCCGTCGTCGTCGAGAACGTTCCCGGTGCCGGCGCTTCGATCGGCATGGAGCGGCTGGCGAAGTCGCCGCCGGACGGCTACACGATCGGGCTCGCGACGACCGGCAGCCACGCAATCAACCCGCACCTCTACGCGAAGCTGACCTACAACACGCTCAGGGATTTCACGCCGCTGACGCTCGCGGTCTCGTACGTGAACGTCCTCGTCGTGAATCCGGCCGTTCCGGTGCAGTCCGTCGGTGAGCTGATCGCCTACGCGAAGGCGAATCCGGGCAAGGTCAACTTCGGCTCCGCCGGCAACGGCTCCTCGAACCATCTCTCGGGCGAGCTCCTGAAGTCGCTCACCGGCGCACCGATGCAGCACGTTCCCTACAAGGGCTCGGCGCCCGCGCTCACCGACGTGGTCAGCGGCCAGCTCACGTTCATGTTCGACATCCTCGTCACGTCGATTCCGCAGATCCGCGCCGGCCGCGTGCGCGGGCTCGCCGTCACGAGCGCCCGGCGCAGCCCGTTTGCTCCCGATATCCCGACGATGCGGGAGTCCGGGGTCCCGGGCTACGCCGAGGCCGGAAGCGACCTGTGGTTCGGCATCGTCGCACCCGCCGGCGTGCCGAAACCGGTCGTCGAGAAGCTGAATGCGGAGCTGATCCGCGCACTGCGCTCGACCGCGATGCGCGAGCGCATCAGCGGCCAGTTCTTCGACGTCTGGACCTCGACGCCCGCCGAGTTCCAGAAAGTGATCGAGTCCGACCATGCAAAGTGGGGAAAGATCGTGCGCGAGTCGGGCGCCAGGGTGGATTGAGGGCGCGGCGGCGAACCCCGTAGGTGCCGAGCGCCCGCGTGGTGCCGGTGCCGCCCGGCCGCGCCCGCGCTGGAGCGGGCCGGCGCGATCCTCGGCTAACGCCCGGTCGCGACGGGCTGCGCCTCGGGCCGCGTCGCGGCGAAGGAAGGCCGCGCGTCGAGCCGCGCGAAGTACGGGGCGAGCGCTGCATGTCGGGTCCGCCAGTCCAGCTCCGGAAAGCGGAGGTCGAGATAGCCGAGCGCGCAGCCCGCTGCGATATCGGCGAGCCCGAACCCGGACGCGGTGAACCACTCGCCCGAGCCGAGCAGCCGTTCGAGCTCCGCCGCGCCCGCCTCGATCTTGCGCGTCTGCCGGCCGATCCAGTCGCTGCTCTGGAGATCGCCCGGGCGGCTGCGCTCGAGCACGACGAGCACCACGGCATCGCACATGCCGTCGGCAAGCGCCTCGATCTGCTTGTGCGCGATGCGCGACGCTGGATCGTCCGGGAGCAGCTGCGGCGGCCGGCCAAGCGTCTCGAGGTACTCGACGATCACCTTCGAGTCGTACACCACGCGCCCGTCGTCGAGGATCAGGGCGGGGACCTTTCCGAGCGGGTTCGCTGAGGGCACCGCGGTGCCAGCGGCCCACGGGTTCTCGACGATCTCCTCGAACCCGATCTCTTTCTCGCGCAGCGCCACGCGGACTTTGCGGGCGAAAGGACTCGGTTTGGCGATGACGAGCTTCACGGCGTCAGCGGCGCTCGGGCAATGGCGCGGGCACCCGTTTGCCCTCCGCGGTCACGCATTCACATCGGCCTTCCGCGAACCGCTCGCGCGCATAGACGCCGTCGGCGAAACGATGCTTGACGCAGATCTGGCGGCACTCGCGCTGGTCGTTCGCCCTCAGCGTCGCGATCACGAGCAGCATCACGGCGGCGCCCAGGAGGATGGGCACCCTGGCTCTCCAGAGTGGGGTGAGCGCGCTCACGGCTGTGCTCGGGGCAAGCCGCCATTATTCACCCGCCCACCAGAGAACGTCTTCGCGTGCCGGCGGCGGCTACGCGTCCCTGCCGGAACGTTCATCCTCCAAGGCACCGAGCGGCGCTGCGACATCCTCCAGCGGCTTTCGCTCGGCGGGGACCGCGTACACCGCCGCGACTCCCGCGGCGATCGCCATCAGCGCGGCGCCGAGCAGATATCCGGCGAAGACGGCCTCGCGGCTGCCGCTTTCGATCAGGGCACCGAACAAGGCCGGCGCGATGAAGCCGCCGGCGCCGGTGCCGATGGCGTAGAAAAGGGATACTGCAACCGCCCGCATCTCGAGGGGGAACACCTCGCTCACGGTGAGGTACGCCGAGCTCGCCGCGGCCGAGGCGACGAAGAAGATCGCCGACCAGCAGGCGGTCTGGGTCGCGGCGTCGAGCCAGCCTTGCGTGAACGCGTAACCGGTCGCGGCGAGCCCGGCGGCCGAAACCGCGTACGTCGAGGCGATCATCACGCGCCGGCCGACGGTGTCGAACAGCGGTCCCAGCACGAGCGGGCCGAAGAAGTTGCCGAGCGCGAACGGGAAGATGTAGAGACCGACGCGCTCGTCGGCCACGCCGTAGAAGCGCGTGAGCACCAGCGCGTAGGTGAAGAAGATCGCGTTGTAGAAGAACGCCTGCGACACCATGAGCGCGAAGCCGAGCACCGCGCGGCGGGGCGAGCGCCGGAAGAGCACGCGCGCGATCACAGTCCATGATGGCAGCGGCTGAACTCGCAGCGCGAGCGTCCAGCGCGCGGTCGTCGGCCGCGGCCGCTCGCTGCGGCCCAGCACTTCCGTTTCGATCGCGGCGACCTCGGCCTCGGCGCGCGCGGCGTGTCCGTGGGTCAGCAACCAGCGCGGGCTCTCCGGCACGTGCCGTCGCACGAGCACGATCGCGATCCCGATCGCCCCGCCGAGGGCGAACGCGACGCGCCAGCCGAGCTCCGGCCCGAGGATGCGGGGATCGAGCAGTGCGAGGCTCAGGCCCGCGCCGAGCGCCGCGCCGAGCCAGAAAGTGCCGTTGATCGCCAGGTCGACCCGGCCGCGCACCCGCGCGGGGATCAGCTCGTCGATCGCCGAGTTGATGGCGCCGTATTCGCCGCCGATGCCGAAGCCGGTCAGGAAGCGGAACGCGGCGAAGGTCCAGAAGTCGACCGACAGGGCGCTCATCATCGTGGCGACGAGGTAGACCGCCATCGTGATGAGGAAAATGCGCTTCCGTCCGAGCCGGTCGGCAAGGCGGCCGAAGTACAACGCCCCGAGGACCGCGCCGGCGATATAGCTCGAGCCGGCGAGGCCGATCTCGGTCGCGGACAGTCCGAGCGTGTCCTCGCGCTGCAGGACTGCGCCGAGCGAGCCAACCAGCGTGACCTCCAGGCCGTCGAGCATCCAGCTCACGCCGAGCGCGATCACGATGCGCCAGTGCCACGGCGACCACGGCAGCGCGTCGAGCCGCGCCGGAAGGTCGCTCCGGACCACCGCTCCATGTGGAAGCACGGCTTGGGATGCCGATCCGCCGCTGTCGCCCGCGAGATTCATGCGTGGTGCGCGTAGTAGAGTTTACCGATGCGTGAAACGTTTCCCCGCGACACCCATGCGGCGGCGCGCCACCGGAGACCATAGCAAGCGGCCCGCCAGCTTCACAGAACTTTACGTCCGGGAGAAACGGCTGCAACCCGGTGATCGCAGACTGCCGCTTCGAGCCCGCCGCTCCGGCGGGCAGCACAGAAAGGATTCCACGTGAACGATCAAACGACACCCGGAAGCGCACCCTCGTCCGGCTGGCCGCGCCGCCCCTGGCGGCGACTCGTCATGGCGACCCTGATCGGCGGCCTGGCCGCCGGAATCGGCGCGAAGGCCATCGCCCACGGCGGACCGGGCGGGTGGCAGGGACGCTGGGGCGGTCACGGCTGGCACGGGGAGATGGACCCGCAGGCGATGCAGCGGCGGGCGGAAGCGATGGTGAAGTGGTGGCTCGCGGACGTCGACGCCACCGAAGCGCAGCAGAAGAAGATCGCCGAGATCATGACCGCGACGATGAACGAGCTTCGTCCGCTGCGCCAGAAGCACTTTGAGGCCCGCAGGCAGGCGCTGGAGATCCTGTCGAAGCCGCAGATCGACCGCGCCGCGCTCGAGGCAGTCCGCGCGCAGGAACTCCAGCTCGCCGAGAGCTTCTCGCGCCGCATCACGCAGTCGCTCGGCGATGCGGCCGAGGTGCTGACGCCCGAGCAGCGCACGAAGCTCGCCGAGCGGATGCAGCGCCGTCACGGCCCGCGCCGGGGCTGAGCGGCCGCGCTCCTCTCGCGGCCCGCGGCCGGCCACCGCAGGCCTCGCGCATAATCCCGGCTCCACTCACGGCAGTCGGAGCCATGAACAGGATCTCGGTCGTGGTCATGTTCGTCCTGCCGTCACGGGCCGCCTGACGCGGTGGCCGATCGCATCCTCATCATCGACGACGATGCGCGCCTCGGCGCGATGGTGGGGGATTACCTCGGACAATCGGGCTTCCGCGCGACCGTCCACGAGACCGCGGCCGACGGTCTTGCGGCGCTGCGGGCGGAGCCGTTCGACGCGCTCGTTCTCGACGTGATGCTGCCCGACCTCGACGGGTTCGAGATCCTGCGGCGGGTGCGTGCGGACTCGGATGTCCCCATCCTGATGCTGACCGCGCGCGGCGAGGCGGCCGATCGCGTCGTCGGCCTCGAGCTGGGTGCGGACGACTACCTGCCCAAGCCGTTCAATCCGCGCGAGCTCGTCGCCCGGCTGCGGGCGATCCTGCGGCGGCGCAGGGCCTCGTCGGGACCGGCGGCCGTGCTCCGTTTCGGGCGGCTGGAGATCGACCGAGGCGCGCGCGCCGTCCGCGTCGACGGCGAGGACCGGCCGCTCACGAGCTACCAGTTCGATCTCCTCGTCGCGCTCGCCGAGCACTCGGGGCGCGTCCTCTCGCGCGAGACGCTCATGGATCTCGTTCGCGGCGAGTCCCTCGACGCCTTCGACCGCTCGATCGACGTGCACGTCTCCCGCATCCGAGCGGCGATCGAGGACGACCCCAGGAAGCCGCGGCGGATCATCACGGTCCGGGGGGCGGGGTACGTGTTCGCCCGCAGCCAGGACAGCGAGAGTTGAGAAAGCTCTATCTCCAGCTGTATCTCACCGTCGTCGCCAGCCTGATCGTCTTCGCGATTGCGGCCGGCTGGCTGTGGCGCGTACTCGTCCAGGTCGCACCGCCGCCGCAGGCCTACGCGCTTGCCTCCGAGATTGCGCAGGGCGCGCTGCCGCCCGCGGATGCGTCGCGCGAAGCGCAGCAGGCGGCCCTCGAGAAACTCTCGGCGGGCGGCCAAGTCAATGTCGCGCTCTTCGCTGCCGACGGCACCGAAATCGCTCACGTCGGGCCGGAGCTCCCCGGGCTGCGCGGCGGCCGCGATCGCCACGGCTACCCCTGGCATCGCGGCAGGGTCTGGACGCTCGAGCTGCCCGACGGCAGATGGCTCGCGGCGCGGCCACCGCGGCGCGAATCTCGCCCGTTCGCGCCCTTCGGCCTGGCCCTGACGCTCGGGTTGCTCGCCCTCGCCGTCGCGGTCGGCGCGTACCCGGTCGTGCGGCGCGCGACGCGCCGGCTCGAGCGTCTGAAAACCAGCGTCGAGGCGTTCGGGGCGGGCGAGCTGGCGACGCGCGTACGGGTCGAGGGCCGCGACGAGGTAGCCACCCTCGCCGCGAGCTTCAACCGTTCGGCCGAGCGGATCGAGGGGTTGGTCAGCGCGCACAAGAGCCTCCTCGCCAATGCCTCGCACGAGCTCCGCTCGCCGCTGACGCGGATCCGGATGGCGGTCGAGATGCTCGGACGCGAGGCGACGCCCGAGCTCCGCGCCGGGCTCGAGCGCGATATCGCCGACCTCGACGCGCTGGTGGACGAGATCCTGCTCGCCAGCCGGCTCGACTCGGTCGAGGCGCTGGACGTACGGGAGGACGTCGATCTCCTGGCGCTCGCCGCGGAGGAGTGCGCGCGCGTCGACGCCGCCCTCGAAGGCGAGCCGGTCTCGGTGAGGGGCGATGCGCGCCTGCTGCGCCGGATGATCCGCAACCTGCTCGAGAACGCGCGGCGTCATGGGGCCGGCACGCCGATCGACGTCTCGGTGCGCAAAGGCGCCGGGGCAGCGCTACGCGTCTGCGACCGCGGCCCCGGCGTGCCGGAAACCGAGCGCGAGCGGATCTTCGAACCGTTCTACCGGCTCGCCGGCGCGCGCGAGCGCGAGGGCGGCGTGGGCCTCGGGCTCGCCCTGGTGCGCCAGATCGCGCGCAAGCACGGCGGCGACGCGAAATGCACCCCGCGCGAGGGCGGTGGGAGCTGCTTCGAGGTCCTACTTCCGGTCTGAATCGAGCGCGCCGGGGTACAGCCGCTCGAGGAGCTCGAGCGCCGCACCGGCGATCTCGTCGCGCAGCACCGCCGCGAGCTTCGCGGCGTCGCACTCGCCTGCGCGCTCGGCCCAGATCGCGGCCAGTGCGGCCCGACGCGCGGTCACGACCGCCGCCACTTCCGCGTGCCAGAACGGCGGATGCTCGCTTTGCGTCCATTGGCCGCGGCCGCGTCCGTAGTGGGCGACGGCGAGGTAGCGAAGCAGCGCGGACGCGAAGAATCCGTCGAGAAACTCGTCGCTCCAGCGCACCGAGGTTTCGGAGGTGCCGCGCACGAGGTTGTAGCCGCGCGCCAGGCCGGCCGCGCCGAGCGCGCCGACCAGGCCGCCGGTCAGGAGTCCGGCGCCGAAGGTGAGCCCGCCCGCGGCGAGATCGGCCGCGAGTCCCGAGAGCGCGCCCGAGACGAGCCCGCCGAGCATTGCCGCCTTGCCCTCGCTCGCGCGTGAGGCGGTCGCGAAGTCTCCGGCCAGTCGCGCCAGCACCTCGGCCGCGGCGCGGCCTTCGAGCCGGTGGATCCCGATCAGGCGGTCGGTCGTCGCGCGAACGTCGCCGTCGAGCCGCTCGGCGAGCCGCGCCATCGCGCGCTCCTTCGCGCTCGCCTCGCCGTCGCGGCCGATGCCGAGCGCCGCGCCGAGCTCCCGCAGCTGCGCCCGCACGCCCTGCTCGACGATCGCCTCGCGATCGCACGCCGCGCGGGCGAGCTGGCCACCGAGCGCGTCCATCGAAGCGTCGAACTCCTCCATCCGGCGCGCCTGCCAGGCGGCGGCAAGCCGCCCGAACGCCGGCCGCTTCGCCTCGGGCAGCACCGCCTCGACGGCGCGGAGCAGCACCATCTCCTGGACCCAGCAGCGGGCGAACGCATCGAGCGCCAGAACGTCGCGCACCACGGCGTGCCGCGCGACATGTGCCCGCCAGCGGTCAGTCTCGGCCTGCTCGACGGCTCTCGGGCGCGGCGCGCCCGCCTGGTTGAGGAGCACGAGCGCGGGCTTGCCGATCCACTCGAGGATCTGCATCTCGGGCGCGACATAGCCGGCATCGCCGGGATCCTCCACGGTGCTGACGAGATAGAGCACGACGTCCGCGTGCTCGCGCACGTTCCGCACCGCCTGCTGACTCGACCAGAGCGGCCGGTCGCGCCACCGGTCCCACACTTGGCTGAGAAACCAGCCGATGGGGTTGCCGGAGAGCTTCAGGCGTCGCGCGAGCCGCGCGCTGTCGCCGAAGCCCGGCGTGTCCCAGAGCCGGAGCGCGTCGCCCTCGGCTGTACCGATCATCATGTGCGCCTCGGCGTCGGCGGTGACGTGCGGGGCATCGGCCACCTCGCCGATGTTCTGCGCCAGCAGCGTTCGCGCGAGCGTCGTCTTGCCCACGTTCGTGTGCGAGATGAGGCTGAGGTCGATCATGCGGTCGTCGCCGCTCATCAATCCGCGTCCGCGCGAAGACCCCGCTCGATCGCGGCCTCCGCCGCGGCGAGATCGGGTGCTTCGAGGTCGACGAACACCGGCTCGAGCCGACGGGCCGCCAGCAGATCGCGCCACGCGGTCCGGCGCTCCTCGAGCCGCACCGGCTGCTGGGCGAAGCGCTTGCGGAAACCGGATTCGTCGAGGATCACGGCGAGCGGCGTGCCGCGTTTCACCTGCGCGGCGACGGCAGCGACGAACGCGCCGTGGTTCTCGGGCTCGGGCGTGGCCGCGAGCGCATACACGATGGCGACGAGCGCGAGCGGCTCCGGCGGGACGAGCGCCTCCGGGAGCGCCTCCTCTGCGCCCCACGCGACGAGCGGCGCCACGCTGAGCTGGGCGCCCGTCCCGAAGACGCGCGCTGCGATCGACTGCAGGCCGAGCACCGCCTGGGGTGGCAGCTGGTAGCTGTACGGCACGATGCGGACGCGCGCCACCTCGCTGCGGACCTGGCGCGCAAGCCGCTGGTAGTAGGGATCGTCGAGGCGGAGCGGGAAATGCGCCGTGAGTCTGCGCTCGACCAGCCACGTCCCGATGCCGAGGATGAAGCGCGGCGCGAGCACGACGAGCGCGACTGTCGCGGCGTAGAGGTGGATCCACGGCGCGGCGTTCTCGCCCGTGCCGCCGTCTTCGAACCGGATCGCCTCGAGCCCCGGGACGTCGGAGATCGGGATACCGGTCAGCGCGGAAGCCGGGCCGAGGACGAACGAGAGCACGGCGTGCACGACTTCGGGGTCGAGGAACGTGCTTTCCCAGCCGGCGCGGTACTCGAGGACGAGGCCGCGCACATACAACCCGACGATCGCGCCGAGCGCGAATGCAAACGCGGCGAAGTGGAGGCAGCGCCCCACGCGTGCCGCGGCAAGCGGCGCGCTCGCCCGGGCCCAATCGCCGAAGAACCGGGCAAGCACGGCGGCAACCGCCGGCTCCTTCGATGAGCGTTCGACCGGAACGGCGCGGCCGATCCGGGCCACGACCCGTGCGAGGGGCCCGAGCGAGCGGCCGCGCTCGGCGGCGAGCCCCCAGAGGCCGCGCAACACGATGACGGCGTACACGGCGATGTTCCACGCGAGCAGGGCGAGCAGCGGAAACGCGAGGATGTTCACGCGCTTCAAAGGCCCGAGCTGATCGGCGACGACGCCGAGCGCGAACGCGACCGTCGCGAGCGCCGGCCCGACCCAGGTCCGCCATCGGACGGCGCGAAGCGCCCGCACGAAGGCCGGCTGCCGGCTGTGCAACCGCTCGAATGCGAGCGACGCGCGGCGCGCGATGTACGCCGCGGGCGAGGCCTCGCCCCCGACGACCTCCGCCGCCGCTCGGCTCGCCCACGCGCGGTCCTCGTCCGACCAGAGCGTGCGGGCGTCGTCGGTGGTCTCGACCGCCCGGACCAACACGACTTCGCGCGCCGCGGCTTCGTTCATCGGCTCCATTCGGGCAACGCCCCGGCGCATACTGTGCAGGATGGGCCCAAGCGCAATCGGTACGTCGCAGCAACCGCTTCACGACATCCGAAGAGCAATTATGGCCGATCAAACGAGGGAACTCGTCGTCCTGATGACGAGGGGCACCGACCACGAGCTGTCGTCGGTGGGATTCACGATCGCGAACGGCGGCATGACCGCCGGACTGAAGGTGTCGATCTTTCTCACCAGCGCGGCGGTCGATCTGGTCCGCAGGCGCGCAGTCGACACGACCCAGGTGAACCCGCTCGAGCCGCTGAAGGCGCTCATCGAGGATTTCCTGCGGCGTGGGGGCACGCTCTGGGCCTGCACCCCCTGCGTGAAGGCGCGCGGCTACACGCAGGAGGACCTCATCGAGGGCGCAGTCATCGCCGGCTCGAGCGTTATGCACGAACGCATCAAAGCGGGGGCTGCGACGCTGTCCTTCTAGGCGCCCGGCGTCACTCGAGCTCGTCGATGTTCCGCGGCCAGCTCTTGTGGAGCAGCCGCGACAGGGCCCGGTCGGCGAGCACCCGCCCGCCGGTCTGGCAGCGCGCGCAGTAGTTCGTCTCGTTCTCGGCGTACCGGATCCGCTGCACCGGCGCGCCGCACACCGGGCAGGGCTTCCCGAAGCGTCCGTGCACGGCCATGCCTTCGCGGAAGGCGGTGACCTTCTCGGGGAACTCCGCGCCGGCCTCACGACGCAGCCGCTCGGTCCAAACCGTGAGGGTCGCGCGCGTGGCTTCGAACAGCCGGGCAACCGCCTCGTCGTCGAGGGCGGAGGTCATTGCGACCGGCGACAACCGTGCTCGATGCAGGATCTCGTCGGAATAGGCGTTGCCGATGCCGCTGAAGAGCCGCGGATCGGCGAGCGCGCGCTTGAGCGTGTGATTCTCCGATCGCAGCCGCTGCGCGAACGCGGCAAGATCCGCCTGGAGCGCTTCGAGCCCGCCAGCGTCGAATGCCCTTACCGCCGCCTCACCCTGAACGAGATGGAGCGATGCGCGGCGCTTCGTCCCGGCCTCGGTGAACGCGACCGACCCGTCGGGAAAATCGAGGACCGCGAGCGTGATCCGTCCGGGTGGCTTCGCGCCCTGCGTGAGCCAGCGCAGCCGGCCGGCGACCATCAGGTGAAAGACGAGGAAGAGCTCGCCCTCGAGCGCGAGCACGATCCGCTTGCCGATCCGGCGCGACGCCACGACCCGCTTGCCCTCGGCCGACGAGATCGGCGGGAGCGCGGTGCGCAGGACGAACGGCGAGAGCAGCCGGACGCGCTCTAGCGTCCGGCCCACCACCCTCCGCTCGAGCGCCTCGGTGTAGACGACCACATCGGGCAGCTCGGGCACGGCTCACACGTTGAACCGGAAGTAGATGACGTCGCCGTCACGCACGACGTACTCCTTGCCTTCCAATCGCATCTTTCCGGCTTCCTTCGCACCGACCTCGCCCTTGCAGGCGACATAGTCGTCATACGCGATCACTTCCGCGCGGATGAAGCCGCGCTCGAAGTCGGTGTGGATCGCGCCGGCCGCCTGCGGCGCAGTGGCGCCGACGGTCACCGTCCATGCGTGCACTTCCTTCGGGCCGACGGTGAAGAACGTCTGCAAGCCGAGGAGCGTATACCCGGCACGGATGACGCGGTTCAGGCCGGGCTCCTCGAGCCCCATGTCGGCGAGAAACACGTGCTTGTCCTCGTCGCTCATGTCGGCGATCTCGGACTCGAGCGCCGCGCAGATCGCGACCACCGGCGCGCCCTCCTGTCGCGCGTGCGCCGCGACCTGCGCGAGAAGCGGGTTGCCGTCGAAGCCCTTGTCGGCGATGTTGGCGACGTACATCGTCGGTTTCATCGTCAGCAGGAAGAGCGGTTTCAGCACCGCGAGCTCTTCCTTCGACAGATCGACCGTGCGGGCGGGCCTCGCCTCGTTCAGCACCGGCTGGACCTTCTCGAGCACCGCGACGAGGCGCTGCGCCTCCTTGTCGCCGCCGGAGCGCGCGACCTTCGATGCCCGAGCGAGCTGCCTGTCGACCGTCGCGAGATCGGCGAGCGCGAGCTCGGTGTTGATGGTCTCGATGTCCGCGACCGGGTCGATCTTGCCCGTCACGTGGACGACGTTCGGGTCCTCGAAGCAGCGCACGACGTGCGCGATCGCGTCGGTCTCGCGGATGTTGGCGAGGAACTGGTTGCCGAGCCCTTCGCCCTTCGAGGCGCCCGCCACCAGCCCCGCGATGTCGACGAACTCGACCGTCGCGGAGGTCACCTTCTGCGGCTTCTCGATCGCCGCGAGCTTCGCAAGCCGGGGGTCCGGCACCTCGACGATGCCGACGTTCGGCTCGATCGTGCAGAACGGATAGTTCTCCGCCGCGATGCCCGCCTTGGTGACCGCGTTGAAGAGCGTGGACTTGCCGACGTTCGGCAGGCCGACGATGCCGCAGCGGAGGCTCATTGAAATACCCTCGCGCTAACCGCGCTCGGGGGTTCGCCCTTGGGGCGGCCCGGCGGGCTCACGGCACCGCTCCGCCGACCGGTGGCTCGTCAGCCGGCGGCTTCTTCTTCGTGTGCAGCTTCATCGTCGCTGCCTGGAGGTCACCCGACAGAATCAGGGGCGAAACCTCCAGGCCGCGCTCGATCGACTCGTCGATCAGCGCGCGATCGCCGGGGGAAGGCGAGTTGAGCACGTAGTCCGCCACGAGGTCCTTGTCGCCAGGATGGCCGATGCCGATCCGCAGTCGCCAGAACCCGTGCGAGCCGAGTTGCGCCGCGATGTCCTGCAAGCCGTTGTGGCCGGCGACGCCGCCGCCGAGCTTGAGCTTCACCGTGCCCGGCGGGAAATCGAGCTCGTCGTGCACGACGAGCACCTCGTCGGGCTGGATCCTGTAGAAACGCGCGAGCGCGCCGACGGGCCGGCCGGAGAGATTCATGTACGTCTGCGGCATGACGAGCCAGATCTCGCCCGGCAGCCGCGCGGTGTGGGCGTGGTACCTCGGCTCGGCGCGAAAGCTCGCGCGCTCGCGCGCGGCGAGGCGCTCGGCGAACCAGAACCCCGCGTTGTGGCGGTCGCGCTCGTGCTTGCGGCCGGGATTGCCGAGCCCCGCGATGAGTCTGATGGCCATAAAAAAGAGCGCGGCGGTGAGCCGCCGCGCCCGGTCGCTCGCTCTGGCTCCTTACTTCTTGTCGCCCTTCTCCGCCTTGGCCGGCTTCTCGGCCTTCTCGGACTTCGCAGGGGCGGCGGCCTCCGCGGTCTCCGGCTGCTGCTTCGCAGCGGGCACCTGCGACGGCGGCACGACCTCGGCCGCAGCGGCGGTCTCTTCCTCCTCGGTCGGCGCCGCCTTCGGCAGCGACGCGGAGGCGACCACCGGGTTGTCGCCGCGATGCAGGACCGGCGTCACGCCCGGCGGGAAGGTGAGGTCCTTCACGTGGATCGAGTGGCCGACGGTGATCTTCGACAGGTCGACCTCGATGAACTCCGGGAGATCCTTCGGCAGGCAGGTGATCTCGATCTCGTTCATGACGTGGTTGATCACCGCGCCCGCCTCTTTCACCGCCGGTGCCAGCTCGGCGTGCACGAAGTGCAGCGGCACCTTCACGTGGATCTTCTGGTCCGCGCGCACGCGCTGGAAGTCCACGTGCTGTACCTGCGGCTTCCAGGGATGCATGTTGATTGCCCGCAGCAGTACCTGCTGCTTCTGCCCCTCGAGGCTGAGCGTGATGATCGAGGCGTGGAACGCCTCCCGCCGCGCCTGCAGGTAGAGCTCGTTGTGGTCGAGCTCGATCGTGAGGGGCGGCTCGGCGCCCCCATACAGGATGCCGGGGACCCGGCCGGCGCGGCGCAGGCGGCGGCTCGCACCCGTTCCCTGCGCGGCGCGCCTGTTCGCGGTGATCTCGATTTGCATGACGCACTCCAGTGTTGTCGGCGAGCCCGCGACCAGGCGCCGCCCGTTGAGAAGACTTCCCTATTCCATGAACAGCGAGGACACGGAGTCCTCGTTCGAAATCCGCAGGATCGTCTCGGCGAGCAGGCCCGCCACCGAGAGCACCCGGATCTTCTTGCACGCCTGCGCGTCGGCCCGCAGCGGGATCGTGTCGGTGACAACCACCTCGTCGAGCGACGAATCCGCGATCCGCTGCGCCGCGCTGCCCGAGAGCACCGCGTGCGTACAGTACGCCAGTACGCGCGCCGCGCCCTGCTCCTTAAGCGCATCGGCGGCGCGGCACAGCGTGTTCGCGGTGTCGACGATGTCGTCCATGATCACGCAGGTGCGTCCCTCGACCTCGCCGATGATGTTCATCACCTCCGACACGTTCGGGCGCGGCCGGCGCTTGTCGATGATCGCGAGGTCGGACTCGAGGCGCTTCGCGAGCGCTCGCGCCCGCACGACTCCCCCGACGTCGGGCGAGACCACGATCACGTTCTCGTAGTTGTGCTTCCAGACGTCGCCGAGCAGCACCGGCGCGGCGTAGATGTTGTCAACCGGCACGTCGAAGAACCCCTGGATCTGGTCGGCGTGCAGGTCCATCGTCAGCACCCGGTCGACGCCGACCGCGGCGAGCATGTTCGCGACGAGCTTCGCGCTGATCGCGACGCGCGCCGAGCTCGGGCGGCGGTCCTGGCGCGCGTAGCCGTAGTACGGCATCGCCGCGGTGATCCGCCCCGCCGACGCGCGCCGCAGCGCGTCGACCATGATCAGGAGCTCCATCAGGTTGTCGTTGGTCGGCGTACACGTTGACTGCAGCACGAACACGTCCTTGCCCCGGACGTTCTCGAAGATCTCCACCATCACCTCGCCGTCGGAGAACTTGCCCACGACCGCGTGGCCGATCGGGATGTTAAGGCGCTTGACGACGTTGTGCGCGAGGAGCGGGTTCGCGTTCCCCGTGAACACCACCAGGTTCTCGTAGGCCATCGCCCGCGCTCTCAGCGTCCCGTCTTGCGCTCGCGGCGTCGCTGCGCCGGAACCTGCGAGCGCGCTTCCGGCGCGCGGCAAGGGTGCTTGCGCCGCGCGCGGTCCATCGAAAAACGAAAACAGCCGCAAGCCCGCTTGCGGCTGCCGACTCGCTTCCGTCCGACCGCTACGCGATCGGAAATTGGCTGGGGAGGAAGGATTCGAACCCTCGCATGGCGGAATCAAAATCCGCTGCCTTAACCAGCTTGGCTACTCCCCACCCGTACTCGTTACTGCTCGGGGGCGAGCGGGTGACGCTCCAGTCCGCGCACCGCGGCGCCGCGCCACTCAGCCGGAACGCTGGCGGCGACCGCGCGCGCCTCGCTCTCCGATCCGAACGCCGCGAAGACACTTGATCCCGAGCCGCTCATCCGCGCGTCACCGAAAGCTCTAAGCCATTCGAGCGCCCGAGCGACCGCCGGGAAGCGCCGGCACGTCTCGGGCTCGAGATCGTTCGCGCCCAGCCCTGCGAAAAAGGCCGTAATTTTGAGCGGTTTCGTATTTCGTGTCAACGCGTTAGACGCGAAGATTTCGCGCGTGGAGACAGCGACTTGCGGGGTGATCACGACGTACCAGGCGGGACCCAGGTCGAGCGGGGTCAGCACCTCCCCGATGCCCTCGGCAAACGCATTGCGGCCCAGCAGAAAAAACGGTACGTCTGCCCCCAGGCCAAGCGCGAGGCGGATCAGCTCCGCTCGCGGGAGCCCCGCGCTCCAGAGCTCGTTCAGCGCGATCAGCGTGGTCGCCGCATCGGAGCTGCCGCCGCCCAGTCCCCCGCCGATGGGGATGCGCTTGTCGATGCGGATCGTCGCGCCCGCGCCGACGCCGGCTGCTCGCTGAAGCAGCCGTGCCGCGCGCACGGCCAAGTCGTTGTCCTCCGGCACGCCGGCAAGCGGCGTCGCAAGCCGGACTTCGCCGTCCGCGCTAGGAGCGAACTCGAGCGTGTCGCAGAGATCGATGAGATGAAACGCGGTCTGGAGCAGGTGATAGCCGTCCTCGCGACGCCCGATCACGTGCAGAAAGAGATTCAGCTTCGCCGGCGCCGGCCAGCGGCGTTCCCAGGCGGGCGCCCTCACCGCGGCGGGAGCCGCCATTCGTCGATCACCAGCCGGATGTCGAGATCGCCGCGGGCCAGGCGCACGCGCTTGGGCGGCTGCTCGTCGCCGCCCGAGTAGTCGATCAGCCAGCCGCGCTGGCGCAGCTCGGAAAGCCGGTCGCCATCGTAGCGCGTCACCGCTTCCACGCCCTTCTCGGGCCGTCCCTGCACCCAGTCGGGCAGGCCGGCGAGCGGCAGCGCGTACCCAAGCACCTGCTGGGTGAGCTGCTCCGGATCGCCCGCGCTGTGGCGCTCGCCGCTCGTGGTGACCAGGGTGTAGACGCCGTCGCGGCGCATGATCTCGGCCACGCCCTGACCGAGCGGCGTCGAGATGATCAGATCGTCGGCGGTGTCGCTATGCCGCCACGAGACGCGGCCGCTCGCCGCCTCGTTGCCATAGCGCACCGCCACGCGGCCGGTGAGCGAGAAGCTTCCGGGCGATGGGGCTTCCGGGGTGACCGCCGCGCAGGACGCGAGGATTGCCGCAAGTCCGGCGAGCAGCAGGCCAGGGCGGAACGCACGCATCGCCTGTCCGCGCCGGCCCGGCGATTACTGCTTCAAGCGCTGGATGGTCTTGATCAGGACGTCGTTCGACGGCGTCTTGGTCAGCGCCTCGTCCCAGACCTTCTGCGCTTCGCCGCGCCGGCCGAGCACCCACAGCACCTCGCCGAGGTGCGCGGCGATCTCCGCGTCCTGGCGGCCCGCGTAGGCGCGCCGCAGCTCCTTGAGCGCCTCCTCCGTCTTGCCCTGGCGATAGAGAACCCAGCCCAGGCTGTCGACGATGTAGGAGTCGTCGGGCGCGAGCTTGAGGGCCTGCTCGATCAACCCCTTGGCCTCGTCGAGCCGCACGTTGCGATCGGCAAGCGAGTAGCCGAGCGCGTTGTAGGCGTGCGCGTGATCCGGCTTCAGCTTGATCACCTGGCGCAGGCTCGCCTCGAGGACGTCCATGCGGTCGAGCTTCTCCGCGAGCATCGCGTGATCGTAGAGAAGATCCGGGTTGTTCGGCAGATTGTCGAGGCCGCGCTCGACGACCTCGAACGCCTCTGTCGGCTGATTCGCGTCGCGCAGGAGCTGCGCCTCCGCGATGATGAGCTGCGCACGCTGGTCGTTGTTGGCAGCGCTGACGCTCTGGAGGTATTTGCGGGCGCCGTCGAGGTCGCCCTGCTTCGACATGACCTGCGCGGTGCGGATCTGCGCCGGCATGAACTGCTCGCTCCGCGTCACCTCCCCGTACCACTGCAGCGCCTCGGGGAAGCGCTTCTGCTCCTCGCTGACCTGGCCGAGGTAATAGCGCACCGAGTTGCGGTCGGCGTAGCCGAGGTCGAGCAACCGCTTCAGGTTCGACTCGGCGTTCGGCCAGTCCTCGAGCTGCATCGACAGCACCGCGACGGCGAACACGACGTCGGTATTGCCCGGATGGTCCTTGATCAGTTGCTCGAATTGCCCGCGCGCCTCGGGGTACTTCTTGTCTGCGACCAGCGCGCGCGCGTACGCGAGGCGCACCTCCCGCGACTTCGGGTACGTCTTGAGATAGTCCGCGAGCCGGTCGGCCGCGGCGACGTTCGAAGTCTTCTGCAGCAGCGACGCCTCGTACAGCACCGCGAGCTCCCATTCTGGCGAGAGCCGCCCGGCGGCTCGGATCTCCTTCAGCGCCAACTCGTCCTGGCCGGCGTTGGCAGCAGCCTGCGCGACGGCGAAGTGCGCCTGCGCGAGATTCGGATAGGACTCCGCGAGGCGCTGCACCACGCGCAGGCTCGTGGTCTTGTCGGGATTGTTGGCGAGCAGGCCGTTCAGCTGCAGGAACCCGTCGCCGCGGCCTGCGCTTTGCACCGCGAGGACCTTCTGCAGGTACGGCTCGGCCTCGTCGAGGCGGTTCGCGCGAATCAGCAGGCTCGAGGCAGTGGCAAGCGCCCGGCTGCTCGACGGGGCCGATTCGGCCCATACCTTCGCCGCGTCGATCGCCGCCTCGGGCATGCGCGCGTGGAGCGCCATCTCCGTCGCGCGCTCGGCGACGCGCGGGTCGCGCGTACGCTTCGCGAGATCGGTGTAGGCCTGCGCCGAGAGCGCGAGGTTGCCGCGCTGACCGGCGATCTCGGCGAGCAGGAACTCGTACAGGACCTCGCCCGTGAGGTCCTGATTCGGCAGATCGGGCACCGGCTCGGGCGCGGATCTACGGCGGCCCGCCGAGCCGATCGCGTGCGAGTCCTGGGAGGCCGTCGCCTGCGCTTCCTCCAGGCGCGACGGCGATGCGCACGCCGTGGCGAGCCACGCGGCCGCGGCGACGAGGAGCCACCGCGAAGTGGCCGGGACGAGGGGTCGCACCAGACTGAAGGGGATCATCGGACTGCGCGGAACGCGATCGAAGAGAGTGAGTTTAGGTATATTTGCGAGGAGCGACAACCACAAAATCCCCCGCTGGGCGCGTGGATCCGGCAGGCCGGGCAAGCCATCGCGGCCCAGCGACAAGCGTGACTTTCTCCCGCGCCCCCAACGATGCCGGAACTGCCAGAAGTCGAGATCACCCGCCGCGGCATCGAGCCGCATCTTGCGCGGCGCAGGATCACCGCCGTCATCGTCCGCAACCGCGCCTTGCGCTGGCCGGTGCCGCGCAATCTCGCTGCGCGCCTCCTAGGACGCGAGATCCGCGCGGTCGGACGGCGCGCGAAGTATCTCCTCTTCGACTGCGGCACCGGAACGCTCATCCTGCACCTGGGAATGTCGGGGAGTCTCCGCATCGTGCCGCCGGACGAACCGCCAGGGCCCTACGACCACTTCGATCTCGCTGTCGGCGATGTGTCAGTGCGACTGCGCGACCCGCGGCGATTCGGCGCCGTACTCTGGACGGCGGGCGACCCGGCACAACATCCGCTGCTCGCGCATCTGGGCGTCGAGCCGCTGTCGGGTGCGTTCACCGGCGGGATGCTGCACGCGGCGATGCGCGGGCGGCGGGTGGCGATCAAGCTGGCGATCATGGATCACCGCATCGTCGCGGGTGTCGGCAACATCTACGCGAGCGAGAGCCTGTTCCGCGCCGGCATCCACCCGCGGACGCCCGCGCGCCGCGTCTCGGCAGCGCGCTGCGAGCGGCTCGCGAGCGCGGTCCGGGCGACGCTCGAGGCTGCCCTCGCAGCCGGCGGCAGCACGCTGCGGGATTTCGTGCAGTCGGACGGCTCGCCCGGCTACTTCCAGCAGCAGTACCATGTCTACGATCGCGCTGGCGAAGCGTGCCGGACCTGCGGCCGGCCGATCCAGCGGGTGGTCCAGGGTCAGCGCTCGACCTTTTTTTGCCCGCGCTGTCAAACTTGAACCTTCGTTCTCTCACGGTGATAAAGTAATCGCATCATGGACTTGGCGAGCGCTCCCCAGATTGCCGCTGCGAGCCTGGTGACGCGATTCCAGGCCTATAGCGCGTGGCGTGCCACCGTGGCAAGCCGGATCACCGCGTATCGCCGCTGGCTGCGAGAGAACGAGCTCACCGATGCGCAGACCGACCTCAGGATCGGCAGCATCCTCGAGCGCCTCGGCGAGGACAAGCTCACGATCGCGTTCGTCGCCGAGTTCTCGCGCGGCAAGAGCGAGCTGATCAACGCGATCTTCTTCGCCGACTACGGCCGGCGGCTGCTGCCCTCGTCGAGCGGACGCACCACCATGTGCCCGACCGAGCTGCAGTGGGACTCCGCCGTCTCACCGTGCATCCAGCTGCTCCCGATCGAGACGCGGGCGACCCACGCCACGACGAGCGAGTTCAAGCGGTTCCCCGACGAGTGGCACGTGGTCCCGCTCGACGTCGGCGACGCGCAGGGGCTGGTTGAGGCGTTCCAGCAGGTGCGCGAGACGAAGCGTGTCCCGATCGAGGAGGCGAAACACTACGGACTCTTCCTGCAGCACGACTCGAGCCAGGCCGCCGGCTTCGGCGCCGACGGCATGGTGGAGATCCCGCGCTGGCGGCACGCGGTAATCAACTTCCCGCACCCGCTGCTCGAGCAGGGTCTCGTGATCCTCGACACGCCGGGCCTGAACGCGATCGGCATCGAGCCCGAGCTCACGCTGAACCTGCTGCCCAACGCGCACGCGGTCCTGTTCATCCTCGCCGTCGATACCGGGGTATCGAAGACCGATGCCGACGTATGGAACGACTACATCGCCACCGTTCCCGGCCGGCAGAAGGGCCGCTACGTCGTCGTCAACAAGATCGATACGCTCTGGGACGGGGTGCGCACCGAGGAGGAGATCGACGCCGAGGTCGGCGCGCAGCTGGCCTGGGTTGGCGACGTGCTGCGGGTGCCGATCGACCAGGTGCTTGCGGTGTCGGCGCAGAAGGGGCTGGTGGCGAAGATCACCGACAACGGGATGCTCCTCGCGCGGAGCCGCCTGCCCGCGCTCGAGCAGACGCTGTCGACGCAGCTGATTCCGGGCAAGCAATCGATCGTGCGCGAGGCCACGCGCCACGAGATCGTCGATCTTCTGGCCAACACGTGCTCGATCCTCGAGGCGCGCCTCGGCGGCGTGCTCGAGCAGCTCGTCGAGCTCCGCGCCCTGCGCGGCAAGAACCTCGACGTGGTCGAGGAGATGATGCGCAAGGTCCGCGTCGAGAAGGAAGAGTTCGAGCGCGGATTCGCGCGCTTCCAGGCGACGCGAGACGTGTTCTCGCAGCTCACCAACACGCTCTTCACGCACCTCGGCATGGACGCGCTGAACGAGCAGTCGCGCCGCACATTGAAGGCGATGACCCGCAGCCGGTTCACGCCCAGCCTGCGCAGCGCGATGGCGGGGTACTTCGACGGGATCCGCGCCAAGCTCGAGCGCGCGGCCGGCGTCATCGCCGAGATCCAGACGATGATGGAAGCGATGTACCGCAAGTTCAGCGAGGAGCACGGCCTGAGGCTCGCCGGGCCGCAGCGCTTCTCCCTCTTCCGCTACCAGCGGGAGTTCGACCGGCTCGCGCGCAGCTACGCGACCCAGTTCGACACGTTGGGCACGATGCTCACCACCGAGAAGCTGACCGTGATGCGGCGGTTCTTCGAAACGCTGGCGAGCCAGGTCCGGCGCGTCTACCAGTACGCCAACAAGGAAGCCGAGACCTGGCTCCGCGCCGTGATGTCGCCCATGGAGATGCAGATCCGCGAGCACCAGCTTCAGCTCAGGCGACGCCTCGAGTCGATCAAGCGCATCCACCACGCCACCGACGCGCTCGAGGACCGGGTGAGCGAGCTCGAGCACGTGGAGACGACGCTCATGCACCAGCTCGACAGCATCCACCATCTCGCGGCCGAGATCGAGCGGGTGCTCGAGATGGAGCACGCGCCGTCCTACGACGACGAGCGCGAACCCCCCCGCGCCGCGGCCTAGCCGAACGACGCGAAGCGAACTCGCCGTCAGCTCTTTGCGGCGGTCAGACGCAGGTACTTCGCGTAGAGCGCCTCGCGACGCTCGACGTGATCGGGGTCATGCGGGATGCAGTCCACCGGGCATACCTTCTGGCATTGCGGGGCGTCGAAATGCCCGACGCACTCGGTGCAACGGTCCGGGTCGATGACGTAGATCTCCGGCCCCTGCGAGATGGCGCCGTTCGGGCACTCCGGCTCGCAGACGTCGCAGTTGATGCATTGATCCGTGATGACGAGCGCCATCCGCGCTACTGGCCTCCGAGCTGCGCGACCTTGGCCTGCAACCGCGCGTGGATGAGCGGGTGCACGAACTTCGAGGTGTCGCCGCCGAGCATCGCGATTTCGCGCACGATCGTCGCGGAGATGAACTGGTACTTCTCGTCGGGTGTCATGAACACGGTTTCGACAGCGGGAATGAGCACCCGGTTCATTCCTGCCATCTGGAACTCGTATTCGAAGTCCGACACCGCGCGTAGCCCCCGCACGATCACGTTCGCCTGCTGGCGCTGGACGAAGTCGCGGAGCAGCCCGCCGAAGCCCTCGACGGAGATGTTGGGATACGGCTTCAGCACCTCGCGCGCGACATCGATGCGCTCGGCGAGCGTGAAGAGCGGGCGTTTCCCGCGGCTGTCGGCGACGCCCACCACCACGGTGCCGAAGATCGCGGCCGCGCGGCGCACGATGTCCTCATGCCCGCGGGTCAGCGGATCGAACGTCCCCGGATAGACTGCTTTCATCGTGGTCTCCCCACTCCATGAGCCGATGGTGGACGGCGCCTGCGCGGCCGTCGCGCGTCACGCGCCACCCCGGCCCGGGCGCGAACGCCGAAGCGCTCTCGACGTACACGACCGCGCCGGCAGCAAGCGCTGGCGGCAGGCGCTCGAGCACCTCCGGGACGAGCCTGCTTGCGTATGGCGGATCGACGAACACGAGGTCGAAGCCGCGCGCGGGCGACGCGAGAAAGTGTAGCGCATCGTCAAGCACCAGCCGGAGCCGCGACCCGGCACCGAGTTGCTCCGCGGTGGCCCGCAGGCACCGGAGCGCGGGCCGCGACGACTCGACCATCACCACTTCGGCGGCGCCGCGCGACAACGCCTCGAAGCCGAGTGCGCCGGACCCAGCGAAGAGGTCGAGACAGCGTTTGCCGGTGAGGTCCTGGCCGAGCCAGTTGAAGAGCCGTTCGCGGACGCGGTCGGGCGTTGGCCGCAACCCCGCGGTGCCGGGGAAACGGATGATGCGGCTGCGCCACTCGCCGCCGATGATGCGGACGGCGTTACTTCCCTTCGTCCGCACCGACGACCACGATGACAAAGCGCTCCGGCTGCACGTGCCGCGCGAAAGCTGCGCGGATGTCCGCGGCGGTGACGCGCTCGACCTCACGCGGGAAGTCCGCGAGCCAGCGCTCCGGGAGGCGATAGAAGCCGACCGTCGCCCACTCGTTGAGGAGCTTGCGATTCGAGTCGATGCGCAGCGGGAACCCGCCCACGAGGCTCGCCTTTGCGTCCGCGAGTTCTCCGTCGGTCGGTCCCAGCGCGAGGAACTCGCCCACGACCGCGCGCACCCGCGCGATGGCGGCGTCGGCCTGGTCGCGGCGCGTCTGCAGGCCGATCTGGAATGGCCCGGGCCGGGCGAGCGGCAGGAAGTAGCTATAGACGCTGTACGCGTAGCCGCGTTCGTCGCGGATGTCGCGTGTCAGGCGCGAGACGAAGCCCCCGCCGCCCAGCACGTAGTTGCCGACAAGCAGCGGGAAGTAGTCGGGATCGGTCCGCGCGAGCGCCGGTACCCCGATGCGGACGTGCGCCTGCTGCGCGGGGTGCGGAACGACGATGCGTTCCGCCCGCACCGGAGGCGTGACCGGCGGCAGCGCCACGCCGTCGCCGCGCGCGGGGAGCGCCGAGGTCAGCGCGGTTGCGATCTCCCGCGCGGCGTCCGGCGACAGATCGCCGAGGATCGTGACGACGGCGCGATCCGCGCTGTAGTGGTGGCGGTGGAATCGGAGCACGTCCGCGCGCCCGACCGTCATCGCCGTGTCCGCGGTCGCCACCCTCCCGTAGGGGTGCGCTCCGTACAGCCCGGCGTAGAAACGCCGGTCGGCGAGCGACCCCGGCTGCGCTTCGTCCTCGCGGAGCCGCGCCACCAGCCGCGCGCGCTCGCGCTCGACCGCCGCGGCCGGGAACATCGGCCGCTGCACCATTACCGCGAAGGCAGTGATCGACTTCCACAGTTCGGCCGGGCTGGAAAGCATGCGCAACTGCACGCTCGCGCGGTCGCGGTCGAGCGCGCCGCCCGGTATCGCGCCGGCATCGGCGAACGCCGCGGCGAGCTCGTCCTCGGACAGCTCGCCGGCCCCCGCGTTAAGGAGCGCGTGCGTCAGTGCCGCAATGCCGGCGTTCGCGGGCGGATCGTACGTCGAGCCGGCGGCGAAATCGACCGCGATGTCGATGATCGGCACCGCGCGTGACTCGACGAATTGGACGCGCGCACCGGACGGTGTCGTCCAGTGACGGGCAGCGGGCTCGCTCTGCGCGAGCGCAACGGCGGGAATCAGGACGCTCAGCGCGAGGACGGCTCGCATGCGCCTCAATGCCGCCCCGGAGCCGGGCGGACCCGCGGGCGCGCGGGATCCATGGGCTGGGGCTCGAGCGTCGCGACCGTAAGCCCGTCCTCGACGAGGTATCGGCGCGCGACGCCGCGTACCTCCTCCGCGGTCACCGCGCGCACCTTTTCGAGGAGCCGGTCGGCATCGCGGAACGAGAGGCCCGCGGACTCGAGCATCCCGAGCTCGAGTTGCCGCTCGCGCAACCCGCGGCGAGTACGAACGAAACCAGAAAGAAGCGGCAGGACATCGAAGGCCGTTTGCTAGAATCGCGCGCTATCTTAGCCCGTTCCCCGCAGTGCTCGACTTCCGCAAGCAATCCGACGATCCAGCCTCCGGCTCCTGGCTCGAGCGCCTGAGACGCGGCCTGAAGAAGACCGGGTCGCAGCTCACCGGCCTTTTCGGAGGCGCGAAGGTCGATGAGCAGCTCTTCGAGGATCTCGAGACCGCGCTCATCTCCGCCGACGCGGGACTCGACGCCACGCAGACGCTCCTCCAGCGGCTCCGCGCACGCGCGAGGAAGGAGCGGATCGAGACGCCGCAGGCGCTGAGGGAGGCGCTCGTCGCCGAGCTCGCGACGCTGCTCGCGCCGCTCGAGCAGCCGTTCGCAGTCACCGCGCACAAGCCGTTCGTTCTCATGGTGGCGGGCGTGAACGGCGCCGGCAAGACGACTTCGATCGGCAAGCTCGCGAAATGGCTGCAGGGCCAGAACCTCTCGGTCCTTCTCGCCGCGGGCGACACATTCCGCGCGGCGGCGCGCGAGCAGCTCGCGGTCTGGGGGGAACGTAACCGGGTCGCGGTTGTTTCGCAGGAGGGCGGCGACCCGGCGGCGGTGATCTTCGACGCGATCCAGGCGGGGCGCGCCCGCTCCATCGACGTCGTGATCGCCGACACGGCCGGAAGGCTGCCGACTCAGCTCCATCTCATGGCGGAGCTGAAGAAGATCAAGCGCGTGATCGCGAAGGCGGAGCCCACCGCGCCGCACGGCGTTTGGGTCGTGCTGGACGCGAATACCGGACAGAACGCGGTCAATCAGGTGAAGGCGTTCGATGATGCACTCGGTCTCACCGGCCTCGTCCTGACCAAGCTCGACGGCACCGCGAAGGGCGGCGTCGTGGCGGCGATCGCTTCGCAGTGCCCGGTGCCGGTCGCCTTCATCGGCGTCGGCGAAGGCATCGACGACCTGCGGCCGTTTGTCGCAACCGAGTTCGCTCGCGCGCTGCTCGACTGAACGCGCGTGCCGCTCGTCAGCTTCAATTGCGTCGGCAAACGCTATCCGGACGGCCACGAGGCGTTGCGCGACGCGAGCTTCGGGATCGAGGCCGGCGATTTCGCCTTTCTGGTCGGACACTCGGGTGCAGGCAAGACCACCGCGCTCAAGCTGATCCCCGCGATCGAGCGCGCGACGACGGGCGCAGTGCTGGTCAATGGCCAGAACGTCGGCGCCCTGCGCGACGCGGCGGTGCCGTTCCTGCGGCGCGGCCTCGGACTGGTCTTCCAGGACCAGAAGCTGCTCCATGACCGGAACGTGTTCGACAACGCCATGCTTCCGCTCCTCGTCTGCGGCGAGCCGTCGCGGGATGCGGTGCGGCGGGTCCGCGCCGCGCTCGACAAGGTCGGCCTGTCCGGACGCGAGAAGGCGATGCCGGTGACGCTCTCGGGCGGCGAACAGCAGCGCCTCTGTATCGCGCGCGCGGTGGTGAACCGGCCGTCCATCCTGCTCGCCGACGAGCCCACGGCGAACCTCGACAGCGCGGCCGCCGGCGAGGTCATGGCGATCTTCCGCGCGTTTAACCAGGTCGGCGTCACGGTGCTGGTGGCGACGCACGATGCAGCGCTGGTCGAGCGGTTCGGGACGCGCGAGGTGCGCCTCGACCACGGGCGCGTCCTTGCCCAATGAGAGCCTGGCTGCGCCATCACGGCCAGAGCCTCGCCCAGACGCTCCGCCGGCTTTTGCGGACCCCCGGCGCGACCGCGCTCAACGTCCTCGCGATCGGGGTGGCTCTCGCGCTCCCGCTGGGCGCGTGGGTCATGCTCGCGAACGCCGAGCGCCTAGCCGGGCATGCAGCGGGCCATCCGCAGCTGGCGGTGTTCATGGCCCACGACGCGGTGCGCGCCGATGCCGCCCGGGTCGAGGCAGTCGTGGCGAACGCGCCGGGCGTGCGCAAGAGCCGCTTCGTGGCGAAGGACCAGGCGCTCGCCGACTTGAAGCGGGCCGACGGTACGCGGGAGATCGCCTCGATGCTCGGCTCGAACCCGCTGCCCGATGCGGTCATCGTCGATCTCGCACCCGGCGACGCTCCTGCCGCAGAGCGCCTCGCGGGCGAGGTGCGCAAGCTCCCCAAGGTGGTACTGGTCCAGGTGGACGTACTATGGCTGCAGCGGCTCGATGCCCTCCTGCGGCTCGGCGCCGCGGGCGTGGCAATCCTGGCCGGGCTGCTCGCGGCCGGGATGATCGCGGTGACGTTCAACACCGTACGCCTCCAGATCCTTACCCAGCACGCCGAGATCGAGGTGAGCCGTCTCGTCGGGGCGACGGCCAGCTACGTCCGCCGCCCCTTCGTCTGGCAGGGCACTGTGATCGGGCTGGCGGGCGGGCTCCTCGCGCTCGGCCTGGTCGCGGTGAGCGTTAAGATCCTGAACGGCGAGGTCGCCCGGCTCGCCGCGACCTACGGGGCGGACTTCCAGCTCAAGCTGCCTTCGCTCAAAGATCTGCTGGTGTGTCTCGGATTCGCGGGTGCCTTGGGCTGGGCTGGAGCCTATTTGTCAGTGAGCAGACACTTATCAACCCTGCTGCCCCGGTAGTGGATTCGGGAGAGGCCTTGTTGCCGACTTGCCAAAAGCTGAGCGAACCAGTCAGGGATTTAGCACTCTAACGCGAGGAGTGCTAAACTAACTCGTCAGGAGGTTCAACGATATGACTCAAGCCTTCGCGCTGCCTGTCCCCTCGGCCGTCGGGAGCCTAGACCACTACGTCCAGACGGTGAATCGCTTCCCGCTCCTCAGTGCGGAAGAAGAGGTGCGGCTCGCCCGCAAGCTTCGCGACGAGGAAGACCTGGACGCCGCGCGCCGGCTCGTGCTCTCGCACCTGCGCGTAGTGGTGGCCATCGCCCGCGGTTACCTTGGCTACGGTCTGCCCCATGGCGACCTCATCCAAGAGGGCAACATCGGCCTGATGAAGGCGGTCAAGCGCTTCGACCCCGAGCGCGGCGTCCGGCTGGTGTCGTTCGCGATCCATTGGATCAAGGCCGAGATGCACGAGTTCATCCTGCGCAACTGGCGCCTGGTCCGGATCGCGACCACCAAGGCCCAGCGCAAGCTCTTCTTCAATCTGCGCAGCATGAAGCCGAGCCTTGACCCGCTTTCGCGAGACCAGATCCGCGACATCGCCAATACGCTCAACGTCAAGCCCGAGGAGGTCGCCGAGATGGAGATGCGGCTCTCGGGCCAGGAGCTGGCGCTCGAGCCAGCGGTCGACGACGACGAGGACACCTACGCACCGATCGCGTATATCGCCGACCCTCAGGCAGAGCCTTCGGGTTTGGTGGAAGCCGCGGAAAGCGAGCGGCTGCGCGCCGGCGGGCTGGCGAACGCCCTCGCGTCGCTCGATCCCCGCAGCCGTCGCATCATAGAGGCGCGCTGGCTGCGCGAGAAGGAACCGGCCACGCTGCACGACCTCGCCGCCGAGTTCAAGGTCTCCGCCGAGCGCATCCGGCAGATCGAGGCGAAGGCGATGCAGAAGATGCGCGGGGTGATCGGAGCCGATGCACGCTGACCAATAAGGCCACACCCTACCAACGCCCGGCATCCGCCGGGCGTTTTCGCAGGATCGCGTGCCTCGCGCAGCACCGCTCCCCCTCGCTCCCGCCCTCTCACCCGGGAGGTCTCGGGACAGGAAGCGGCTCATCCGGCCCGGTCGAGCAACAGCTTGATGTCGTGCGCGAGCGCGTCCGCGCCCTGCGCGTGCTTCGCGAAGAGGCGCAGCCTTCCGGAGGGGTCGTAAACGAACATCGCCGCGGTGTGGTCCACGGAGTAGCTGCCCGGACTCGAGCCGGGCACCTTCCTGTAGTAGACCTTGAACTCCTTGGCGGTGCGCGCGGTCGCCTCGGCGTCGCCGTAGAGCCCGATGAAGCTCGGGTCGAACGCCGGGACGTACTTCCCGAGCAGCTCCGCCGTGTCGCGCTCCGGATCGACGGTGACGAAGAGCACCTGGATGCGCTCGCCGTCCTTGCCCAGCGCTTCCTTCACCGCCTTCATTTCGAGCAGCGTCGTCGGGCACACGTCCGGGCATTGCGTAAAGCCGAAAAACACCACCACGACCTTGCCCTTGAAGTCGGCCAGCGTGCGCGGCTTCCCGGTGTGATCGGTCAGGCTGAGCCAGCGCCCGAACTCCGCCCCGGTGACGTCCAGGCTCCTGAACGACGGCTTGCCGGGCTCGCACGCCGCTAGCGATGCCGCGGCCAGGAGGGCGAACGTCCACCTCGCCAGAACGCCGCTCACGCGGCGGCGGACTGCGCTCGATCGCGAAGGGGACGGCGACGCCCCTTGAAGCGTTCCCCCCCGCCTAGAGGTAGTGGTCGACCAGCAACGCGGCGAACAGCGCTGCGAGGTAGACGATCGAGTAGCGGAAGGTCCGCCGCGCGAGGGCGTCGCTGTAATCCACATAGATGCGAACCGCATAGGCGATGAAGATGCCGCCGAGCACCGCCGCGGCGGCGAGATAGAGCCAGCCGCTCATCCCGTAGACGAACGGCATGACGCTAGCGGCGGCGAGGATCAGCGTGTAGAGCAGCACGTGGAGCTGGGTGAACTTGCGCCCGTGCGTTACCGGCAGCATCGGCAGTCCGGCCCGCGCGTACTCCTCGGCCCGATACAGCGCGAGCGACCAGAAGTGCGGCGGGGTCCACGCGAAGATGATCAGGAAGAGCAGCAGCGCCTCCGGCGCAGCCTCGCCGGTGACCGCCGCCCACCCGAGCACCGGCGGCATGGCGCCCGAAGCACCGCCGATCACGATGTTCTGCGGCGTAAGCGGCTTGAGCACCACCGTATAGACGACCGCGTAGCCCACGAACGTGCCGAATGTGAGCCACATGGTGAGCGGGTTCACGAAGCTGTAGAGCAGCCAGAGCCCGGCGCCACCGACAGCGCCGGCGAACAGGAGGGTCTGCAGCGATGACACCTCCCCCCGGGGCAGCGGCCGCGCGCGAGTGCGTGCCATCACCGCATCGATCTTCTGCTCGACCAGGCAGTTGACCGCAGCTGCGGCGCCGGCGACGAGCGCAATGCCAGCCGTCGCCGCGAGCAGCAGATCGAGCGCGATCCAGCGCCCCGCGGGCACCGCCAGGAACATGCCGATAACGGCGCAGAAGACGATCAACAACACCACGCGCGGCTTTGTCAGCTCGACGAACTGACGCAGGCGGTGCGTGGTGGCGCTGAACGCGGTGACGGTCATCGGAAGAGCGCCGGTGCAGCCGACGCACGGACCGCGGAAGTCTATCACGACGATCTCCACCAGAGCCGCGGCGACGCCGATGTCGTGAGCGGAACGGCAGCGCGACGTCCAGCAGGCGGAGCGCGAACTGGACGCGCGTGACCGCCGCGGCGAGGACGAGGGTGCGGTACACCTCCCTGATCAGCCGATGCCCGAGTACTTCAGGAGCCGCTGCAGGTCCTTGATCATCCGCTTCGGATCGGCGTCCTTCGGAAAGCGCAGCATGAGATTCCCGCGCGGGTCGACGAGATAGATGTGCTCGCGCGCCTCCGCGCCGGGCAGCGCGGCGACGAGCCCGGGCGCGGCGCGCGCGACGACGGCGCCCTCGTAGAGTCGCGCGAGTTCCGCGGGCGGCGCGCCGCTGCCGGCGACGAGCCACACGCGCTCGATGCGGTCCGCGCTGTCTCCCTGCGCGAGCCGCGACTGCCGCATGCTGAAGAGCTTCGCCTGGCACCGTTGCCCGCACTCGGCCGCATCCACGTGGAGCATCACCCACTTCCCCTTGAGGTCGGCGAGCGCGAACTCGCGTCCGTCGAGCCGCTCGAGACGCACCGGCGGCAGCGGCTTCGGCTCGACCAGCTCGCCGTAGTTGGTGCGTCCGGCCGGCGGAAAGAGGAAGTAGGCAATCAGCGCCGCGACGAGGGGGAATGCACACACCGCGAGAATCGCGAGCACCACTAACCGCCCGCGGCGCTGGCGGCCGGCCTCAGGCTGCCCTGGGTCCCTTGAGATTGAGGACGACATAGAGCACGGCTGCGAGGGCAGCGAGCGAGAACCACTGCAGCGCGTAGCTGCGGTGCCGGTCGGCGCCGGCGTCGGGCCGGTCCCATTCGCGGACGAGACCGTCGCCGGCATCATTCGTCTGCTGGATGAGGAACGGTGCGAGCTCGAGCCCCGACCACGCGCGGTAACGGTCCAGCACGAGGTGCTGCCAGACCGCGTTGCGCGGCGTGTCGGTGCCGAGCTCGTAGATGCGCGTGCTCGGCACGAGCGCGATGCCCTCGACGGACTGTGGCCCGCTCGGCGGCGGAACCCTCGGCACGTCGTCGCGCGTCCGCCCAGCCGCGACCCAGCCGCGGTTCACGAGCACGTGGACGTTGCCGCCGGCGATGCGGAGCGGTGTCAGGACCTCGTACCCCACCCGCCCGCGACGCACCTTGTTGTCGAGAAGGATGCCGAAACGCTCGACATACTCGCCCCGCGCCGAGACACGACGAAGCGCGATCGCGTCGGGCCCGGGCGGCGCCGGGGACAGCGTGAGCCGCGGCTCGGCGGCATGCGAATCGAGCACCGTCTGGAGCGACTCCTTCTCAGCCGCGCGTCGCGTCTGCCAGAGCCCGAGCGCGACCGTCAGCGCGCAGAATGCTACCGTCGCCACGGTCATCAGCAGGCTCGGCCGGAACCGCCGGCGGGCGCTCACCAGCATCCCGCGCCTGGCGAGTGCGCGGCTCCTCGGCTAGACTGGAAGCGCCCGTGCCGCGCTGCCCTCATGCGCATCCTGGTCTTTATCCTGATCGGCCTGATCCTGTTCTCCCTCGGATCGGCGCTCTATTACCTGATCCGCGACAAGGGCCGGTCGACGAACACGGTCAAGATGCTCGCGATCCGCGTCGCGCTCTCGATCGGGTTGTTTCTACTGCTGATCATCGGCTACAAGCTGGGTTTCATCACCGGGAAACTCACCTAGCGGCACCTCCGCGCTCGCACCCGAGATGACGGGAAGCCTTGCGAAAGAGCCGTTGGCAGGCCGGCGCAGGGTTCCGTGCGCGCCCGCCGGTCCATCCAAAAAAAATACGCCGCACCAGTCCGCTGGTGCGGCGTCCCCAAATGCACCCCGAGCGGGGTGCCCCTCCTCCTCGTTGTTCTTTCGCGCCGGCGGCGGCACACCTCAGAGCCAGTACACCAGCACGAACAGCAGGAGCCACACCACGTCCACGAAATGCCAGTACCAGGACACCGCCTCGAAGGCGAAGTGGTGGTCGGGCTTGAAGTGGCCGGCGATGCAGCGGGCGAGGATCACCGTCAGCATGATCGCGCCCACCGTCACGTGGAAGCCGTGGAAGCCGGTAAGCATGAAGAACGTCGAGCCGTAGATCCCCGACGTGAGCCTCAGGTTGAGGTCGCTGTAGGCGTGGATGTACTCGTACGCCTGGAAGCCGAGGAACATGACGCCCAGCAGGATCGTCGAGGACGAGGCCGAGGATCAGCTGGCCGCGTTTGTTCGCCTTGAGCGCCCAGTGCGCCCAGGTGACCGTCACGCCGGACGAGAGCAGCAGCAGCGTGTTCAGCGCCGGGATCCCCCACGCGCCCATCGGCGTGAACGGATCGGCCGCGTTCGGGCCGGCGCTCGGCCATTGCGCCGAAAAGTCGGGCCACAGCAGCTTGTGCTCGAGATCGCCGAGCCACGGCACGGAGAGCACGCGCGCGTAGAAGAGCGCGCCGAAGAACGCCGCGAAGAACATCACCTCGGAGAAGATGAACCAGCCCATCCCCCAGCGGAAGGACACGTCGACCTGTGCGTTGTAGCGGCCGCCCTCCGATTCGTGGATCACCTTACCGAACCAGCCGAACATCATGTAGACGAGCACCAGGAAGCCGGCGAGCACGACCCACTTGCCCCACGGCGCGCCGTTGAACCAGGTCGCAGCGCCGGTCGCCATCAGGAACAGCGCGATCGACCCCACGACCGGCCAGCTCGACGGCTGCGGCACGAAGTAGTGGTCGGTTTTTGCCAGACCCATGTCCCTCTCCCTTCCCTCTCTAGCCTGCAGCCTGGCTGATCACGAGCCGCACGATCAGCACCAGCGTTGCGATGAAGAGCACCGCGCCGATCAGCCCGGCGACGATCACCTGCGCCGGCGTCAGCCGCCCCAGGTCGGCCTCATGCTCGGCGCGCCTGCGGATGCCGAAGAACGACCAGAACACCGCCTTCGCGACCTGCAGCGGCCCGGCCTTCCTCGGCGTCTCGCCCACGGCCGCGGTCTCCATCGCCCCGCTCAGCTCCGCTTGCCCGACGTTCCGGCGACTTCGAAGAACGTGTACGACAACGTGATGGTGTTGACGTCCGGCGGCAGCGCCGGGTCGACGACGAACACGACCGGCATCTGCCGCACCTCGCCCGGCGCGAGCGTCTGCTGCCGGAAGCAGAAGCATTCCATCTTCTTGAAGTACTGCGCCGCATGCTGCGGCCCGTAGCTTGGCACCGCCTGGCCGGTGACCGGCCGGTCGAGCGCGTTGCGCACCTCGTACATGATCGTCGCGAGCTCGCCGGGGTGGATCGTCACGCTGCGCGCGACCGGCTTGAAGTTCCACGCGATGTCGTGGGTGTTCGAATCGAACTCGATCGTGACCGTGCGCGCGGTGTCGACCTGCGTGTTCGAGGGCGGCGCATCGGGTCGGAGCACGTTCCGGACGCCGGCGACCTCGCAGATCTTCTCGTAGAACGGCACCAGCGCGAAGCCGAAGCCGAACATCCCGACGGCGACGACCAGGAGCTTCCTCAACAGCCGGCGGTTCGCCGCCGCCGCTCGGTCGACTGCGGCGCTCATCGCAGAACCCAGTATTTCAGCATGATGCCAAAGAAGAAGATCGCGACGATCGACGCGAGCACGAGCGCGGTCTTCGCCTTGTCCGAGAGCGCCATCGGCCCTCTAGCGGACCGCCGGCGGGGTCTCGAAGCTGTGGTACGGCGCCGGGGACGGCAGGTGCGTCCACTCGAGCGTGTCGGCGCCCTCCCACGGATTCGCCGGGGCCTTCTCGCCGCGCGCGAGCACGGTGCACTTGAAGACGGCCCAGAAGAAGATGATCTGCGAGAGGCCGAAGCCGAACGCGCCGATGGAGGCGAGCAGGTTGTAGTCGGCGAACTGCAACGCGTAGTCCGGGATCCGCCGCGGCATCCCCGCGAGGCCGAGGAAGTGCATCGGGAAGAACGTGACATTGAAGAAGATCAGGCTCAGCCAGAAATGCCACTTGCCGAGCGTCTCGTCGTACATCCGCCCGGTCCACTTCGGCAGCCAGAAATACACGCCGCCGAAGATCGCGTAGAGCGAGCCTGCGACCAGCACGTAGTGGAAGTGCGCGACCACGTAGTAGGTGTCCTGGAGCTGGATGTCGACCGGCGTGATCGCGAGAATCAGCCCGGTGAATCCGCCCATCGTGAACACGAACAGGAACCCGATCGCGAACAGCATCGGCGTCTCGAAGGTCATCGAGCCCTTCCACATCGTGGCGAGCCAGTTGAAGACCTTCACGCCGGTCGGCACCGCGATCAGCACCGTCGCGTACATGAAGAACAGCAACCCTGCCGCCGGCATGCCGACAGTGAACATGTGGTGCGCCCACACGATGAACGACAGGATCGCGATCGACGTCGTCGCGTACACCATCGACGAGTAGCCGAAGAGCGGCTTCCGCGCGAACGCCGGGATGATCGCCGAGACGATCCCGAACGCCGGCAGGATCATGATGTACACCTCGGGGTGCCCGAAGAACCAGAAGATGTGTTGGTACATCACCGGGTCGCCACCGCCAGCGGCGTTGAAGAACGACGTGCCGAAGTGCCGGTCGGTAAGCGTCATCGTGATCGCGCCGGCGAGGACCGGCATCACCGCGATCAGGAGGTACCCGGTGATCAGCCACGTCCACACGAACAGCGGCATCTTCATCAGCGTCATGCCGGGCGCGCGCATGTTGAGGATCGTGGTGATGATGTTGATCGACCCCATGATCGAGGCCGCTCCCATGATGTGAAGCGCGAAGATCGCGAGGTCCATGCCCGGTCCCATCTGCACCGTGAGCGGCGCATAGAGCGTCCAGCCGGCGCCGGTCGCGCCACCGGGCACGAAGAACGAAATCACCAGGAGCAACGCGGCAAACGGTAGCAGCCAGAAGCTCCAGTTGTTGAGCCGCCCGAACGCCATGTCCGGCGCGCCGATCATCATCGGCACCTGCCAGTTCGCGAATCCCACGAATGCCGGCATGATCGCGCCGAACACCATGATGACGCCGTGCATCGTGGTGAGCTGGTTGAAGAACTCGGGGTTCCACACCTGCAGCCCCGGCGCGAACAGCTCGGCGCGGATGCCGAGGGCGAGCACGCCGCCGACAAGGAACATGATGCCGCTGAACCAGAGGTACAGCGTGCCGATGTCCTTGTGGTTGGTGGTCGAGACCCACCGCATCATCCCGCCCGGGTGGTGCGCGTGATCGTCGTGGTGGCCGTGGTCGTCGATGACTGCGCTCATTGGCGATGCTCCTACATCCGGATCCGTGACTCTAAGCCGCTAACTTTGACCGTCTACTTGCGGGCCGACTTGACGTCGGCCGGCTGGACGAGGCTCTCGGCCGCCTTGTTGGTCCAGGCATTCCGCGTATACGTGATGACGGCGGCGATGTCGGTGTCCGAGAGCTGCTTGAACCCCTGCATCGCAGTGCCCTGCTTGCCGTTCAGGACCATCGCGATCTGCTCGCCTTTCGGCCCGTTCACCATCTTCGAACCCGCGAGCGCCGGGAAGGCGTTCGGGACGCCCATGCCGTTCGCCTGGTGACACGCGACGCAGTTCGCGGCGTATACCTTCTCCCCGCGTGCGCTCAGCGCCGCAAGATCCCAGGTCTTGGCGGGATCGTCGGCGGCTGCCGCCAGCTTCTTCTTCTGGTCGCCGACCCACGCCGCGTACTTTTCCGGCGACACCACTTCGACGACGATCGGCATGAAGCCGTGGTCCTTGCCGCAGAGCTCGGCGCACTGGCCACGGTAGATGCCCTCCTTCTCGGCCTTGAACCAGGTGTCGCGCACGAACCCCGGGATCGCGTCCTGCTTTACGCCCAGCGCCGGCACCCACCAGGCGTGGATAACGTCGCCCGCGGTCAGCAGCACGCGGACCCGCTTGCCGGCCGGCACCACCAGGTGCTGGTCGACCTCGAGGAGGTAGTTCTCGCCCTTCTGCTGACGGTTGTAGACCTGCTCGGAGGGCGTCGCGAGGTTGGAGTAGAGCGTAATCCCCTCGCCCTCTCCCATGAGGTAGTCATAGCCCCACTTCCATTGGTAGCCGGTGACCTTGATGGTGAGGTCGGGGTTGGACGTGTCCTTGATCGCCAGGACGGTCTTGGTCGCCGGCCAGGCCATGCCGATCAGGATGAAGAACGGGATGATCGTCCAGATGATCTCGACGGTGGTGTTCTCGTGAAACGGAACCGCCTTGTGGCCGATCGACTTCCGGTGTGCGTAGATCGAATAGAACATCACCGAGAACACGATCACGAAGATCACGGCGCAGATCGCCAGCATCAGCAGATGCAGGTCGTAGATCTCGCGCGCCATCGGCGTGACCGGCGTCGGGAAGTTGTGCCTGGCGGTGTCCGCCGCGGTGGCGACGCCCGTGTGGACGGCTAGCGACAGCCCCGCCGCCCCGGCGACCAGTCTCGACATCGTTCTCATCGGCTCCCCGTCTGAAGCTCAGTCCCCGTCGATCTCGCCCGCGCGAGGCGGCCACGCACCTCCGCCGCCAGCCGCTCGCGCCCGGGCGCATCCAGGTGGCGCCCGATCTCGAGCTCGCTTCCCTGCGAGCGCAGCGCGACGCGCACGTCACGTCGCCGCTCGCTCACGTCGAGCTGCACCCGGTGCAGGTCGAAGCGGTGGGTCGCTACGCGCTCGCAGTCGCGAACCTCGACCACCAGCAGCCCCTCTTCGAGCGCGATGCGCTCATAGTCCGCCGCATGCCGCCCGTTCAGGTAGAACGCCGCGGCGAGCGCCGCGATCTCGAGGCCGGCGAACGGGAGGATCGGCCACGCCCCGTAAAACGCGAACGCGATGCCGACGGCGAACGCGAAAGCGGCCATCAGCGCGAGCAGCGCCGCGAGCGCCTGCGGCGAGATCGAGCAGTTCCGCTTCACCGTGAGGCTGAAGCCGGGGTCCGTCACGGGATGGATGTCGTTGCGCGCGTCGTCCACGCCACTCGCCGCGCGGTGAGCGCGTCAGGGCGGGGTAAGGTAGCACACGGCACCCCCGACCAGCAAGCCGGGACGCTGCGTAACGGCGCAGAATCAATCGGCTTTTCGGCTCCGCCGCGCGTCAACGCGGATTATCGCGCGGCCGTCGGCGAGCTTGCGCGGGGCCGCCTTCCACGCGTGACCGTAGACGATCTCGAAGGTCGCGGGCACGCGGCCGTCGCGCGCGGACGCCGCAGCGGCGGCGTGTACGCGCTCCCAGCGGCCGCGTCCGGTGAGCGTACGCCGCCGGCGCTGATGCGCGTTCCGTTGTCCGGTCGCACGCAGATCGCGGAAAAGGTCTTCGACGCCCGCGTAGGTGACCGTCAGGAGGTCCATGTCCATGACCGGATCGGCAAACCCGCTCGCGACGAGCGCGTCCCCGAGGTCGTGCATGTCCACGAAAGGATGCACGTGGGGCGCCTCGTCCCACAGCCGCGAAGGCCGCGCGCAGCTCCTTCAGCGTGTCCGGCCCGTAGGTCGTGAACATCAGCAGCCCGCCGACCTCGAGGACACGGTGCCACTCCGCGAAGGTCGCTGCGGGATCCGTCGACCAGGCGAGCGCGAGGTTCGACCACAGCATCCCGCACGAGCCGCTCGCGAACGGCAGCGCGTCCATGTCGGCGCAGACGAACCGCTCACGCGCGGCGCCGAGCGCCACGCGCAGCCGCCCCGCGAGCGACGGGACGCCGCGCGCGCGCGCGACCGGTCCGCCTGCAAAGTCGGCGAACACGATCTCTGCCCCGGGATAGCGCGCGCGAAGGGGCGCGACGCTCGCGCCCGTGCCGCATCCGGCATCGAGGATCCGCCGGGGGGTGTGCTTCACGAGGTCGAACCGAGACGCCATGCGGCGCTCGATCTCGCGGGCGACCGGATCCTCGGCGCCGGCGGCGACGCGCTCGAACCAGCGCCGCGCCGCGGCGCGATCGAGCCAGTCGTTGTCGCCGCTCACGCTGCGGCGACACCGGTCGCCTGCGGGAGGAAGGTCATGATCGGCATCCCGTGGCCGCTGAGTGTAGCGCACGCGCATTGACCGCCTTCGACCGCGTGATTAGGCTCGGCGCATGGTGTTCGGCTGGAGCGATCTCCCTTCAACCATCGCGCGGTCGATCCTCGGGCAGGACTGCGTGCTGTGCGCCGCTCCGAGCGGGGACGGGCTCCTGTGCGGTGCGTGCGCGGCGGATCTCCCGCGCGTCGCGGGCGCCTGCCCGCGGTGCGCGGGCCCGAGTCCGGGCGACGCGGTGTGCGGTGCGTGCGCGACCCGCCCGCCGCACTTCGATGCGACGGTTGCGGCATGGCGCTACGAGTTCCCGGTCGACCGACTGGTGCTCGCCCTCAAGTTCGGGCGACGGCTCGCGCTCGCGGAGCTCCTCGGCGCCGGGCTCGCCGGCCAGGCAGGTGGACGGCGCATCGATGCGCTCGTGCCGATGCCGCTCGGCCGCGCGCGGCTCGCGAAGCGCGGCTTCAACCAGGCGCTCGAAATCGCGCGTCACGTCGCGCGGCACGCCGGTCTCAGACTCGCCCCGGACCTTGCGCGCCGCGTGCGCGACACCGCGCCGCAGACCGATCTGCCGCACGACGAGCGCGCGGCGAACATCCGCGGCGCATTCGAATGCGACGCCGGCGTCGGTGGGTGCGCGCTCGCGGTGATCGACGACGTCATGACGACCGGTGCCAGCCTCGAGGAGCTGGCGCGGACGATGAAGCGCGCCGGCGCCGCCCGCGTCGAGAACTGGGTCGTCGCCCGGACCTGGCCGCGTGTTTGACCTCGTCCTCTACCAGCCCGAGATTCCCCCGAACACCGGCAACGTGCTGCGCTTGTGTGCGAATACCGGCTGTCGGCTGCATCTCGTGCAGCCGCTCGGGTTTCAGCTCACCGATCGCGCGCTCGCCCGCGCCGGTCTCGATTACGACGACATCCGGTCGGCGACGGTTCACGGCGGCTGGGAGAAAGCGGTCGCGCGGTTCGAGGGCCGGCGGCTCTTTGCTTTCTCGACCCGGGCGGCGGCGAGCTACGCCGAGACCCGCTTCGCTGCCGACGACGTCTTGGTCTTCGGGCCGGAAACGCGCGGGTTGCCGGACACAGTGCTCGACACGATTTTGCCGGCGCAGCGACTGCGGCTGCCGATGGTCGCGGGCAGTCGCAGCCTGAATCTCGGCAACGCGGTTGCAGTCGTCGTGTACGAGGCCTGGCGGCAGCTCGGGTTCCCCGGCGCCGTGCCGACCGGAAGGCGGGTATCATGATTTCCGCGGGCTCGCGCCTGGCATTCCCTACCAACCAGCTCCTAAGGAGGAAAATCATGGCCAAGAAGAAGGGCGGCGAAGGCGTCTATCGCGTGATCGACGTCATCGGCACGAGCAGCGACTCGTGGGAGGACGCGGCCAAGAGCGCCGTCGGCACCGCCTCCAAGTCGCTTCGGGACCTGCGGATCGCCGAGGTCACGAAGATGGACATGAAGGTCGAGAGCGGGAAGGTCGTCGCCTTCCGCGTCCGCGTGCAGCTCTCGTTCAAGTACGAGGACTGAGCACGCCCGGGTCCCGCTAGCTCTCGCTGCGGGGATCGCGGCCGAGGAGCTGCTCGACGGCCTGTGCCGGCGCGCGGCCTTCGAACAGCACCGCGCAGACTTCGCGCGTGATGGGCATGTCGATCGCGCGCTCGCGCGCGAGGCGATCGACTTCGCGCGCGGTGTAAACGCCCTCGGCGACATGGCCGAGGTGCGCGAGGATCGCGTCGAGACGCTCCCCGCGCCCCAGCGCGAGGCCGACGCGGCGGTTCCGCGAGAGATCGCCGGTGCAGGTGAGGATCAGGTCGCCCGCGCCCGCGAGCCCCATGAAAGTCTCGGGACGGCCGCCGAGCGCGACGCCGAGCCGCATGACTTCGGCCAGGCCGCGCGTCACCAGCGCGGCGCGGGCGTTCTGGCCAAGGCCGAGCCCGTCCGCAATACCGGTTGCGATCGCCATCACGTTCTTGACGGCCCCGCCCACCTCCACCCCGGGGACGTCGTCGGAGAAATACACGCGCAGGCGCCGTTGATGCAGCTCGCGGGCGAGCATCTGCGCGAGCGCGGCGTCGGCGGCCGCAAGCGTGAGCGCGGTCGGCAGGCCGCGCGCTACCTCGAGCGCGAAGCTCGGCCCCGAGAGCGCTCCGCACGGCGCGTCCGGGGCCAGCGTCTCGGCGACGACCTGGTGAGGCAGCTTCGCGCTCGCCTGCTCGAAGCCCTTGCACACCCAGACGACCGGCCGCCGCTCGCCGGCGTCGCGCACCAGCTCCAGCGCGCCGCGCAGGCCCGCCGTCGGCGTCGCGATGAGCACGACGTCGGCCGCATCGATCGCTGCGCGCGCCGTGTCCGCCACGGCGACGCCGGGCGGCAACGGCACTTCGGGCAGATAGCGGCTGCACCGGTCCGCGGCCAGCTCGGCCCGCCGCGCCGGATCGCGCGCCCAGAGCGTTACGGCGTGGCGTTCGCTAAAGGCGATCGCGAGCGCCGTGCCCCACGCCCCCGCGCCTAGGATCGTCAACCTCACGACGCGGGCCGCGTCGGCTACAGGCCCCAGACCGACCCGATCCGCACGAACCCGCTCGCGCCGTCGGGATGGCGTACCTGCGCCCAGCCGGTCTGGCCGGGCTCGACGAGGTCGAGCACGACCCCGGCCTGCGCCTGGAATACGAGCGGCGCGGCGACCTCGGGCCGCTGGCGCACGTCGGCGACCGGCACAGCGACGAACACCGTGCGCCGCGTCGTGAGCGCCTTCCCTTCGACCCAGGACAGGCCGCCGAACGGGTCGCGGATCTTGACCCAGGCGCCGTCGGTGGCGATCACTTCGACCGGGAGGTTGCGCCCGGCGACATAGAGCTTCGACGCCTTGGCCGAGGGCGCATCGTAAAGAACGACCGCGGCCTCGGCGATAGACCGGAACTCGGCATGCGCCGCGACCGGCAACGCCAGCGCGAAGGCGAGGACCGCCGTGCGCATCAGTGCGCGATCTCGACGCGCGGCTCGGCGCTCCCCGCCTGAGCCTGCGCGCGCGCGGCGTACATCGCCTCGAAGTTCACCGGCGCGAGATGGATCGGCGGAAAGCCGGCGCGCGCGATCAGGTCCGCAACCGTTTCCCGGGCGTACGGGAAGAGGATGTTCGCGCAGGCAATGCCGAGGATCGGGTCGAGGTCGGCGTCCGGCACGTTCCGGATCTGGAAGATGCCGGCCTGCGCCGCCTCGACGAGGAAGCAGGTCTTGTCGCCCGCCTTCGCCGTCACGGTCACGGTCACCACGGCCTCGTAGAGTCCGTCTCCGATGCGCGCCGCGCTGTTGCCGAGCTGCACCTCGAGTTGCGGCTGCGCCGGTTCGAGGAACACCTGCGGGGCCGTCGGCACCTCGAGCGAGGCGTCCTTGACGTATATCTTCTCGATGCTGAAGACGGGCTGCTGCTGGTCGCTCATGGCACTCCTAGAGGGTTCGGGTGCTCGAGCCGCCGAGCACCGTGATTCAGGTCGTCGCGAGCAGCGGATCGAGCTTGCCCGCGCGCTCGAGCGCGTGGAGCTCGTCGCAGCCGCCGACGTGCGTGTCGCCGATATAGATCTGCGGCACCGTGCGCCGCCCGGTCCTCGCCTCCAGGTCGGCGCGCCCCTTGACGTCGAGCACGACGTCGATCATCTCGATCTCGATGACGCCCTTTTGCCGCAGGAGCGCCTCGGCGCGGCGGCAGAACGGGCACCAGTCCGCCTGATACATCCGCACCTTGACCACTCACTTCTCCGTCGGCAGGCCGGCCTGACGCCACGCCGCAATGCCGCCGGAGAGATTCACCACCTGCGTAAAGCCCCGCTTGCGCAGCAGACTCGCGGCCGCGCCCGCCCGGTTGCCGGTCGCGCAGGAGACGATGACCGGCTTGTCCTTGAACCGCTCGATCTCCTTCGCCCGCGTCTCGAGCTCGTTGAGCGGGATGTTGCGGGCGTTGAGGATGTGGCCCTGGGCGAACTCCGCCGTCTCGCGCACGTCGAGCACGAGCGTGTCCTTCTTGTTCATCAGCATGGTCGCCTCGAGCGTGTTCACGGACGGCCCGCCGGTGCCCCGCCGCACGAGCGGCCACACCAGCATCGCCCCGCTGACGAACGCGATGGCGATGAGGAAGATGTTCTCGGTGATGAACTTGACGATCATGCTCGGAAGCGAAGGCACATATTATAGAATCGGTTAGCTGCACTGCAAAACCGTACCCGGACGGTACACAAGCTCGTTGAGCCACGGCGCAAGGCGTCCGGAACCCGGGAGAACCGCTTCACGGTGGACCGACGTCGTATTCACGGCGCAGGCGGAGCAGGAAGCAGGCGAGGCAGCGCGGCCGATGAAGGAACTCGGCGTAGCCTTCCATCACGCTCGCACATCGACCCTCCGGCGCCCGATCGAGGCGCTCGGGCTCGCGCTCCAGGAAACGGCCGTGGCGTGGATCACGGTCGCCCCTTCGTGGCGCCGGAACGAGCGGCACTATGAGGCACTGGAGGGACTCAGCAAACCGGAGATGGCGACCAGGTTTGGCGACGCCAGGCCTCGCGCCCGAGCTGCGAACTGCCGCCGCTACCGCTCACGGTCACCGACCCGCGGAGCTCGCTCGTGCACGAGCCCGACGCGCCGCCGCGACCGATCCGCCATTGCCACCCGGGCGATCACGCGGCGATGGAAGCGAGAGTGCGCGTGATGGTCGCGCAAGGCGAAGCCGTTCCTTGAGTCGCTTGGCCGCGCGCCTTGCCCTCGCGACGCTCGTCGCGGCTGGCAGCGTCGCCGCGCAGCAGCCGCGCGAGGAAGACTTGCGCGAGCTGCGCACCCGCATTGACGGTTTGAAGCAGGAGGTCGCGGCCTCCGACGGCGCGCACGCCGAGGCCGCCGACGAGCTCGCCGACTCCGAGACCGCGATTTCGGAGGCCAACCGCCGGCTCGCCGAACTCGCGATCGAACGCAACCGCATGCGCGACGAGGCCGCGAAGCTTGCCGGCGACGCGGCCGCCCTCCGCGCGGAAACGGGTGTGCGCCAGAACACGCTCGCGCAGGTGCTCTACGTGCGCTACACGGAGGGTGAAGGGGGGCTCCTGCGGACGCTCCTTTCCGGCGACGACCCACAGGCGATCGCGCGGCGCCTCGTATACGAGAGCTATCTTACGCGCGCGCAGAGCGACGTGATCGGCAAAGCCCGCCGCGACCTCGCGCAACTCGCGACGCTCGAGGGCCGCGCGCGCGAGAAAAGCGCCGAGCTCGCGGCCCTGGAGGCCCGTGTCAGGGCCGAGCGCGATACACTGCGGGCGAAGGCGAGGGAGCGCCGGCAAGTGCTGGCCCGCATCGCCGACCGCGTCCGCAAGGCGCGCGCCGACCTCGCCACGGCGCAGCGGAACGAGGCCCGGCTCGCGCGGCTCGTCGAAGCGATCGCCCGCGCGGCCCGTCCGGCGGTGCGTCCCGGCGCCGCACGCCCGGATTCACCGCCGAGCGCGCCGACGACCGGCGCGTTCGGCGCGCTCAAGGGGCGGCTCCGGCCGCCTGTGCGAGGGGAACTATCGGACCGGTTCGGCGCTCAACAGCAGGCCGCGAGCTCGCCCAAGGGCGTCTTCTTCCGTGCGCCCGAAGGCGGCGGGGTGCGGGCAGTGGCGGGCGGCCGGGTGGTGTTCGCGGACTGGATGCGGGGCTACGGCAACCTGCTGATCGTCGACCATGGGGACGACTTCCTCAGCATCTACGGCAACAACGAGGCCGTATTGAAGCGGGTGGGTGACGCAGTTCACGCCGGGGATGTGGTCGCCACGGTGGGTGCGAGCGGCGGGAACGAATCCTCGGGTTTATACTTTGAGCTGAGGCATCGGGGCAAGGCGTTCGACCCGATGCCGTGGCTGCAGTCGCGATAGTCTCGTTTGGAGTGACGTACATGGGAGCAAAGTTCAAGCAGGCAGGCCTGGTGCTGGCCGGAGTGCTGGCAGGGGTCATGCTGTCGCTCAATTTCTCGGCGGTCGCGCAACGCGAGGCCGCCAAGTTCCCGCTGCCCGTGGACGAGCTCCGCGCGTTCGCCGAGGTGTTCGGATCGATCAAGGCGAACTACGTCGAGACCGTCGAGGACAAGAAGCTCATCACCGAGGCTATCAACGGCATGCTGACCGGCCTCGACCCGCATTCGGCCTACCTCGACCAGGAGGCGTTCAAGGAGCTGCAGGTCGGCACCCAGGGGGAGTTCGGCGGCCTCGGCATCGAGGTCGGCATGGAGGACGGCTTCGTCAAGGTCGTGTCACCGATCGAGGACACGCCTGCGTTCCGCGCCGGCCTCAAGCCGGGCGACCTGATCATCAAACTCGACGACACGCCCGTGAAGGGCATGAACCTGAACGATGCCGTCAAGCGCATGCGCGGCAAGCCGAAGAGCTCGATCCGGCTCACGATCCTGCGCAAGGGCGAGTCGAAGCCGTTCGAGGTGACGATCGTGCGCGACGTCATCCGGGTGCAGAGCGTGAAGTCGAAGATGCTCGAGCCGGGCTACGGCTACGTGCGGGTGGCGCAGTTCCAGGAGCACACCGGCGAGAACCTGGTCAAGCACATCAACGCGCTCTACAAGGACGGCCCGCTCAAGGGTCTAGTGCTCGACCTCCGCAACGACCCGGGCGGCCTCCTCAACGGGGCGGTCGGAATCTCCGCGGCGTTTCTGCCGCCGAAGGTGACGGTGGTCTCGACCGACGGCCGCACCGAGGATGCGAAGCGCAAGTACGTCGCGAGCCCGGAGGACTACCTCCGCGGCACGCGCGACGACTATCTCCGCAGCCTCCCCGCGCAGATCAAGACGGTGCCGATGGTGGTCCTGGTGAATGCCGGCTCGGCATCGGCATCCGAGATCGTGGCTGGCGCGCTGCAGGACTACCAGCGCGCCACGGTGATCGGCACGCAGACCTTCGGCAAGGGCTCGGTGCAGACCATCATGCCGCTCGGCAACAACACCGCGATCAAGCTCACGACGGCGCGCTACTACACGCCGCACGGCCGGTCGATCCAGGCGAAGGGCATCACGCCGGACTTCGTGGTCGAGGAGCCCGGTTCCCCGGCAAGCCGGCTGCGTGAGGCCGACCTCGACAAGCACCTCGCTAACGACCGGGACAAGAGCGAGGCGCAAAAGGAGAAGGAGAGGTCCGAGGCGAAGCCGGCCGCGCCGGCGACCGACCCGAGGAACGACAAGCCGATCGAGCTGGGTGGCCCGGACGACTTCCAGCTCCAGCAGGCGATGAACCATCTGAAGGGTCAGCCGGTGATCGCGAAGGCCGAAAAGCCCGACGAGCCCGCCAAGCGCGAGAAGAAGAACTGAGGCCGGTGAACCCGTTGACGAGGGCCGGCTCGAACCGGCCCTCTTGCTTTCCGGGAACCGCATTGAACGACGAGCAGCTCCTCCGCTACTCCCGCCACATCCTGCTGCCCGAGATCGGCATCGAGGGACAGGAGAAGCTGCTTGCGGCGCATGCGCTGGTGATTGGCGCGGGCGGCCTCGGATCGCCGGCAGCGCTCTACCTCGCCTCCGCCGGGATCGGCACGATCACGCTCGCGGACGGCGACGCGGTCGATCTCACCAATCTCCAGCGGCAGATTCTCCACACGACCGCGGCTGTCGGCCGGCCGAAAGTGACGTCGGGCCGCGACACGCTGCTGAAGCTCAACCCGGATGCGCGCGTCGTCGCGCTCGCGGAGCGGCTCGCACCCGGGCGCCTGGACGAGCTCGTCGCGCAGGCCGACGTCGTGCTCGACTGCTCGGACAACTTCGCGACGCGCCACGCCGCCAACCGCGCGTGCGTGAAGCACGCGAAGCCGCTCGTGTCGGGTGCGGGCGTGCGCTTCGACGGCCAGATCAGCGTCTTCGACCTCCGGAGCGGCGCGAGTCCCTGCTACAGCTGCCTGTTCCCGGAGGATGCCCCGGCGGAGGAAGAGCGCTGCGCAGTGCTGGGCGTGTTCGCACCGCTGGTCGGCATCATCGGCGCAACGCAGGCAGCCGAAGCGCTGAAGCTGATCGCGGGCGCGGGCAACCCGCTCGCCGGACGGCTGCTGCTGCTCGACGCGCTCGCGATGGAGTGGCGGTCGATCCGCCTACAGCGCGACCCCGCCTGCGCGGTCTGCGCGCGGCGCTAGGCCAATAACGGCCATTGCCGGTCGAAGCCCTCGGCGGGCTTGCGCCTAAAGCCGCTCTTGGCGAACTGATGCCAGCGCCCGATGACGTAGCAGAGCAGGGCGTTTGCGTGCGGCCCGGCAGCCTCGGCGCCGCCTTCGGCACCGGCCGGCGCTGCGGTGGCGGCGACTCGCAGGCATTGTTTGAGCGTGGCCTCGAGCTTGTCGTGCAGCTGGTTGATCCGCGCCTGCAGCCGTGGGTCTTCGTTGACCAGCGCATCGCCGATGAGCACCCGGGTCATCCCCGGATTCTTCTCCGCGAAGCCGAGCAGCATTGCGAGGATGGCGTGCAGCTGCTTGGCGCCGTTCTCCTCCTCGGCGGTGATCTTGTTGATCAGCCCGAAGAGGCTGTCCTCGATGAATTCGATCAGGCCCTCGTACATCTGGGCTTTGCTGGCGAAATGCCGGTAAAGCGCCGCCTCGGAAACGTCGAGCTTCGCGGCAAGCGCGGCGGTCGTGATCTTCTCGCCCTTCGGATCCTGCAGCATCTCTGCCAAGGTCCGCAGGATCTGCAGTTTGCGCTCGCCGGTTCTTGTCGCCATGGCGCTCTCCCCTCCCCCCACCGCTTCCGGCAGGGGGAGGAGAATTCTACGCCTCAGGTGAGCGCTTGCTACCGAATACCAGCCACCGCGGGCGCCCCTGCCAACCCCTCGCGCGCACGCTCCCCGCCGGCTCCTACGCGATGCCGTACGCCCGGCGCAGCCGCGCGACCCGCCGCGGCAACTCACGCACCGAAGCGATCCGGGCGTCGACGTAACCCGGCGCGCGGGGTTGCCGGCTGATCCACACCGTCGCCATCCCGAGCCGCCGCGCGGCGCGTAGGTTCGCCAGCATGTCGTCCACCATGACCGCTCGCTCCGGGATCACCCGCTCGGCGCGCATGAGCAATCTGAACCCCGCCAGGTCGGGCTTCGGCCGGTAGCGCGTGTGCTCGATCGTGTAGACCCCGTCGAAGAACGTCGTCAGTCCCAGGACATCGAGCACGGCGTGCGCGTAATGCGCCGGCGCGTTCGAGAAGACGAGCTTCCGGCCAGGGAGCTTCCGCAGCGCCTGCAGCGCCGCACGGTCCGCCACCACCATCCGGCGAAGCTCGGGGAACTGGTGCGTATGCCACAGGAAGTGGTGCGGGTCGGTCTCGTGGTGACGCATGAGCCCGAGCAGCGTTGCCCCGTACCGCCGCCAATACTGCTCGCGCAGCCCGGCGGCTTCTGACTCGCCGAGCGCAAGCTGCCGCTGCACGTACTCGGTCATGCTGCGATTGATGTGCGGCATGATGTGCGGCGCTGCGTCGTGCAGCGTGTTGTCGAGGTCGAAGATCCAGGTCAGCATCGCACTACAATCGTCGCATGCAGAGACGCGCCCGCAGCCCTCGCCTCTCGCGCTACTACACGCTCGCCCGACTCACCGACTCGGACACCGCGCACGAGCGCGGCATCGACAACTCACCGCCGCCCGAGCTGATCCCGAGCCTCCGCCTGCTCGCACGCGGGCTCGACCGGATCCGCCTGCTCCTCGGCCACCCGCTCGAGATCTCGAGCGGCTATCGTTCGCCGGCGCTCAACGCGGCGGTCGGCGGTGCGCACAACTCGCAGCATTCGCAGGGCCTGGCGGCGGACTTCACCTGTCCGGGATTCGGCGCACCCCTCGCGATCGCGCGCGCGCTGCGCGGCTCCGCGATTCCCTTCGATACCGTGATCCTCGAGTTCGAGGAGTGGGTCCACGTGTCGTTCACCGTCACGCCGCGGCGGCGCGTGCTGACGATCTACGACGCCGGGGAAGGCTATCTCGACGGCCTGCTCGACCGCGAGCGGCGCCCCGTCCCCTAGCGCGATCGGATGAGGGTCCCGACACCCTCATCGGTGAGAATCTCGAGCAGGAGCGCATGCTCGACGCGGCCGTCGATGATGTGGACGCTCTTCACGCCGCTGCGCGCGGCTTCGACCGCCGAGGCGATCTTCGGCAGCATGCCGCCCGACAGCGTGCCTTCGGCCACGAGCTCGTCGATCTTCCTCGGCGTGAGCCCTGTGAGGAGCTTGCCCCTGCTGTCCAGCACGCCGGGCGTATTGGTGAGAAGCACCAGCTTCTCCGCCTTCAGCACCTCGGCGAGCTTGCCGGCGACGAGATCGGCGTTGATGTTGTAGGACTCGCCGTTCCTGCCCACGCCGATCGGCGCGACGACCGGGATGAACCCGCTCTCCTCGAGCGAGGAGATCACGTCCGGGTCGATCGAGTCGATCTCGCCCACCTGCCCGATGTCGAGCTTCTCTCCCGGGTTCGCATCGCTCGGCATCAGCATCTTCTTCGCCCGGATGAACGCGCCGTCCTTGCCGGTCAGCCCGACCGCCTTGCCGCCCGCCTGGTTGATCAGGGTGACGATCTCCTTGTTCACCGTCCCGCCGAGGACCATCTCGACCACGTCCATCGTCTCGGCGTCGGTGACGCGCATGCCCTGGACGAACTCGCCCTTCTTGCCGAGCCGGCCGAGCACGCTCTCGATCTGCGGCCCGCCGCCGTGCACGACGACCGGGTTCATGCCGACGAGCTTGAGCAGCACGACGTCATGCGCGAAGCCCTTCTGCAGCGCGTCCTCGATCATCGCGTTGCCGCCGTACTTCACGACGATCGTCTTGCCGTGGAAGCGGCGGATATAGGGCAGCGCCTCGGCGAGGATCTGTGCCTTGAGCGCGGCCGTTGAAGGGGCGACGGACATGGGGTGCCTGGCCGGAACGACGGTCGATTCTACCTTGGGCCACCCCGGCGTCTTTGCCGGGGCCAACGTGGGGACGCCGTTCGCATATCCGATCGGCGGCGCCCAGCCCTGCGGCATCAGGACGTCCACGCCCGGCGCCTCAGCCGACGTGCCGCGGGGGGTCGTGATCGTGGTCCCAGCCGGTCTCCGGCGGCCGGGGTGCGCCTCATCCACTTATCGATGAAACGCACGTGCTCCGCCTCTTCGGCGGCCATGCCTAGACCGACGGTCGTGGCTGCTTGGCTCGGTGAGCGCCGCCGCTCGTCGAGCGGCGGCCCGTCCTCACGCCGACTCACACGGCTTCGCTCCGACTTCCGGTAAGGGGCTTCACTCGCGCGCGACCGGCGGCCGAGAACGGGCTTCCTTTGGCCGGGGCGCCCCGGCTGCGGCATCAAGCGTGTCGCGCGGCTCGGCTTCGGGCACCGGACTCACCCGCGCCGTCCGGATGTAAATCACGTAGTAGACGAGGGCGACAAGCACGCTTCCGCCAACGACGTTCCCGGCGATCACCGGCGCGATGTTGCGCACGAAGTCGCCCCAGTCGACCGGTCCGCCGAGCAGCATCGCGAGCGGGAAGAAGTACATGTTCGCGATCGAGTGCTCGAAGCCGGCGGCGACGAAGGCGGTGATCGGGAAGACGATCGCGATTGCCTTGTCGGTGACGCTCCTCCCCGCGAGCGCCATCCACACCGCCATGCACACGAGCACATTGCACAGCACCCCGCGGAAGAACGCCTCGCTCAACGGGAGGCCGGCCTTCGCCGTGGCGATCTTGATTGCCGTCTCGCCGACGGCGCCGCCGTTCAGGCTCGGGTGTCCGGAGAGCCAAACGAGCACCGCGAGACCCGCCGCGCCGACGAAGTTGGTGGCGCACACCACGACCCAGTTACGGAAAAGCTGGCGCGTGCTCACGCACCCGTCTGCCCACGCCATCGCCAGCAGGTTGTTGCCGGTGAACAGCTCGGCGCCGGCCACTGTGACGAGGATCAGGCCTAGCGAGAACGCGAGGCCGCCGAGCACCCGCGTCGCGGCGAAGCCGAGCGTCGCGTCGCTTGCGACCAGCGTGAACATTAGCGCGCCCAGGCCGATGAATGCTCCAGCAAGCACGCCGAGCATGGACACCGTGAGCAGCGGCATCCGCGCCTTGATCACGCAGAAATCGTTTACCCGCCCCGCGATCTCCTTGGGGGAATAGGCGTCAAGTCCGTAGAGTTCGGGCACAGTCGCGCTGGCGAAGTGAGGCGATTGTACGTGTGCCGGAAACCGGGCCGCGCGGCGGTGCCGCTAGCGGGGCCCGGTGAGCGCGACGAACCGCGCGGGACTGGAGGTTGCCAACCACGATCACGATCGCGCCCGCCCAGGCGAGCAGTGCCACGCCAAGCGTCCGGTCGTACTCGTTCGTCTCCCAGAAGAAAAATCGGCGGAACGCTTTCGGTTCTCGCGAACCCGGGCAGTTCCGCCAAACACCAGGAGTGGACGCATATTGCCACCGCCGCCGGAGCGTTCTGTGATCTAGATCAAAGGTCGTGCACGCGCCGACGCGGCCGCGCCGGCCCGTGACGCCGGTATCTACCTCAACGGAACCGGTCCGGCCCGGGATTTGGGAAATATCAAGTGCGCGCGGGATGCCCGGGTTATCTTGGCGTCCGTGCCTCGTCCGGAAGAAGCGCCGATGTGCCGGTACGCCCCTTCGCCCCCCGTCGGGAGTTAGCGCAATGGTCTACGCAGCCGTGAAACAGCTCCACGTCGCCGCGGTCATTACGAGCTGGACGCTGTTCTTCCTGCGCGGCGTTTGGATGATCGCCGACTCGCCGCGGCTGAAGGCGCGCTGGGTGCGCGTCGTGCGGCACGTGAACGACACGATCCGGCTCGTCGCGGGGGTCTATCTCGCGACCTTCGTCGGGCTCCAGCCGTGGATCCTCGCCAAGCTCGCGGCGCTCCTCGCCTACATTCTCATCGGGACGGTAGCCATCACCCGCGGGCCGACGAAGCCGGTGCGCATCGCCGCGTGGGTCGCCGCCCAATGCGTCTTCCTGTACATCGTCGCGGTGGCGCTACGGAAGAATCCGCTGCCGCTGCTCCTTGAGCCATGACGACCGCCCCGTCCCCACGCGCCTTTCTCGCGAATCTGCCGCTCTTCCGGGAGCTCGCCCCGGAGCAGCTCGACCGCATGGCGACGCACACGCGACCGGTGCGTGCCGGACGCAGCGAGATCCTGTTCCACCGCGGCGACGAGGTGCACGGCTTCCACATCATCATCTACGGCCAGATCAAGCTCGCGTTCATCTCGGCCGGCGGCGACGAGAAGGTGGTCGAGATCCTCGGCCCCGGCTCGAGCTTCGGCGAGGCAGTGATGTTCATGCGCCGGCCGCACGTGGTGACCGCGCAGGCGCTCGCGGATTCGATGCTGCTCTACGTCGAGCGCGACGCGGTGTTCGACGAGCTCCGGCACGACCCCGACTTCGCGGCGCGGATGATCGCCGGCCTCGCGCGTCGGCTCCATCAACTCATGGGCGACCTCGAGGCCTACTCGATGCGCTCGGGCACCGAGCGCGTGATAGGGTTCCTGCTCCACCGGTGCGGCGAGGGGCTGCCCGCCGACGGCGAGGCCGACGTCACGCTGCCGACGACAAAGGGCGTGATCGCCTCGCGGCTCAACCTCACGCAGGAGCACTTCTCGCGCATCCTGCACGACCTCACCACGGCCGGGCTCATCCAGGTGCGCGGCCGCACGGTGCGGATCGTCGACCTCGGGCGGCTGCGCGCCCACGGCGACTAGCGCGGCTCGGCGCTGCCGGCCCGCTCGGAGATCAGGATCTCGAACCGCCCGTCGGGGAACGACCTGGTGCGCCACGCGTAGCCGTTCCGCTCGAGCACGCGATAGAGCGGGAACGGTTCGCGGTTGAGGATCAGCAGGATCTCGCCGCCCGCCGGGAGCTCGCACAGCGCCTCCATCACCCGCTCGAACGGCTCCGGCGGCTCGAGATCGCGCGCATCGATCACGACCGGCATCAATCGCCCCGTCTATGCAGTAGCGTCACGCCGGCGACGAGGACCGCGGTCGCGGCGAGCTGCGCCGCCAGCCCCGCGACGAGCCCCGGCGTCCAGACGACGAGCGCCGCGATCGCGGCGAACGCCGCCGCGGTCAGCACGCCGCCGAGGAGCGGGCGCGCTCGCGCCGTCGGCGGCGACGCCGCCAGCACGATCCACCACGCCAGGCCGATCAGCGCGAGCCCCCCGAGCGGGTTGCCGAACGCGACGAGCGGGTGGTCGGACGACGGGGTGATCCGGCCGAGGAACGTGAGCGCGATGGCCAGCGCGACCTGCGCGCCGAGCACGACGCGCGCCGCCGGCCGCAGCGCGTCCCACGCGAGCACCGCGACGCCGGCAATGACGAGGATGAAGACGATCGCGGCGACGCGATAGCTCCAGCGCGCTGCGTCGACCGCACTCTCGAGCGCCGCGTCACCTTGGGCGAAACGGATGAACGCAGCTCCGAACACGACGACGACGAGCAGCGCCAACGCGAGCCACGCCGCGCCGCGCAGTCCGGCGCCCGGCGCAGCCGTAGCGGAAGACACCGCGCCCGCCATCTCAGCGCTTCCTCAACACGGCGCGCGCGATCACGACCACGAACAGCACCCCGCCGATCACGGCGATAAGCCCGCCGATTCCCATGACGCCCATGCCGATCACCTCCTCCGTCGTTCGCAGCACCTGCGCGCTGCCCGCCACCTTGCGCTGGACGCCGTAGCCGCCCGACCATACGAGCCCGATGATGTGCAGCAGCTGGCCGCCGCCGTACAGGAGCGGCTGCAGCGTCGCGAGCTTCGCCGACGGCCGGCCGAAGCCGAGCCGCGGCACGAGCGCGTAGGCGAGGCCCATCAACGCGAGCGTCACGCCGACGATCGAGCCGTGATAGTGCGCCGGCACGCGCACGTCGCTACCCTGGATCAGGAACCCGATCGCGCCCCCGGACGCGAATAACGCAGCCGACGCCCACAGCGCCGCGCGCAACGGACGCGCGTCCTCGCTCGCCGGTCCCGCGCGCACGAGCCCGACGAGGAGCGCGACGCCCAGCGGCAGGATCGCGAGCCCGCCGCCGAACCGCATCAGCCAGGTGAGGAGCTGCCGGTGCTCGAGCGAAGTCACCGGCCAGGCGAGATAGATCGCCGGCGTTGCGAACACCGCGGCGAGCGCGACACCGAAGAGGAGCGCCGTCACGCGCGGGCTGAGCGGCAGCCGCAGGCCAGAAAGGGTCGCTAGCCAGAGCCACGCGACGAGCATCAGCAGCGTCCAGGTGAACTGCAGCACGTGCCCGCCGCCCCAGAAGAGGAGCTCGTAGTAGCGCTGGCCGCCGAGCCGGTCGGGCAACGCGAGCCACGACCAGGCGAACGCGGCGAGCGCGATCGCTGCCGACACTGCGGCGGCGTTGAGGCCGAAGCGCTGCGCGTCGACGCCGTCGAGCGCGCGCCCGACCCGGGCGGGCGCGGCGAGCGCGCGCAGCGTGACGCCGGCGAAGCCGACGCCGAACACCACCAGCCCGGCGAGAAACAGCGGATCGTCGAGCACCGGCACGTAGTTCGACATGATCGGCTGGCCGCGACCGAGGAACGGCGCGGCGCTCATCAGCACCGTGCCGACCGCCGCGAACGCGATTGCCGCCCAGCCGAGCGACTCGAGGCGCCGCTCGCCGTTCACCGTCCAGACGAGGCCGGCGCAGGCGGCGAACCACACCAGCACCGAGAGATCCACGTGCACGACGAGCGCGACGTGGAAGAAGTCGGCGACCGGGAAGAGCGGCGCGAGAAACGGCGTGCGCGCCGCGACGAGCAGCAGCGAGAAGATGCCCGAGGCGACGAGCGCCGCGAGCCCGAGCGCGAGCCACGCGACCGCGAGCGGCCGGCGCTCGTCCGCGAGCGGCACCGGGAGCGCGTAGTACGCGTCCCCGGCGCGCGAGCGAGGCCGAGCCGCGCCGGCAGATCGAGGACGGGTCGCAAGGCAGCGGTCATTCTCATCGGGTCACCATCCCTTCGGTCGGTCCGCCCCGCAGCCGGCGCGGCGGCAGGCCGCGCGCCGGCCGCGCCTGCAGCGCGCCGAGCGACGCGCGGAACGCTTCGAGCTCGCGCTCGAGCTCGGATGGGTTCGCCGTCCACGCGGTGCGCACCCTGTCCGCCGGAACGCTCGCGCGGAGGTGCGGCTCGCGGCGTCCCGCGAGCCGCTCGACGGTCCACGCGTCGCCGAGGCGGAAATGGCAGCCGTCGCGCTCGCAGCCCGCGACGAGCACGCCGTCCGCGCCGCCGCGCAGCGCGTACTCGACGAACGACGGCGGCAGCTGGCCCGCGCACAGCAGGCTCACCGCCCCGGTGTCCGCGCGCGCGAACCGTTGCACGTCGACCGCGTGATCGCAGCCGAACACCACGATGCGCGGACCGCCGCTCAGGCCCGCGAGCGAGCGCTCGAGCTCGTCGCGCAGCGCCGCGAGCGGCCGCTGCGGCATGTCGATGCCGGTCACGAGCTCCGCGATCGAGCGGAACGGCGTCGACGACGGGCACGCGCCGGCGCAGATCCCGCAGGCGACGCAGAGCTCCGGGATCACGCGCGCCTGGGCGGGCGCGCGCTTCGCGTCGGTCCGCGGCCCGATGACGACCGCGCCGAACGGGCAGTCGACGAAGCAGCGCCCGCAGCCGTTGCAGTTTTCGGGGCTGACGCGCGCCACCGGCGGGCGCGGCGCGCGGACGAGCCATGGCAGCGCAAGCGTCACCGCGGCGAAGCCCGCCACCGCGACCCACAGCGCCGCCGGCGACGTCCGGTACATCAGCGGATGCACGAAGAGCAGCCACCAGTCGAGCGGCAGCCGGGACGGCGCCGTCGCCACGTCGGCCGGCGCCTGGCTGAGGGCGGGGTCGACGAACGACAGCACCGCGAGCGTGGCGAGCGTGCCGAGCGCGAGCGCGCGGGACGGGGTCACGTCGGCGCGCACGACGCGCTGGATGTGCAGCCACATACCGGCGAGGAGCGCGAGCGGGATGCCGATGTGCAGGAAGAGGAGGAGCGAATAGAACCGGTCGCTCATCTGGCCGGCGTCGAGAAAGTTGCGCACCAGCGTGAGGCCGAAGAGCGGCAGCCGGTCGAGCCACTCGGCGGTGGCGGTGAGGCTGAACTGCGCGAGCGCAGTCCCACACCAGCCAGTAGCCGCCGATGCCCGACGCGTAGACGAGCCCGATCAAGGCGACGCCGGTCACCCACGGGAACCAGCGCGCGCCGGTGAACCGGCCGAGCAGCCATTCGCGGAGCACGTGCAGGGCGATCACTACGACGAACGCGTCCGAGGCGTAGCGATGCAGGCCGCGGGCGAGTGCGCCGACGGGGGTCCGCGAGAGCCCGTCGATCGAGCGGTAAGCGCCGGTCGCGGTCGCGTCGAACGCGAAGTAGAGATAGATCCCCGACGCGAGGAGGATCCAGAAGAGATAGAAGCCGAGCGCGCCGAGGTGCCGCAGCGGGTTCGCGCGGCTGCCGAACGGCCAGTCGAACGCGGCGTCGACGCGCTCGACCAGGCGGGCGGCGGCGGTCTTCGGCAGGCGCTGGGGTCGGGCGTCCATGTCGCGCTGGTTCAACGGGTTACGCCCTAAAGCCTAGCGAGCCGTCGCACCCCCGCATTTGATCTGGATTAACCTACTAGCGGCGGAAGAGAAACCCGCCCTGCCCGGCGTTGAAGTCGATCAGCAGCACCCGGCCCGGCGCGAGGTCCACGACCTCCTCCGCCGTGTAATCGAACTTCCCGTCGGGCGAATCGGACAGGCGCGCCTTGAACGAATGCTTGCCGGCCGCGACCGGTAGCCGCCGGTAGACGGTGGACGCGCCGTCGCGCCTGATCCCGGCGGGCGCCGCGACGATCGCGTAGAGCGGCTTCCCGTCCATCTCGATCTCCACCTTCACCGGCGAGCGCTCGCGCGGGCAGTCGAGCTTGACCCGCATGTTGGGCGGGAGCTTCGCGAGCTCCTCGTCGGTGCGCTCGCGGCACGGCGTGATCGGCTTCGCGCCGTGGCTGAACGAGAGGCGCACGAGCGCCTGGTCGGGCGGCATCACCTCGAACGCCGGGCGGCTCGAGAAGTACCCGATGGCGGCGCCGAAGGCGACGTAGAGCAGCACCTGCACCGCGTAGCGCGCGACCTTGTTCATGCGGTCCCCCCGAGCCGCACCATCTCGGCGGACTTCGCCGCCACGCGCGGCGTCAGGCGGAAGGCGTCGGAGAAGCAGTCGTGCTCGGACAGGCCGCGCGCGGCGAACGCCGGGTGCGCCGCGTTGACCATCGCGGCCGAGCCGCAGGCGTAGACCTGGTGCGCGGAGAGATCCGGATAGTCCTTCAGGATCGCCTCGTGCACGAGGCCGGTCCGCCCCGTCCACCGGTCCTCGGGCTGCGGGTCGGACAGCACCGGCACGAACTCGAAGTTGGCGTGCTCCGCCGCCCACTGTGCGCGGCAGCTCGGGGAGGTAGAGGTCGCGCAGGGACCGCACGCCCCAGTAGAGCACCATGCGGCGCTTCAGCCCGACGTGGAACGCGTGCTCGACCATGCTCTTCACCGGCGCGAACCCGGTCGCGCCGGCGACGAAGATGATCGGCTTCGTGCTGTCCTCGCGGAGGAAGAACGAGCCGAGCGGCCCTTCGAACCGCACCACGTCGCCGACCTTCATCGCGGTGAAGACGTGCGTCGTGTACTTGCCGCCGGGAATCCGGCGGATGTGCAGCTCGATGAGCTCGCGCACGTGCGGCGCGGTCGCGAACGAGAAGCTCCGCTTGTCGCCGTCGGCGAGCAGGATGTCGATGTACTGGCCGGCGTAGAACCGCGGCACTTCCGCGCCCTCGACCTTCAGCAGCACCCGCATCACGTCGTGCGACAGCGCGTCCAGCCCCGCCACGCGCGCGGTGTAGGTCTGCACCGGGACGTTGCCGAGCGTCCCGACCGGCACGTACTCGACCTCGACGTCCGAGAGCGGCGTCGCGCAGCAGGCGAGCACCTTGCCCGCGGCGCGCTCGGCCGCGGTCAGGAACGCTCTCCTGATAGACGCCGTAGTCGACGGTCCCCTGAAGCAGCGTGGCCTTGCACTTGCCGCAGCCGCCGCTGCGGCAGTCGTACGGCATGAGCACGCCTTCGCGGAGCGCCGCGTCGAGCAGCTGCTCGCCGTCGCGGATCGGCAGGATCCGGTTGTCGGGATGGATCAGCATGTGGAACGCTTCCTTCCGCATGCGCTTCGGCGGCAGCCACGGCGCGAGCAGGAAGAGGAGCGTCGCGCCGCCGACGAGATACCAGACCTCGATCGGCGTCCAGCGGTAGAGAAGCGCGTACACCGGCAGGTAGAACCAGTCGAGCTCGAGCGTGGTGACCGCCGCCGACAGATCGGCGGGGCCGCCCTGGCTCGCCACCGGCTTGACGAGCGACAGGGCGACGAGCGCCACCACCGCGTAGATCGCGAGCAGCCGGGGCGGCATCACCGCCGCGCGCGGCACGCGCTGGGTGTGGATCCAGAGCACGAGGAGCACGGCGAGCGGCAGCCCGACGTGGATGAACGACAGGAGCGAGAAGAGGCGGTCGTTGACCGCGCCCTCGAAGATGAAGTTGCGGATCAGCGTGCCGCCGAACGCCGGCAGCGCGTCGAACCATTCCGCGGTGGCGACGGTGACGAACTGGGCGAGCCGGTCCCAGGGCAGCATGTAGCCGTTGACGCCGCTCGCGTACACGAGCCACAGCACGATCACGCCGCTCACCCAGGAAAACCAGCGGAAGCTGCGATAGTGGTCGAAGACGAAGTGGCGCGCGAGATGCAGGCCCATCGTCAGCACCATCGCGTCGGAGGCGTAGCGGTGCACGCTGCGGACCCAGCCCCCGAGCCACCACTGGAGCGTGAGCGCCTGGACGGAGTCGTAGGCCTCCTGCACGCCGGTCTTGAAGAACACGAAGAGGTAGAGACCGGTCGCGACGACCACCCACATCATGAAATAGGAGAGCGCGCCGAGATGGAAGAGCGGGTTCAGCCGCTCGCCGAACACGCGGTTGAACAGTCCGTCGGCGTGACGGAACGCCCACTGGCCGGCCTTCTGCACGGGCTTCAGCATGGTTCGATGCTAGGCAGCCGCGCGGCGCGCGGCTTTGCGATCCGTCAAGCGTGCCGCTCGGCCCGGCGGCGTTTGCGGCGGTCGTGCCAGAGGAAGCCGAAGATCGTGACGCCGATGAGGACGAACGAGACCACGTCGCCGATCACCGAGGTCTTGAAGCGGTAGCGGCCGCTCTTCGGATCGTAGACGGTGCAGACGATCCGGACCCGCTCCACGATCTCGGCGAGGCTCGCGAGCGGCATCGGCGCTCCGGTCACGAGCTGCTGCAGCGGGTCGATCAGCAGCGGCAGCGCGAACTCGTCGCCGTACACCTGGCGGAACACCTTGCCCTCGGCGTCGAGGATCGTGAGCTGGGTGAGGTGGTCGAACCCGCCCGCCGTGCGCACGTACTCGAAGCCGAGATCGGCGACGAGGGCGCCGAGCTGCGGTTCGAACGGCGACAGGAACTCCCAGCTCGGGGTCGTCGATGCCGTAGCGCCGGGCGAAGTCGCGCATCGCCTCGGGCGAGTCGTAGGGCAGGTTGAACCCGATCGTGACGACACGGAAGGCGCCCGTGCCGAGCGTCTTCCGCGCCTCGCGGATCGCTTTCGCGAGCTGCGCCGTCGTGGTCGGGCAGACCGAGAGGCAGCCGGTGTACACGAAGTTCACCACCAGCGGCTTGCCGCGGTAGTCGGCGAGCCGCACCTGCCGGCTCTCCCGGTCGAGGAACGCGTAGTCCCCGACCCGCTTGCCGATCGCGGCCTGGCTCGTCTTGAGCGCCCGGTCCGGGTCGAGCGCGGCGCCCGCGCCTTGCGCCCCGCCGGTGACGTTCTGTCCGGCGGCGGTCGAGACACCGAGCACGAACCCGGCAAGAGCGAGCGCGGCCCGGAGCTTCATCGCCGCGCGCGTCATCGGCCCGCCTCCCGGCGTCAGCCCGCGACCGCTCGATCGACGATCGCGGCGGCGAGGAGCAGCGTGAGCTGGACGAGCGAGGCGAAGAAGTTCGCGAGCGCCATCTTCCGCGTCGGGTTGGCGACGAGGCGAACGCTCGCGTAGACGAACAGCGCACCGCCGACGGCCGCACCGGCGCCGTAGATCCACCCCATCCCGAACGCGAGCGGCACGAACGACAATGCGACCAGCGCCACGGTGTGCGCGAGGATGACGCGCGCGCAACGCGCATCGCCGACCACGACCGGGAGCATCGGCACGCGTGCCGCCCGGTAGTCCTCGTGGCACGCGATGGCGAGGCTCCAGAAATGCGGCGGCGTCCACAGGAAGAGCACGACCGTCAGCACGAGCGGCACCGCCGGCGGCACGCCTGGGGCGATCGCCGCCGCGCCGGCGAGGACCGCGAAGCTGCCGGCGAGCCCGCCGACGACGATGTTCCACCACGTGCGCCGCTTCAGCCACACCGTGTAGACGATCCCGTAGACGAACGCGCCGAGAAAGGTGTGGAGCGCGGCGAGCCAGTTGGTCGCCCAGGTGGCGGCGAGCACCGACGCGACCGTGATCGCGCCGAGCAGCCACAGCCAGCGCGCATCGCGCGGGAGCTCGCCGGTGACGAACGGCCGGCCGCGCGTGCGGCGCATCCGCGCGTCGAGGTCGCTCTCGTACCACTGGTTGAAGCCGCCCGCGGCGGCGGCGGACAGCACCACCGCGAGGCCGAGGACGGCGATCCGCCACGCCTCGAGCGACGGTCCGGGCGTCGCCGCCAGACCTGCGAGCGCGGTGAACCCGATGACGAGGCCGATGCGCAGCTTGAACAGCCCCGCGGCGCGGGCCACGACGGCCCGGGCGCGCCCCTTTGCCGCGCTCCGGGCCGCAACCCCGTCCATCGGAATCGCCATGGTCGCGCTCCGCCTCATTGCCACCCGGTCACCTGAGCGGCCAGACGGTCGAGAGGTACTTCCAGTTGATGAAGTAGTACAGCACGAACGACACCAGGAACACGAACGCGAGCGAGAGCGTCCCCGGCGCCGACCAGGCGTGCGTTGCGGCGCCATGCCCGGTGAGCGCGCCGGCGACCGGCGCCGGAGCGGGCCTGAAGACGCCGTCCCGGGCGCGCACGTGCTGGAACCCGGGCGTCTCGATGCGCTTGCCGAGGAACACCGAGCCGACCGTGACCAGGATGTACATCGCGCCACCGACGATCGCGAGCAGGCCGCCGATGGCCATCAGCGCCATCATGAGGAAGGCGGTGCCGGGGAACTCGAACCCGAGCGGGTTGCCCGAGAACGTGATGTCCCAGTGCCGGCGCGGCACGCCCAGCGTGCCCGCACCCATCATGAACAGCGCAAAGATGGTCATGCCGGCGGCGAAGACGTAGGGCTGCCACTTCGCCATGGTCGGGAACATCACCTCGCGCCGGAACAGCACCGGGATGAGGAAGTACGTGATCGCCATGAACGCGAGCGTGGTGCCGATCACGACCGTGGCGTGGAAGTGGCCGGGCACGTAGATCGTGTTGTGCAGGATCAGGTTGAGCTGCTCGGTGCCGATGATCACGCCCGAGATCCCGCCGAGGAAGCCGAAGCCGATGATCGACATGAACACCCCGGAGAACGCCGGGTTCGACCACGGCGCCTTGCGCAGCCACTCGAAGAGGCCCTTGGTGAAGCCCTTCTCGCGCTGCGCGACCTCGATCGAGCCGGGCACGGTGAGCCCGTGCACCATCGACGCGAGTACCGCGAGGTAGAACGCATAGCTCGTGTTGAGGATCTTCCAGCTCGACGTCAGGCCGGGGTCGACGAGCAGGTGGTGCGCGCTCGCGATGGTGATGAACAGGATGTAGAGCAGGAACGCAGTGCGGCTCACCTTCTCGCTCATCGGCTTCGCGCCGAACACGATCGCCGCGACCGCGTACCACACCGCGACCTGCGCCGAGACGTTGATCTGCTGCGACGAATGGCCGAACGCCCACCAGATGTGCCGGTAGAGGAGCGAGTCCATGTACCCCACCAGGCCGATTGACCACAGGAACGTCGGGATCAGGATGATCGCGCCGGAGGCGATGGTGAAGATGGCGATGATGCACGCCGTCAGCGCGCCGAACGTCACCAGCGGCACCGAGCCGGTGTACGTGCGCTCGCTCTTCCCGACGACGAGCGCGCCGAGGAAGATGAAGCAGCCGATGAGCGCGCCCACCGCGAACAGGATCAGGCCGAGGTAGAAGCTCCAGTGCGCCTGCATCGGCACGTAGGAGGTGAACATCACGCTCGAGTCCTGGCGGATGAAGACCGCGTAGTTGTTCATGAGCGCGCCGGCGAGCATCAGCGCGAAGCCGGTCCAGCCAAGCCGCGGCGTCGGGAGGCGGCAGCCAAGCAGCGTCGAGCCGGCGAAGTACAGCACCGCGATCTCGAAGAAGATGATCCAGAACACGAGCATGTTGAGCCCGTGTCCGGTGAGGACGAGGTAGAACCAGTCGGCCGGCAGCAGGTGCACCGCCTGCCAGCGCGTGAGGGTGACCAGGATCGCGAGCACCCCGCCGAAGAGGAGGAAGACCACCGCCGCGACGGCGTTCGCCTTGATCAGCGCCTCGGCGGGCTGGTGGAACTTGAGACCCGTCGTCGGGCAGGTCCGGAACATGCGGTTGACGGCCATTGTCGCCTCCCCTACTTCTTCGCCACGACGTACAGCTTCGTCACCATCGTGTGATGGTTGACGCCGCAGTACTCGTTGCAGACGATGTTGTAGGTGCCGGCCTTGGTCGGCTGCACCGTCAGCAGGTGCTCGTAGTTCGGGTGCACCTGGATGTTGATGTTCTCCGGCTGCAGCGAGAACCCGTGCAGCCAGTCGAGCGACATGAGGTGCAGGCGGTAGCTCTGCCCTTCCTCGAGCTCGATGATCGGCCACCACTGCCAGAGGCGAGCGATCAGGTAGACGTCGCTCCCGGCGGGCGGACGGACGACCGGGATCTTCTCGTTGTTGAGCCCCGTCTCCTCGCGCACCTTGAACTTGTCCACCATCTCCTGCGTCTTGGCGGTGAAGCGCTCGGGCGTCGAGCGGTAGGCCTCGTTGGCGAGGTTCTGCTTACCGAACACGTGCCAGTACGGCATCATGAAGAAGAGGAAGAGACACCAGACGAAGGCGATCAGGATCCAGGTGATCTCGATCCGCTCGATCGGCTCCTTCCACCACAGCTTGTTGGTCGGCGGCTGAATCGCGCTCATGGCCCGTTCTCCCCGCGGCTCATTTCGCGATCGGCACGCTGGCGATCTCCATCACCCCCCAGATCACGTACAGCACGGTGGGGATGACGACACCGAGGAACAGCAGCATCCACGGGTTGTCGATCAGCTGCTGCATGAACGGCACCGGCTCCTCCGGGATTTCCTCGTACGCAGTGCTCGGGGTGGGTTCGGCCATGGCGACTCTCCTTGGAAACCGGCGCGCTCAGGGCAGGCAGCCTTGCGCGAGGTAGAAGCGGATGCAGGCGAGCACGTCGAGCGCCTGCGCACCGGGAAGCCACGCAGCGAAGACCGTCGCCGCAGCGACGGCGACGGCGGCTGCGGCCGCCTCGACGGCACCGGCGCCGCGTTCCCGCCGGGCTCCATAGGGCATACCCATCGCTCGTCCTTCGCGCATGCTGCCCGCCCCACGCGGGCGGGTTCTCACGGACTCAATCTACGGAGGCCGGCGACGAAAAGACTTGATGCGCGCTAAAAAAAGCCGGGTGCCCCGGCCCGGGCCGGCCGGTTGATGCGGGTCAAGCGCGCCCTGACCGCTCCCGGCAGAATCGCGTCGTGCCGCGATCGCTCGCCGTGGAGACCACTCTCGCTCCGGCCGTCGCGCCGGCGACGGCCGGCCGCGGGATCGCTGCGTGGCTGCTTGTCTGCGCGCTCGCCGTCGCCGCAATGGTCGTCGTCGGGGGCGTCACCCGCCTCACCCACTCCGGGCTGTCGATCGTCGAGTGGCAGCCGCTTGTCGGCACGCTCCCGCCGCTTTCCGAGGCCGACTGGCAGGTGTTGTTCGACAAGTACCGGCAGACGCCCGAGTACAAGCTCGTCAATCACGCCATGTCGCTCGCCGAGTTCAAGGGCATCTTCTGGTGGGAGTACTTCCATCGCCTGCTCGGCCGGGCGATCGGGGTCGTGTTCCTCGTGCCGCTCCTCTGGTTCTGGTGGCGCGGCCGCATCGACGCGCGGCTTGGAATGAAGCTCGCCGGCGTATTCGCGCTCGGCGGCCTGCAGGGCGCGCTAGGCTGGTACATGGTGGCGTCGGGCCTGGTCGACGAGCCGCGGGTGTCGCACCTGCGCCTCACCGCGCACCTCGGGCTCGCGTTCCTCATCCTCGGCGCGATGCTGTGGATCGCCTTCGACCTGCTTTACCCGCACCGCGAGGCGCGGCAAACGCGGGGACTTGCGCGGTTCGCCGGCGCGATCGCGGGGCTCGTGTTCCTGCAGGTGCTGGCGGGCGGGCTCGTCGCGGGCACCCGGGCCGGAAAGGCCTACAACACCTTCCCGTTGATGAACGGCCACCTCGTCCCGCCCGAGACCTTCATGCTCGAGCCGTGGTGGCTCAACTTCTTCGACAACATGGCCGCAGTACAGCTCGACCACCGGCTGCTCGCGTGGCTGCTCCTCGCGCTTGTACCCTGGCTGTGGTGGCGCGTGCGGAACTCTGACGCGACGGCGCGCGCTCGGGTCGCGGCGCACTTGCTGCTTGCGTCACTCATCGCGCAGTTCGCGCTTGGCGTCGCCACGCTGCTCGCGGCGGTGCCGGTGGGGCTGGGTGCCGCACACCAGGGCGCCGCGACGCTGGTGTTCGCGTCAGCGCTGTACTGCGCTCACGCGCTACAGGAACGCTGATTAATCATAGGGCGTCGGGTCGGGCTCGGCGGCATGCTTGCTCATGGTCGGGGCTTCCCGGAGCATGATCGTGAAACGACGCAGATCGTCAAGGCGCTTGAGCCGCTCAAGCGGTGTGAGCTTCGCGTACGCGCGAAGCTCCTCGTCGGTCGGGCTGTAGTAATAGTCAACGGGCTTCATCTGGCCCCAGCTCCTGGGCGCGCCTGAGCGCGTCGATATCGGCCTGATCTTTCTGACGGCCCGTTCCCGTCTTCAGGCGGATCAGGTCCTCGATCGCCGCGATCGTGACCGGGAACCCGCCCAGATCCTTGACGATCGCACGTGCATGCGCCTCCTCGAATGCGACAGCGGGTTGGACGAGGATGTCGACCGTCGGGTCGAGCTTGTCGGCGGCCCGCAAGGCGAGTGCGATCATCTTCTTGTCGCGGATCCACGACTCGACCTTCGCGGCGTCGGCAAAGTCCTCCAGCGCTACCGGGACGACGGGCCTCATTGCGAACCGCCTCGCAACGCGATGAAACCTGCCGAGGTTCTCGCTGTCGAGGGCCATGAGCAAGTCGACGTCGGCTGTCGCGCGCTCGACGCCGTGGAGGTTCACCGCGATACCGCCGACGAGGACGTACCGGACGCCCTCATCGTGCATGGCTCTGAAGAACTCGACGTAAAACACACCGCCACCGGTCCGATGATCATGACCGTATCGTAGCACCCGCTCACGCGAGTGCCGACGGCCCACCGGAACGGGCGTCGACCCGGTCATCCGGCTTAGACCGCGGACCTTGATCGGGATCAAAGTCCCGCGCCACATAAGGGTTAGCGTGGACGGCATGGCCGATCCGATCGCGATATGGCACGCTGACCACGCCAAGTTCGCCCGTCTGCTCGATCTAGTTGAGCGCGAGCTTGCCGCTTTCCACATCGGCGAGCAGCCGGACTACGCGCTGCTCCTCGACGTCGTGCACTACCTCCGCCACTACCCGGACCGCTTCCACCATCCCAGGGAGGACGTCGCGTTCGCGCGCCTCGTCGAGCGCGACCCCGCCATGTCGCTTCCGGTCGCCCGGCGACTGCAGGAGCACCGCGTCATCGCCGCGGCCGGCGAGGAGCTGCTCGCGGTCGTGCAGGGGATCGTCGAGGGCGCCCTGATCGAGCGCGCTGCCGTCGAGACGGCGGCCGCAACGTACCTCGTGTACTACCGCCACCATCTGGCGGCCGAAGAGGGGCACGTCGTGCCGCGCGCCGGCGAGGTGCTGACGCCGGGGGATTGGGCGGCCGTCGCCGCGGCCGCGCCCGCCAGCCTCGATCCGCTCTTCGGCGACGACTCCGAGACTCGCTACCGCGAGCTGCGCCGGCAGATCGCGCTCGAGGCGAGCCAGGGCAGCGTGAGCTGACTGCCGCGGGCGATCAGAGCGCGCGCTGCAAGCCTGACGACGCGGCCGGCAAGCCGGGGAAAGCGACGCCCAGCAACGCGGTTCCCGCGAGCAGACCGTTCAGCCACCTGCCCGGTGGCCGGTGGCGGATCGCCCAGGCGAGCCTCGCCGCCCAGGGCAGCGCAATCAACGGCATCGCGGCCGCGACGCTCATGTGAGCCAGCGGCACAAGCGCTGCGAGCAGCGCGAACGGCGCGAGGAGCAGCACGGGTGTACTCCGCGCGGGCGAAGCCGCCGCCGAGGCAGGCGGTGAGCGTGTGCTTGCCTGCGCGCCGGTCGGACTCGATGTCGCGATAGTTGTTCACCGTCAGCACCGCCGCCGCGAGCATGCCGACCATCGCGCCGGCGACGACTGCGCTCCGGCCCAGCGATCCAGCCTGCAGATAGTAGCTGCCGCCGACCGCGACCAGGCCGAAGAACACGAATACGAACACCTCGCCGAGCGCGGTGTACGCGATCGGGCGCGGCCCGCGCGTGTACGCGATTCCGGCTGCGATCGAAGCCACGCCGGCGACCAGCACCGGCCACCCGCCAAGCCAGACCAGGTAGCCGCCGAGCGCGCTCCTCGGTCTGGAGGTACCGTGTGAGCTGCTCGCAGACGCCCACGTACTCCAGCTTCCCTTCCTCCCGGGCCGCGTCAGCGAGCTTCCGGATCGCCTCAGCGATCGCTTCGTGATCGGCGAGCATCTGCTCGTACTCGACCTTCAGCCGATCGGTCATGACGATTACGCCGCGCATCACCGGCGACACCCGCCCCGCCGCCAGGTGCTGCAGCAGGCCGAGCGCGGGAAGGCCGAAGTCCTCCTCCTTCGCCACGTGAGGACGCAGTGCCTCGACCACGGCCGCGGCCGCCTCGCCCGACCTGCCGCCCTCCTTGACGGCGCGATCGAGCCGGTGGCGCATCAGGTCGTGCTCGCGCTGCAGGGCTTCGGGTACCTTGAAGAATTCCATTCGCGCCGCTCCCCTTTAATGCGCCAAGTCATGAGCGCGCCGGTGCGCGCGGATTTGACGCGGGTCAAACCCGGCCCGTCCGGCAAGTTCCGCCGGCGGCGCGCGTCCCCCAGCCGAGCGCGCGGCAGCCGAGAAAAGTGATCGCGACCCAGGTGGCGCTGCGCAGGAGCATGGCCCAGACGGTGCGCGGCTCGAACGGCGCACCGCCGGCAGCACGAATGCCGAACGCGGCGAACGTCGCGAGCGTCGCGACTGCGAGCGCCACCGCGAGCCACACCGCCCAGCGCCGTCCGAGCCACAGCCCGGCGCCCGCGGCGACGTACGCGAACCCGGCGAGGAAGTTGAACCAGACGACGAACGGCACGTAGTCCCCGGCGGTGCGGGCCATCTCGCCGCCGAAGAGCACGCTTGCGCCCGACGCGATCGTGAGCGCGCCAAAGACGGCCCCGAACAGCGCGGCTGCCCGCAGCGGCCAGGAAGGGTTGAAAGCACGCATCCAGCGCTCCTCGTGAACGGTGAAGTCGGTCTCACCCAATTGGTCGGCCGTGCGGGTGCGATGTTCCCGCCCGGAGAAGGAACCTGCGCGCTATTTGATCTGGATCACGCCTGCGGCATGCGCCGCGTCCGCTCGGCGACCGCGCGGTGAAACCCCGCGAGCTCGTCCGGCGACTCCCCTTTGATGCGCAGCGCGAGGCTGATCGCGCCGAGCTCGAGGTCGGGGACTTCGCCGTCGAGCATCGCCGCGTAGAGAGCGTAGGCGTCGGCTTCGGCCAGGTCCCGCGCGCCGCGCGCACCCCGGCCGACCTCCTTGATGAGTCGTGTCAGCTCGAGCGCCATCAGTGCGGGAACTGGAACACCGCGTGGCAGGCGTTGCAGCGCTGCATGAGCGCGCTCGTCTGCACGAGCGTGTGCCGTGCGTCGCGGCGCCCGATCGCATCCACGGCGAGGACGTCGAACTGCTCGTGGGTCGCGCGGGCGAGCTGGCGGAACTCGAGGGGAAGCTTCTTCGCGATCGCGGGCGGCATCCGCCCGCTCTCGGACCCCGCTCCGACTTTCCGCGCGGCGGCGGCGACGGCGCCGAAGTCGTCGCGCGCCAGCCCGTCGGTCACGCCCTGGAGCGCGGCCAGGAAATCGCGCATCTCGCCGAGGACGTGCTCGCGCTCCTCCGTCGTGAGCGGCACGACGACGCGCTGCGGCCCCGCCTTGGACTCTGGCGGCGGCGAGGCGGGCGGCGGGGAGCCCATGCAGCCGGCGAGCAGGAGCGCGGCGATGAGGCCGAGGACGATTGGTCTGTTCATGGGGGTCAGTGACTGGTTCCTTCCGAGCGGGTGATCTTGTTGTGCACGTTGTACTTCCCGACGGGCTTCTTCATCGGGATCCGCTTCACTTCCTTGAACGTCGCGGCGTCGAACACGATGAGCGCGCCGTCCTGCTCCCAGAGACTCGCGAGCGCATAGCGGCCGTCGCGGGTGAACTCGATGTGCGCGAGCGTCTTTCCCGGCTCGGGCCGCACGGTCGCGACCGGCTCGAGCGTGCGCTTGTCGAGGATCGTCAGCGTGTCCTTGGCGGAGCTCATCATCGAATCGACCCAGGCGTACGGCGTCGCTTCGTGGCTGCGCATGAAGAAGCCCGGGCCGGGGGTCGGGATCTGCTTCACCACCTCCCACTCCTTCACGTCGATCACGCTCACCAGACCTTCCTTCAGGTTCGGTATCGCGACGACCGTGCGCCCCTCGCGCTGCCAGCTGATGCCGGAACCCAAGTGTGGCATGCCGGCGAGGTCGACGGTCGCGATCTTGCGCCGCACGTCGAGGTGGACCACCTGCCCCGACCGCGCATCCCGCGACGTCCCGACGACCTCGCTGTAGTCCTGCGTGAAGAAGAAATCGTCGAGGTAGTCGTCGAGCTGCGTGCGGCGCGGGTTCAGGAACCCCGGCAGGAACGCGCCCTCACGGTAGCGGAAGTCGTGGATGAGCCCGACCGGGATGTCGGCCGCCTGCGGGTCGTAGCTCACCTCCCACAGCTCCTGGACGTCTTTCAGCGCGACGACGAAGCTCCGGCGCGGCGCGGCGTCGTACACCGCCGAGACGCGCGAGGATCGCTTCCCTTCGCGATCGGCGACCGGGAGCACTTTCACCAGGTCGAGATTCGCGTTCAGGATCGTCAACGTGTGCGGAAGGTAGTTCGCCACCGCCACGTACTTGCCGTCGCCGGACACCGCCGCGTTGCGCGTGTTGAGGCCGGCGCGCACCTCGGCGACGAGCGTGAGGTTCCACAGGTCGTACTTCGAAATCCAGCCGTCGCGCGAGGCGAAGTAGACGAAGCGGCCGTCGGGCGAGAACTTCGGCCCGCCGTGCAGCGCGTAGCGGCTCGCGAAGCGCGCGAGCGGCTCGAAGCGGTCGCCGTCGAGGATCGTGACATGATGGTCGCCGGCCTCCACCACGACGAAGAGGTTCAGCGGATCGGCGCCGAACTTCGGCCGACCGGGAAGCGAGGCGGCGTTCGCGTGCTCGATCCGCGAGGCGCGGATCTCGTCCGCGCCCCACGCGGGCGGCGTCGCCGGCGGCGCATAGACATAGTCGGCAAGCTGCGTGATCTCCGTGGCCGAGAGCTTGCCGGCGAACGCCGGCATCTGCGTGGCGACCCGGCCCTTCGCGATCGTCTCGACCGCGGCGGGCTTGCGCAGCCGCTCGAGGTTCGACGGCAGGAGCGCAGGCCCCATCCCGCCGAAACGGTCCGCGCCGTGGCAGCTCGCGCAGTGCTCGGCGTAGAGCTTCGCCGGGTCGGCCGCGGCCGGCGCGACCATCGCGATCGCGAGCGCGAGCGGCGAGCGCTCTCATCGCAGTGCGGCCGCCGGCGGCCGCTGCCGCGAGTACGGCGTCAGCTTGACCCGCTCGCGCCCGGCGGTCGCGCCGATCTCGTCGTCGTCGAGGTAGCAGCCCGGATCCTCCGCCCACGGATCGCCGGTCAGGCTGCGCGCACGCGTGCGCGTGTTGCCGCCGCAGATCGCGAAGAACCCGCACTCCGCGCACCGGCCGCCGATCCGGCGCGGCCGCGCGCGCAGGCCGGCGAGGATCCCGTCGGAGAGATCGCGCCAGATCACCGAGAACGGCCGCTCGCGCACGTTGCCGAGCGAGTAGTCCCACCAGTACGTGTCGGGATGGACGTTGCCGAGGTTGTCGATGTTCGCGATGTTCACGCCCGAGGCGTTGCCGCCCCACTGCTCGAGCTTCGCCCGCAGGTGCGCCACCTGGCCCGGGAACCGCGCGCGCGCCCACATCAGGAAGTACGCGCCGTCGGCGTCGTTGTTGCCGGTGACGAACTCCTTCTCGGGGGCATTCCACGCCGCGTCGAAGACGAGGTCCATCGCATGGCGCGTCGTGGCGAAGAACGCGTCGTGCTTGCGGTTGACGTTGCCGCGGCCGGCGTAGTTGAGGTGCGACAGGTAGAACTTGTCGATCCGCTCGTCGTCGACGAGCTCGAGCAGATACGGCAGGTCGGCCGCGTTGCCCTCGGTGAGGGTGTAGCGCAGGCCCACCTTCACGCCGGCGTCGCGGCAGTGCCGCGCGGCGGCGAGCGACTCGTCGAACGCGCCGGCCCGCCGCCGGAACGCGTCGTGCGTCTCGCGCCGGCCGTCGAGGCTGATGCCGACGTAGTCGAAGCCGACCGCGGCGACGCGGTCGACGAGCGACCGGTCGATCAGCGTGCCGTTCGTCGACAGCCCGACGTAGAACCCGAGGTCCTTCGCGCGCGACGCGATGTCGAAGATGTCGGGCCGGAGCAGCGGCTCGCCGCCCGAGAGGATCAGCACCGGCACCCGGAACGCGCTTCAGGTCGTCCATCACCGCGAACGCCTCCGCCGTCGAGAGCTCGCCCGGGAAGTCGCGGTCGGCCGACACCGAGTAGCAGTGCTTGCACGTGAGGTTGCAGCGGCGGATGAGGTTCCAGATCACGACCGGGCCGGGCGGATCGCGCCGCGGGCCGGCCGGCGTCGGCGTCGACGATCTCCCGCATGAACTGGCTGACCCTGAACATCTCACCCTCTCCCCGAGCCGCATGCCGGACTTCTTCAGGATCGCGGTGCTGAACAGGATGTCGTACGACCGCGCGGCGTCCCCGAGGAGCTCCGCGATCGTCGCCACCCGCTCGGCCACCTCGAGCCGCGTCGGCGCGTGCACCATCGCGAACAGGTTGTAGGACCAGTCGGGCAGCACGCGCGGCCGCCGGTAGCAGTGCGAGACGAACGCGAGCCGCGCCGACTCTTGCCCCGAGCTCGTCGACGCGGGTGTCGTCCACGTCCCACACGGACATGCCGTTGGCCCGGAAGCCGAGCGCATAGTGGTTCGGCACCGCGGCGACGCGGCGGATCGCCCCGCGGTCGAGGAGCCGCCGCATGCGCCGCATGACCTCCTCGGCGCGAGACCGAGCGCTCGGCGACCGCGTGATAGGGGCGCGGCACGAGCGGCAGGCCGCCCTGCGTCGCGACCAGGATGCGCCGGTCGACCGCGTCGAGGCCGGTCCGCTCGAGCTCGGCGACGGTCATCGCGCCGCTCCTGCGTCGAGCTTGAGCCGCAGGTAGTACTCGCGCTGCTTCGGCAGGTCGATGGCGCGGCACCCGGTCTCGCGCTCGATCGCCGCGAGCACCTCGCCGATGCCCTCCGGACGCTCGGTCGCGACCACGAACCACATGTTGAACGGGTGCTCGCGACGGTAGTTGTGCGCGACCTCGGGATGCGCGTTGACGAGCGCCGCGACGCGGTCGAACTCGTGCGCCGGCACGCGCAACGCCGCCAGCGTGAAGGCGCCGCCGAGCGCCGCGGCGTCGATCATCGGCCCGAACCGCGACAGCCAGCCCTCGTCCACGAGCCGCTGCAGACGCCCGCAGACCTCGGCCTCGGGAATCCCCAGCTCCGCGGCGACCGGTGCGAACGGGCGCTCGACGACGTCGATGCCGTCCTGCAGGCGGTTCACGAGCATCCGGTCGACCTCATCCATGCGCCGCCTCGAGGGAGGCCACGCGCGCGCCGGTCTGCTTGAAGCGGGTGCGGCTGAAGAGGACGGCGCGCGGAAATGCTTCCAGCCCGAGATCGCGCGTGAGCGTGTCGATCCGCTCCCAGACCGGCGCCCGATCGAGTCCGTGCACCATGCAGTAGAGGTTGTAGGACCACTCGGGAAGGTGGCGCGCGCGGCGGTAGGCCAGCGTCACGCCGTCGCTCGCCGCGAGCGCGCGCCCGTACTCGGGTGCGACGCCGTCGGGCACGTCCCAGACGGTCATCGCGTTCGCCCGGTAGCCGAGCTCGTGATGCCGCACCACCACGCCGAACCGGCGGACCACGCCGCCCGCCAGCCACTCGGCGAGCCGGTCGATCGCCGCGCGCTCGTCGAGACCGGCGCGCGCCGCGAGCGCAGCGTAGGGCCGGGTCACGAGCTCCAGGCCATCTTCCAGCGCGGCGGCGAGGCGTCGGCCGGCCGCGTCCAGCGGCGCCCGCTCCGGCGTGCGCGGCTCGTACAGCGGGCGCGTTCCGGCGTGGTCGAGCCCGAAGCCGAGGTCGATGTGGTACTCCTCGACGAGCGGCAGCGCGAGCACGTCGATGCCGGTCGCGCGCTCGATGCGATCGAGCACCGCTTCGAGCGCGCCTTCGTCCGGCGCCGCGGCGACGAACCAGAGGTTGTACCGGTGGTCGCGCTCGTAGTTGTGGTTGACCTCGGCGGAACCGGCTGACGAGTCGCCGCGACCGCCTCGAGGCGCTCCGCCGGCACCGCCGTCGCGGCGAGCGTCGAAGCGCCGAGCGCACCCGGCCGGAAGACCGCCCCAACGCGGCTCACCGCGCCGGACGCGCGGAGTCGCGCCAGTCCCTCCAGGACTTCGGGCTCGCCCACGCCGAGCGTCCCGGCGAGCACCGCGTACGGCTCCGGCACCAGCGGGAAGTCCCGCTGGAAGTCGTTCAGCAGCCGGAACTCCAGCGCCGTCATCGGCTCACATCCCGATCCGCTTCGCGCGCCAGGCGAAGAAGATCCCGCTCGGGCTCTTCGCCGGCAGCGCGGCGATGCGCGCGAAGCTCGCCGTGTCGTACACGACGACCCGGTCGTCGTCGCGCGCGGAGATCCAGACCTCGTCGCCGGCATCGTTGAACTCCATGTGCAGCACGGTCTTCCCCGGCTGGAGCGTCTGGACGACCGCGCAGCCGCGCGACGTCGATCACCTGCACGGTGTCGTTGCGCGGGAACGCGAAGTTGACCCACACCTGCCTGCCGTCGGGCCGCGCCATCACGAACACCGGCTGGCCGTGCGCCGGGATCCGCGCCGACCTCGCGCCAGCCCGCGCGCTCGACCACGAGCACCTCGTGCCGTCCGATCGCCGGCAGGAACGCATACCGGCCGGCCACCGCCCAGCCGCGCAGGTGCGGCATCTTGTAGACGGGCAGCTTTTCCTGGCCGCGACCGTAGTTCGCCAGGATGCGGGCCGCCCCCGCCTCGACGTTCGCGAGATCGACGAGCGCGAGGCCGTCCTCGCCGAAGAGGCCGGCGATGTAGTGCCGGCCGTCCGGGGTGACCAGCGCGTCGTAGGGTTCGCGGCCGACGTTGGCGAGCTTGTGCACACGCGGTCGCCGCGGGTCGGCGACATCCGCGATCCAGATCTCGCCCGCCTCGAACAAGCTGAACACGAACCGCCCGCCGGGCGCATCCGCAATGCCCACCACTTTCGCGCGCCTGCCCTCGGTGCCGTAGGTGGCCGGGATCTCGCTGAGGAGTTCCAGCGTCGCGGCGTCGAACAGCTTCACCCCGCCCGGCTCGTAGTTCGCGACGGCGACGATCCGTCCGTCGCGCGAGATCGCCCCGCCGATCGAGTTCCCCGCCTGCACGACGCGGCCGACGACCTTCGCCGACGCCAGGTCGACCTTGGTGAGCCCGCCGTCGCGCCCGAACACGTACGCGAACCGTCCGTCGCCCGAGTAGACGAGCGACGCGTGCGAGAGGTCGCCCAGTCCCTCGATCCTCGAGAGGCTCACGCGCTCGGCGTTGTCCACGAGTTGCAGGCTGCCCGAGGCGCGCTCCACCACCAGACCGAGCTCGGCGCGCGCGGCCTCCACCAGCACCGCAAGAGCGCCGATCACCGTGAGCGCCGCGACCGCCACCACCCTATTGCTCATCGAGCGTTCCCTCCTGAAGTCGGCGCACGATCCAGTCGGCCTCGGGGCCGGTGACGAACGCGCGCCACGGCGGCATCGGCGTGCCCGGACGGCCGTAGAGAATGGTGGCGGCGAGGCTCTCCGGCGGCTTGTCGCGCAAGCTCTCGCGCGTGAGCGCCGGACCGAGGCCGCCCTTGAGCGTCATGCCGTGGCAGGACCCACAGTCCTGGCGGACGAGGCTCGCGAGCTCGCCGCGCCGCGCCGGCAGCGGCTCGCCGGCGGCGACGGCACCGGCGAGGAGCAGCAGCGTCAGAATCAGCTTCGTGCGCATGCCGGAATGGTCGCCTGCACCTGCCGCCCGCCCGTTGATTCACCTCAAACGCAGGCGCCCTCCGCGTGCGACGGCATTTCTATTTCGTCAGGATCCAGGCGATCAGCGCCTTGAGATCCCCGTCGCTGATCTTGTCCGGTGCGCTCGGCGGCATCGGCACCTGGCCGTACACGCCCACGCCGCCCTTGCGGACCTTGTCGAACGCCGCCTGGGCGGCGTCGGCTTTGCCCTTGTTCTTCGCGGCGACGTCCTTGTACGACGGCCCGACGCCCTTCTTGTCGACGGTGTGGCAGGCGTTGCAGCCGGCCTTCTTCATGAGCTCGTCGGCCTTCTTGTCGTCGAGCGCCTGCGCCGGCGCGGCGCCGGCGAAGGCGAGCGCGGCCGTGCCCGCCAGGGTTGCCAGATGCGTTTCTCATCGTCCGCTCCCTCTCAGTAGACGTCACGGGCGGTGTTGTAGACATTGAAGTGCCCGGTCGGCGTCACGATCCGCGGGTCCTTGATCACCGCCTTCAGCTTGCGCGTCTTGTCGTCCACGATCACGAGCGCCGACTGCTGGTTCTTCGCGCTCCAGACCGCGAACCACACCTCGTCGCCCGCCTTGTTGTACTCGGGCTGCACGATCCGCTTCGCGCCCTCGCCGACGCCGGCCCATTCGGCGATCGGCAGGATCACCGCCGGCTTGTCGAGGTTCGCGATGTCGAACACCGCGATCGACTGGCCGATCTTCGGGTCCGGGTTGAGCGGCGTGTCGACCCACAGGTTCTTCGACTTCGGGTGCGTCTTGATGAACAGGTTGCCGCCGCCCTGGCCGTCGAGGTACTGCACCACCTTCCACGCGTGCTCCTTGTGCTTCTCCGGGTCGGTGCCGATCAGCGCGATCTTCTCGCTGCCGAGGTGGCCGGTCGCCCAGACCGGGCCGTACTTCGGATGCACGAAGTTCGCGCCGCGCCCCGGGTGCGGGATCTTGTCGACGTCGACCAGCTTGACGAGCTTGCCCTCCTTCGAGTCGACCACGGCGACCTTGTTCGACTGGTTGGCCGCGACCATGAAGTAGCGCTTGCTCGCGTCCCAGCCGCCGTCGTGCAGGAAGTTCGCCGCCTCGATCTCGGTGACCTTGAGGTTCGCGATGTCGCGGTAGTCGACCATCAGGATCTTGCCCGTCTCCTTGACGTTGACCACGAACTCGGGCTTGAGATGGCTGCCGACGATCGACGCGACGCGCGGCTCGGGGTGGTACTCCTGGTCGTCCACGGTCATCCCGCGGGTGCCGGCGATCTTGAGCGGCTCGAGCGTGTCGCCCTTCATGATCACGTACTGCGGCGGCCAGTAGGAGCCGGCGATCGCGTACTTGTCCTCGCAGCCCTTCGCGCGCGAGGTCTCGACGCGAGCGCGCCTCCAGCCCGATGCGGATCTCGGCGACGTTGTCCGGCTTCTCCATCCACAGGTCGATCAGGTTGAGCTTGGCCGTCGCGGCCGATGGTGAAGACGTAGCGGCCCGAGCCCGACGTGCGCGAGATGTGGACCGCGTAGCCGGTCTTGATGATGTTGATGATCTGCTTCGTGTCGCCGTCGATCAGCGCCACCTCGCCGGTGTCGCGCAGCGTGGTCGCGAAGATGTTGTCGATGTTGTAGCGGTTCATCTTCTTCGTCGGCCGCTTCTCCGGCGGGATGATGACCTTCCAGGTCTGCTTCATCTGCGCCATGCCCCACTCGGGCGGCTGGGGCGGCGTCTGCTGGATGTAGCGCGCCATCAGGTCGACGTCGGCGTCCGTGAGCTCGCCGGCGGTGCCCCAGTTCGGCATGCCCGCGGGCGAGCCGTACTTGATGAACACCTTCAGGTAGTCGGTGCCGCGCGGGATGGTGATGTCGGGCGTCAGCGGCTTCCCGGTCGCGCCCTTGCGCAGCACGCCGTGACAGCCGGCGCAGCGCTCGAAGTAGATCTGGCGCGCCTTGTCGAAATCCGCCTTCGACATCTGCGGCGCCTTCGGATTGATGTCCTGGTACATCTCGACCTCGCCGAGCGGCGAGCCGCCGGCCTGGTAGCGGATCTCGGGTTGGGTCACCGGCGCGCGCTCGGGCTTGGTCGGCTGCGCGAACGCGGTGCCCATCGCGAGCGCGACTGCGGCGACCGCCAGCGCGCAACCTGGCCTGCGAAGCCTGCTGCCTGTCATGGAACGCCTCCTTGCGGCTGGAATGCGGGAATCCTTCGTCGGCTGCGAGGATGCGCGCCGCAAGGGGAGCCGACTTTGATGGGTATCAAAGTCGCGGCAAGAGCTACGGCCTAGAGTGGCGCCGTCGCAAACGAGGACGAGCGCGCGAGACCATGCCGCGCAACCGCTGGGAGCCGAGGCAGCGCCACCGCTGCGAGGTGTCGCTCGAGGAGCGTTACGTCCGTGCGCCGCGGATGCCGGAGACGTGGCGGCCGATCCCTTCGGGCGCCGCGCGCGGCGTCGTCTACCTCGTCGGTGCGGGTCCGGGCGACCCTGACCTCCTCACCGTGCGCGCCGCGTGCCTGATGCGGCACGCGGATGCGGTGGTCTACGATTATCTGGTGAGCGAGGCGGTGCTCGCGCTCATCGATCCGCGTGCCGAGCGCATCTACGCCGGCAAGCGCCAAGGCTGCCACGCGCTATCGCAAGACGAGATCAACGCGCTGCTCGTCGCGCTCGCCCGCCGCGGCAGGCGCGTGCTGCGGCTGAAGGGCGGCGACCCCTTCGTCTTCGGCCGCGGCGGCGAGGAGTGCGAGTTCCTCGCCGCGCACGGCGTGCCGTTCGAGGTCGTGCCGGGAGTGACCGCGGCGAGCGGCGCTTCGTGTTATGCGGGGATCCCGCTCACGCATCGCGACTGCGCGCGCGCGGTCGTGTTCGCGACCGGGCACCTCAAGGACGGTTCAGCGGATCTCGACTGGGAGGCGCTCGCGCGCCCACGCCAGACGGTGGTGATCTACATGGGGGTCACGCGCCTGGCGGCGATCTGCCGGGAGCTGGTCGCGCACGGCGCGAGTCCCAGCCTGCCGGCGGCGGTGATCGAGCGGGCGACAACCGAGCGCCAGCAAGTCGTGACCGGAACGCTGGCAACGCTGCCGGAGCGGGCCGCGACCGCGCGCGTGCTGCCCCCGGCGCTCATCGTGATCGGCGAGGTCGTCGCGCTTCGCGCGAGCCTCGACTGGCTCGCCGTGCAAACCGCACCGGCGCTCGCCGCGGCCTGAGGCGACTGCACCAAGGACGGTCTCCTGGATCCGCGAGAGCCCGAGCCCCGTCGCGACCGCGCGCTCGTCGTTCGGTTTCCCGACTGATCCGTGCCGATGCACACGTAGCCGACCGACACCTCCTTCGGATGGTGCTCACGCTCGGGGCCGGGACTGCCGGCTAGGTCGGTGATCCAGATCCAAGGATGTTCGGGTTCACCCGGCGTGGTGCCCGCGCCGACGTCCTCCAACCCCGTGGAGGTTTGACCTGGGTCAAACGGGTGCCTTGCCGCGAGCGCTAACCTAAAAAGGTTTCCGGAGCTGCTCATGGCCGAGCCAATCACCGGGTGGCATGCCGACCACGTCAATTTCACCCGACTTCTCAACTTGCTGGAACGGCAGCTGATCACCTTCCACGCCGGTGGACAGCCGGACTATGCCCTGATGCTCGCCAGTGTCTACTACCTGCGACACTACCCGGACCGCGTTCACCATCCGCGTGAGGACGTGGCGTTCGCTCGCCTCGTCGCGCGCGAGCCCGCGACGCAGCTGTCGATCGCCCGGCGACTGCAGGAGCATCGCGTGATTGCGGCAGCCGGCGAGGAGCTTCTCAAGCTCCTGCAGGGAGTCGTCGAGGGAGCGCTGGTCGAGCACTCCGCGATCGAGACGGCGGCTGCAACCTACCTCGTCTACTACCGCCATCACCTCGCCGCCGAGGAGCGGGAGGTCATCCCGCACGCGGTGCGGCTCCTGACGCCCGATGACTGGGCTGCCGTCGCCGCCGTGCAGGCGGGTTCCGATCCGCTCTTCGGGGGCGCGCTCGACTCGCGCTATCGCGAGCTGCGCAGGCAGACCGAGCTCGAGGCGCGAGACGCGGACACCGAGTAACGCACGCCGCCGATCGCGGGCGCCGAGCTCGGGCAGAACAGGTGCTCGCGCAGCTATCCGACCGCGGCCCGCAGCTATCCGACCGCGGCCTACGCCACGAGCCGATTCGCGGCCAGCAGCGCAAGCACGTCATTCGCTCCGCCCTCGGCGAACGCGGCGCGGGCGTCGCAGAAGAGTCGCGCCGCGAGGTGATCGCGCGTGAGCCCCTGCGCGCCGAACAACGCCAGCGCCGAATCCGCAACCTCGAACGCGGCCTGGGTGCAGAAGGTCTTCGCGGCAACGGCCCGCTCGAGACTCGGCCCGGTGGCCTCGTTGGAAAGCGTCGCGGCGCGTGCGAGGGCGCGCGCGGCTTCGATCCGGGCATACATTTCGAACAGGCGGCGCTGCACGAGCTGATGCATGACAAGCGGCTTGCCGCCCTGCTCGCGCAGCCGCGCGTGGTCGAGCGCCGCCTCGTACGCGGCGCGGGCAACGCCGGTGAAGATCGCGCCGATGGCGGCGTGAACGAACGTGAGCGTCCTCGCGAGCTCGTCCTCGTAATGGTCGTGTTCCACGAGAACGTGCCGCCGCGGCACGCGCACGTCTTTGAAGCGCACCGCGGCCTGTGCGAGCGCGCGCTGGCCGAGCATTTCCATGGGCCGTTCCCGTGCGATCCCCGGCAGATCGAGCGGGATGAACGCGACTGCCCTGCGGGCGCTCGCGCTCGGCGATACCAGCGTGAGCGAGGCCACCATGTGGGTCGCGATCGCGGCGTTCGCTACCCAGGCAGACTTCTCGCCGTTGAGGACGTAGTCCGCGCCCTGCGGTTCCGCGCGCAACTGCCCCGAGGGGACGCCAAAGGCCTCGGTGCCGGGAAGAAACTGGTCGGAGCCGTGCTCGGGCTCGCTCACCGCCCAGCACCCGACGAACCTCCCGCCGCGGTCGGCGGTGAACGGCCGCACGAACTCGTCGATGAGATCCAGCTTTCCGGCAGCAGCGACGAACGAAAACGGCAGCCCCGTCAGCATGAGGCTCACCGCCATGTCCGCGCTCCCCCAACCCAGTTCCTCGAACAGGATCGCGAGATCGATGCCGCGCAGCCCGAGCCCGCCCGCTCCAGGTGGCACGAGTGCGCTGTGCCAGCGCTGCTCGTAGGCGGCGCTCAGCACCTTCCACAGCGGGGAGCCGTGCGCGACCATTTGCTCGGGGCTTCCCAGGCGAGTCAATGCCTCTGCCGCCGGGCGCATGTGCTCGTGGGCGAAGCGGCGCACGCGGGATCCCAGCGCCTCCTGCTGGCCCGTGACGTTCTGGTCGCTCGTCCACCAATAGGTCCTCATGGGGCGCTCCGGCCTCTAACTTCGGCGCTGAACGATCGTGCAGACGAACGACACGATGTTCCGCCAGATCACGCGACCTAGCCTAGACGACCCGATCCGGCGCGACTTGAGCGAAGTCAAAGGTGCGCGTGAGCTCGCGGTTGATCGAGATCAACACCGGCTGCGGCGCTCCGCGCGACCATACGGCAGCGCGACATTGAGCACGAAGCGATCATGGGCTATAGGATGATACTGGCGCATGTCGACAACGGTAACCATTGCGCCGTACGCCTCAACTTGGCGTTCAGTCTGGCACGGGAGTTCGACGCTCATCTTCTCGGCTGCATGCGCTGACGGTCACGCCGATATCGAAAGTTGCATACCGCATGGCAGTCTTCACACCGGCGGAGCCGACGGCGAGGCCGAGAGGCGCTGCGCTGCTCGCGCTGGGCTTTCGGCCCTTCTATCTCTTCGCAGGGCTGTACGCGGCGCTGAGCGTTCCGCTCTGGGCGCTGCAGTACGTCGAGTGGCTTCCGGGCGCGAACCCGCTGTGGCACGCGCACGAGATGGTGTTCGGCTATGTGTTCGCGGTGATCGCCGGCTTTCTCCTCACGGCGGTGCGCGCGTGGACCTCCCGCCCGACACCTTCCGGCGCCGCACTAGCGGGCCTCGCCGCCCTCTGGCTGCTGGCCCGAATCCTCGGGTTTGTCTCGCTGTCGGTCTCGTCCGTCGTCGATGCGCTTTTCGCCGTGGCGCTCGCCTGGGGCATCGGCCGGCCGATCCTCGAAAGTGGGAACCGCAACTGGTATTTCATTCTTCTCGTGCTGGGACTCGGCGCGGCAAGCCTCGCGTTCCAGGCGTACCCGCGCGTCGCGCTCGCGGTCGGGCTCGACGTGGTGCTCTTCGTCATCGCGATCATGGGCGGGCGGGTGATCCCCGCGTTCACAAACAACGCGGTTCCCGGCGCTGGCGCGCGGCGCAGCCAACCCCTGGAGTACGCCGCGCTCGGCTCCGTTGTCCTGCTGATCGGGCTCGACCTGCTGCAGCTCTTCGCCTGGCCGGTCGCGCTGATCGCTGCGGTATTGCATGCCGCGCGCCTGGCGCTGTGGGCGCCGCTCGCGACCCGCTGGCGGCCGATCCTGTGGATCCTGCACCTGTCCTACGCCTGGGTGGTCGTGCACCTCCTCCTGCGCGGGCTCGCGGGCTTGGATTTCGTTCCCGCCGGGCTCGCCACGCATGCGCTGACGGTTGGCGCCATCGGCGGCCTTACGCTCGGCATGATGACCCGCACCGCCCGAGGCCACACCGCGCGGCCGCTCAAGGTCGGTTCTTGGGAGGTCGCAGCTTATGTGCTCGTGCATGCCGCAGCCCTCGTCCGCGTGCTGCTGCCGCTGCTCCTGGCGGAGGCCTATGTCGCCCTGATCACGGTCTCAGGGGTGCTATGGAGCGCCGCCTTTGCGATCTTCACGGTGGTTTACTACCCAATCCTCACCCGTCCCCGGCTCGATGGACAGCCGGGCTGATAGTCCTTGAGGCACCGGTGCTAGATTTGATCGCGCGCCCGCAACGGTCGCGGGATTCCCGGCGACCTGTCGGGATACCGGTCCGCTCGCAGGCTCGAGGCGGCGAGCGCCCCGCCAAAGAAAAAGGGCGGCCCGAGGGCCGCCCCGTTCGGGGGATTCCAGCGGTTACTGGATCGTGATCTGCTTTGCCGCCGCGGTCTGCTTCTTCGGCAGCAAGAGTTCGAGCACGCCGTCCGCGTACTTCGCCTGCACCTTCGACTCGTCGATCTCGTAGCCGAGACGGAACGCGCGGGAGGCCTTGCCGTAGTAGCGCTCGCTGTGCACGAGCCGCTCGCCTTCCCTGACGTCCTTCTCCTGCTTCACCTCGGCGGTGATCAATACCTGGTCGCCGTCGACGTTCACCTGGATGTCTTCCTTCTTCACCCCGGGGATCTCGGCCAGCACCTTGAAGCTGCCGTTCTGCTCGGTCACGTCGATCTTGATGCGCGGCGCGGCTTCACGCCCCTCGCCCATCACCGGACGGACGAGAAAGCCCTTGAACAGGTCGTCGAAAAGCTCGCCGAAGGGGTCGTAACGGGTTACGTTCGCCATGTCTCTCTCCTCGTATTGGATTCGGGCTCTCGCCCGGTAGCATTTCAGATGGGGAGCGACCCTGCGGTTTCAAGGGGCATTTCCGGCGGTAAGATTGCCTCACTCGTTGTTCGCGCCCCCTTGAACCGGCCGGGAGGCGCTCCGACGTAAGGAGATTTTTCCGTGACGTTTCCCGTCGTCCTTTCGTTCAGCGGTGGCAAGGACAGCGTGCTCGCGCTCGAGCGCCTGCGGGCCGACGGCTGGGACGTGCGGGCGCTGCTCGCGGCGTTCGTCGAGAACGACGACACGCTGGTGATGCACGGGGTGCCGGAGCGGCTTGTCGCCCTGCAGGCCGCGAGCCTCGGTGTGCCGCTCGTCCCGTTCCGTGTCCCGCGCGAATCGGCGAACGCCGTGTACGAGGCACGGCTTGCGGCGGCCCTCGAGCCCTTCCGCGCGCAAGGTGTTCGCCACGTCGCGTTCGGCGACCTCTTCCTCGAAGACATCAAGACCTACCGCGATACGCTGATGGCGCGCCTTGGTTTCGAGCCGGTCTATCCGCTCTGGCACGCGAACACCCGCGAGCTCGCGGAACGTTTCGTGGCCGCCGGGTACCGCGGTCTCGCGATCTGCATCGACACCGGGAAGCTCGCGCCCGAGTGGGTCGGTCGGGAGCTCGACGCGAGCTTTTTCGCCGGGCTGCCGCCGGACGCGGACCCGTGCGGGGAAAACGGGGAGTTCCACAGCTTCGTCTACGACGGGCCCGGGTTCTTCTACCCGGTCCGCTTCGAGCGGCGCGCGGGCGCCGCTCGCGGCAGGTTTGCGTATGGTGTGCTGCGCTCTCTCGCCGGGGAGGCCTGCGCGCGTTGCGGCGCAACGTTCGAATGCGGGATGAAGGCCGGGGTCGAGCGCTGCTGGTGCGCGACCTTTCCGCCCACGAAGCCGAGCACTGCGTTCGCGAGTTGTCTCTGCCCCCGCTGCCTTCGCGACGAGATCGCAGCACGTGGCGGCACAGGGTAGGGCACGGCGCACCGCCCGAGCGGCGCGGCGGGCCTCGCCGCTCGGCCGGACTCAGTGCTTGGAAGGACCGCCGGCGCCCGCCGCGATATCCCGGACCTCGGCCTTGACCTCGATGTCCTGCGGCTGCCCGGATTTGCCGCGGACCTTCAGCTTGATCGTCACCGTGTCGCCTTGCTTGAGGGGTGCCTTGAGGTCCATCAGCATCACGTGATAGCCGCCGGGCTTCAGCTCGACCGTCCGTCCAGCGGGGAGCTCGAGCGTCTCGACCGCGCGCATGCGCATCGTGTTGCCTTCCATGCGCATCTCGTGGATCTCGACGATCCCGGCGAGCGGGCTCTCGGCGCCGACGAGCGCAGCGCCGTCGGCGCTCCTGAGCTGCATGAAGGCGCCGGTAGCGGTCTGGCCCTGAACGGTGCCGCGCACCCAGGCGCCGGAGACGGTGACCTGCGCATGGGCCGCTGCGGCGGCAACGACCGCCGCGACGAACACCAGCATACGGACGAAGGGTTTCATCCTGAGCGTTCCTCCGCAAACCGCCTGGTCAAAGCACGTAGCGTGCGAGGTCCTCGCTCGCGGCGAGGTCCTTCAGCCGGGCGTCCACATAGGCGGCGTCGATCGTCACTTCGCGCGTGCCGCCGCGGCCCGCCGCGAACGAGACGTCCTCGAGGAGCTTCTCCATGACGGTGTAGAGCCGGCGCGCGCCGATGTTCTCGGTTCTCTCGTTGACCGCGAACGCGGTCTCGGCGAGACGCTTGATCCCGTCGGACAGGAACTCGAGCTGCACCCCCTCGGTCGCCAGGAGCGCCTCGTACTGCTTGACGAGGCAGGCGTCGGTCGCGGTGAGGATCCCCTCGAAGTCCGCAGCGGTCAGCGAGTCGAGCTCGACGCGGATCGGAAACCGGCCCTGCAGCTCCGGGATCAGGTCGGAGGGCTTGGCGAGGTGGAACGCCCCGCTCGCGATGAACAGGATGTGATCGGTCCGCACCATGCCGTGACGCGTCGAGATCGTCGTGCCTTCGACGAGCGGCAGCAGGTCGCGCTGCACGCCCTGGCGCGAGACGTCGGCGCCCTGCAGCTCCGAGCGGCTCGCGATCTTGTCGATCTCGTCGAGGAACACGATGCCGTTCTGCTCGACGTTCGCGAGCGCGCGGCCCTTGAGGTCCTCGTCGTTCACGAGCCGCCCCGCTTCCTCCTCGGCGAGCAGCCGCCCGGCCTCGTGGACCTTCAGCTTGCGCAGCTTCTTCCGTCCGCCGCCGAGGTTCTGGAACATGCCCTGGATCTGCTGCGTGAGCTCTTCCATCCCGGGGGGCGCGAGGATCTCCATCTGCGCGTGGGTGACGGCGACCTCGATCTCGATCTCCTTGTCGTCGAGCTCGCCCTCGCGCAGCTTCTTGCGGAAGCGCTGGCGGGTCGCCGAGTCATCGGGTGCGTCAGTGCGCTCGCCGAAGCCGAACCCGCGCGCCGGCGGCAGCAGCGCGTCGAGGATGCGCTCCTCGGCGGCTTCCTCGGCGCGCGCACGGACCTGCCGCATCGCGCCCTCGCGCGCCTGCTTGATGGCGATCTCGACGAGATCGCGCACGATCGTGTCGACATCGCGTCCGACGTAACCGACCTCGGTGAACTTCGTCGCCTCGATCTTGATGAACGGCGCATCGGCGAGCCGCGCGAGCCGGCGCGCAATCTCGGTCTTGCCGACGCCGGTCGGGCCGATCATCAGGATGTTCTTCGGCGTGATCTCCTGTCGCAGCGGCTCCGCGACCTGCTGTCGGCGCCAGCGGTTGCGCAGCGCGATCGCGACCGCGCGCTTGGCGCGGTCCTGGCCGATGATGTGCTTGTCGAGTTCGTGGACGATCTCCTGCGGGGTCATCGAACTCATGGCCAGCCTCACTCCAGCGTCTCGACGACGATGTTCGCGTTGGTGTAGATGCAGAGCTCGGCGGCGATCGCCAGGCTGCGGCGCACGATCGTCTCGGCATCGAGGTCGGTCGCGTCGAGCAGCGCGCGGGCCGCGGCCTGCGCGTACGGTCCTCCCGACCCGATCGCGATCAGGCCGTGCTCGGGCTCGAGCACGTCGCCCGCACCCGTGATCACGAGCGAGCTGTCGCGGTCGGCGACGGCGAGCATCGCCTCAAGGCGGCGGAGGATGCGGTCGGTGCGCCAGTCCTTCGCCAGCTCGACCGCCGACCGCACGAGGTGGCCCTGGTGCTTGTCGAGCTTCGCTTCGAACCGCTCGAACAACGTGAACGCGTCGGCGGTGCCGCCGGCGAACCCGGCGAGGAGGCTATCGTGATACAGCCGCCGCACCTTGCGCGCGCCGGACTTGATGACGATATTGCCGAGCGTCACCTGTCCATCGCCGCCGAGCGCGACCTGCGTGCCGCGGCGGACGGAGAGAATGGTGGTGCCGTGGAACTGTTCCATCGTGGCGAGCTTACGCGGGAACGGAGGAGATGGGGTTGTGTGCGCGGAGGATCAAGGCCGCCGGATCCCGGCTCGCGCCGGGACGACCCGCGCGCGCCGCGGACGCGGCGCCGATGCGGGTCACTTGCGCGGGATGATGCGGGCGATCTTGGTGATGCCCATGACGGCGAAGAGCGCAATGATCATCTCGCCCGCCCCGCGCACGACGATCTCCTTGCCTTCGGCCTTCTGCTTCTCGAGCACGTTCAGCAGCCGCCCGGCGTTGACGAAGTCGATGCGCTTCGTCGCCCCGAAATCGAGCATCACCGGGCTGGCGCCGCCGGCATAGGCGGCGATGTCGGTGAAGATCTGGTCGCTCTGCCCCGCCACTTCGCCGACGACGTGGAACGCCTCGTCGCCGCCCTCGACCGCGATCGGTTGCGATATCTCGAGCGGCTTCGGCCGCGGAGGCGGCGCCTCCCACGACGGCGGCGACACCTCGTAGGTCACCGCGTAGTCGACGGCCGCCTCCTCGAATTCGTTCTGCAGCCCGAGCATCTGGTAGAGATCGAGCAGGAGCAGCCATACGGCGGGGTCGACCGATCCGTCGCCGGCCTTCCCGGACTCCCGCAAGAGCTGGAACACGCGGGCTTCGCCGGTGAGATAGACGTCCTTCTTCGCCGTCTTGAACGCCCGCAGCGTGTCGCGGAGCAGCGTGCAGCCGGCGGGCTCGACGCCCTGCAGCTTCGCGAAATCGAGCCTGAGCTTGGGCTGGCGCTCGGCGGCTTTCTTCAGCTGATCGAAGGCTGCGGCGCTCGCCGCGCCGAGGACGCCCGTGACAGCGATCGCTGCGAGGCCGCCCGTGCGAAGGTTCGGGTTCTGGCGCACCGCCGCGGTCGGGGCGTCGATCCACGTCGGCGGCGAGCGCTCGAACTTGACCACGAAGTCGAGCGATTTTTCCTCGAACTCGGCTTTGCGCCCCAGCGCATGCAGCACGTCGAACAGCATCAGCCACAGCTGCAGCTTCCAGGCGCCCAGATCCTCGCCGTCGAGCGCCTTCTGCGCCCGCGCGCGTGCCTCCTCGGTCTGGCCGTTCGCGTAGAGGATCGCGGCCTCTTCAATCGCCGGCGGGATGTCATGGCCGGAGCCTTCCTCGACCTCGATGCAGAGCATCGAGTCGAGCTGCTTTCTCGGCCTTTTCTTGGGCTCAGGGACTCTGGCAGGCTCGGGCGCGCCCGAGGGCGCTTGCTGGCCGACTGCCGCCGCGGCGAGGGAGCCGAAGTCGAGGCTGAATGCGTCGCCGCCAGCGGGCGCCGCGGCCGGTGTCTGCGAGGGATGCCCCGACGGCGGCCCCTTCGCGGCCGGCCCCTGCGGCGGCGCGACGGACGGCGGCGCCTGCGAGGCTGGCGGCGCCTGCGAGGCTGGCGGCGGCGCGTAATTCGTGAAGTCGAGCGACATGCCGTCGTCGGCCCCCGGAGGCGGTGCGGACGGCCGGTGCGCGCCCTGGCGGCGCGCATCGCTCTTGGGCGCAGCAGGCTTGTCCGGCTTCTTCTCCGGTTGCTTCTTGCCGAAAAGCGAGAAAGCCAATCTGAATCAGCGCTCTAGGAATGACGGCCCGAGCGGGCCGCCCACCGTTCTACCACAGCCCCCCAGCCGGGGCAAACCGCGAAGCCCGAGCGCAGCGGCGTTTGCCGCAGCGCGGCCTACAGGATGCCCCGCGTATCAAACACGGGGTTCGAGACGAAACACGATCGGCACCAATACCCACGCTTCGTGCGCCTCGCCCCCGCGCCGCGCGGGGACAAAGCGCCAGGTCTTCACGGTGGCAAGGGCCGTGGCGTCGAGGGTGCCCGAACCGCTCGAGCGCTCGAGCGTCACCTCGCGCGGTGCGCCTTCAATGCTTACCAGCACGCGCAGCGTGACCGTGCCTTCCTCGCCGTTCCGCCGCGCCGCGGCGGGGTAGGCCGGTGACGGATTGCGTAGGTAGGCGGCGCGGAAGTCGGGCGGTGACACCGGTTGGCGGGATGCCCCTGCCACGGTGGGCGCTTCCGGCACCGCGGGGCGTTCCTCTTGCGGCCCCGCGTCGGGAGGGGGCCCGGTGGGGCTCGACTCGCCGGGCGCGGCGGCAACCGGCGGCGACTCGGCGCGAGGCGGCGGGGCGCGGGGGGCGACAACGCGCGGTGCGGGCCGCGGCGCCGCAGGACGAGTCGCCGGGGCCGGCGGCGGGGGCGGCGGCGGCGCCTCCAACTCGACCCGCGGCTCCCGGATCATCACGCTTAACACCTGCGGCGGCTCCCATGGCGGTTCGCGGCCGAACGGCGGCCCGACCGCGAGCACCGCCCCGTGCAGCACGACGCTCGCCGCAACGCTCGCCGCGATGAGGGCGGTCTCGTCGTGGGCCGGAGCGAACATCGTCGCCATATCGGGAATCAGAAAGTCCCGCGCAGGCCGGCCATCACTGCGCGCCGTCCGGCCGGCGCGATGTCCTTGAGGTTCGACGTGCTGTAGCGGATCGTCTCGTCGAGGAGGTTCGTCGCCTGGAGGAAGGCCTCGAGCGTCGCCGCGTCGCCCAGCTTGAACGCGTACGACGCGCTCGCGAACACGTTGCTGTACCCGGGTGTCGTCGTCTGGAATTGCGGCACGCGGTTCTGCGCGGCGGCGACGAGCCCGCCGACCGCGGCCGTGAACCGCTCGCGCTGAAACCCCAGCGTCGCGCCGAACCGGAACGGCGGGATGAACGGCAGCGCTTGGCCGTTCGAGCGGTCGGTCGCGTTCACGTAATCGGCCTGCAGCGCCATCGTCACGAGGTTGCCAGCCTGGTTCCAGATCGGGAAGCGAGCCTCCGCCTCGACACCGTAGAAGCGCGCCTTCACCTGTCGATAGTCGAACTGCTCGAGCGGCACGACCTCCTCGCCGGTGTCCGGATCGACGATCGGCGCCGCGTCCGGCGTCACGCTGCGATCCTCGGGATTGCGGAAGATGCCGGTCGGGAACTGCGCGATGTAGTTCGAGAACGCATTGTAGAAGACGCCGAGCGAGCTGGTGAAGAACTGCCCGCGCCGCTTGAGCGTCACGTCGACGGCCGTCGAAGTCACGTTGCCGAGGCTCCGGTCGCCGACCTCGAAGGCGTTGGTGGCGATGTGCGGGCCGTCGGCATAGAGCTCCTGGAACGTCGGCGCGCGCTGCGTGTACGAGACGTTCGCCCCGAGACCCCACGCCTCGCTGAACGAGTAGAAGGCGCCCACGGCGGCGCTCCACGGGGTGAAGCTGCGCGAGTCCGCGGGCAGGCCCGCCTGGGCGAACTCGCTCGCTTCCACCTTCACGCTCGACGCGCGGCCGCCGAAGGAAAACTTCCACGGCCCGTACGGGAGCTCCTCGTAGATGAAGCCGGCGGCGCTGCTGGTCTTCGTGTCGGGCAAGAAGGCTTCGGCGCCGAGGGCCGAGAATTTGAAGTCGACGATCTCGAGTCCGACCGCACCCGTCAATGGGCCGACCGGGCGGTGCAGGCCTTCGATGCGCAGGTTGTAGCCGTTCGACTTGAAGACTGTGCCGGCCTCGCTCCCCTCGAACTCGGTGTGCCGGTAGTCGGTGTAGCTGTACTTCGCGCGCAGCGCGCGGAGGCCGGGAACCGTGTCGCGCAGCTCGCCGGCGAAGTTCCAGGCGTCCTGTTTCAGCTCGATCGTGACGTCGGGCTCCGCGACCGTGCCGTAGGTGGTGTTGAACTGCGAGTACGACACGCCGGCGTAGCCCTTGCCGCCCAGCATGACCGATCCGCCGATGCCGACGGTGTCGGAGTCGCCCTGGCTGTTCGGCAGCCGCCCCGACGGGCCGGCCTCGCCGCGCTGGGCCTGGACCGTGGACGTCCACGCGCTCCCCGGGATCCGCAGGTCCTGGTTCTTCGTCGCATAACCGTCGACATGCAGCACGAACGCCTGGTTCCCGGCATTGAGCCGCAGGCCGCCCGCCGAGAGATAGTTCGCGCCGCCGTAGCGGTAGTCGGCGACTCCGTCGACCGGCTTGAGCATGCCTTCCTGCGCAATGCGGCCGTCGATCGTGTTCACGACGCCGCCGATCGCGTTGCCCCCGTACATCACCGTCGCGGGCCCGCGCACCACCTCGACGCGCTCGGCGGCGAACGGCGAGACGGCGACCGCGTGATCGGGGCTCGCGGCCGACGCGTCGATGATCCCGAGGCCGTTGTTGAGCACGCGGATGTCGAACGTGCCGAGGCCGCGGATGATCGGCCGGCTCGCATTCGGTCCGAAGTAGGTCGAGCTCACGCCGACCTCCTGGCCGACGGTCTCGCCGAGCGTCGGCTGCCGGCGCAGCTGCAGGCCCTGCCCCTGGAGCACGTTCACCGGGTCGACCGACGAGAAGAGGTCGGAGCCGAGCGGCGAGGCGGTGACGACGGTGGGCGGCAGCGGCTGCGGTTCGGCGGCCGCGCCCTGCGCGATCGCTTCCTGCGCGTACCCCCCGACGAGCAGCGCGACCGCGGCGGCGAGCGGCGCTTTCTCGAATTGCATTGTGGCTCTCCTGATGGCCCGGCTCCGGAGCAAGTCCGCGAGCGGGCGGCGTGCGACGAGCGCGTGGGGCGCGTGGCCCGCGCGCTACTTCACAGGCAGATCAGGAACGGAGAGGCGGCGCCCGGCTCGCGAAGCGAGAGAGCGCGATCGAGGGAAGGAGCGGATCGGCGGAAGCGAGCCCCGCGACGGCATCCGGCGCCTCGCCGCCGAGCGTGAGCCCGGACGGGGCGACCGCGGCGCCGGCGGCCGCTTCGAACGCGAGGCAGGACGCCGGATCGTGCTTGGTTTGGTGAATCCCGCCGTCGTGCCCGGATAGCGCGTCGCCGAGGTGCGACAGGGCGTGCGCGTGGATCCCGAGCTGCGCGACGACGAGCGCAGCCGCCAGGAGCCAACGGGCCGCGACTCGGCGCATGGCTTACTTGACGGTCGTGAGCACCGCGTTGTCGAGGCGGTAGTACAGGCCGTTCGGGTCGTCCTTCAGCACCGCGAGCTTGCCGCTGAGGATGACCGGCTCCATCGTGTACTTCACGGGCGCCTTCGCCTGGACGAGCACCAGCTGCTCCGGCCCGCCCGGGAGGCAGAACGCGCAGCTCTGCGGCATCGCCGTCAGCACGAACTGCTTCTGCTTGTCGCCCATCTCGAGCGGCATCATGAAGCCCTGCAGCTTCACCTCGGTCGCATTGAGCTTGAGGACGCCGTCGGCATACTGCGGCACGACGCGGTCCTTCACCTTCACCTGCTCGACCTGGGCGAGCGTGCTCCACGACACCACGCCCTTCACCTCGGGTAGCGGCTTGAGGGCCTCGGGCGCGATCGGCGCGCCGGGCTGGGGGTGGTTCGGCTGGCCGGGAGCACCCTGGCCGATCGCCGCCGCCGGCAGCGCGGCGATCGCAAGCGCGAGGACGAATCGCTTCATCGTGTGCTCCTGGCAGTTTGGTCGCCGGGCCGACCGTGTTCCTAACCGGGACCGGTAGTTTAGCGCCAGCACGGGTCTCCCGGTGCGTGGCCTCAGTGCGTGTGGCGCATCCCGCAGTATTTCCCGATCCCGGTGCCCTTGCAGTCCTTCTGGAGCTGCTCGTGGCACACCTTCTCCGGCTTTCCGGCCTCGAGGCACTTCGCAGCGTTCTCGTGGGCGAGCGCGAGCTGGCGGTGGGCGGCGATGTCCTTCTTGACCGCGTCGGTCTCGGGCTTCTTCTCCTGGGCGAACGCAGGCGACAGGGCGAGCAGCGCCGCCATGAGTACGAAAGCGGGTCTCATCGAACCTCCTAGCCTTGGGCGAGGGTGTGGGCGATGTCGGTGCGGTAGGCGCGCCACGCCGGGACGAGCCCGGCGACGAGCCCGACGCCGACGGCGAGCACGACGAGCCAGAGCTCGGTGGCGAGCCAGGTCGCGCCGGTGATCCGGCCTTGCTGCTCTGCCGCAAGCATCGCGCCCACCGCCTCGGCGGCGAGATGGCCGAGCACCAGGCCGATCGCGGCGCCGACCAGCGCGAGCGCCACCGCCTCGAGCAGCACGAGGCGCATCAATTTGCCGGGCGATGCGCCGAGCATGCGCATGATCGCGAGGTCGTAGCGGCGCTCCTCCATCGCGTTGTAGAGCGCGATGAAGATCGACAGCCCGGCCGCGGCCAGCAGCACCAGCGCGAACGCGCGCAGCACTTCGACGCCGACGCCGATCATGCGGAAGAGCCGCGCGCTCTCGAACGCGGGCGACGCCGCCTGCAAGGTGCTGGACGAGTTGACGAAGCGCGGCAGCGTCGCCGCGGCGATCGGGCTCGCGTACTGGATGAGAAGCGCGGTGATCTCCTGCTCGTCCTCCCGCAACGCCGCGAGCACCTCCTTCGGATCCTCGTGCTTGCCGGGATGGACGTGGACGAACCAGACGCTTTCGATGCTGCAGAGCACGAGCCGGTCGAGGACGGCGCCGGTCGGCTTCAGCACGCCCACCACCTTGTACGGGCGCTCGCCGTGCTCCTCGCCGCCTTCAGCGATGCCGTGGCTGCCGATGAACTCGCCGCCGACGGCGAGCCCGGTGGTGCGCGCGACTTCCGCGCCGAGCACCGCTTCCATCGGCTCGCGCCACAGCCGGCCGGCCGCCGGCTCGCCCCCGTAGTGCGCGACGTACTCGTGCGTCGTACCGGCGATCCGGAAGCCGCGGAAGCTGTCGCCGAGCGCGAGCGGGATCGCCTTCCTGACCGCGCGATTCTGCGCGAGCTGCTTCGCCGCCGCGAGCGGAATGTTGCCGGTGGGCGCGTCGAGATGGAACACCGCCGACAGGATGAGCTGCATCGGGCTGCCCTTCGCACCGGCGACGAGGTCGATGCCGCGCGCGTCCCGCCCCATCCGCTCCTCGACCTGGTGGGTGGCGAGCAGCACGAGCGCGATCGTCCCGACGCCGAGCGCAAGGAGCGCGAGGTTGAGCGCCGTATTGAGCGGCCTCGCCCCGAGGTACGCGAGGCTGAGCCGCGCCAGGCTCACAGCTCGACCCGGTTCGGAAACCGCGCCCGCACGCGCTGATCGTGCGTGGCGACGACCAGTGTCGCACCGCATGCCGCGGCCTGCGACTCGAGCAGCTCGATCGCCCGCGCGCACTGCGCATCGTCGAGATTGGAGGTCGGCTCGTCGGCGAGGATGACGCCGGGCCGGTTGATCAACGCGCGCGCCACGGCCACGCGCTGCGCCTGGCCGTGCGACAGCTCGGCCGGCTTCGCGTGCGCTCGCTCCGCAAGCCCGAGCGCGGCGAGCACCTCGCGCGCGCGGGCGCGATCCTGCGCCAGCCCGGCGAGATACTGCGCGAGCACGAGGTTCTCTTCGACGCCGAGGCTGGGGATGAGGTGGAGCTTCTGCGGCACGAACCCGACGTGCCGCCCGCGAAACCGGTCGAGCTCGGATCCGGAGAGCCCCGCGAGGTCCGCGCCCGCGACCGTCACCCGCCCCTCGCTCGGCCGCAGCAATCCGCCGAGGATGCCGAGCAAGGTCGTCTTCCCGCTCCCCGACGGACCGAGCACAAGCCAGCGCTCGCCGACGGCCGCGCGCCACGCATCCAGCGCGAGCACCTGCCGGTCACCGTAGCGGTGTCTGAGTCCCTGGACCGAGATCATCGAGGACCGTACCGGCGACCGTTACCGGCCTCGCGCGAACTGGGCCATCATCGCGGAGCGATGACGCCCCAGTTCGCGCAGTCATCGCGTCACCTTCCGCGACGCGATGACTGCTAGTCGCCGTACATCTTCTGCTTCTGCTCCCGGCGCTGCTGCGCCTCGACCGACAGGGTCGCCGTCGGCCGCGCGAGCAGTCGCGGGATGCCGATCGGCTCGCCGGTCTCCTCGCACCAGCCGTAGCTGCCGTCGTCGATGTGGAAGATCGACTCGTCGATCTTCTTCATCAGCTTGCGCTCGCGGTCGCGCGTGCGGAGCTCGAGCGCGTGCTCCTCCTCGATCGTCGCGCGGTCGGCGGGATCGGGGACCATGTCGTTCTCGCGCAGATGCTCGGAGGTAAGATCGGCGTTGGCGAGCAGCTCCTCCTTCATCTTCACGAGGCGGTCGCGGAAGAACGCGAGCTGGGCCGCATTCATGTAGTCCGAATCCGGCATCTTGAGGATCTGCTCCTCGGTGAGGAGGACGGACTTGTCGTCCGACGCGGTCGGCTTCTTCACTGGATTTTGACGAGGCATTGCTCCAATCCCTGCAGAAAAACGTCTTTCGGAAGGTTGCGGCCGATGAACACCATGACCGACTCGCGGTGCTCGTCCCGGCCCCACGGCCGGCCGATGTCACCGCCCATCAGCATGTGCACGCCCTGGAACACGACGCGGTGCGCATTGTCCTTCAGGTCGAGCACGCCCTTGTAGCGGAGAAGATCGTTGCCGTAGACCTGGATCATCGATGACAGGAACTCCTCGAGCCTCCCGCCGTCGAGCGGACGCTCAGCGCGGAACACGAACGACTGCACGGCGTCGTCGTGGTGGTGATGGTCGTGCTCGAGGAACTCGGGCTCGAGCTCGAGAATGGCGTTGAGATTGAAGCCGCGGATGTCGAGGATGTCGTCGATCGGCGTCTGGCCGAAGTGCACCGGCTTCACCGGCGCGCGCGGGTTCATCTGCGCCAGGCGCCGCTTGAGCGTCTCCGTATCCTCGTCGCTCACGAGATCGGTCTTCGACATCAGAATGCGGTCGGCGAACCCCACTTGCTCCTGGGCCTCGTGGAACTCATCGAGCTGCCTGGGCGCGTGCTTCGCATCGACCACGGTGATCACGCTGTCCAGCAGGTAGTACTCGCCGATGGCGTCGTCGAGGAAGAAGGTCTGCGCGACCGGGCCGGGGTCGGCCATGCCGGTGGTCTCGATAATCACCCGCTCGAAGGCGAGCTCACCCTTCTCGCGCCGGCTCTTGAGTTCGCCGAGGATGCGGACGAGGTCGCCGCGCACGGTGCAGCAGAGGCAGCCGTTGTTCATCTCGACGATCTGCTCACCCTGCTCCTGCAGCAGGAGGTCGTTGTCGATGCCGGTCTCGCCGAACTCGTTCTCGATCACCGCGATGCGGCGGCCGTGGTGCTCGCGCAGGATGCGATTGAGCAGCGTCGTCTTGCCCGCGCCGAGGAACCCGGTGAGGATCGTCACCGGCACCATTTGCTCTTGCGACATCTCTTCTCCTTCGGATTTCCGCCTAGCCGCACTCGGCGCACCGGCCCTTCACCGTCAGCTCGACCGCTTCGGGCCGGAACCCGCGCGGCAGCGGCACGCGGCGGGCCAGCGTCTCGCCGAGCGAGATCACCTTGCCGCACCGGCTGCACTGGAAGTGCGCGTGGCTCGCATGGCTCTCGCGGGCGACGCTGAAGCGCCAGACGCGGTCCGTCCCGGCGACGCGATGGGCGAGTCCCTGCTCCACCAGCCAGTCGAGCACGCGGTAGAGCGTGACCCGGTCGACCGGCGCGAGCGTCCCGAGCGCCGACTCGAGCTCATGATGCGACAGCGCCCGCGCCGAACCCAGGAGCGCCGCATATACGCGGAGCCGCGTCGGTGTGACGCGCTCGCCGGTGGCGCGAAGCGCGGAACGCGCGCGTTCGGTGATCGCGAGGGCAGTCACAAGCGGCGGATTCTATCGACGCGCCGCGGCACATGCAACCAAGTTGCACACGTTATGACGCGGCGCGGAAAAACGATTGCATGCGAAGGCTATTGCGTTTTCCCGGGCTAGGTGAACACGCCATGCCGGCTCAACGCATGAACCCGTGCACCTCGGTCACTAGGAGCCGGCCCTCGCGCATCGCGAGCGTCGTCGTCTCGTCGATCGCCGCGACCACGGTGGTGCCCAGGTGCTCGCCGACCTCGCGGATGCGGCTCTTCACGGTGGCGGTCTGGCCGTCGGACGCGATGGCGATGTCGACCTTCTCGCGCGTATAAGCGTATTTGTTCATCTGCCGCAGGCCGTCGCGGGTGTGTGCCTCGTACTGCTGGCGGTTCATGCGCAGGCGCTGACGCCTGCCGCCAGGTCCGCGGAAGTCGAGCACCACCCTGGCGTCGTCGGCAAGCGTCTGCATGATCGCCGGCACGTCGCGCGCGTTCGCGGCGCGTGTCGCCTTCTCGACCAGCTCGCGGACCTGGCGCTCGGTGATCCGCGGGCTCGCCGGATCGGCGTGAGCGGAGACGCCCGCGGCGAGCAAACACGCCACGAGCAGATGCCGCAACCGGTTCATGGCTTTTCCCGATTCGCCGAAAGCACATCTGGGCATCCTACCGGCGGCGTCGGTCCCGCCGCTGCGAACGGTTACCGCTTCCGGACCGGAAGACGGGGTCAGGCCGCGCTCGCCGCGAGCCGTCCTTCCTCGACCGCGTGACATGCGCCACGCTCGCATGCCCGCAAGCCTCGCCCCAACGCGCGAGCGTCAACGCGGCGCGTCAGTCTCGCCGCAGGACTAGCCCCTTCAGGTACGCTCCCTCGGGGAACGCGAGCCGCACCGGGTGGTCGGCGTCCGCCTGCAGCCGGTCGACGACCCGGGCGTCGATGCCCGCGTCGGCCGCCGCCCCGGCGACGATTTTCTGGAACAGCTCGGCGGACACCCCGCCCGAGCAAGAGAACGTGACGAGCGCCCCCGACGGGCGCAGCAGCTTCAACGCGAGCAGGTTGATGTCCTTGTAGGCGCGCGACGCCTTCTCGGCGTGTCCGGCCGTCGGCGCGAACTTCGGCGGATCGAGCACCACGAGGTCGAACGTCCGCCCTCGATCGCGCAAGCTTCGAAGCGCGACGAAGACGTCGGCCTCGGCCCATTCAGCGCGGCGGTCGTCGAGCCCATTGAGCGCGGCGTTCTCGCGCGCCAGGGCGAGCGAGGCGGCGGAGCTGTCGATCGAAAGCACCGAACGCGCCCCGCCCGCGAGCGCGTTCAGGGTGAAGCCGCCGGTGTAGCAGAAACAGTTCAGGACGTCGCGACCGGCGGCCAGCACCCCGACGCGGTCGCGGTTCGCGCGCTGGTCGAGGTAGAAGCCGGTCTTCTGGCCGTGCGCGATGTCGACGCGATACCTCAGGCCGTGCTCGACGATCTCGGGCATCGCTTCCCGCGCCGCCCCGCGGAGCGTCCCCGACCGCGGAGCAAGCCCCTCGAGCGTCCGCACGTCGAGATCCGATCGCTCGTAGGCAAAGCGGCAGCCGGTTTCGGCGAGCACGGCATCGGTGATCACCTCCCGCCAGCGCTCGGCGCCGGCGGACGAGAACTGGCAGACGACCACATCGTCGTAGCGGTCACAGACGACGCCGGGCAGCGCGTCCGCTTCGCCGTGCACGAGCCGGACTGCGCTCGCGGCGGCGAGCGCGCCACGCCGTCCGATCGCCGCGCGGACGCAGTTCTCGAAGAACCCTTCGTCGATGCGCTCGTTCTCGTCCCAGCTCCACACCCGCGCCCGGATCTGGGACTGGGGACTGATCGCTGTCCAGGCGAGGAATGCGCCGGTGCAAGCGCGGGCCGCGACCGTATCGCCGGCCTGCGCGCGGGCATCGGCATGGTCGACCGCACCCGAGAACACCCACGGATGGCGCCTGAGGAGGGACTTCTCCCGCCCGGCCTTCAGGACGAGCGCGGGCACGTCCTCAGCGGGTCTCGTCATAGCGGCTCTCGATGGTGGCGCGCGCGCCGCGATCGCAGAGGCTTGCGAAGGCGCACCCGACCGCGTCGCCGAAGGCCGGATTGGCGCGCTCCGGTCGTGATCTTCGACCTGTGGTTGCGCGGCCACGCGACGCCGCCCCGCAAACGCGCGAGCTTGCGCGGCCCGCGGGGGTCGGTCACTTGAAACTCTTCAGATCTTCTTCCTTTTCGCCCGCGGATGAGCGGCGTCGTACACCTTCGCGAGGTGCTGGAAGTCGAGGTGGGTATAGACCTGGGTGGTCGAGATGCTCGCGTGGCCGAGCATCTCCTGCACCGCCCGCAGGTCGCCGGAGGACTGCAAAACGTGCGAGGCGAACGAGTGCCGCAGCATGTGCGGATGGACGTGGACGCCGAGGCCGGCGGCGAGCGCCCAGCGTCCGAGGCGGCCCCGCACGACTGCCGGATTCACGCGCTCGCCTCGCGCGCCGACGAAGAGCGCCCGCTCGCCCGGCCGCGCGATGCCGGCGCGCGCAGCGAGCCAGGTCTCGAGCGCTCGGCGCGCTTTCGTCCCGACCGGCACGGTGCGCGTCTTCGCTCCCTTCCCGGTGACGGTGACCTCGGCGTCGCGCAGCATCGCACGCGCGTCGGCGGCGTCCAGCGACACGAGCTCCGCGAGCCGTAGCCCCGAGGAGTAGCACAGCTCGAACATCGCGCGGTCGCGCGCCTCGACCGGACCGGTGGACGCGCGCTCCAGCAACTGCCTCGCCTCGTCGGGCGCGAGCGACTTGGGCAGGGCTTTCGGCGCCTTCGGCGCGCGCAAGCCGACGCACGGGTTCGCGGCGAGGCCGCGATGGCGCGTGAGCCAGCGGAAGAGCCCGCGCCACGACGAGAGCGTTCGCGCGATCGAGCGACCGGCAAGACCGCGCGACCGGAGCGCAGCCGCCGCGCGGCGGAGGTGATGCGGTGCCAGGTCGGCGAGCGCGACGCCGCGCGTCGCGGCCAGCAGCTCGGCGAGGCCAAGGGCATAGGCCGCGCGGGTCGCCGCGGCGAGCCGGCGTTCGACGGTCAGGTGCTCGAGGTATGCGGCGACCAGTGCTTCTCGCGGGTCGCCGGTGCCGGCCATCTCAGACGAAGCGCAGCAAGGCCCCGCTCACCATCTCGCCGATACGCTTGAGATAGAGCGTGCCCATTTCGGGATAGAAGCGCAGCGAATCCTCGCTTGCGAACGCGAGCATGCCGAACGTCTCGTCGAGCTCGCGCAAGGGGATGAACGCGACCGAGCGGATGTGCGGCGCGGCGTCGCCGAACCAGCCGGCGGCTTCGAAGTTCGCGTTCGGGCCGCAGAACGGCGCCTCCAGCCCGGCGGCAAACTCGCGGAGCTGATCGCTCGCCGCACCGAACTCCGGCCGATCGCCCATCCCGCGCCACAGCCGCAGGGATGCGTGCGGGATCGCGAAGTCCTCGCGCAGGTTGTAGTACAGCTCGTGGAGCACCGTCGGCAGCGCGCGCGCCGAGAGCATCGCCACCGCGAGGCGGTGCACCCGCTCGCTGATGACGTCGTTCTCCTCGCCGAACTGGATCAGCTCGGCGAGCTTCGCCTCGAGCGCTTTCGCCTTGTCGCGGAGCGAGACGACCTGGCGGTCGGAGAGCGGGATCGCATGGCCGCCGTGCGGGTTCGGCACCTGGATCTCGGAGAGGAGCTCCGCGTGCTCCTCGAAGAAGACCGGGTTTTCCCTCAGCCAGCGGGCGATATCGTCAGCCTTCAGCGCGCTCAATCTCTATTTCTCCCTCGAACACGGTCTCCGCCGGCCCGGTCATGTAGACCGGATTGTCCGCGCCGGCCCAAGCAATCGTCAATTCCCCGCCGCGCGTCGCGACCGCGACCGGCGACTCGACGAGACCGAGGCGGATGCCGACGACGACCGCCGCGCACGCCCCGGAGCCGCACGCGAGCGTCTCGCCGGCACCCCGCTCGTACACACGCAGCGCGATGCGGTTCCGATCGACGACGTGCATGTAGCCGGCGTTCACCCGTTGCGGGAAGCGCGGGTGGCCCTCGATCAGCGGCCCCTGCGTCGCGACCGGTGCGAGATCCACGTCGGGGACGACCTGCACCGCGTGCGGGTTGCCCATCGATACGACGACGATGTGCGCGGTGCGGCCGTAGACGTCGAGCGGCCATATGTCGAGGTGCCGCGCGCCGGCTGCGAGCGGCGAGGCCGCGGGCAGGTCGCGCAAGGGGCTCAAGCCGGTCGCGTCGAACGCGATGCGGCCCGGCTCGAACGCCGGCGGGCCCATATCCACCGTGACGCGGCCGTCGTCCTCGAGTCGCGGCGAAATCACGCCCGACAGCGTCTCGACGCGGATCTCGCGCTTCGTGGTAAGGCCCTTGTCGCGGACGAACCGCACGAAGCAGCGCGCACCGTTGCCGCACTGCTGGACCTCGCCGCCGTCGGCGTTGAAGATGCGGTAGCGGAAGTCGACGCCGGGCGCGCGCGCGCGCTCGACGACGAGGATCTGGTCGCAGCCGACGCCGAAGTGGCGGTCGGCGAGACGCCGCAGCGCTTCCGCCCCGAGCTCGACCCGCTGCGAGACGCCGTCGAGCACGACGAAATCGTTGCCGACGCCCTGCATCTTCGTGAACTTCAGCCTCATCGCTTCAGCGCGCGGCGTGGTCCAGGATCCGATGGCAGACGAGGAGGGCGAGCTCGAGCGCCCGGCGCGCGTCCTGACCGGTCGCGGCCGGCTGGTCGCGACCGCGAACGGCGGCGACGAACGCGGCGAGCTCGGCTTCGAGCGAGTCGCCCTCCGGGAACTCCTCGCGGCCGAGGGCGATGCCGGGGATCAGGCCGCCGGTCGCGCTCGGGTCGGCACGTGCGATGTCGACCGTGCGGTCCTGGAAGTCGATCGAGACATAGCAATCGGGCTGGAACACGCGGAGCTTCCGCATCGACTTCGCGCTTACCCGGCTCGCCGTGACGTTGGCCACGCACCCGTTCGCGAACTCGATGCGGGCGTTCGCGATGTCGATTCCGCCGGTGAGAACCGGCACGCCGTTCGCCCGCACCTCGACGACGGGGGAGTCGACCAGCGAGAGAATGATGTCGAGGTCGTGAATCATCAGGTCGAGCACCACATCGACGTCGGTGCCGCGCGGCTTGAAGGGCGCGAGTCGGTGACATTCCATGAATCGTGGCGACGTGATGCGGTCGCGCACGGCCACCAGCGCCGGGTTGAAGCGTTCCAGGTGCCCGACGCGCAGCACCAGGCCGTTCGCAGCCGCCAGGGCGACGACCCGGTCCGCCTCTTGGAGCGTCGCCGTGAGCGGCTTTTCGACCAGGAGGTGCACCCCGGCGCCGAGGAGCGCCTCCCCGATCTGCGCGTGCGTCTGCGTCGGCACTGCTACGGTGGCGAAGTCGACGTTGCCGAGCACGTCGCGGAAGTCGGTGGTCGCGCGGGCACCGACCTTCGCGGCGATGCCTTGCGCACGCGTCCGGTCGGCGTCGACGATGTACTCGAGCTTCACGCCCGGCAGGCGGACAAGCTTCTCGACGTGCCGGCTGCCGAAATAGCCGACGCCGATCACCGCGGCGCGCAGAGCTTCCATGTCCGGCACTTTAATAGAACTTGGCGTCGCCCGGAGGCCGCGTCTTGAACCGCTTGTGGACCCAGTTGTACTGCTCGGGCATCTCGCGGACGCGGTCCTCGATGAACGCGTTCATGCGTCGCGCGTCCGCCGCCGGATCGTCGGTCGGGAAGCCCTGCCACGCCGGGTAGAACCGAACCTCGTAGCCCTCGCTGCCCGGCAGCATGCGTGTCACCGCCGGCACTACCGCGGCATCCGCGAGCCTTGCGACCCGCGCCAGGCCGGTGATCGTCGCCGTCGGCACCCCGAAGAACGGCACGAACACCGACTCGCGCCGCCCGAAGTCCTGGTCGGGCAGGTAGTAGAACGGCAAGCCCCGCTGCATCTCGCGGATCGCGCCGCGGATGCCATCCTGGCGTGAAAGCAGGGTTATCGGCTTGAAGCGGGTGCGGTAGCGCTCCAGCAGCCGGTTGACGTACGCGTTCTTCTGCCGCGAGTAGATGCTCACCGCCGCGCCTTCCATCGACAGGCGCGTCGCGCCGGCGTCGAGCCCGACGAAGTGCGGCGCGAACAACACCACCGGCCGCTTTGCCGCGTCGTAGTGCTCGCGTCCGACGAGGCGCACGAGCCGCGCGATGCGCGCCCCCGACGACCAGAAGAGGATGCCGCGCTCGACAACGCCGCGCCCGAGCGCCGCGAAATGCCGCTTGGCGAGCGCGACGCGCTCGCGTTCCGGCAGGCCGGGGAAGCACTTGGCGAGATTGACGAGCGCGATCCGCCGGCGCGCCGGCCAGAGGTGATAGCTCAATCGCCCGAAACCCGCGCCGATGCGCGCGAGGGCGCCGAACGGTAGAAAGTGCAGGAGCCAGAGCGAACCCACCGCGAGCCGGGTCAGCACGGCCGCGGGGGCAGCGGGGCCGCGCCCGCCACGCGCGCGGGAGGAAAATGTGTGGGAATCGGAGGCAAGCTTTTGCTAGAATCCGGGGCCGCCGTCGAACCCGGAGCCCCGCCGCATGTCGAGCTTCCTCTTCACGTCCGAGTCGGTCTCGGAAGGCCATCCCGACAAGGTCGCAGACCAGATCTCGGACGCGATTCTCGATGCAATTCTAGCCCAGGACAAGACGTCCCGCGTGGCCGCGGAGACGCTGTGCAACACCGGGCTCATCGTGCTCGCGGGCGAGATCACGACGCGTGCGATCATCGACTACGCGCAGATCGCCCGCGGCGTCGTGAAGCGCATCGGCTACGACAACGCCGACTACGGCATGGACTATCGCGCCGCCGGCGTGCTGGTCAACTACGACAAGCAGTCGCCCGACATCGCGCAGGGCGTCGACGAGGGCAAGGGCCTCGACCTCGAGCAGGGCGCGGGCGACCAGGGCCTGATGTTCGGCTACGCGTGCGACGAGACGCCGCAGCTCATGCCGCTCCCGATCCACCTCGCGCACCGGCTGGTGCAGCGCCAGTCCGAGGTCCGGCGCGACGGTCGCCTCCCCTGGCTCGGCCCCGACGCGAAATCGCAGGTGACGGTGCGCTACGTCGAGGGCAAGCCCGATGCGATCGAGACCGTCGTTCTCTCGACCCAGCATCTCCCCGACGTCGAGCACAAGCAACTCACCGAAGCGGTCATCGAAGAAATCGTGAAGCCGGTGCTGCCGAAGCACCTGGTGAAGGGCGAGATCAAGTTCCACATCAATCCGACGGGCAGGTTCGTGGTCGGCGGCCCGCACGGCGACTGCGGCCTCACCGGGCGCAAGATCATCGTCGACACCTACGGCGGCGCCGCGCCCCACGGCGGCGGCGCGTTCTCGGGCAAGGATCCGTCGAAGGTCGACCGCTCGGCCGCGTACGCCGCGCGCTACGCGGCGAAGAACGTCGTCGCCGCCGGGCTCGCCTCGAAGTGCCTGATCCAGGTCTCGTACGCGATCGGCATCGCGCGGCCCACGAGCGTCTGGGTCACGACCTACGGCACCGGCAAGGTGTCCGAGGACAAGATCGCCGAGCTCGTGCAGAAGCACTTCGACCTGCGGCCGAAAGGGATCGTCCAGATGCTCGATCTGCTGCGGCCGATCTACGAGAAAACCGCCGCCTACGGCCACTTCGGGCGCGACGAGCCGGAGTTCACCTGGGAGAACACCGACAAGGCGCAGGCGCTCGCCGCGGAGGCAGGCGCGAAGAAGGCACCGGCGATGGCGTGATCTTCGGCGCACCGGTGCGCTAGAATCCGCACCTGCTGAGGAGCGTTGCAACCGGCCCGATCGATCCGGCGGCCGGCCAGGCTCAGCAACCGACAACGGCGCTCGCATCGGCAACGGTGCGAGCGCTTTTTTTCCGCCCCGGTCCAACCAACGGAGCAACTCATGAGCGCAGTTCTGAACCAGCAGTCGGCCGGCGACCTCAAGGTCGCCGATCTTTCGCTCGCCGACTGGGGTCGCAAGGAAATCGCGATCGCGGAGACCGAGATGCCGGGCCTGATGGCGATCCGCGAGGAGTACGCCGCGAAGCAGCCGCTCAAAGGCGCGCGCATCACCGGTTCGTTGCACATGACGATCCAGACCGCAGTGCTGATCGAGACCCTGCAGGCGCTCGGCGCGCAGGTACGGTGGGCGTCGTGCAACATCTTCTCGACCCAGGACCACGCCGCGGCGGCGATTGCGGCGACGGGCACGCCGGTGTTCGCCTACAAGGGCGAGTCGCTTGACGAGTACTGGGAGTACACCCACCGGATCTTCGAGTGGCCGGACGGTGGTTTCTCGAACATGATCCTCGACGACGGCGGCGACGCCACGCTCCTCCTGCATCTCGGCAGCCGCGCGGAGAAGGACGCGTCGGTGCTGAACAACCCGGGAAACGAAGAGGAGCGCGTCCTCTTCGCGGCGATCAAGAAGCGCCTCGCGAGCCAGCCCGGTTGGTACTCGGCGCGCGCGAGGGCGGTGAAGGGCGTCACCGAGGAAACGACGACCGGCGTCCACCGCCTCTACGAGATGGCGAAGGACGGCCGGCTGATGTTCCCGGCGATCAACGTCAACGACTCGGTCACCAAGTCGAAGTTCGACAACCTCTACGGCTGCCGCGAGTCGCTCGTCGACGGCATCAAGCGCGCGACCGACGTGATGGTGGCCGGCAAGATCGCGGTCGTCTGCGGCTACGGCGACGTGGGCAAGGGCTCGGCGCAAGCGCTGCGGGCGCTGTCGGCGCAGGTTTGGGTGACCGAGGTCGACCCGATCTGCGCGCTGCAGGCGGCCATGGAAGGCTACCGGGTCGTGACGATGGACTACGCCGCCGACAAGGCCGACATCTTCGTCACCGCCACCGGCAACTATCACGTGATCACGCACGATCACATGGCGAAGATGAAGAACCAGGCCATCGTCTGCAACATCGGCCACTTCGACAGCGAGATCGATATCGCCGGCATCGAGAAGTACAAATGGGAGGAGATAAAGCCGCAGGTCGACCACGTCATCTTCCCGGACGGCAAGCGCATCATCGTGCTGGCGAAGGGGCGGCTGGTGAACCTCGGCTGCGGCACGGGGCACCCGAGCTACGTGATGTCGTCGTCGTTCGCGAACCAGACGATCGCGCAGATCGAGCTCTTCACCAACACCGCCAAGTACCCGATCGGCGTGTACACGCTGCCGAAGCAGCTCGACGAGAAGGTGGCGCGCCTGCAGCTGAGGAAGCTGAACGCGGTGCTGACCGAGCTCACCGACGAGCAGGCGAGGTACATCGGCGTGCCGAAGGGCGGACCGTACAAGGCCGAGCACTATCGCTATTGACCACCGCGCCGACTGGCCGCGGGCCGCTCCGAGCCGGCTTATGGACCTCGCATCGAAGCTCGTCGATCCGCTTGCCAGGGTGTTCCTGTACGGCACCACGCCGCCGCGCGACGGTTCGCCCGAAGAGACGATCCGCACCGCCGCGGCGCGGCTCGTCGAGCGCGTCCGGCACCTGCCGCTCGACGGCCTTGTCGTCTACGACCTCCAGGACGAGAGCGCCCGCACGGATCTCGCGCGCCCGTTTCCCTTCGTCCGGACCGTCGACTCCCGCGTCTACTCTCGGTTGCTGACGCGACTCTCCGGCACACCCACCATCACCTACAAGTGCATCGGGCCGCTCGATGAGGCCGAGTGGCGCGATTGGCTCGCCGAGACCGCGCAGTCGTTCGGTGTCCGCTGCCTGTCGCTGGTCGGGCGGCCGACCTCGCGCGGCAATCCTTGTCCGATGAAGCTGCCGCGCGCGTTCCAGGTCGCCGCGGAGGACCCGGGTGCGTTCACCCTCGGCGGCGTCGCGATCGCCGAGCGCGGTGGCGCGACGCCGAGCGAAGCGATCCGCATGGCGGAGAAAACGGCGAACGGCTGCCGATTCTTCGTGACGCAGGCGGTCTACGACCCGGAAGCGACGGTGCTGTTGCTGCGGGACTACGCCCGGGAGTGCGCGAGCCGCGGGGTCGCGCCGTGCCGCGTCGTCCTGACCTTCACGCCCTGCGGCCGCGAACGGACCATGACCTTCATGAAATGGCTGGGGATCGCGATCTCCGCTGCGACCGAGCGCGCGATCCTCGCCGCGCCCTCGCCGCTCGCGCGCTCGATCGAGGTCTGCCGCGACAACCTGCGCGCGGTCCTCGCGCAGCCGGGCTTCGAGGCGGTGCCGCTCGGTGTCAACGTGGAGAGCGTGTCGATCAACCGCGACGAGATCGAGGGCTCGGTCGTGCTGTGCGGCGAGCTGGCCCAGGTCTTCGGCGCGATGCGGCGCTAGGCTCGCGGGCCATCGCGCTGCGCCGCGGCACCGCAGCAGTGCCGCCGAGCCGCCCCCTCCGGTCGACGACGCCCGAATGGGGCGCGGCCTAGTCCGCGGGGTCGATTGCGCGACACCGGGCCGCGAGTAGCATGGCCCGACGAAGAATCGCCGAGGTGCGACCGTGCCGCTGACCGCCATGCAACAGATCGCCGCCGCGCTTGCTCCGGCGTTCGAACCGCCGCCGGTCGCGCGGGTGCTACCATCGAGCGACACCGACAACACGACGGCCCCGGGCACCATGAAGATTCTCGTCGTCGACGATCACCCGCTCGTGCTCCAGGCGCTGAAAGGCGTCCTGCACCAGCTCGACGCCGAAGTCGACGTGTTCGACGCGTCGTCCGCGGACAGCGCGCGCGAGCTCGCGCGCGCGCACCCCGACGCCGACCTGATGCTGCTCGACCTCGGGTTGCCGGGCGCCGACGGCTTCTCCCTCCTCGAGGAGCTCCGCAACGACTACCCGGCGGTCCCCGTCGTGGTCCTGTCGGGTTCCGAGAGCCGCGAAGCCGTCACCCGCGCGCTCCAGCTCGGGGCAATGGGCTACATCCCCAAGCGCTATTCGAACGACGTGCTGATCGGCGCGCTGCGTCTGGTCCTTTCGGGCGGTCTCTACGTCCCGCCGGCGGTGCTGCCGGTCGCGGGCGGCCCGACGGCCGAGAAGCCCGGGCCGCAAGCACCGCCGGCCGCGGCGACGATCCGGCCGGAAGACCTCGGCCTGACGCCCCGCCAGAGCGAGGTGCTCGCCCTCGTGCTGCAGGGACTGCCGAACAAGCTGATCTGCCGCCGCCTCAACCTCGCCGAGCCGACGGTCAAGGTGCACATGCAGGCGGTGCTGCGGGCGCTCGATGCCCAGAATCGCGTGCAGGCGGTCATCGCTGCGAGCCGGCGCGGCCTCACGATCGACGCGCTGATGGCGCGCGCCCGGCGCAAGCTCGACGCCGGCGACTGACGACGGGACGTCCGATGTGGCGGGCAGCGCTCCTCCGCGCCACGATCGCGGCGCTCGTTCTATGTCCAAGAGGGCATCAGCCGCCGCGCGCCTCGGGCTCCCGCTGGAACTCGCGCTCGAACTGCCCCGGGGGCCCCTGCCCACAGGCGATACCGGTCGCCAGCCGGAGCCCAATCAACCGGGCGGATGCCGCTGTGCGGAGCATATGCATGGTTGTGGTTGCACCCGCCGCGTGACCGCGCCCATTCTGGCGGCATGCGCCCGGCTTTGCCACCACGAGGAGGGTTGACACCCGCCGGTGGCGACCAGCTACGACCAGCGGCTTAGTCCGCTCGAGGAATGGTCTTTGCCGGCAGGGTTGCTACCATTGCAGGAACCATCATCCGTCGGTCGACCGCCCATGATCCCCACACCCGAACCGCTGGCCGTTCACCGTACCGCAGGCGCGCTGCGGCCTTGCGCGGCTGCAGCCGGCCCCGTCAAGATCCTGGTGGTCGACGATCACCCGCTGATCCTGGAAGCGCTGCGCCACGTGCTCACCCAGCTCGAGGCCGAGGTGGAGGTCTATGACGCGGCCTCCGCGGAGGCCGGCCGCAGGCTCGTCGACGCCCATCCCGACGCGAGCCTGCTGCTGCTCGACCTCACGTTGCCGGGCGCCGACGGCTTCGAGCTGCTCGCCGATTTCCGCGCGGCGCATCCTGCCGTCCCGGTAGTGGTGCTCTCGGCGTCCGAGCGGCACGTCGACGTGCTGCGCGCTCTCGACATGGGTGCGATGGGCTACATCCCGAAACGCTCTTCGAACACGGTGATGCTGCAAGCGTTGCGCCTCGTGCTGTCGGGCGGGATCTATGTCCCGGCGGCGGCGATCAGCCCCGAGGCCGCGGCCGAGCGGACGGCGCCCGCGCCGACGACGCCGCAGTCCAGCCGCACCTCGCCGCACGAGCTCGGACTGACCGACCGCCAGGCCGAGGTGCTCGCCTGTATCCTGCAGGGCTTACCGAACAAGCTGATCTGCCGCCGACTGGGTCTCGCCGAAGGAACGGTGAAGATCCACGTCGCGGCGATCCTGCGTGCGCTCAACGTCCACAACCGCACGCAGGCCGTGATCGAGGCGAGCCGGCTCGGCGTCACGCTCGACCGGCTGCCTGGTCGCGAATCGCGGCCCTTCGCGACCGCTTAGCGCGCTAGCGCGCCCCGCGGGGCGCCAGAAGAATAATCCCAAGGCTCCCCGGGGAGGAACGGTGAGGGTTGGCATCATTTCCGTGTTCACCGACTATCACCGGCGTGGTCGGCATCACCGCGGCGTGCTGCAGCCCCAGATCGGCCCCCTGATCGCAGCCCTGCTGCCGTCCCGGGTCGAGATCGACGTGATCAACGACACCTGGGAGGACCCGGACTGGTCGCGCGACTATGACCTCGTCTTCCTGTCCGCGCTGCACTCGGACTTCGATCGCGCGCGGCAGCTCTCCCACTACTACCGCCGCCGCGGCGCGAAGACGGTGCTCGGCGGCCCGCTCGCGAGCATGTTCCCGCAGCTCTGCGCGCCGTGGTTCGACGCGGTGGCCGTCGGTGACCCGGAGTCGACCGTGCCCGCGATCCATGGCGACTTCGCCGCGGGCCGACTGAAGCCCGTCTACCGCGCGGAGCGCTACCAGCCGCAAGCGGTGCCGGTCCCCCGGCTCGACCTCGCCGCGACCAAGCAGCTGCTGCCGCTCGCGCTCGAGGCGACGCGAGGCTGCCCGTTCACCTGCGACTTCTGCACGCTGACCGGCCTCGGCACACGCTATCACACGCGCGCCGCCAGCACGGTCGCCGCGCACCTGCGCGAGGCGCAACGGCTGCTCGCCGGGCGCGTCGCCCGGTGGAAGCAGCGCCTCGCGGTGTTCTACGACAACAACATCGGCGGCAGCCCGGCCTTCCTGCGCGCGCTCTGCGATGCGCTCGCGCCGCTCGGGATCCGCTGGGGCGGCTGCATCACCTTCAACGTGCTGCGCGACACGGCGATGCTCGACCGGCTCGCCGCCAGCGGCTGCCGGCTCGTTTACTTTGGCCTCGAAACGTTCAACCCGGCCGCACTTGCCGACATGGGCAAGCACCAGAACCTGCTCGCCGAAACCCGCAGTGTAATTCTGGCCTGCCGCCGACGCGGCATCCTCGCGACTGCGGGGCTCATGCTCAGTCCGACGATGGACACGGTCGACTACATCGACCGCATTCCCGAGTTCCTGGACGATTGCGGGCTGCACGTGCCGACCTACATCTGCTTCGAGACACCATTCCCGGGCACGCCCCACTTCAAACGGCTGGCCGAGACGCGGAAGCCCACCCTGCTGCCGAACGTGCTGCTCCGCGACCTCAACGGCTACACCCTCGTCACGCGGCCGCGCCATGCCTCGCCGGAGGATTTCGTGGCCGCCTACCTGCGCACGCACCGCGCCGTCTATTCGCCCGGCGCGAAGCTCCGCAAGCTCGCGGACGACCTCGCGCGGTTCCTGCCGCGCGGATTCCTCGTACCGGCGGCGTTCGATCTCTTCGAGATGCTCGCCGTCGAGCGCCCGCGCCCGGCCGACCGCAGCTATGTCGGCGGCACCGAGAAGGCGCCGCCCGAGGCGACGCGCGTGCCCTTCACCGCGGACGACTTCGCGAGCGAGGCCGAGCGCGCCGCGATTCTCGAGCCGTGGGCGGTCACCGATGCGGTCGGGCGCGTGCTGCCTCATTGGCTCGGCGCGCAGACAGTGTATCTTCCGAAGGGACGGATTTCGCCGCAGCGGTTCGTGCCGGTCGATACGAGCCGTCTCGCGCGGCGGTCCGCGGCAGCGGCGCTGCAGCCGGATTGACGCGATGATTTCTATCAGCGAGCTTCTGGAGCGCCCGAGCCGCCTGGGACGTCACGAGTCCGACCAGATCGACTCCCAGGTCCGCCTGCAGCAGGTGCGCCTGCTCTACAGCCAGCTGCCGACCTCGACCGGCGGCACCATGGTCGCGGCGCTGCTCCTCGCGGTGGTGATGCGGGACATCGTGCCGACGAACACGATCGCCGCCTGGTTCGCGTGCATGACGGCGAACCAGGGCTGGCGCTATTGGCTTTATCTCCGCTGGCGGCGCACCGGCATCGAGCTCGCCGACATCGACCACGCCGCGAACTCCTGGGCGCTGGGGTCGCTCCTGTCGGGCTGCCTGTGGGGCCTCGCGACGTGGCTCTTCTTCATACCCGACTCGCCGGTCTACCAGGCCTTTCTCTCCGTGCTGATCTTCGCGGTCACCTCATCAGCCGTGCTCCTCATCGGGGTGCATCTCCCGTCGTTCTATGCCTTCGTGTTCCCGGCGATGTTGCCGATCATCCTGCGCAATATCGTCGAAGGAGAGCCGGCACACTACACGCTGGCATTCATCGTCGGCGTCGCGACGCTCGCGCTCATCACGTTCGGCCGGAACTACAACCGCGTGCTCGTCGCGTCCTTGCGCAACCGCTTCGAGAACGAGGCGCTCGCGCGCAAGCTCGCGGCGCAGAACGTCGAGCTCGAGCGTGCGCGCGAGATCGCCGAACGCGCGCGCGCCGACGCCGAGATCGCGAATCGCTCCAAGACGCAGTTCTTCGCCGCTGCGGGCCACGACCTCCGCCAGCCGCTGCACGCGATGGGCCTGTTCGCCGCGGCGCTCACCGAGAAGGTGCGCGACCCCGAGGTGCTGCACGTCGTGAACAGCATCAACGCGTCGGTCGATGCGCTCGAGGGCCTCTTCAACGAGCTGCTCGACATCTCGAAGATCGACTCGGGCGTGCTCAAGGCGAACCCCACCCACTTCGAACTGGCGCCGATGCTCGACCGCCTGCGCATGGACTTCGAGCCGGAGGCGTTCGAGCGCGGCCTCAAGCTGAGGATCGTGCCGACACCGGTCTACCTCTTCAGCGACCCGGTGCTGGTCGAGCGGATCCTGCGCAACCTCATCTCGAACGCGCTCCGCTACACCAGGGCGGGGGGGGTGCTCGTCGGCGTGCGACGCCGCGGCAAGGAAGCGAGCCTGGAGGTCTGGGACACCGGGATCGGAATCCCGCCGGAGCAGCAGGAGCGGGTATTCGAGGAGTTCTACCAGCTCGCGAATCCCGAGCGCAACAGCAAGAAGGGGCTCGGGCTCGGGCTTTCGATCGTGAAGCGCCTCGCGAACCTGCTGGGCGCGCATTTTGCCCTGCGTTCGGTGCCCGGCTCGGGCTCGGTGTTCCGGGTGCGCCTGCCGCTCGGCGTGCGGCCCACAGTCGACCCGGCGCGGAAAAAGAGAACCGTTACCGTCCCCGGCGACCTGTCGGGCCGCGTGATCGTCGTGGTCGAGGACGAGGCGGCGGTTCTTGAAGGCATGCGCGTGCTGCTCGAGGGCTGGGGCGCCGAGGTCGTAGCGGGCGCCTCGATCCGCGAGACGATGGAGGAGGTCGAGCCGCTCACGCGCCCGCCCGATCTGATCGTTGCCGACTACGGCCTGCGGGACGGCAACGTCGGCACCCAGGCGATCGCCGCGCTGCGCGAGCGGTTCAAGTCGCAGATCCCCGCGATCATCGTGAGCGGCAGCACGACGCCCGCGCACGTCGACGAGGCGAAGGCGATGGACGCGCATCTGCTGTTGAAGCCGGTGATGCCGGCGAAGCTGCGGACCCTGATCCATTTCAAGCTGCACCAGGCAGTGGGGTCGCGGTGAGCGGCCGCGCTCCGGCACCGTGCGCTCGCTCTCGGACAGATGCGGCGATGCTGAGCACGTTGCGCAGGGCGGCCTGCGACTGCCTTCGCCAGCTGGGCCTTATCAGGCACAAGTACCAAAAGCGAGAGTTCGGGGAACCGACTCCGTTCGCGTCCGGGCAATGATTGACGAGTAGCGCCGTTCAGCTCGAGGTCAGCGCCCTGGGGCTGGATGTCGTTCCGCACGGTGTGGATGTCGTTCTCCAGACGGATGATCGTAGCGGGTGGCGGCCGGCGCCTTCCCTGACGCATCGAGCGTGCCCACGACGCGCACGACATCCTCGCGCAGGTCCGCGTGCCGCCGAAACCCTCCACGAGGACTTACGCCCGATGGAGCAGAGGCAGGCTCAGAACGTCGGCGGCAGCGGCTCGATCTCGCCGGTCACACGCTCGAACTTGTCGGGGAAGTATCCCGTCGGGCCGTTGCCGGTCGATTCAGCCGCGGTGTCCGCGACCGCCGGCGATACGAGCACGCGATCGCGAGTCAGCGTCACGCCGAGTCCGAGCAGCGCCGCTACGGTGATCGCACCGACGATCGCGCTCACGGGGTGCGCGTTGCCACGCTCCGGGTGCGACGGCCGGTTGATCCACACCGCGTTGGGGATGCGCGGTTCGCGCGCGACGGTCGCGTCACTCTCGATGTCGATGTCGAACTCGATTTCGGTTGCCATGGCTGCCTCCTTCGAGGGTCTCGCGACCCGATTCAAGTATCGGCAAGGCATCGCGCGTTCGGTATCCGCTCGTCTGCCTAGTACCTGCAGGCGATGGGGGGCGGCGAAGCGTGAACTCTTCCCGGGGACCGGGCCCGCCGCGCGCCAGGTCCAGGTGCAACTGACTTGCACGAGTGTTACCATTGTTTGCAATACCAACAAGACTTAAAGGGGCATCGTGAAGATCCTGGTCGTGGATGACCATCCGCTCATCCTCGAGGCGCTGCATCACGTGTTGCGGCAGCTCGACGGGGAAGTGCAGGTTCGCGACGCGCGTACGGCCGAGGACGGCAGGCACCTCGTAGCCGAGCACCCCGACGCCGGGCTGCTGCTTCTCGACCTCACGCTGCCCGGTGCCGACGGCTTCAGCCTCCTCGAGGAGCTGCGCGCCGACCATCCGGCGATTCCGGTCGTCGTGATCTCGGCCTCGGACCGCCGCGAGGACATCCTGCGCGCCATCGACCTCGGCGCGATGGGCTACATCCCGAAGAGCTCGTCGAACCAGGTGACCTTGCAGGCGCTGCGGCTGGTGCTCTCGGGCGGCGTCTACCTGCCGCCGATCGCGCTCAGCGGTCGCGACGATCCGGTGCCGGTCACGCCGCGCATCGCCGAAGATCCGTCGGCCGCCTATACCACGCCGCGCGAGCTCGGCCTGACGGCGCGACAGGCCCAGGTGCTGGCGCTGATTCTCCAGGGCAAGCCGAACAAGGTCATCTGTCGCGAGCTCGGTCTCGCGGAAGGGACCGTCAAGATCCACGTCGCGGCCATCCTGCGCGCGCTCAACGTCAGCACGCGCACGCAGGCCGTGATCGAGGCGAGCCGGCTCGGCCTCCAGCTCGAGAACGTGATCGCGACCGCGCTGGGCCAGCACCCACGGCATTGACGCCGCGCGCGCTGCGCTCGGCGTAACCTCCGGCCTGCGATGCGAACGGCCGCGCCAGCGGACAGTGGACCGCTCCGCGAAAAGGTGCGCGCGGAGCAGATCCGCACCGTCTATCTCCACTCGCCGACGACGACGATCGGCTCGCTCGTGGCCGGCGCGTTCCTCGTCTGGATCGCGTGGGACAAGGTGGCGGTGGGCGTGATCGCCGCGTGGACTGCGGCGCTGCTTCTGCACCAGGCGGTCCGCATCTACCACTACGGGGCGTACCTGCGCGCGAAGCCGGGGCCGGCGGAGTCCGGGCGCTGGGGCCGGCTCTACATCGGCGCGGCGGTCGTCGCCGGCCTGATCTGGGGCGCGAGCGGCATCTTCTTCTACGTCCCCGATGCCATCGTCGAGCAGACTTATCTCGCGCTGATCCTGTTCGGCATCGTGTCACTGACGATCCCGTCGATCTCGATCTTCGCACCGGCGTTCTATCCGCTGGTGGTGCTGGTGCTCCTGCCCTTCATCGTCCGCTGCCTCGCCTCGGGCAACAGGAACGAGATCGCGCTCGCGATCCCGCTCGGCATCGCGCTCGCGATCGGGCTGATGTTCGGGCGCAGGGTGAATCTCCTCGTCGACGAGGCGATCCGGCGCCGCTTCGAGAACCTCGCGCTGATCGAAGCGCTCTCGCGGCAGAAGGAGATCGCGGAGGCCGCGCGCGCCCAGGCCGAGGCCGCGAACCGGTCCAAGACGCAGTTCTTTGCGGCGGCGAACCACGACCTCCGCCAGCCCTTGCACGCCCTTGGTCTGATGACGGCGGCGCTGTCCGAGCGCAGTCGCGACCCCGGCGTAGCCGGGCTGGTGGCGAGCATCAACGCCTCGGTCGAGGCGCTCGAGGCGCTTTTCAACGAGCTGCTCGACATATCCAAGCTCGACGCCGGCGCCGTCAAGCCGGAGCTGCGCGATTTCCCGGTGAGCCGGGTGCTCGACCGTCTCCGGCTCGAGCTCGCGCCGGAGGCGGCGGAGAAAGGGCTGCGGATCCGGGTTACCCGATCGCGGGCGTGGGTGCGCAGCGACCCGGTGCTGCTCGAGAGGATCCTGCGCAACCTGATGTCGAACGCCATTCGCTACACCGCGCAGGGGGGCGTCCTTGCCGGCGCGCGGCGGCGCGGGAATACGCTCGCGCTCGAGGTCTGGGACTCCGGCGTCGGGATCCCCGACTCCGAGCACAGCCGGATCTTCGAGGAGTTCTACCAGCTCGGCAACCCCGGGCGGTCGGGCCGCAAGGGACTCGGGCTCGGCCTAGCGATCGTCGAGCGGCTGTGCGCGCTGCTCGGTTACCGGATCCGGGTCGACTCTCGCCCCGGGCGCGGCTCGGTGTTCCGCTTCGAGGTGCCGGCCGTTGCGCCCGTGGCGGAGAGACCACATGCGCAGTCCAAGCCCGCGCGGCCGGCCGGCGCGCTCGCCGGACGGCTGGTGGTGGTGATCGACGACGAGCCGGCGATCGTCGAGGCGATGCGGTCGCTTCTTGCCACGTGGGGAGCGGACGTGATCGGTTCGAGCGACGGCGCCGACGTGATGGGCCAGCTCGAGGCGCTGGGGCAGCTGCCCGATCTGCTGATCGTCGACTATCGCCTCGCCGACGGTCGTCTCGGCACCGACGTGATCGACGACCTCCGCGCCATGCTCGATCCCGAGATCCCGGCGATTGTCGTGACCGGCTCGAGCACATCCGACCTTGCGGAGCGCGTCCGGACGCGCGGCGATGACCTGCTCTTGAAGCCGGTCCTGCCGGCCGACCTGCGCGCGCTCATCGACGCGCGGCTTCAGGCTGCGGTGCGGCGTTGATGGAAAGGACTGGGCCGAAAACAAATTCCCCGGCGGGGCGGTTCACGCACCGCCGGGGACCAAAAACGACCGCTAGGCAGAGAGGAGCGCTGCTACCTTAGGGTCGGGGAGCTACTCGTCCCGTCCGGACGCAAAGTCCGGGCGGATGAATCGTTGATCGGGTGTGCGTCCGCAAGACCCGCCCAGACGAGAACCAGGACGACGGCGACGAACAGTACCGTGAGCCGCAGCGCCTCGCGGATGCTGCGCTCTTCGCCGTCCGGCGCAGGCCGGGCCGCCTCGAAGTCGTTGCCTACCGCAATCGTCATGCTTGAGCCGCCGTCGGTCAGGGCACCGGGAAACGCAGTGCGCAATGTGCCAAGGATGAGAACACCGACCCCCCGCTGCCTATGCCTCCGACGGACTAAGCCATTCGATCTACCGGGTAAACCGGATGGCAGACGCCGCAGGGTGTGAATCGGTCCGTGAAGTATCCGGCTTGGTTGCATACAGGTGACTTACACAGCCAAACTGCACTTCACTTTCAGGGGAACCGGACCCGATCCCGGCCTATCAGTCCGCCTTGAGGATGTCGGTAATCCAGGACGCGCCAGGCAGAACGCGCTCAGCTGGTCGATCCGGATCTCTTTTTTCGCGCCGCGCTACCATATCGGACATGACGCGAGCAATCTGGACCGGCATGGTGATCGCCGAGCGCGAGGAAGGCAATCAGTACCTTCTGCCCGCGGCGGTAGAGCCCGAGTATCCCCGGCGGAGCGAAATCCACACCGCCTGTGGGTGGAAAGGGACCGCCAGCCACTACGATGTGGGGGCCGACGGTCACGTCGACAGGGACGCCGCCTGGTACCGCCCGACGTCAAACCCGCCGCGGCAGACATCGAGGGCTACATCGCGTTCTGGCGGGGCGTGAAGGTGGAGGCGTAGCGTCACGCCCAGCGAAAGCCGCGCGCCCCAGTTGCGTTCCCCGGATCCCGGCGTTCGCCGGAATGACGCCCCACAGATGACCGATCGAGTGCTCGAGCTCTTCCACCCGGCCGTGCAGGCGTGGTTCCGTTCGGCGTTCGCCGCGCCGACCGCGCCGCAGGTCGAGGCGTGGCCCGCGATCGCCTCCGGCCGCCACGCCCTTGTCGCCGCCCCGACCGGTTCGGGCAAAACGCTCGCTGCCTTCCTCGCTGCAATCGACGCACTGGTGCGCGAAGGCGTGGAGCGCGGGCTCGCCGACGAAACGCACGTCGTGTATGTCTCGCCGCTGAAGGCGCTATCGAACGACATCCAGCGGAACCTGGAGGCGCCGATCGCCGGGATCCGGGTTGCGCTCGAAGCGCTCGGCTTCCCCGACGTCGGCATCCGCACGCTCGTGCGCACCGGCGATACGCCTCACGGCGAGCGTGCAAGCATGCGAAAGCGCCCGCCGCATATCGTCGTCACGACCCCCGAATCGCTCTACATCCTGCTCACCAGCAGGTCCGGCCGCGAGATGCTCCGGACGACGCGCACGGTGATCGTCGACGAGATCCACGCGCTCGCGCCGAACAAGCGCGGTGCACATCTCGCGCTGTCGCTCGAGCGGCTCGAGGCGCTTGCTGGGCCGGCGCTGGTGCGCGTCGGGCTCTCCGCGACGCAGAAACCGATCGACGAGATCGCGCGCTTCCTGACCGGCGGCGCGCCCTGCACGATCGTCGACACCGGCCACGTGAAGCGGCGGGACCTCGCGATCGAGCTGCCGCCCGCGCCGCTCGAAGCCGTGATGTCGGGCGAGATGTGGCAGCAGGTTTACGACCGTCTCGCCGTGCTCGCGAGCGAGCACCGCACCACGCTCGTCTTCGTCAACACGCGGCGCCTCGCCGAGCGGGCGGCACGGCACCTCTCGGAGCGGCTCGGCGAGCACCACATCGCCGCGCATCACGGCAGCCTCGCGCGCGAGATCCGCCTCAACGCCGAGCAGCGGCTGAAGCGGGGCGAGCTGAAGGTCCTCGTCGCGACCGCGTCGCTCGAGCTCGGGATCGACGTCGGCGACGTGGATCTCGTGTGCCAGCTCGGCTCGACGCGCACGATCGCGGCCTTCCTCCAGCGGGTCGGCCGCTCCGGCCACGCGGTCGGCGGGGTACCGAAGGGTCGCCTCTTCCCGCTCTCGCGCGACGATCTGTGCGACGGCGCCGCGCTCCTCGACGCCGCGCGCCGCGGCGAGCTCGATCGCATCGCGGTGCCCGCCAAGCCGCTCGACGTGCTCGCCCAGCAGATCGTCGCCGAGGTCGCGCATCAGGAATGGCGCGAGGACGAGCTCTTCGCGCGCTTCCGGCGCGCGTACCCGTTCCGCGGCCTCGAGCGCGACGAGCTCACCGCCGTCGTCCAGACGCTGGCCGATGGCTACTCCACTCACCGGGGCCGGCGAAGCGCGCACGTGCACCGTGACGCGGTCAATCGCGTACTGCGCGGCAGGCGCGGCGCGGCGCTCGCTGCGGTGACTTCCGGCGGCACCATTCCCGATGCTGCGGACTACACCGTCATGCTCGAGCCCCAGGGCCAGGTCATCGGATCGGTGAACGAGGACTTCGCGATCGAGAGCCTCGCGGGCGACGTGTTCCAGCTCGGCAACACCTCGTACCGCATCCTGCGCGTCGAGCGCGGAACGGTGCGCGTCGAGGATGCGAAGGGTGCGCCGCCCGGCATCCCGTTCTGGTTCGGGGAAGCGCCGGCACGGAGCGCGGAGCTGTCACAGTCCGTTGCGCGGCTGCGGGCTGCGATCGAGGGCGCGCCCGATCGCGCGGCGGCGATCGCGCTCCTGGTGGACGACGTCGGCCTCGACGCGGTCGCGGCGGAGCAGGTCGTCGACTATCTGGCCGCGGCCCGCGCGGCCCTCGGTGCGCTGCCGACGCTGGAAACCGTCGTGCTCGAGCGGTTCTTCGACGAATCGGGGGGCATGCAGCTCGTGATCCACGCCCCGTTCGGCAGCCGGATCAACCGCGCGTGGGGGCTCGCGCTCCGCAAACGGTTCTGCCGCAAGTTCAACTTCGAGCTTCAGGCGGCCGCGACCGAGGACGCGATCATCCTGTCGCTTTCGACGAGCCACAGCTTCGCGCTCGATGAAGTCGCCCGCTACCTCAACTCGAAGACCGTGCGTCCGCTGCTCGTCCAGGCGCTCCTCGACGCCCCGATGTTCGCCGCGCGCTGGCGGTGGAACGCCACCGTTGCGCTCGCCCTTCTGCGCTTTCGCGGGGGACGCAAGGTCGCGCCGCAGATCCAACGGATGGAAGCCGAGGACCTGCTCGCGGCGATCTTCCCCGACCAGGTCGCGTGCGGCGAGAACCTCGCCGGCGACCGCGAGATCCCCGACCACCCGCTCGTCGCGCAGACGATCGCCGACTGCCTGCACGGGGCAATGGATGTCGAGGGCCTGGAGCGCGTGCTGGCGCGCCTGGAACGCGGCGAGATTCGCGTGATCGCGCGGGAGCTGACCGAGCCGTCGCCGCTTGCTGCCGAGATCCTCTCCGCGCGTCCCTACGCCTTCCTCGACGACGCGCCGCTCGAGGAGCGTCGTACGCAGGCGGTGATGGCGCGCCGGTGGCTCGACCCCGCGACTGCCGCCGGCCTCGGCAAGCTCGACGCCGACGCGATCCGCCGCGTGCGCGAAGAGGTCTGGCCGGATGTCCGCAACGCCGACGAGTTCGCCGACGCCATCGCCACCCTTGCCTTCCTGGCCGACGATGAGCTGCGGCCGGGTTGGCGCTCCCTCGCCGAGGAGCTCGCCCGGGCGGGACGCGCGACGCTTTTCGGGGACCGGATCTGGGTGGCCGCGGAACGCCTGCCCGAGTTCGAGGCGCTCTTGCCCCGCGCGCCGCGAGCGCCGGAGATCGAGACACCCGCCGAATACCGCAAGACGTGGACGCGCGAGGCTGCGCTTGTCGAGATCGTCAGGGACCGCTTGCACGGGCTCGGCCCGGTCACGGCGCAAGCGCTCGCTGCGCCGCTGGAGCAGTCGCCGGCCGACCTCGAGGTGGCGCTGGCCCGCCTGGAAGCCGAAGGCTCGGCGATGCGTGGCCGGTTCTCGCCCGACGCCGAGGCGGTCGAGTGGTGCGAGCGGCGGCTTTTGGCGCGCATCCACCGCTACACCGTGAACCGGTTGCGGGCCGAGATCGAGCCGGTCGAGGCGCGCGATTTCCTGCGCTTCCTGTTTCGGTGGCAGCGCGTCGCGGCCGAGGCGCGCGTCGAGGGCGCGGACGCGCTGGCCGCCATCCTCTCGCAGCTCGAGGGCTACGAGGCGCCGGCCGCCGCGTGGGAGACCGAGATCCTGCCCGCCCGGGTGAACGAATATGACCCGGCGTGGCTCGACGAGCTGAGCCTCGCCGGTCGCGTGGTATGGACGCGCCTCGCCACCCCGCGGCCGAGCGGCGAGCGCGCGCCGACGCCGGTGCGTACCACGCCGGTCGCGCTGCTCGGCCGTCGCAACCTCCCGCTCTGGACCGCGCTCGCCGCGACCGGCGACGGCGTCGCACCCTCCTCGCGCGGGGCGGCAGTCGCGGATTTCATTACCGCCGATGGCGCGTCGTTCTTCGAGGAGATCGTGGAAGGCACCGGTCTCCTACGCACCCAGGTCGAGGAAGCGCTAGGGGAGCTCGTCGCGCTCGGCCTCGTCAACTGCGACAGCTTCGGCGGTCTGCGGGCGCTCCTCGTTCCCACCGACCGCCGCCGACCGCTCGGCGGCAGGACGCGACGCCGTCGGACGGCGCTCTTCGGGATCGAGGATGCCGGGCGGTGGGCGCTCGTGCGCCGGAAAGCCCGGACGCAAGGCGAGCCGGAGATCGTCGAACATGTCGCTCGCGCGCTCCTCAAGCGCTACGGCGTCGTCTTCTGGCGCCTGATCGAGCGCGAGGCGGTATGGCTGCCCCCGTGGCGTGACCTGCTGCGCACGTTGCGCCGGCTCGAAGCCCGCGGCGAGATCCGCGGCGGACGCTTCGTCGCGGGCGTTGCTGGCGAGCAGTTCGCGCTACCCGAGGCCGTCGGCAGCCTGCGCGACGTGCGCCGCGAAGAGCGCACCGGCACGCTCGTATCCTTGAGCGGCGCCGACCCGCTCAACCTGGTCGGCGTCCTCACGCCGGGCGGGCGCCTCCCCGCACTCACGGGCAACCGCGTGCTCTACCGCGACGGTGTCCCCATCGCGTGCCTCGTCGGCGGGGAAGTGCGGTTCCTCGAGCGGCTCGCGCCGGAAGCGGAGTGGAACGCGCGCAACGCGCTGCTGCGGAGGCAGGTACCGGCCGTGCTGCAGTTTCTCGGCTGAGCGCGGTCGCCAAGTCCCCCAAGCCAAGGCTCGCCGCGCGAGCGGATACCGGGCCGTGCTTACATCGTCAGCAGCGGAAGTCTTATGACCCGCCTCGCCGATCTCGTCGCCACCTCGCAGCGCGTCGCCGGCACTTCGGGGCGCCTCGCGAAGATCGCCGCGCTCGCCGAGCTGCTCCGCCGGCTCTCGCCTGACGAGATCGAGATCGCGGTCGGGTACTTGTCCGGCCAGGCGCGCCAGGGCAAGCTCGGACTCGGCTACGCCGCGCTGCGCGAGGCGCGAAGCGGCCCCGGACCCCGCGGCGATCCGTTGACACTCGCCGAGGTGGACACGGCGCTCGAGCGTCTGCGTGCGACCACCGGCAAGGGTTCCACGACTGCGCGCACGGGGCAGCTCGGCGCGCTGTTCGCCCGCGGGAATGCGGAGGAGCGCGACTTTCTCGCGCGCCTGATCGTCGGCGAGCTGCGGCAGGGTGCGCTCGAAGGCGTGATGCTCGATGCGATCGCGAGCGCGGCGGGCTTGCCGCCCGCCGACGTGCGCCGGGCGGCGATGTATGCGGGCGGGCTCGCCGCAGTCGCAAAGGCGGCCCTCACCGAGGGCGCGGCGGGCCTTGCGCGGTTCGCGATCCAGCTGCTGCAACCGGTCCAGCCGATGCTCGCCACGCCGGCAGACGACGTCGCCGGCGCGCTTGGCGCGCTGGGCACCGCGGCGCTCGAATGGAAGCTCGACGGCGCCCGGGTCCAGGTCCATAAGGCCGGCGACGAGGTACGCGTCTTCACCCGCAATCTGAACGATGTCACCGCCACGGTGCCGGAAGCGGTCGAGGCGGTACGGCCGCTCCCGGCGCGCGAGCTGATCCTCGATGGCGAGGCCATCGCGCTCGCGGCGAACGGCTCGCCGCAGCCGTTCCAGGTGACGATGCGGCGCTTCGGGCGGAAGCTCGAGGTCGAGCGGTTGCGCGGCGAGCTCCCGCTCGCGGTGTTCTTCTTCGACTGCCTGCGGCGCGACAACGATGATCTCGTCGACCGGCCGGCGCGCGAGCGGTTCGCCGCGCTCGCCGACGCCGCACCGGCGGGCATCGTGATCCCGCGACTCGTGACGGGCGAGCTCGCCGCAGGCGAGGCGTTTCTTTCCGCCGCGATCGCGGCGGGCCACGAGGGAATCATGGCGAAGGCGCTGGAGGCGCCTTACGAAGCCGGACGCCGCGGTGCGAGCTGGCTCAAGATCAAGCAGGCACACACGCTCGACCTCGTCGTGCTCGCAGCCGAGTGGGGCAGCGGGCGCCGGCAGGGATGGCTCTCCAACCTGCACCTCGGCGCGCGCGATCCTGCCACGGGCGGCTTCGTCATGCTCGGCAAGACATTCAAGGGCATCACCGACGAGACGCTCGCGTGGCAGACCGCGGCGTTCCTTGCGCGCGAGACGGGACGCGAGGCGCATGTCGTGCACGTCCGTCCGGAAATCGTCGCCGAGATCGCGTTCAACGACCTCCAGTCGAGCCCGCATTACCCCGGCGGGCTTGCGCTCCGGTTCGCGCGCCTGAAGCGCTACCGGCCCGACAAGTCCGCTGCCGAGGCCGATACGATCGATACGGTGCGCGCGCTTTACGATGCGCAGACGCGGCGGGCGCAACCCGCGTGAGAGCCCCATCCCACGTCATCGTCCCGGACGCGATCGGCGCGCGCGCCGGTAACGGGGCGCTGCCGCGCCAGCGCCCGTGTCGCCTGGTCGATGGTCGCGATCGGGGTGGTGCTCGCGCTCTTCGCGAGCGTGAAACCCGTACCGATCGAGCTTGACCGGCGACGCCGCAGGGCACCGAGGGACAGAGAGGCAGGCGGCGGTCGCGAGCCCCGATCTGTGTGCGGTCCTTCAGGGAGCTGCGGGCCAGGGGACTGGGGACCGGCGCGAGAAGGCGGCGCGCCGCGTCGTGGAATCCTGGAGGGAGCCAGCCACGTCGAGACGCCCCGGGGAGGCGCCCCGCCTCAGCCACCGGCCCGCAGCCTCCTGCGGGACCGGCTTCCTATCCGCCGATGCTGGCGACGATGAGGACGACCGCGCCCACGGCGACACTCGCCGCGACGCCGACTGCCAAGGCCTTGATAACCAGTCCCGAGAAGTCGGCGAGCACCGCCCAGCCGCCCAGACTGCGCGCCGACGAATTGGCTTTTGTTTCGATCATCACGCTTCTTCCGTTTGTGCGACCCGCGCCGCTACGGGCGATTAAGCGCTGCGGCTGTGGCGCCGGCGGGCGCGGCAAGGGGAAGCGTGCCGGAAGATTCTGGCAAGAAAAAGGCAATCGGCCCGCGCGTGCGAACTTTCACCGGTCACGATGGCTGCAGCACGCAAACACGGCGGGGAAAACCCGCTCTTTGCCGTTGCGTTGGCTGCGATCGCGGCGGCGTGCTTGCGTGCCTAGTGCGCGGCGAAGCCGGAGAGCGCCTCGGCCCGCGAAATCAGGCGCTTGGCGGTCAGGTACGACGGCATCTCGACCAGCGCTCCCTCGTGCTCGACGCGCTCCCGCCCGCCGGCGCGGGCGGCCTCGAACGCCTCGACCAGCCGGCGGGCCCGTTCGACCGCCTCGGCGCTCGGCGTGAGGACATCCGTCACAGCCGCCACGTGCCCCGCCGCAACCACGCTCTTTGCGCGATAGCCTAGCCGCCGCGACCGCATGGTCTCGGCGCGCGCTCCCTCGACGTCACTGAACGTATAAGGCGCGTCGATCGCGACCACACCCGCTGCCACGCACTCGACGAGGAAGCGACCGCGGACGTAGGCGAGTTCGACGCCGTCGGGCGCCCGCTCCGCGCCGAGGTCGGCCGCCATGTCCTCGGAGGCGACGAGGCACGCTGTGACGCGCTTGCTGGCGCGCGCAATCGCGTGGGTGGCGACCAGTCCGGCTGCGGTCTCGACGTTGGGCACGATCTCGGTGCTCCCGGTCGGGATCGCAAGCCGCCGCTCGTGGTCGGTGATTGCGCGGTCGAGCTCGACGATCTGCTCCTGGGCTACGGTCTTCGGCAGCAGGACCGCGTCGGGCCGCGCCTGGATCACGACCGCGAGGTCGTTCCGACCCTCGGCCGCAAGCGGGTTGACGCGCACCGCGGCGACGATCCCGCGCTTGCGCGCCTTCTCGAGGAGCGCGAGGATCATCTCGCGCGCGCGCGGGCGCAACGGCGGCGGCGTGAAATCCTCGAGATCGGGCACGATCACGTCGGGCCGCGCGTCGAGCGCCGCCGCTTGCGCGCCGGCGTCGGCGCCAGCGACGAAGAGCCAAGTGCGACGGAGAGCGGGCGGCCTGCGCTTCGGCGCGTGGCGGGTGTGCGAGTGCGGCATGCGCACCTCCGGATGCGTTGGGCCGTGCGAAGCTCGACCCGTGATGAGTCGATATCATATGCCCGTTGCGCGGCGCGCGATATGAAAGCCACCGCCGTTTTCGCGCTTTCGCGATCGAGCTGCTCGGCGGCGCCGGCCGCGTCGCCGCGCGGAAGATGTTCGGTGGCTGCGGCCTCTGCTGTGACGGCATGATGTGCGGGTTGATCGCGGCGACGACGTGCGGTATGTCAAGTCGCACGACGTCAACCGGCCCGGGCTCTAGCGCGCCGGGTCGGCGGCCTTCACCTGCGAAGCCAAGGGTCGCCGCGCGACGATGGCGTATTGGCGCGCGCCCGACGAGGCCATGGAGTCGCGCGCGACCTCATGGCGCCGCGGGCGCGAGGTGCCCTCGCCGCGGCGTTGCGGGCGAAGGCGGTGCGGCCCTACGGAAGCGGCTCGCGGCTCACGCGCAGGAAGTAAACGCTGACGAGCGCTGCGGTCAGCGCCATTCCGACGAGCGCCGCCAGCCAGAACCCGCTCGCGGCCATCGGCGCCCCGACACCGACCCCGACGATACCGAGGGCATAGCCGCCGCCGAGGGCGATCCCCCAGAGCGCAAAGCCGTAGATCAGCATCGGCGCGCCCGCCCGCCTGTAGCCGCGCAGGACTTGCACCGCCGCCGCCTGAACGGCGTCGAACACGTGATAGAGGGCAACGAACGCGAGCAGTCCGACCGCGAGCCGCTGCACGTCGCGGTCCGCGGTGTACAGCCGCACGATCGGCTCGGCGGCGAGGTAGATCGCCGCGCCCACCACGAGGCCGCAAGCGAGGCTCAGCGCGATCGCGGCGATGCCGGTGGCCCGGGCGCGACCGGGCTCGCGCGCGCCGATCGCCTGCGCGACGAGCACGCTGCGCCGCGTTGCCGATCGCGAGCGGCAGCATGAAGGCAAGCGCGGTGAGGTTGGCGGCGATCTGGTGTGCACCCGAGTAGACCGGGCCGAACCGCGCAATGAAGAGCGCCATGAACGTGAACGCCGTGACGTCGACGAAGAACACCGCGCCGATCGGCACCCCGAGCGCGAGGAGCTGCCACTGCGCAGCAGCCCGCGGCCATGACCATCGCGCGAACACGCGGTAGCGGGCGTAGTCGCGTCCGGCACGGCACCACCACCAGGCGGCGACGCAGGTGATCCACGCGGTCACCGCGGTTGCGACCGCGCAGCCGGCGGCGCCGAGCTCCGGAAGCCCGAATTTGCCGTAGATCAGGATCCAGTTGAGCGGCACCTTCAGCGCGAGCGCGCAGAGATTCAGCACCATGACGACACGCGGGCGGGACACGGCGGTCGAGAACCCCTGGAACACGCGCGACAGCAGCGTCGCCGGCGCGGCCCACGCCATCGCGGCGAGATAGTCGCGGGTCCTCGCCTCGACCTCGGGAGTGAGCTCGCTCAACGCAAGCAGCGGCCCGGGGTGAGTCACCAGCACGATCGAGATCGCGGCAAGCCCGAGGGCGAGCCATGCGCTCTGCCGCACCTCCTCGCCGATCTCGGCGTAGCGTCCGGCGCCGTGCAGCTGCGCGACCATCGGCGTCAGCGCAAAGAGCACGCCCATCAAGGTGACGAACAGCGTCACGTAGACGCTCGCGCCGATGCCCACTGCCGCGAGATCGACCGTGCCGTAGTGCCCCGCCATCACGGTATCGATCACGCCGTTCGCCATGATCGCGATCTGCGCGATGTAGACCGGCCAGGCGAGGCGAAGGATGGCGCGGACGAGGTCTCCGGTCACTGCGGAACGAGGCGCGAGGGCCGCGCGATTCTAGACTGCACAGCGCGACGCGGGATGCGGCACCGTCAGCACGCCGAGCGGGCGACATGAGCTATCGGGCAGGCGCTCGTCTTCCTGACGGATTGCGCGGCGCGAACGCGCATCAGCCGGTGTCGCAGCGCGCGCACGGTCGAGAACGACTCCCGGCTGATCGCACGCCCGAATCCGGTCGGCGGCAAGCGCCGCGTGGAGCGGGCGATCGTGTTCGAGATCGCGGCCTGGAATGCCGATTGCCCGCAGGGTATCCCGCGCAAGGACGATCAGGACGAGATCGGCGCCCGCCGAGCACGCGTCGTGGAGCGCGAGCGGGAGAACGTTGGGCTGCGCCGGCGCCTAGACTGACGTCGACAGCAACCCTGCCTCGCGGGCCGCCTGGCGCACTCGCTGTCGGTTGCGCTTCCACAGATCGCGCTCGCGCTTGCGGCGCTTCTTGCGCCACAGCATCACGGTCTTCAGCGGCATCATGACCCACGAGGCAAACCCGAGCAGGAAGCCGAGTACCAGCCAGCCGCCGTAGTATCCGAGGAACCGCGATACGGCGTCGCGCTCGTAATCTGCCTCGCCGGCTGCAGCCGCGTCGCCTGCCAGCGGCGCCGCTTCGATCGCCGCGTGGGCCTGCCGCGCCATGCGCGCGAGATGGTGATCCTTGAGTGCGGCCAGCCTGCGCACGTCGTCGAGATTCTTTTCGAGCAGGCCGATCCGCGCCTGCGCCTCGGCGAGGGCGCGCTGGACCGAAGCGACATCGTCCTCGCGCGCGGTCGTGGCGGAGCTCGCCCCTGCTTTCGGCGATTCCGCGCTCGACACGCGCAACCGGTCGCGCTCGGTTTTCGGCGTGGGCGGCGGTGGCGCCTCGACGCGGCGGCCCGCGTCTGGAGGCGCGCCGGCTGCGGCCTGGCGCAGGTACCCCTCGTAGGCCGCCCGATGCCCGAGAAGGATCCGCCGCGCTTCCTCGGGGTCGATCGCGCGCACTGCCTCGTCCGAAGGAATCGCGAGCGTTCGGCCGGCACGCAGGCGATTGAGATTGGCATCGACGAACGCCTGCTCGTTCGCCTGGTACATCGCGACCACCATCTGCTCGAGCGATGCGCCGGCGACGCGCCGGCCCTGCGCGATGGTGCCGAGCGTATCGCCCGGCTTGACGACGTATCCGGCGGGGCGATCGGGCGCCGCTTGCGCCAGCGTCCGTTGCGGGGGCGGCTCGGCTGCCGGGGGCACGGGGGCCGCGATCGCGCGCTGACCGCGAGCGCGCGACTCCTCGAGCAGGAACGGGTACTCGCGCACGACGCTGCCGGTCCCGGACGCGAGCTCGACGAGCAGCTGGATGAACGGCTCGTCGATCGGCTCGTTCGATCGGATCGCGACCACCAGGCGGTTGCCCGGGCGCCGCTCCACCGCGACCCGCAGGCGATCGAGCGTCGGTGACGGCTCGAGGTTCGCGCGCCAGAACACCTGCGGCGGGGGGATGCGCGCGGCGAGCGTAGCCGCCTCGCCTGGTCGCACCGAGTGGATTTCGACCTCCGCCCGCATCGGCTCGCCCGCACCCGATTGGACCGTCAGCCTCCCGAGGTCCGCGGCCAGGGCGAGGCCGGGAACGAAAACGCAGACGGCGGCGAGGCGCTGAGATGACATGGGGGCAAGGATTATCGCAGAGGCAGGGCGGCATCGGCTGCGGCAGAGGTCCGCTTTTCTCGCGCCTGACGTGTCAAGGACCGGACGCCCCAGCCGGCGCCCGTCACCGCAGCCCGACAGGCGAGCGTCGCTCGCGTATCATCGCGGCGGCTTTTTTGCCCATGTCGAACCGCCCCGCCACCCGCCACGATCTCGGCCTGACCCCGGCCGAGTTCCGCGCGCTCGCGCGGCTCGACGGGCCGGAGAAGATCCAGGCGTTCGTCAACGCGATTCCGGCGAACTTCGAGCCCGACGGCGATACCGTCCTCTCGGTGCGGGAGGTGCTTCGCCAGCGCCGCGCGCACTGCATCGAGGGTGCAATGGTCGCCGCGGTGGCGCTCTGGATCAACGGCGAGCGGCCGCTGCTCCTCGATCTCGAGGCGGTGCGCGACTACGATCACGTCGTCGCCGTTTTCCGCCGCAACGGCCGCTGGGGCGCGATCTCGAAGACCAACCACGTGCCGCTGCGCTACCGCGATCCGGTGTATCGTTCCTTGCGCGAGCTCGCCATGAGCTACTTCCACGAGTACGCCAACCGGCGCGGGGAGAAGACGCTGCGCCGCTACTCGCGCGTCCTGGATCTCCGTACGATCGCGCCGAAGCTCTGGGTCACGAACGGCGCGAACTGCTGGGTGGTGGCCGAGAAGCTCGACGCGCTCCGCCACTATCCGCTGCTCGCGAAGCGTCATGAGCGGTCGCTCCGGACACGCGATCGCCTGGAGCGCCGCGCGCAGAAGCTGCGCGACCACCAGCCGCCGGCGCGCGTGCGCCGCCGTTGGGCGCAGAAGCGGGCACGGCTGCGCGAGCGGCGAAGGCTCGCGCGCTAGACACGCGCGGCACGGGTGCGCAATGGCCGACATCGGCTTGCCGAGCAAGGGCCGGATTGAGGCGCTCACCGACGGCATCTTCGCGGTCGCGATGACGCTGCTCGTGCTCGATCTCAAACTGCCGCAGACGCTCGGCGAGCTCGACAGCGAGGCGCTGCGTGCGAGCCTCCTCGCGCTGCTGCCGAAGCTGGAGAGCTACATCATCAGCTTCCTCGTGCTCTGCGTCTTCTGGCTCGGCCACCACCGGCTGACCCACGTCGTGCGCGGTGTGGATTATGTGTTCCTGTGGCGCAACCTGCTGTTCATCCTGTTCATCACGTTCGTGCCGTTCACCACCTCGCTCATGGGCGAGCACCGCGATCTGGACGACGCGCCGGTCGTCTACGGCGTGAACCTCGCGCTGATCCTCGCGGCGCAGTGCCTGATGTGGCGACGCGCGTTGCTCTACCTGACGGACATTTCCGAGCGCGAAGCGGCCGAGCGCTGGCGCATCGTGCGCAACCGCTATCTTCTCGCCTTCTGCATCGTCGGCACAGCGATCGCTCTCGCGGCGCTCGACTGGCGGTTCGCCGCCTACGTCTACCTGCTCTTCTTCTTCATCGGCACGATGCGGCCGAGGCCGGCGGTCGCCTCCTAGGGCGCCTTCGGCGGGATCCGGCCTGGCCCCGCCGGGCAGGCAGCGCCGCGGGCTCCGGCGGCTCGCTCGGCGGCACGAAGAGAGTGCATTGCCACCGGATCCGGCCGCCGGCCGACTCGCCGCGCGGCGTTCCCCCAGTCTTGACAATTGTTTGCAAACGCCCGGGACGCCCCCCGATATGCTTCAGTCATAATCAAACGCGCAATCGAGCAGTCAACAAAGAGGGGGCACGGAAAGTGTTCGCCGAGCAGGAACGCAAAGCGTTCGACCTGGGGCGCCGCATGGCCTCAGCCGGATTCTCGATTCAGGACAATCCCTTCGCGCAGGTCCACCCGCGCTTCGCCGCGCAGTGGGCGCACGGCTTCGTCGCCGCCCATACGCTCGACGGCATCAGTTCCGCCCTGATGCGCGGCGCGCTCGGCGCAACGCCGAGCGCCTGGAACGGCCGCTGATCGCGCCGGCGCGCTAGCGCGGCGGGTCGCCGGCCAACGTGATCCGGTGCATCAGCCGCCGGAATCCGTGGTAGTCGTTGATCGGGTTGTGCTGCGCACAGCGGTTGTCCCAGAACGCGAGGGAGCCGACCTCCCAGCGGAACCGGCAGGTGAGCTCCGGCCGCACCTGGTGGCGGAACAGGAACTCGAGCAGCGGCGCGCTCTCCGCCTCGTTCATGTCCTTGAACCGCACCGTGTGCCCGACATTCACGTACAGCGCCTTGCGCCCGGTCTCGGGATGCGTCCGCACGACCGGGTGCTCGGCCACGTACTCCTCGCGCGTGTCGCTCCGGCCGTCGGTCCGGATGCGGTCCTCGCGGGTCCGCGTCGCGTCCGCCTTCGCCGACGCGTTCACTGCGACGAGGCTGTCGAGCAGGCGCCTCATTCCCGGCGATAGCGTCTCGTAGGCCAGATACTGGTTGGCGAACTCGGTGTCGCCCCCGTGCGGCGGGACCTCGCGAGCGAGCAGCATCGAGCCCATCGGCGGGATCGCGAGGTAAGCGGTGTCGGAGTGCCAGATGCCGCCGAAGTTCTGCCGCTCGTGCTCGAGCTTCTTTACCTCGATCACCTCGGGGAAGCCCTCGATACCCTTTACGAACGGGTACTCGATCGGTTTCCCGAGCCGCCGCGCGAACGCCATGAACTCGGCCGGCGTAAGTGTCTGGTCGCGGAAGAAGATCACCAGGTGCTCGAGGAACGCGCGCCGGATCTCGGCCACGGTCTCGCCGCGAAGCGCCCGCGCCAGGTCGACGCCGTGGATCTCGGCGCCGAGCGCGCCGGCGATTCGCCGGACTTCGATCGTGCGATAACCGCTCATGGGCCGGGCGAGTATAGCCCCGGCCCCGGCTACTTCGACGGCTCCGCCTGCGACACCGCCGCCGGCGTCGCCTCCGCCGGCACCGTCCACCCGCCGCCGAGGGCGCGGAAGAGGTCGGCCGTGGCCGCGCGCTGCTGGCGCAGCGCTTCCGCCCGGTTCAGCTCCGCGAGCAGCAGCAGCCGTTCGGCGTCGATCGCGGCGAGCTGGCTCTCGAGCCCGGCCTCGTAGCGCGCCACGGCAAGCTTGAATGCCTCGCGCAGCGCGACGATGCGCGCGCCTTCGGCCTCGTAGACCTCGCGCGTCCGCGTTTGCGCCGTCAGCGCGTCCCGCACCTCGCGGAACGCGTTCTGGATCGTCTTCTGGTACTGCGCCACCACCTGCCGCTGGCGCGCCTCGGCCGCCTCGTTCTCGGCGCGCAGGCGCCCGCCCTCGAAGATCGGCTGGGCGAGCGAGCCGCCGATGGTCCAGATGCCGGCCGGCCCGGTGAAGAGATCCGAGAGCGACGCCGCCTCGGTGCCGACGAGGCCGAAGAGCGAGATGCGCGGAAAGAAGTTCGCCCGCGCCACGCCGATGCGGGCGTTCGCGGCGATCAGCTGCTGCTCGGCCTGGTAGAGGTCGGGGCGCCGGAGCAGCAGCTCGGAGGGTAGCCCCGAGGGCGCCACGAGCGCCGGCTGGCGCGGGTCGTCCGGCGAACGCACCACCGTCGTCTCCTGGATGATCGCGCGCGGGCTGCGCCCGAGCAGCACGGTGAGCGCCGCCTCTTCCGCGTCGCGCTGCCGCTGCAGCGCCGGGAGCAGCGCTCGCGCGCCCTGGACCTCGGCCTCGATCTGGCGCACGTCGAGCTCGGCGATCAGGCCCGCGTCGGCGCGTTTACGCTGCAGATCGAGCGCGCGCGCGCGGAGGTCGAGCGATCGCTCGGTCGCGGTGACCTGCTCGTCCAGCGACCGCAGCGCGTAGTACGACTGCACCACGTCCGTCGCCAGCGTGATCCGCACCGTGTCGCGCGCGCCTTCGGTCGCCAGGAGGTCGGCCCGCGCGGCCGCGTTGGCGTTGCGGATCCGTCCCCAGAAGTCGATCTCGTAGGACATGTCGAGCGTCGCCCGGTAGTTCGTGCGGTACACCGGAACACCGGGGAAGAACAGGTCGGTCCGCGAGGAAGCACGGCTGCGGTTCGCGCCGGCGTTGCCGTCGATCGACGGCCAGAGCTGCGACTCGGAGACCCCGACGAGCGCGCGCGCCTCGTCGACCCGCGCCACGGCGAGCGCGATGTCCTGGTTGTTGGCGAGCGCCTCCTCGACGAGCTTGTCCAGCGTCGGGTCGCCGTACACCGTCCACCACCGGTCGGACGGCGCGCCGAGCGACGCGCCTTGCGCGGGCGCGCCGCGCCAGGCGTCCGGCAGCTCGTTCGCCGGCCGCTCGTACGTCGGCGCGAACGAGCACGCGGCGAGGAACGCGGCGGCGAGAGCCGCGGACCGGGAGGCGAGCCTACGCATGGTCGCCTCCCTTCGGCGCGACGGGGTGATGCTGCGGCGTGTGCGCGATCCGCAGAGCGGCCTCGCGTGCGTGCTGCGCCTCGCGCAGGATGTCCGCGCTCGAGCGCGGCTCGCGGAAGCGGCGGTCGGTGATCAGCCTGAAGAACAGCGGCACGAAGAAGATCGCGAGGAACGTCGCCGCGATCATGCCGCCGACGACGCCGGTGCCAACCGCGTGCCGAGCGCCGGCGCCCGCGCCGGTCGAGAGCGCGAGCGGCAGCACGCCGAAGATGAACGCGAGCGAGGTCATCAGGATCGGCCGGAAGCGCAGCCGCGCCGCCTCGACCGCGGCGGCGGCAGCCGAGAGCCCCTCGTGGTGCTTCATCGCCGCGTACTCGACGATCAGGATCGCGTTCTTCGCGGCGAGGCCGAGGAGCGTAACGAGGCCGATCTGGAAGTAGACGTCGTTCGACATCCCGCGCAGCCAGACGGCCGCGAGCGCGCCGAAGGTGCCGAACGGCATCGCGAGCAGCACCGAGAACGGGAGCGACCACTTCTCGTATTGGGCGGCGAGGATCAGGAACGCCATCACCGCCGCGAGGCCGAGCGCGAGCACCGAGGTCCCGCCGGCCTTCTTCTCCTGGTAGGACGCGCCGCTCCAGTCGAGCGAGAAGTCGGCGGGCAGCACCTCTTTCGCCACCTTCTCGACCTCGGCGATCGCCTGGCCGGAGCTGGTGCCGGGCGCGCCGGCGCCGAGGATCTTCACCGCCGGCAGGTTGTTGAAGCGGTCGAGCGTCTCGGGACCCGAGGCGTAGCGGATGTCGGCGAGCGCCGCGAGCGGGACCATGTCGCCCTTTTCGCTGCGCATCCAGACCTCGCCGATGTCGTCGGGGCGCTTGCGGAAGCGCGACTCCGACGACATCAGCACCTGCCAGGTGCGGCCGTAGCGGTTGAAGTCGTTGACGTAGTAGGTGCCGATCGTCGCGGCGACGGTGCCGTAAAGGTCGTCGAGCGGGACGCCGACCGCCTTCGCCCGCTCGCGGTCGACGTCGACGTAGAGCTGCGGCGTGTTCGCCCGCCAGAGGGTGTTGATCTGCGCGAACGCCGGGTCCTTCTGCGCGGCGCCGATGAACTTCTGCGCCACCTCGGAGAGCCGCTGCGAGCCACCCTCGCCGCGGTTCTGGATGTAGAACTCGAACCCGCCGGCGTTGCCGAGACCGAAGATCGGCGGGGGCGCGAAGGCGAGCACCAGCGCCTCCTTGATATGGCCGGTCTTCGCCCACAGCTCGCCGACCAGCGCCTGGACCGGCACCGGCCGCTCGTCCCAGTGCGTCTGGGTGACGAAGATCGTCGCCGCGCTGTTGCGGAACGCCCCGCCGAGGAAGTCGAAGCCCGTGAACGCGATGGCGGACTCGTTGTACGGGTTCGACTTGATGATGTCGACCACCTCGTTCACGACCCGGTCGGTGCGCTCGAGCGTGGCGCCGTCGGGCAGGATGACCGCGGCGATGTAGTAGCCCTGGTCCTCGTCGGGCACGAGCGACCCCGGCGTGATCCGCCAGAGTCCCACGGTGATCGCGACCATGCCGAGGAAGAGCACCGCACCGATCGCCGCGCGCCGGATCATCCAGGTCACGCCGCGTGCATAGCGCGCCGTCACCCGCCCGAACCAGTCGTTGAACCAGCGGAAGAAGCGGTTCGGCTGCAGGCGGCCGCGCTTGAGAATGAGCACGCACAGCGCCGGCGTCAGGGTCAGCGCGACGATGCCCGAGATCACGACTGCGATCGACAGCGTGACCGCGAACTGCCGGTAGAGCTCGCCGGTGAGCCCGCCGAGGAACGCGATCGGCACGAACACCGCGCACAGCACCAGCACGATCGCGATCACCGGGCCGGTGACCTCCTGCATCGCCTTGATCGCCGACTCGCGCGCCGAGAGGTGCATCTCGTGCATGATCCGCTCGACGTTCTCGAGCACGACGATCGCGTCGTCGACCACGATGCCGATCGCGAGCACCATCCCGAACAGCGTCAGCGTGTTGATCGAGTAGCCGAGCGCGAGCAGCCCGGCGAAGGTGCCGATCAGCGAGACCGGGACCGCGAGCATCGGGATGAGCGTCGCCCGCGCGCTCTGCAGGAAGAGGTACACGACGAGCAGCACGAGCAGCATCGCCTCGGCGAGCGTGACCACCACCTCGCGGATCGACACCTTCACGAAGCGCGTGGTGTCGTAGACGACCAGGTGGCTGAGGCCGTCGGGGAACCGGGTAGCGAGGTCGGCGACCACGTCGTTCACGTTCTGCGCCACCGCGAGCGCGTTCGCGCCGGGCTGCAGGAAGATGCCGACGAGCGTCGCCTCGCGCCCGTTCACGCGGCCGATGAACTCGTAGTCCTTCGAGCCGAGCTCGACTCTCGCGACGTCCTTGAGGCGCAGGTTCGAGCCGTCAGGGTTCGAGCGCACGACGATGTTCTCGAACTCCGCCACCTCGGCGAGCCTTCCCTTGGTGGTGACCGTGTAGACGAGCTCCTGCGTGCCGCTCGTCGGCGCCTGGCCGATCCGGCCGGCGGCGAACTGCGCGTTCTGCTCGGTGATCGCCCGCGTCACCTCCGCGGTGGTGAGCTTGAGCTGCGACAGGCGGTCCGGCTTCAGCCAGATCCGCATCGCGTAATCCTTGGCGCCGAAGATCTGCACGTTGGTCGTGCCGGGGATGCGCTTCAGCTGGTCGAGGACGTTCAGCGTCACGTAGTTGGAGATGAAGAGCCCGTCGTAGCGGCTGTCGGGCGAGGAGAAGGCGATGACCTGCAGGAACGCGGACGAGCCCTTCTCGACCGTGACGCCCTGCCGGCGCACCTCGAGCGGCAGCCGTGCCTCGGCCTGCTTCACCCGGTTGTTGACGTTGAGCGCCGCCTTGTCGACGTCGGCGCCGATGTTGAACGTGACCTGCATCTCGACCGCGCCGTTCGAAGCCGAGGTCGAGCTCATGTAGAGCATGTCCTCGACGCCGTTGATCGCATTCTCGAGCGGCGCGGCGACGGTCTGCTCGAGCGTCGTCGCCGAGGCGCCGGGATAGACCGCGCGGACCGTCACCACCGGCGGCGAGATCTCCGGGTATTGCCCGACCGGGAGCACGCGGATCGCCGCCAGGCCGGCGATGACGATGAAGATCGAGAGGACGGCCGCGAAGATCGGCCGGTCGATGAAGAAGCGCGAGAACATGGCCGGCTCCTATTTCTTCGCCGCTTCCGGCGCCGCCTTCTTCGCCGCGTCGGGCGCGGACGGCTTCGCGGCGCCCGGCTGCCCGGCCGCGGCGATGCGCACCGGCGCGCCGGGGCCGATCTTCATCACGCCGTCGACGATCACCTTGTCGCCCGGCGCGAGACCCGAGTCGATCACCCACGATTCGCCCACCCACTCGCCGACCTCTACGGGACGCTGCTCAGCCTTGCTCTCCGCGTTCACGACGTAGACGAACTTACCCTTCGGACCCTCGAGCACCGCGCGTTGCGGTATGGTGATCGCGGCCGGGCGTACGGCGCCGGCGAGCCGGGCTCGCACGAACTGTCCCGGCTTGAGCCCGCCGGCGGGGTTCGGCAGCTCCGCCCGGGTTTCCACCGTTCCGGTGTTCGAGTTCACCCGCACGTCGGCGAAGTCCACCTTGCCGGGTTTGCCGTAGACGCTCCCGTCGGCGAGCGCGACCGTGACGTCGAACCGCCCGTCGGCGGGCAACTGGAGGCGCTTCGCGTCGACGTCGCGGCGGATGCGCAGGAGCTCGCTTTCCGGGATGCCGAAGATGACGTAGATCGGGTCGGTTTGCGTCACAGTGGTGAGCAGCACGTCCGGACCCGATACGAGCGTCCCCTCCGAGCGCAGCGCACGGCTCGAGACGCCGTTGATCGGCGACTCGACCCGCGTCCAGTCGAGGTTCAGCTTCGCCTCGGCAACGCGCGCCTGCGCGCTCTTCACCTCCGCGGCCGCGATCTGCGCGGCGGACGCCGCATCGTCGAACTCCTTGCGGCTGACCGCCTTGATGTCGATCACCGCCTTCATCCGCTCGGCATCGCGACCAGCCTGCGCCCGCCGCGCCTCGGCCGTCGCGAGATCGGCTTCCGCGCGCGCGAACGCGACCTGGAACGGCGCCGGATCGATCTGGAAGAGCGACTGGCCGCGCTTCACTGCTTCGCCCTCGCGGTAATTGCGTTTCAGCAGGATGCCGGTCACTCGCGCGCGCACCTCCACCTCGCGGTAGCCGGCGGTCTGGCCGGTGTACTCGTAGGCGGCGGGCAGCCGCTTCGCCTCGACTTCCACCACCGCCACCTCGGGCGGCGGCATCTGGCCGGGCGGCTGGCTCTCCGCCTGGCCGCAGGCGGCGAGCGCGGCGGCGAGCAGGACTGGGACCATGCGCTGCGCGGACGCGCGCAGCGCATCGGACGGATAGCGCGTCATTGTGGAACCCCTGGTGACGGGCGGCGCGGTGCGCCGCCCGAACGTTTTCTTGACGCTGCAGTTTACATACATGGGTGAATGTATGTAAAGTCCGGTCCGCGTGAAGTTGTATGAACGCGACGCGCGCCGGCACTGTATCGGTGCGCGAGCCATTACACGTAGCAGGGACATGGTGGGCACGAATGGCGAGACGCACCAAAGCGGAAGCACTGGCGACGCGCGACCGCATTCTTGACGCGGCGGAAAGGGTATTCAGCCGCCGCGGTGCGTCGCGCCCGTCGCTCGAGGACATCGCTGCCGCGGCCGGCGTGACCCGCGGCGCGATCTACTGGCACTTCCGCAACAAGGCCGATCTCTTCGCCGCGATGCTCGCGCGCGTGACCTTGCCGATGGAGGAGATGGTCGGGCGCTCCGGGGACGAGGCGCTCACCGATCCGCTCGGCTACATCCGCCGCTGCATGGTCACGGTTCTTCGCAAGACCACCGACGATCCGCAGACCCGGCGCGTGTTCGAGATCGTCTGCCACAAGTGCGAGTACGTGGACGAGATGGCGCGCGTCCGCGACCGCTACGTCGAGATGCGCGCCGACTGCCTCGGCGAGCTCGAGCGGGGCGTCCGCAACGCGATCCGGCGCGACCTTCTGCCCGCGGGCCTGAACGCACGCAGCGCCGCGGTGGGACTGCATGCCCTGGTCGACGGGTTGATCAGCAACTGGCTGCTCGAGCCGAAGTACTTCCCGCTGGCGCGCGAGGCCGAGCGGATGGTCGATCAGTATCTCGCCGGGCTGGGCGCCCGGCGCCCTACCGGAAGTCGCGCAGCTCCCGCACGAGCCAGATCGGCGTCGCCGCCAGCGCGAGCGCGGTGAGCGCGAACACAAAGCCGGCGCCGTAGCCGCCGGTCAGGTCGTGGAGCACACCGCCCATGACCGAGCCGAACGCGGCGCCGACCGCGTTCATCGAGTACACCGTGCCGTAGATCGTCGCCACGCGCGGGCCCGCAAACTTCGTCGTGCAGATCGCCGAGATGATCGGGCCGCGCGCCCCCTGGCATGCCCCGAACACCAGCACGTAGACGACGAGCAGCCACCCGGCGGCATGGAATGACAGCGCGGCGAGCGCCAGCATCCCGGCCGCGCTGCCGACGAAGCTCGCGGTGACGGTGCGCCGGTAACCGAATCGCGCGGCTACGAAGCCGACCCCGGCCAGGGTGCCGACCTGGAGCATCCCGGTCACGCCGAATGCGGCTGCAGCGACGACCGGCGCAAATCCCACGTCGATCAGGTAAACCACGGTCTGCGGCACGATCGTGAACATGCCCACGGCGGTGAGGAAGAACATCGCCGCGAGGCCCCAGTAGGCGCGCGTCCGGATCGCGGTGCGCAAGGTCCAGCCCTCGCCCTGCCGCCGCTCGCGCGTCCGCCGGTGGTGCTCGGGGTGCCCGGCGGCAAACGTGCGCCACGGCAGCGCGAACACCGCGAGCGGCAACAGCACGAGCATCACGATCCCGAGCGTGCGATAGGTGCTGCGCCAGTCGAGATGGGCGATCAGCAGCTGCGTGAGCGGCACGAACACGAGCACTCCGCAGCCCACCGCCGAGAAGGCGATGCCGATCGCAGCGGAGAGCCGGCTGTGATACCAGCGCGTGAGGAGCCCCGACGCCGGCACCATGCCGACCAACGCGACGCCGACGCCGACCAGCACGCCGGCGTAGAGATAGAACTGCCACAGGCTGGAGAGCGTGCTCGCCGCGAGATACGCCGCCGCGATGCAGGCAAGACCGGTGCAGTAGACCGCGCGCGGGCCGACGCGATCGAACAGCGTGCCGACGAACGGCGCGAGGAAGCCGCCCACCAGCAGGTAAAGGGAGTAGACGCCGGTGAGCTGCGAGCGCGACCAGACGAATTCGCGCTCGAGCGGCAGCAGGAAGACGGCATAGGTCTCGCCGCTGCCGCGACCGAGGAGGTTGAACGCGAACACGGCGGCGAGCACGCCGAGTGCAGCGCCGCGCCATTCGGAGGCGAGTGGACGCATCTGCAGGATCCTTACCGGCGCCCGCTCGTCTGGAAAAGCATCACCGTGGCGACGACGATGACCGCCCCGCCGATCTGGAGCGGCGTCAGCGCCTCGCCGAGCGCGAGCCACGCGATGCCGGCCACCGCCACCGGCTCGAGGTTCAGGACGATGGCCGTCTGCACCGCGCCGAGGCGCGGGAGGAGAAGGAAGAGACCGATGATGCCCACCGCGTAACCTAGGGTCAGCCCTGCGAGGCCGGTCCAGCCGGGCTCGGTCGAGGGCAGGCGAAATGACTGCGTCGCAGCCGACGCCGCGACGAAGATGGCCGCCGTCGTCGCGAGCATGAAGAACGTCCGCAACGGCGTGCTGAGACCCGGCGCGAACCGCGGCGTCAGCACCATCGCGCCGGTGAAGGTCACCGCGGCCCCGAACGCCGCGGCAAGCCCCCAGGCGCTGACCGGCTGCGGCTCGACGCCGAGCACGAGCGCAAGTCCGGCGAACGCCGCGACGAGCGCGACCGCGAGCCGCGGGGTGAACCGCTCGTCGCCGAGCAGGCTCGCGGCGACGCCGGTGAGAAACGGGTAGGTGTAGAAGACGAGGATCGCGAGCGTGACAGGCATCAGCGCGACCGCGACCTGGATGCACACCGTCTGCGCGGCGATGAGCACGCCGAGCACCATCGTCGACTTGAACGCGGGCGGAAGCGGCAGCACGGCCTCGCGCCGCAACCGCAGGAGAACGAGCAGCAGCAGCCCCGCGCAGACCGAGCGCACGGTCGCCGCGGTGATCACGTTGACGTCGTTGGCGAACGCGAGCCGCGCGGCGACGTGTCCCGCGCCGAGCGATACCGCGACGGCGAAGAGCGCGAGGAGCAGCAGCCAGGTGTTGGTGCGAGCGGACAAGGAACGCCGAGCGCGCGCGAAAGCGCGCGATTATGCCTGTTCCCACCGGCCGTCCCGCTGGAACCCGATCCGCGGTTCGCGCGGCGCGCTGGCGCCGGCGGCGCTACCATCGGCGGGACCGATCCTCGCCGGAGACTCCAGGCCAATGCCCGGCCACGCTCACACGGTGGGCGCCGTCACCTACCGCTTCCCGGATCTGCAGACCTTGCTCGCGAAGGCAACGCCGGCGCGCGCCGGTGATTCGCTCGCGGGGCTCGCGGCGTCGAGCGCCGAGGAGCGAGTTGCAGCGCAGATGACGCTCGCCGAGGTACCGCTCGCGGCCTTCCTGTCGGAGCCCGCGGTGCCGTACGAGAAGGACGAGGTGACGCGGCTCGTCCTCGACCGGCACGACGCGGCGGCGTTCGCGCCGGTCGCGCATCTCACCGTCGGCGACTTCCGCGACTGGCTGCTCGCCTACGAAACGGACGCCGCAGCGCTCGCGCGGCTCGCGCCGGGGCTCACGCCCGAGATGGTCGCGGCGGCATCGAAGCTCATGCGCATCCAGGACATGGTGATCGCGGCGCGGAAGATCGAAGTCGTCACGCGCTTCCGCAACACGCTCGGCCTCGCCGGGCGGCTCGCAACCCGCCTCCAGCCCAATCACCCCACCGACGACCCGAAGGGAATCGCCGCCAGCATCCTGGACGGCTTGCTCTACGGCTGCGGCGACGCGGTGATCGGCATCAACCCCGCGACCGACAACCTCGAGCAGGTGACGGGACTCCTCGCGATGCTGGACGGCATCATTGCCACGCATCGGATCCCGACGCAGTCCTGCGTGCTCACGCACGTCACTACGACGCTGCGGGCGATCGAACGCGGCGCCCCGGTCGATCTCGTCTTCCAGTCGATCGGCGGTACGGAGGCGACGAACCGCAGCTTCGGCGTCGACGCGCGCCTCCTCGCGGAGGCGAACGATGCCGCGCGCGCGCTCGGGCGCGGCACGACCGGCGCCAATGTCATGTACTTCGAGACCGGCCAGGGCAGTGCGCTCTCGGCCAACGCTCACCACGGGGTCGACCAGCAGACGCTGGAGGCGCGCGCCTACGGTCTCGCCCGCGCGTTCGAGCCGCTGCTCGTGAACACCGTGGTCGGGTTTATCGGCCCGGAGTACCTGAACGGCCGCGAGATCGTGCGCGCCGCGGTCGAGGACCATTTCTGCGGCAAGCTGCTCGGGCTTCCGATGGGCGTCGACGTCTGCTATACGAACCACGCCGACGCCGACCAGGACGACGTGGACACCGCGCTCACGCTGCTCGCCGCGGCGGGGGTTAGCTACATCATGGGTGTGCCGGGCGCCGACGACGTGATGCTGAACTACCAGAGCACTTCGTTCCACGACGCGCTCTATCTGCGCCAGGCATTCGGGCTGAAGCCGGCGCCCGAATTCGAGGACTGGGTCGCCCGCATGGGGATCCTCGCCGCGGGCACGCGGCTCGAGCGCGCGAATCCGCGCCACCCCCTGCTCGCGCTGGCCGGTGGCTGATCGCGTGGCAAAGCCGCCTTCCACCCGCTCCGATCCGTGGCGGGGCTTGCGCGCGTTTACCGCGGCGCGCATCGCGCTCGGCCGCGCCGGGGGCAGCATCCCGACCGGGCCGCTGCTCGAGTTCCAGCTCGCGCACGCGCGGGCCCGCGATGCGGTCGACCGCAATCTCGACGGCGGTGCGATCGAGAGGGCGCTCCGCGAACGCGGCTGGGACGTGCTCCGGCTTCACAGCGCAGCACCCGACCGCCGGACGTTCGTCCAGCGTCCCGACCTCGGCCGGACCCTGAGCGACGAGTCGAAAGCGGCGCTGGAATCTCGCGCGCAGGCCCTGCACGATGCGGTACTGATGATCGCCGACGGGCTGTCGGCGCTCGCGGTCGAACGACACGCGGTGCCGCTCCTCGACGCACTCGGCCCGCGCCTGGCCGACGCCGGCTGGCGGCTCGCGCCGGTCTGCATCGTGCATCAAAGCCGGGTGGCGATCGGCGACGAGATCGGCGCGCTGGTTGCCGCGCAGCTCGCAGTGATGCTCATCGGCGAGCGTCCGGGCCTGAGCGCGCCCGACAGCCTCGGCGTCTATCTCACCTGGGACCCGCTGCCGGGCCGCACCAACGCCGAGCGGAACTGCATCTCCAACATCCGCCCGGAGGGCCTGGGCTACGCGCCCGCCGCGCACAAGCTCTTCCATCTGATGACGGCGGCGCGGCTGCGCCGGCTGACAGGCATTGACCTCAAGGAGGACGCGCCGGCGCTGCCGGGCACACGCCCATGATCCGACATCTCCTCTCCGCGCTCGCCATTGCCGGCGCATTCGCCGCGCCGCCGGCCGCCGCCGACGAGGCGCGCGAACGCCTCATCGCCGAGGTGGCGAAAACGGCCAATCGGTTCCTCGCGGCGCTGCCGGAGGATCGCCGGCTCGGCGCGAAAGCCGCCTTCCAAAGCCGTGATCGCACCACGTGGCGCTACACGCCGGGCAGCCGGCCGGGGATGCAGCTCCAGGAGATGTCGACGGCGCAGCGCGAGGCCGCGCACGCGCTGCTCGCGAGCTTTCTCTCGAGCGAGGGCTACCTCAAGGTGCAATCGATCATCGCCCTCGAGGTCGTGCTGCGGGAGCTCGAGCGCTGGGACGAGCGCGATCCGGAGCGCTACTGGTTCCTCGTGTTCGGCGATCCCGGCACGGAATCGCCGTGGGGGGTGCGAGTCGAAGGCCATCACGTCTCGCTGCATCTCGCCGTCATCAAGGGCCGGTTCGTGTCGTCGACGCCGACCTTCCTCGGCGCGAATCCTGCCGAGGTCCGCAGCGGGCCGAGGAAGGGGAATCGCGCGCTCGCCGCCGAGGAAGACACGGCGCGCGCACTTCTCGACTCGCTGAGCGCTGCCCAGCGCGGCGAGGCGATCGTGGACGAGGCGCCCTATGGCGATATCGTCAGCCGCAACCGCTCGAGGGCGGACCCGCTCGACGGCCGCGGGATCGCGTTCGCAAAGCTCGCCTCTCAGCAGCAGAAGCAGCTGCTCGCGCTGATCGAGGTGTACGCGGGCACGATGCAGCCGAAGCTCGCCGAAGAGCGGCTGGCGAGGATCCGCGCCGCCGGCCTGGAGGCCATCCGCTTCGCCTGGGCCGGGGCGACGGCGCGCGGCCGACCGCACTATTACCGCGTGCAGGGGCCGACGTTCCTGATCGAGTTCGACAATTCGGGCGGCAACCACATCCACTCCGTGTGGCGCGACTTCGAGGGCGACTTCGGTCGCGATCTCCTGCGCGAGCACTACGGCGCCTCCGCCCACGTCGGCGGGCGGCACGTTCCGCCGGGATCGCCGTGATCCGGATCCGCGACATCGACCACGTCGTCCTCCGCGTGAGGGACCTCGAGCGGATGATCGACTTCTATTGTCGCGTCATCGGCTGCACCGTCGAGCGGCGCCGCGACGATCTAGGTCTAGTGCACCTGCGCGCGGGCCGATCGCAGATCGACCTGGTGCCGGTCGACGGCCCGCTCGGCCGCCCCGGCGGCGCGGCACCCGGCGCAGAAGGCCGGAACATGGATCACGTGTGCCTGCGGGTCGAGCCGTTCGACGAGGCGGCGATCGTACGACACCTCCAGACGCACGGCGCGCGCGTGGGGGAGATCGCGCAGCGCTTCGGCGCCGACGGCACGGGGCCCTCGATGTACGTCCACGACCCCGAGGGCAACGTCGTCGAGCTGAAGGGACCGCCGGCCGGCTGAGCCGGCGGCTCACCGCGTCCAGGGTGCGGCGAGCGAGCGCGCCGCGACGCTGCGACCGAGCGCAGCGAGCGCTGCGGTCACGATCGCGTCCCGGTCGACTTCGAAGAAGGCGCGCAACGCGGCACGCGTGTCGCTCCGTCCGAAGCCATCGGTGCCAAGGGCGGTGTAGCTCCGGCCAGCAGGCACGTAGGGCCGCGCCAGATCGGCCACCGCACGGACATAGTCGCTCGCGGCGACGATCGGACCCGCGGTCGGCGCGAGTTGCCGCGCCACCCACGACGGCGAGGTTGCGCCCTCGACCCGCTGCGCCCGCTCGACCGCCATCCCGTCCCAGTGCAGCTCCGTCCAGCTCGTGACGCTCCACACGTTCGCGGCGATGCCGTGCTCGCGCCCGAGCGTCTCCGCCGCCGCGATCACCTCGCGCAGGATCGTCCCCGAGCCGAGAAGCTGGATCTGCGCACCTTCGCGCGGCTGCAGGAGGTACATCCCCCGGAGGATCCCCTCCTGCACGCCGGATGACGACGCGGCCCCTCCCCCGCCATCGACCGCCGGCATCGCCGGGTGCGCGTAGTTCTCGTTCATCACCGTGACGTAGTAGAAGACGTCCTCCTGCGCTTCCAGCATCCGCCGCATCCCGTCCTGCACGATCAGCGCGAGCTCGTAGCCGTAGCACGGGTCATAGGCACGGCAGTTGGGAATGGTCGATGCGATGAGGTGGCTCGTGCCATCCTGGTGCTGCAGGCCCTCGCCCGAGAGCGTGGTGCGCCCGGCGGTGGCGCCGAGGAGAAAACCCCGCGCGCGCGAGTCTGCTGCCGCCCACGCGAGATCGCCGATGCGCTGGAAGCCGAACATCGAGTAGAAGATGTAGAACGGCAGCATCGGCACGCCGTGCGAGCTGTAGCTCGTCGCGGCGGCGATCCAGGAGCTCAGCGCGCCCGCTTCGGTGATACCTTCCTCGAGAATCTGGCCGTCCCGCGCCTCCTTGTAGTAGAGCAGCTCGTCGTGATCCTCGGGCTCGTACACCTGCCCCGCCGAGGAATAGATCCCGATCTGGCGGAACAGCGACTGCATGCCGAAAGTGCGCGCCTCGTCGGCGACGATCGGCACCACGTGCTTGCCGAGCGCGGGGTCGCGCAGCAGCTGCGCGAGGAGCTGCACGAAGATCATCGTCGTCGACTGCTCGCGGTCACGGGTGCCCTCCCGCATCCGCGCGAACGCATCCTGCGGCACCGCGAGCGTCGGCGCCTGCGAGGTGCGGGCGGGCAAGTAGCCGCCGAGCGCCTGGCGCCGCGCGTGGAGGTACTTCATTTCCGGTGAGTCGTCGGCCGGCTTGTGGAGCCGCAGTGCGACGACGTCGTCGTCGGACAGCGGCAGCGCGAAGCGGTCACGGAACTCCCGCAGCGCGTCGTCGTCGAGCTTCTTCTGCTGGTGGGTGCCCATCTTGCCCTGCCCCCAGTTGCCCATCCCGTAGCCCTTCTTGGTCTTGGCGAGGATCACCGTCGGCTGGCCCTTGTGGGCGGCGGCCGCGCGATAGGCGGCGTAGATCTTCACCGGGTCGTGGCCGCCGCGACGGAGGCGATCGATGTCCTCGTCGGACATGTGCGCGACGATCGCCTGCAGCTCCGGATACTTGTTGAAGAAGTTCTCGCGGTTGAAGCGGCCGTCGGTCGCGGCATAGGTCTGGAACTCGCCGTCGACCGTCTCGTGCAGGCGCTTCAGGATCACGCCGTCGTTGTCGCGCGCGAAAAGGGTGTCCCAGTCCGAGCCCCACATCAGCTTGATCACATTCCAGCCGGCGCCGGCGAAGAGGCCCTCGAGCTCCTGCACGATCGAGCCGTTGCCGCGGACCGGTCCGTCGAGCCGCTGGAGGTTGCAGTTGACGACGAAGATCAGGTTGTCTAGCCCCTCGCGGGCGGCGAGCGAAAGCGCGGCGAGCGATTCGGGCTCGTCCATCTCGCCGTCGCCGACGAACGACCACACCTTCCGGCCGGCGGTGGCGAGGATGCCGCGGTTCTCGAGATAGCGCATGAACCGCGCCTGGTAGATCGCGTTGATCGGCCCGAGCCCCATCGAGCCGGTGGGGAACTGCCAGAAATCGCGCATCAGCCACGGGTGGCAGTACGAAGAAAGGCCGCCGCCGCCGACCTCGCGGCGGTAGTGCTCGAGGCGCTCCTCGCTCAGCCGGCCTTCGAGGAACGCGCGCGCATAGACGCCAGGCGCGGAATGGGGCTGGAAGTAGACGAGGTCGCCGCCCAGGCCCGCGCGGAAGAAGTGGTTGAACCCCACCTCGAAGAGATCCGCCGCCGAGGCGTAGCTCGCGATATGGCCGCCGAGCTCCGGGTGCTCGCGGTTCGCGCGGACGACCATGGCGAGCGCGTTCCAGCGGATGATCGACGCGAGCCGCTGCTCGACCTCGAGGTTGCCCGGGAACTGCGGCTGATCCTCGAGCGCGATCGTGTTCTTGTATGCAGTGTTGAAAACAGGCGGAAGCTTGACGCGTCGCGCGCGCGCGCGATCGAGGAGGCGCTTCAGGAGGAAGGTTGCGCGGTCGGGGCCCTCGGCCTCGACGAGCGCGTCAAAGGCCTCGAGCCACTCCCGCGTCTCGACCGGATCGAGGTCGGGCGGCGTGACGCGCCAGAACGCCCACGGCGCGATCTCGTAGAGCTGGGACATGACGGGGTCGCCTCGTTTGAATCAACCCGATGATGGTAGCCCGGTGTGCGGAGCATGTGCTTGCGAATCTCCTGCAAACCCCGGATCGCCGCAGCATAATCTGCCGCGGTCCGGCCTACGGTGAATCGATCATGCCGCATGAAATACTCGATGCAATCGACCGCAACATCCTCGACCGGCTGCAGGACGACGCGCGGCTCACGAACGTCGAGCTGGCGCGGGCGGTGAACCTCTCGCCGTCGCCGTGTCTCGCGCGGGTAAGGCGGCTCGAGGAGAGCGGGCTGATCCGGCGCTACGTGACGCTGCTCGACCCGGTGAAGCTCGGCCTCACCGTGAGCGTGCTGGTGCAGGTGACGCTCGAGAAGCAGATCGAGCCGGCGCTGGAGACGTTCGAGAAGGCGATCCGCGCGCGGCCCGAGGTGATGGAGTGCTACCTGATGACCGGCGACGCCGACTACCTCCTTCGCGTCCTGGTGCCGGACGTCCCGGCGTTCGAGCGCTTCATCCTCGATTTCCTGTCGCGGGTGCCTGGCGTCGGCAACATCAAATCGAGCTTCGCGCTGAAGCAAGTGAAGTACCAGACGGCACTGCCGCTACCGTCGCCCGAGCCCCCGCAGCCGCGGCGCGCGCAGCGCGGCCGCTAGTGGCTGCCGGGAATCGGGAATCGCAAAAGGGGCGCTGCCTTCACTTTAGCGGTGGAGGATCTCGCCGATTTCCGTCTCGAGGTTCGCGAGCGCCTCGGCGCGGTTGCCGCCGGCCAGGCGAGTCCGCAACTCGGCGAGACAGCGCAGGACCTCGTCGGTCGAATGCACGCGGTCGACGAGCTTATTGAGCGAGCGTCCTTCCAGCATGCCCGCGGCGAGCTTGATGTAGCTCCGCATCGCCATCTTCGCCGCGCCCACCTTGGCCGGGTCGTCGGCCGCGAGTGCCGGGACGGCTGGCGCCCCGCTCGACGGCGCCGGTGCCGGCGCGGTGGCGGCGATATCGATCGGCGCGATGAACCCCTCGCGGACGAGCGATTCGAGCACTTCCGCAGCGCCCCCGAGGCGTACTGCCGCCGCCAACAGCTCGCCGATCGGCTTGGTGCCGTCCACGAGCACGAGTACCTGACGCAGCTTCGGGTTGAGCCGGTGGGTCCGGTTGCGGATTTCGTCCTGGCCCTTATCGGTCTTCGTAAAGCGCACGTTCGGGTTCATGGCGTCAGGGTTCCGGCGAGGCCCGCACGAACCCCACCTGGAGAATCGGTGAAAAGAAAGGCTATGACCGCGCGCTACGAGCGCGGACCGTACATGTACTTCTTGGCGTCCGCCGCAGCGGTTTTCTTCTCGGGCGCGGCCGGTTGCGCCGGCGGCGCGGCGGCGACCTTCAGGTAGCCGAGCTTGTCCTTGATCCCGAGCGCAAGGACGACGAGCGTCTCGTTGCCGGACTCCTCGGCCTGTGCCAGGACCAGTCGACCGTAGGACGCGTCGCTCAGCATCTTCTCCAGATCGACGGGCGCGCCCTTCTCCTTCTTGAACAGGATCTTGAAGTGCGCGAGCGCCTTGAGCAGTTCTTGTTCCATATGTCGCCTCCCGGGTGAGATCAGGCCGCTTGACGCCAAGCAGCGGATATGCCCGTGGAAGTTGGCGCGCAAAGAGTTTCCTCCGCAATAGCGTTCACGTTCGCGACGCGAACTATTGGACGCCGCGACCGCGAGCAGCGGACCGCGTGGCTGCGCAGCAGCGGGCCTGCACCAGCGCGGCGCGTTCCGCGTTGCTTTTCTCACGCTCTGCTGCGCACCGTCCGAGGGCGCCGAAGCGACTTTTTTCATAGGCCGAACGGTCTAGTGCCCGCCCCGGCGCGCGCACCCCAGAATCGGCAACGACCTCGCGCCGATGCCAGAAGCCAACATGACGCGCACCTCCGGCTCCAGCCTCTCGCCCGACATCCTTGGCGGCGCGTCCGAGGCGTTCATCCATACGGCGCTCGTCGCAGGCGGCATTGGTTTGTGGGAGTGGGATCTTGCTTCCGGCGACATGGTGCTCTCCCCCCACCTCGAGACGCTGCTCGGCTATCCGGCCGGCGGCTTCGACGGCACGAGCCAGACGTTTCTCCACCGCCTGCTCCCCGCCGATCGCGTGCGCGTCGAGGGAACGCTCGGCGCCGTCGCCGCGAACGGCAACGAGACCGACCTGGAGTTTCGCATCGTCGACATCAGCGGGGTCGCGCGCTGGTTCAACGCCAAGGGCCGGGTGCTGCGCGACGCGGCCGGCCAGGCGCTCCGCCTCGTGGGCACCATGCAGGAGGTCCCGGCGACGGTAGTCACCGAGCGGCGCATGCGCCGCCAGCAGGCCGGCCTCCTCCAACTCCTCGCCGACGACCGCATCACCGGGCTTCCCGTCGACGAGGCGTTCCGCCGCATCACCGAGGTCGCCGGACGCACGCTCGAGATCGAGCGCACGAGCGTGTGGCTGTTCGACGAGACGCACACGAGCCTCCGGTGTCACAACCTGTACCGGCGGAGCCTGCGCCAGCACATGGCGGGCACTTCGCTCGAGGCGGCCGCCTACCCCGCCTACTTCCGCGCGCTCGAGACGGGTCGCGCCGTCGCGGCCTCGGACGCGCTCCGCGACCCGCGGACCGTCGAGCTTGCCGCCGACTATCTCGCCCCGCTCGGCATCGGCGCGATGCTCGAAGCGCCGATCCGTCACGACGGGCGCCTGGTGGGCGTCGTGTGCCACGAGTACGTGGGGCCGGCACGCCAGTGGTTGCTCGACGAGAAGAGCTTCGCCGCGTCGATCGCCGACGTCGTCGCGATGGCGCTCGACGCCAGCGAGCGCGCGCGGCTCACCGACCGGCTGTCGGTCAGCGAGGAGCGCTACCGCACCTTCGTCAGCCTCTCGACCGAGGGGATCCTGCGCGTGGAGGTGTCCCCGCCGATCGCGCTCGATGCGCCGGTCGAGGAGCAGGTCGCGCACATCGGCCGGCACGGCATCGTCGCCGAGGCGAACGCTTCGCTCGCCAAGCTCTTCGGCGCATCGTCGCCCCAGCAACTCGTCGGCCGGTCGCTCGAGTCGCTCGTGCGGCGGGACACGGCGGAAAGGATTCTCACCGAGTGGATCCGTGCCGGATACCGCTTCAGCGAGTACGAGATCGACCTCATAGGCGTCGACGGCGCCGAGCTGTGGCTACTCGGCTCGATGATCGCCGTCACCACCGACGGCCAGCTTGTCGCGCTGTGGAGCATCTGGCGGAACATCACCGCGCGCAAGGAAGCGGTCCAGGCGCTCGAGTACCAGGCCCGCCACGACCCGCTCACCGGACTCCCGAACCGTAAGTGGCTCGCCGAGCGGCTCGGCGCGGCGCTCGAGGCGGCGCGCGCGACGGGCGAGGGCCTCGCGCTGATGATGATGGACCTCGACCACTTCAAGGAGATCAACGATTCCCTCGGCCACTTCGCCGGCGATCAGCTGCTCAAGCTGATCGGGCCTCGCCTCCAGCCGCTTCTCGAAGCACGCGGCGGAGAGCTCGCGCGCCTCGGCGGCGATGAGTTCGCGGTGATCCTGCGCGGCTGCCGCGATCCGAACGTGGCGGCGGCGATCGCGAACGAGGTGATGGCGAGCCTGCGCGAGCCGTTCGAAGTGGGGCTCCTGAAGCTGGGAATCGACGCCTCGGTCGGCGTGGCCATCGCGCCGACGCACGGTCTCGACGCCTCGACGCTGATGCGCTGCGCCGACATCGCGATGTACGAGGCAAAGCGCAAGGGCCTGCGCGCGTCGGTGTATGACGCCGCGCTCGACCGCTACTCGCCGCGTCGTTTTGCGCTCGCCAACGCACTTGGCGAGGCGGTGCGCAACGGCGAGGTGTTCGTCGAGTACCAGCCGATCGCGCGGCTCGCCGACCGGACGGTGGCCGGGGTCGAGGCGCTGGCGCGCTGGCGGCACCCGCAATACGGCGAGATCGCGCCCGACGAGTTCATCCCGCTGGCGGAGATGGGCGACCACATCCGCAGCCTGACCCTCAAGGTGCTCGACGACGCGGCCGGCCAGTGGCGCGCGTGGCACGTCAACGGCCTCGACCTGAGGATCGCCGTCAACCTCTCGACGCGGGTGTTGATCGACCAGGGTTTCGTCGACGAGACGCGCCGGATCCTCGAGCGCAACGACGTGCCGGGCGAGGCAATCGGGTTCGAGATCACCGAGAGCGCGATGGTCACCGATCCGCAGCGTGCTCTTGAGACGATCGAGCGACTGCACGCTCTCGGCATCGGGTTCAGCGTCGACGACTTCGGCATCGGATTCTCGTCGCTCTCCTATCTCAAGCAGCTGCCACTCGAGGCGCTCAAGATCGATCGTTCGTTCGTCGACGGGATGATGACCAACGTCCGCGACACCTCGATCGTCCGGTCGACGATCAACCTCGCCCACGACCTCGGGCTGAGGGTGGTCGCCGAAGGGATCGAGACCGCTGCTGCACTCGCGATGATCGCGCGGCTCGGCTGCGACGAGGCGCAGGGACACCTCATCGCGCGGCCGCAGCTCGGCCCAGCAATCGCCGCGTGGGTCGAGCGGGGCGGCTGGCGGTAGCCGGCCGCGACTGCACACCACGTGCCGCCGTTCCGGCGCGCTCGAGCGTCGCGCTTGCCGCGCCGGGGAGCGAGGCGTACTCTGGCATTCACCAAAGAGGAGGCCGCCATGCGCACCATGCTCCTGTTCGTTGCCTTGTTTCCGGCGATCGTGTGGGCGCAGGGCTATCAGGTCCGTCCCGATCCCATGGCGCCCGCGCTTCCCCCGGGTGCGCCGCTCGTCGGCGCCCCGCTCGGCGGCGGTGGCGGTGCGCTGGTCGGCGTCCCCCTCGGCGGTGGCGGCGGCGCGGTCGTCGGCGCACCCGCCGGCAGCGGGGGTGCCGTGATCCTTGCCCCGGGGCACGCGCCCGGCTACGTGATCACCCCTCAGAACAGCTGGGGCACGGGCGTCGTCACGCCGGGCAATCCGCCGACGTTTGTCATCCCGAACAATGCCGGTGGCACAGCGATTGTCACACCGGGTTACAGCCCGACCCTGATCCGCCCGAATCCCATGGGCGGGACGACGATCGTCGGCCCCGACCAGCCGACGACCGTGATCGCGCCGACCGGACGCGGCGGCGCGGTCATCGTCGGACCCGGGGGGACGGGCTACGTCGTGCCGACACCGCAGGGCGCCTATGTCCAGCCACCCGGCGTGCCGCCAGCGGTGATCTACCGGCCCTGATCGGCTGTCGGAGCTTCGACGCGCGTTATAGCCATACGGGCTAGTTAAAGATGGTTATAGCTATGGCCACGCGGGACGCGATGTAATAGCGTCTCGCTTCTCGGGGGAGCTGCTGCTGACCATGTTCCGGCGTTCGGCCACGCATTGCGCGCGCACCGCGCTCCTGATCGCCGCGCTCGCGCCCTTCGGCGCAACTGCACAAGGATTCAAGTTCTCGCAGGATCCCGGCGCGCAGCAGCAGGCGGCCGATGAGGCGGCGCGCCAGCAGCGCATCGCGACGAATCTCTCCACCCCCTGCCGCCAGGCGATCAAGGACAAGAAGATCATGCTGATCATCGGCGAGCAGCAGTCGAACGGCTACGTGCTCGCCCAGCAGCAGAACTACGGCCCGCACTTCCAGGCGATCAACGCGCGGCTGCGCGGTCTCGGGCTGCAGACCTTCACGCCCGAGGAGATCCGCAAACAGATCGCGCAGGCGGAGATCGACGCCTACTTTAAGAACGACCCGGATGCGGCGCTCTCGGCGTCGCGCCGGCTCGGCGCGTCGTTCATCCTGCGCGGACTGATCACCTCGCAGGCGAGCGTCAACCCGATCATGCGCCTGAACCAGGTGTCGGTCGGCATGGGCTTCACTCTCGCGGGCTCGAACGGCAAGACCGTCGCGGACGCGGCGGCGGCAGCGGCCTCGTACGCCGGGCCGGACGTCCGCGCGATGGCGCTCACGCTGCTCAACGAGCAGGCGGACGAAGTCGTCTCGAAGCTCTACGGCGATTACTGCCGGAACGCGGACGTCGCGGCGGCGGCGAAGGCGAAGAAGTGAGCGCACCCCGGATGGCAGACGCGGGCGCGCCGGAACGCGTGAACAACGAGCATTTTGCGGAGGTACCAGCCATGAAACACTTGCGCGTCGGTCTTGCGGCTCTGATCCTCGGCGGCCTCGCGGCCGCCGGTACCGCGAGCGCCCAGCCGACCTGGGGATCCGAGTCGAGCGCCTCGCCGAACGTCGGTTCCAGCACCTCCCAGAAGGCGAACGAGGCGGCCGATCGCACCATCTACCGGCCGATCGAGTACACGAACGCATCCAAGCAGGGCCCGGCGCTGGTCGTGATCCCGGGCGAGATCAAGAGCAACAACGCGACGTTCGTGCAGAAGTTTTCGTCGAACAACATCGCCGACTTCGCCGAGATCGAGCTCTCGAAGGCGAACTTCCAGGTGCTCGAACGGACGAATCTCGGGCCGCTGCTGAACGAGTTCCAGCTCGCCTACAACCTCGGCGATCCGAACCAGGCCCGGCGCTACCTCGGCATGGGCAAGCTGCGGACGACGAAGTACGTGGTCAAGTTCGACATCCTGAAAACCGAGCAGGTAGCCGCCGCGCAGCAGGGCTTCGACGGCCGGCCGCTCGGGCAGATCGCCGGCATCCTCGGCGCATTCTCGGGGTCGCGCGGCGGCGCCATGGCCGGGGCGGCCGGTGGCACCGCGGTCGGGTCGGTGCAGACCGGCGAGTCGACCGGGGTATGGGTCATCGGCATGCGCTACAAGATCATGAACGCCGAGACGACCGAGCAGGTCGCGCAGGGCTATACCGAGGAGAAGATGGAGGTCGGCGCGACCAGCACCTCCGTCCTCGGCGTGTCCCAGGCGCAGCAGGGCGGGGTCACCCTCGACACCATGGTCCAGCGCCTGATCCAGAAGACGGTCTGGGAGATCGACAACAAGTACAAGTAGGACGCCAGACGAAGGCGCGATCCCAGCGCGACGCCGGCTCGAACGCCGGCGTTCGCGTTTTGTGGCGGGGCGACCTCCCGAGGAGCAAGCGATGACCTCCCCCAGCAAACTCGGCAAGTACGCAATCCGCCGTGAGCTCGGCAAGGGCGCGATGGGCGTCGTCTACGAGGGGTTCGACCCCGCGATCGAACGCATCGTCGCCCTCAAGACCATCCGCGCCGACCAGCTCGGCGGCGAGGACGCGCCCGAGATCCTCGCGCGCTTCCGCCGCGAAGCGCAGGCCGCCGGCCGTCTCACCCATCCGCACATCGTCGCGGTGTACGAGCTCGGCGAAGACGGCGCCACCACCTTCATCGCCATGGAGTTCGTCAAGGGGCGCTCGCTCAAGGAGTATCTCGAGCAGCGCACGCGGTTCACGACGCCGCAGCTCGCGCGCATCATGACCGAGCTTCTCGCCGCGCTCGACTATTCGCATCGTCACGGCGTCGTGCATCGCGACATCAAGCCGGCGAACGTGATGATCCTCGAGGACGGCACGGTCAAAGTGGCCGATTTCGGCATCGCGCGGGTCGAGTCGTCGAACCTGACGCAGACCGGGACGATCCTCGGCACGCCGAGCTACATGTCGCCCGAGCAGTTCATGGGGCAGATCGTCGACGGCCGCTCCGATCTCTTCTCCGCCGGCGTCATCCTGTACGAGCTGCTCACCGGCGAGAAGCCGTTCTCCGGCTCGGCGACGACGATCATGCACAAGGTGCTCAAGGAGGACCCGCTGCCGCCCTCGACGCTGAACGTCCAGGTGCCGCGGCCGTTCGACGGCGTCGTGAAGCGCGCGCTCGAGAAGCGGCCCGATGAGCGGTTCCAGAGCGCGCGCGAGTTCGCCGACGCCATCAAGGCGGCCGTCGAGGGCCGCGCAGCGCCGGCGGCAACCGACGCGACGGTCGTCGGCACCGCGGCGAAGCGCGCCGCGCAAGAGCCTATCGACGTCAAGTCCGAGCCGATCCGAACGACGGCCCGCACCGTGCGCCAGCCGGCACCGGAAGCGCCTCCAGCCGAGAAGCCGGCGCGTTCGCAGGGTCTCGCGCTCGCGATCGTCGGCGGCATCGCGGCCGTCGGCATCGCAATCGCGGCCTGGATGATGCTGTTGCGGCCGTCGGGCACCGTGAGCGAGCCGCCCGTTGCGGCGGCTCCGCAGGCACCGTCGGTGCAGCCGGCGGCCGCGCCGCCACCGCCGCCGGCGGCGCCCGCCGCGCCCGGCACGGTGGTCGTGACGGCGGTGGGCCTCGTCGATCCGAGCGACGCCCGCTATCAGGTCGACAAGGCGCTGCTGCAGTCGGACCTGCGGGCCGACTCGAAGAGTCAGGCGGTGGAGAAAGCGCTCGGGTTGTACCTCGAGAGCGGCTCGCTCGCGAAGAACTACGAGGTGCTGCGCGACAAGCTGCTGTCGAAAAGCGGGAACTACATCGCCAACGTCGTGCAGGAGAGCGAACCGCAGCTCGGCAAGGACGGCCTGATGTCGCTCACGACCAAGGCCGTGATCAACGTGCGCGCGCTGCAGAAGTCCCTGAATCAGATGTCGCGCGACGAGCGGATCGAGTTCATCCGCCAGAACGGCGACCCGAAGGTGGCGGTGCAGGTGACCGTGCGCGACGCCGATCAGCCGGACGCGCCCGCTCAGCCCTCGCAGATCGCCGAGAATCTGCTGAAGGAGCGCGTCAGGTCGTTCGGCTTCCGCACCTGGTCCGACGACGGCACGGCCACCGGCGACAAGGCCAAGACGCCGGATTTCAACGTCGTCGGCGAGGCGCGGATCAGGAAGCTCTCGATGAAGCTCGCCGCCTCCGGCCTGACGGTCAGCAAGTTCGCGCTGTCCTCGTGGACCGTGAAGGCGATCGACCGCGAGACCGGCGAGGAGATCTACTTCAACAACACGATGCCCAAGGCTGCGGGCAGCTGGGCGAGCCAGGAAGAGGCGCTCGCCGCGATCGGTGGCAAGATCGCCGACGAGTTCTCGCGCGACTTCTTCCTGCAGCACTTCAACCAGACCGGGCAGAGCGTCAGGCTGACCTTCCAGGGGCTGCCCGAGGCGATCGCCGAGGGAACGCTCGCGCGCGAGCTGGTAAGCCTGCCATCGGTCCTCGGCGTGAGCCCGGCAGGGTCAAGCAGCCGGGCCTACGACATGGTGCTCTCCGGCTCGGGGGCGCTGCCGGACGTCGTCGCGGCGGGCGTGCTCAAGCCGCTCAACGCGAAGCTCGGACAGCCGTGCTTCCAGCTCGGCGCAAGCGCCGCGGGCGAGATCGCGGTCAACTTCGACAATGCCTGCGCAGATCCGGCTATCGCGGGACGACTCGAGGCGAACCCGCCGGCGCAGCTTTACGGCGCGCCGCCGGCGCGGCTGAAGTCGGTGGTGAAAAACCCCGACACGCTCAAGAAGCTGATGATCTAAGGCTGCGATGAGCGACGCGACGAAACCAGGATCGTGTTGCGTGCCATGTCTGCCTCCGTCGACGCGACGCGTGACGCCGCGGCTACGCGCGCTGATCGAGGCGCTCGCGCCCTGACGTCAGCCCAGCCCCGGTAAGTGAGCAGGGGCTAGCCCCTCCTCTGGCATCCGGTCGTGGACCGTCGCCGACACTTCGTTCGGGAAGGTTGTAAGAACCGTGAACGTGAAGAGCGCCTCGGGCTCCCGCGCGTGCCAAACTTCCCACGTGCGACGATGAAGAACGGCGATGAGTCTGCCATCCGTATGCAGTAGGGGCCCTTCCCGACCGGCATCTCCTTCCACTCGTAGTAGCAGTTCGCGGGGATCAAAGCACCGGCGTTCTCGTATGAACTTCTTGAACATCGGCTTTTCGTACGCAGACTCCGCTCGCGCGTTGACGGGCCTGGCTCCCTTTTGCGGATCCTTCGACCAGTACGGGACGAGGCCCCATAGGTAGGAATAGAGCGTCGGCTTCCCGTCCTTCGCGCGAACGATCCAGGTGTTGACGCCCGGCGTGATGTTGTAGAGCGGCGTGAAGTCATCGAGGCCCGAGGGCCCGATGCCGAGCAGCTCCTCGATCCGCTGTCGTCTGCTCCAGCGTCCGTAAACCGCCGATCGTTTGTCACGATATTTTGCAAGCGTGAACAATCGTCAGGCGTCTTGCGACGAAAAGGAACGAAGACTAGTGTGGCACAAGGTTCGGCTTTCGCCGGCATAACGGGCGACTCGTTTGAATAGGAATATACGACATGACCTAGCTGCGCATGAGTATCACTCATGCGTTGCACGCAATGTCGTTTCTTTCGAATTGCCTGCGTGATGGCGCAGGAGTTGATGTCGGCGTCTTGAATTGCCAAACAGCACAACTGGGGGAGCAAAATGGCCACACTGATCAGATCCGACCTCGAATTCATCCTCCAGCAGATCCACATATCGGAAGCGCACGCAGCGGGAGCGGACCTGGCGAGCTTGGTCCCGAACACGTTCGTGCCCTTGGGCCTGCGGACGGTCGATGGGTCGTTCAACAACCTGATGCCGGGCCAGACCGAGTTCGGCGCAGCGGACAATCTGTTTCCGCGACTGGTCGACCCGGTATACCGGGATGATGCCGACGGCGACACGTTCGGCCCGGTCACCAACACGGACTACGGCGCCCCCGGCAACGTGGCCGATGCGGACCCGCGCCTCATCAGCAATCTGGTCGTCGACATGACCAGCAACAACCCGGCGGCCGTGCAGTGCCTTCGTCGAGGCCGGGCTGGGCACCATACGCGAATCCGATGGTGCCCTGCTGGATCTCGATGGCAATCCCATTCCTCTCGGCACGCTTCTGGCCATTCCGAACGTGGCGCCCGACGAAGGTCTCTCGGCGCCGTTCAACTCGTGGTTCACGTTCTTCGGCCAGTTCTTCGATCACGGCCTCGACCTCGTCAACAAGGGCGGCAACGAAACGATCTTCATTCCGCTGCAGCCGGACGATCCGCTCTACGTCGAAGGCAGCCCCACCAACTTCATGGTGCTGACGCGGGCCACCCCCACCGGCACCGAGCACACCAACCAGACGACACCCTTCGTCGACCAGAACCAGACCTACACCTCGCATCCCTCGCACCAGGTGTTCCTGCGGGAATACGAGCTCAACGCGGCCGGCCAGCCGGTCGCCACCGGCAGGCTGCTCGATGGCGCCGACGGCGGGCTCACCACCTGGGCCGATGTCAAGGCGCAGGCCTTGGCCATGCTCGGCATCCAGCTCGACGATGCCGACGTCCTCGACCTGCCGCTGCTGGCGACCGACGCATACGGCAAGTTCATCCCCGATCCTGTCACCGGCTTCGCGCAGATCGTGCTGCAAGCCTCCCAAGTGGGCGGTCCATTGGATCCGGATGGCGATGGGCTCGCCTCGGGCACGCCGGGTGCGCCGATCGATGCGAGTCTCGGCGTTCGCACCGGCCACGCCTTCCTCAACGACATCGCGCATGCCGCGGCCCCGGTGTTCGTCGCCGGCGCTGCTGGCGCCGGACAGCGACGCCGCCGTCGGACTCTCGGAGCCGGGCACCTACGACAACGAGCTGCTCGACCGGCACTTCATCACCGGCGACGGCCGTGGCAACGAGAACATCGCCCTGACCGCCGTCCACCACGTGTTCCACTCCGAGCACAACCGCCAGGCCGACGAAATCAAGGCGACGATTCTGGCCACCGGCGATGCCGCCTTCATCGCCTCATGGCAGCTTGCCGACGGCGCGTGGAACGGCGAACGCATCTTCCAGGCGGCCCGCTTCGCGACCGAGATGCAGTATCAGCACCTCGTGTTCGAAGAGTTCGCACGCAAGATGCAGCCGGCAGTCGACGAATTCCTTGCCGAAACCAACTACGACACCTCGATCAATCCGGCGATCGTCGCCGAGTTCGCGCACGCAGTCTTCCGCGTCGGCCACTCGATGCTGACCGAGTCGGTGGACCGGCTGGACCCCAACTTCGTGCCGAACGACATCACGCTGATCGATGCCTTCCTCAACCCGATCGAGTTCAATGAGAACGGCACGCTGACCCCCGAGGAAGCGGCCGGCGCCATCGTGCGCGGCATGACCCGGCAGCAGGGCAACGAGATCGACGAGTTCGTCACCGACGCGGTGCGCAACAGCTTGCTCGGCCTGCCGCTCGACCTCGCCGCGATCAACATCGCGCGCGGCCGCGATACCGGCATTCCGACGCTCAACGCGGCACGCCGCGAGTTCTACGAAATGACCGGCGACCCCCAGCTCAAGCCCTACACGAGCTGGGTCGACCTCACGCAACACCTGAAGCACGAGGCGTCGGTCATCAACTTCATCGCCGCCTATGGCACGCATGACGAGCTCACGGCCGCCGATGTCGACACGCTCGCGGAGAAGCGGGCAGTCGCCGCCGCCCTCGTCTTCGGCGGCAGCGCGGTCATCAACGCGGGTACCCCGGACGAGAGGACCTTCACCGCGGACGACGTGGACCGTCTCGCCTTCCTGAACAGCACCGGCGCCTATGCGAACACCGCGGCACGGCGTGACCACGACCGGCGTCGATGCCATCGACCTGTGGATCGGCGGCCTGGCCGAGAAGCAGATGCCCTTCGGCGGCATGCTCGGCTCGACCTTCAACTTCGTCTTCGAGACCCAGATGGAGGCGCTGCAGAACGGTGATCGTTTCTACTACCTGTCGCGCCTTGCGGGGCTCAACTTCCTCACCGAGATGGAGAACAACTCGTTCGCCAAGCTGGTGATGCTCAACACCGACACGACGCATCTCCCGGCCGACATCTTCTCGACGCCGGGCTTCATCCTCGAGGTCAACCCGGCCAACCAGTTCACCGGTCTCGGCGATGGCAACGACGATCCGACCGAGGGCGGCACCGACCTCATCCCGCTGGTGATCCGCGAACAACCCCGCCACGCCGGGCGTCGATACGAACTACCTCCAGTACACCGGCGGAGATCACGTCGTGCTCGGCGGCACCGACGGCAACGACACCATCATCTCCAGCATCGGCGACGACACGATCTGGGGCGACGGCGGCAATGACCGGCTCGAAGGCGGCGACGGCAACGACAACGTCGAAGGCGGTGCGGGCGACGACATCATCACGGACCGCGGCGGCGACGACGTGCTCAAGGGCAACGAGGGCAACGACGTCATTCATGGCGGCAACGGCGCCAATCTGATCATCGGCGGCGACGGCAACGACTTCATCGTCACCGGCGAGGACGTTTCGGAGGTCTTCGCCGGCCAGGGGGACGACTTCATCCTCGGCAGCAAGACCAACCTGCCGACCTTCGGCAACGAAGGCCACGACTGGATCGAGCTGGGAACCCAGGACGGCACCACCGGCGACAGTTTCGACCCGCTCGCGCAGGACAGCATCATCGGCAACGACGTCATGATCTCCGGCGGCGGATTCGATGAACTCATCGGCGAAGGCGGTGACGACATATTCACCGGCTCCGACGGCGAGGACCATTTCGACGGCGGCTCCGGTTTCGACTGGGCCAGCTACAAGTTCGATCGGTTCGGCGTGACCGTCGACATGATCGTCAACGACTTCATCGAACCGCCGGTGGCGCCGTCGAACGCCGGCATCTTCGATCGGTTCGCGTTCACCGAAGGCCTGTCGGGATCGGCCTTCGCCGACGTACTGCGCGGCGACGATGCCGACGCGACCGAAATCGCTGCAGGCCGGCTGGACCGGCAGCGTGCTCACCAACATCGCCCTCATCAACGGTCTGCAGGCGTCTGCTCCCTGCCGGCATGACCTCGTTCGGCGCCGGCAACATCATCCTCGGCGGCGACGGCAGCGACATCATCGAGGGCCGCGGCGGCGATGACATCATCGACGGCGACGCCTGGTTGAACGTGCGCATCGCCGTCAGCACGCGGTCACCCGGACGCCCACAACAGTCGACAGCATGAAAGAGCTCGTGCCGTACATGCTTTCCGGCGACGATCAATCCCAGCCAGCTCAGCATCGTGCGCGAGATCCTGACGTCGGACAGCACCGACTTCGACACCGCCATGTTCTCCGGGCCGCGCGCCAACTACACGGTCATCACCGGCGCTCGACGGCACCACCGTCGTCACGGACAACGTCGGCACCAATGCCGGCACCGACGGCACCGACACGCTGCGGAACATCGAGCGGCTGCAGTTCGCCGATCAGGCGGTCGTCCTGGTGCCCGGCATCAACAATGAGCCGGTGGGCTCGCTGACCATCAGCGACGACACGCCGGCCGTGAACCAGTTGCTGACCGTGTCGGCGGCGGACATCATCGATGCCGACAATCCGGGTACGGGAGCGATCACCGGACGGCCCGTCAGCTACGTCTGGCAGTACGAACCGGATCCGGTCAGGGGCGCGGGGGTCTTCCGGGACATCGTCGACGTGGGCGGCAACCAGCCGGCGACCGCGGACGGTACGAGCTTCAGGGTGACCGCGGATCTCGATGGTCTGGCGCTGCGCGTCAGGGCCGTCTACCAGGACGCCAACGGCGTGCTGGAGAACGTGTTCTCGGCGCCAACCGCGCCGGTCGCGGGCGTCATCGCCGTGCCGCCCACACCCGCGGCACCGGCCGAGGACCTGGTCAGCAGCGAGGGCGTGCGCTATATCCGATCCGACCTCCAGTTCATTCTCGACCAGATCGTCATCGCGGAAAGGAATGCGGCCGGTGAGGATCTGCTCGACATTCTCCCGAACTCGCGGGTGGCGTTCGGCCTGCGGACGGTCGACGGATCGTTCAACAACCTGGTGCAGGGTCAGACCGATTTCGGCGCCGCGGACACCCTCTTCCCGCGCTTGTTGGATCCGGTGTTCCGGAACGACCAGGACGGCGACCGTCGAGTTCGGCCCGATCACCGGCGACCGACTATGCGAGCACGCGGCGACCACGTCGTCGATGCGGATCCGCGCATCATCTCGCAACCTGATCGTCGATCAGACCGCCAACAACCCGGCGGCTGCTGGCCTGGGCGCCCCGATCGTCACGAGCCCCGGCCTGGACGGCATTTTCGGCACCGCTGACGACAGAGAGGTTTTCTTCATTCCGAACGTGACGCCGGACGAGGGCCTGTCGGCGCCGTTCAACCCGTTCATGACGTTCTTCGGCCAGTTCTTCGACCACGGCCTCGACCTCGTGACCAAGGGCGGCAACGGCACGATCTTCGTTCCGCTGCAGGCCGGACGATCCGCTGTTCGATCCGACACCCGGCGCGCCGAACTTCCTGGTGCTGACGCGGGCCACCCAGTTCGATGGACCCGGTGCGGACGGCATACTGGGTGATGACCCCCTCACCGTCGGCGTTGACGAGAGCCTCGACGACACCACGCACGAAGCCGAAAACACCACCACGCCGTTTGTCGACCAGAACCAGACCTACACCTCGCATCCCTCGCACCAGGTCTTCCTGCGCGCGTATGAATTCAACGCGGCCGGAGACCCGGTCGCGACCGGTCGGCTGATCACGAATCGCGATCTGGGCGATGGCATATTCGGCAACGGGGACGACGTCGAGATCGGCGGCATGGCCACCTGGGCCGTCGTCAAGGCGCAGGCGCGCGATATTCTCGGCATCGCAGCTCGACGATCTCGACGCTCTCAACCTGCCGCTGCTGGCGGCCGACGCGTACGGCAAATTCATCCCTGATCCCGTCACCGGCTTCGCGCAGATCGTGCTGCAAGCCTCCCGGTCGGCGGTCCGTTGGATCCGGATGGCAATGGGCTCGCCTCGGGCTCGCCAGGTGCGCCAATCGATGCGAGTCTCGCCATTCGCACCGGCCACGCCTTCCTGAACGACATCGCGCACAGCGCCGCCCCGGTGATCCGTCGACCGGCGTGCTCGCTTGCCGCCGACGCGACGTCGTCACGGGCTCTCGCGAGCCAGGCACCTACGACAACGAGCTGCTCGACGCGCACTACATGGCCGGCGACGGCCGCGTCAACGAGAACATCGCCCTGACCACCGTCCACCACGTGTTCCACGCCGAGCACAACCGGCTGGTCGAACACACCAAGGCCGTGATCCTCGCCTCGAACGATCCGGCCTTCATCGCCCAGTGGCAGCTTCCCGACGGCTCGTGGAACGGCGAGCGCCTGTTCCAGGCGGCCCGCTTCGGCACCGAGATGCAGTACCAGCACCTGGTGTTCGAGGAGTTCGCGCGCAAGGTCCAGCCGCAAGTCGACATCTTCTTTGCCGCAACCCAGGTCTACGACACGGAGATCGATCCGTCGATCGTCGCCGAGTTCGCGCATACGGTCTATCGCTTCGGCCACTCGATGCTGACCGAGACGGTGGACCGCTTCGATCCTGACTTCAATGTCGTGGGCGACCCCAATTCGGCGGACCCGAATCAGCAGCTCGGCCTGATCGCGGCCTTCCTCAATCCGCTCGAATTTGCGGCGAGCGGCCCCACCCCGGACGAGGCGGCGGGCGCCCTCGTGCGTGGCCTGACCCGGCAGCAGGGCAACGAGATCGACGAGTTCGTGACCGAGGCGCTGCGCAACAATCTGCTGGGCCTGCCGCTCGACCTCGCGACCATCAACATCCTGCGCGGCCGCGATACCGGCGTGCCGTCGTTGAACGCGGCCCGCCGTGACTTCTACGACGTGACCGGCGACAGCCAGCTCAAGCCCTACACGAGCTGGATCGACCTCACGCAACACCTGAAGCACGAGGCTTCGGTCGTCAACTTCATCGCCGCCTACGGCACGCATGAGACCATCGTCGACGCGACCTCGCTGGCGGCCAAGCGCGCGGCGGCGATGGACCTCGTGTTCGGCGATCCGACACTGACCGGGTGCGGAGGCGACCGCCTTTGACGCTGACCGCATCGCCTTCCTGAACAGCACCGGCGACTATGCCAACGGGCCGGACGGCGTGACCATCACCGGCGTCGACGCCATCGACTTCTGGATCGGCGGCCTGGCCGAGAAGCAGATGCCGTTCGGCGGCCTGCTCGGCTCGACCTTCAACTTCGTCTTCGAAGAACAGATGGAGAAGCTGCAGGACGGCGACCGCTTCTACTACCTGGAACGCACCCAGGGGCTCAACTTCCTCACCGAGCTGGAGAACAACTCGTTCGCCAGGTTGGTGATGGCCAACACCGACGCGACGCATCTCCCGGGCGACGTCTTCTCGACGCCGGGCTTCATTCTCGAGGTCGACCAGGCGCATGCAGTTCACGGGGCTCGGCCCGGACGGTCGTGATGACCCGACAGGCGGCACCGACCTTGCGCCGCTGGTGCTTCGGAACAATCCCGGCACGGACACGCCTGATCCGAACTACCTCCAGTACAGCGGCGAAGATCACGTCGTGCTCGGCGGCACCGCCGGCGATGACACGATCATCTCCAGCATCGGCGACGACACGATCTACGGCGACGGCGGCAATGACCGGCTCGAGGGCGGCGACGGCGTCGACATGATCCTCGGCGGCGCCGGCGACGACATCATGACGGACCTGGGCGGCGACGACAACATGCAGGGCGGCGACGGCAACGACGCCATCCACGGCGGCAACGGCCTCAACCTGATCCTCGGTGGCTTCGGCAGCGACTTCATCGTCACCGGCGAGGACGCGTCGGAAGCCTTCGGCGGCCCGGGCAACGACTTCATCCTGGGCGCTCGAGCCAACGAGTTCGTGTTCGGCAACGAAGGCGACGACTGGATCGAGCTCGGCATGGCCGATGGCAGTGCCGGCGAGAACTTCGACGCGTTCTCGCGCGACGAGACGGTCGGCCACGACGTCTTCATCGGCAACACCATATCCGACCGCATGGACGGTGAAGGCGGCGACGACATCATGGTCGGCAACGGCGGCCAGGTCGACCGCTACGAAGGCGGTTCCGGATTCGACTGGGCCGAGCTTCAAGGACGACCAGTTCGGCGTGACCGCCGACCTGCTCCTGCGCGCCTTCGATGAAACGCCGGTGCCGCTGTCGAACGCGACGGTTCTGGCGCGGTTCACATCGACGGAAGGCATGTCGGGATCGGCATTCGGCGACGTCCTGCGCGGCGACAACAACACGCGCGACCGAGATTGCCGTCTCCGGCGCGACGGGCAGCGTGCTCACCAACATCGCCCTCATCGACGGCCTGCAGCAGTTCCTCGACGACATCTTGGCGGAACGGTGACCTCGTTCGGCGCCGGCAACATCATCCTCGGCGGCGACGGCAGCGACATCCTCGAGGGCCGCGGCGGCGATGACATCATCGACGGCGACGCCTGGCTGAACGTGCAGCTGGAGGCGCCGGACGGGGCGGGCGGCACGGTCGCGCGCCAACAGCATGACCGAGCTCCAGGCGCGCGTCTTCTCGGGCGAACTGAACCCCGGCGACATCCGCATCGTGCGCGAGATCACGATCGGCGCCGGACGCCGACTTCGACACGGCCGTGTTCTCGGATGTTCTGGCCAACTATGAGATCACCACCAATGACGCAGGCTACCTCGTGGTGAGCCACGTCGTCGACGGTGCGCCCGGTTCGGACGGGACGCGATACGGTGAGGAACATCGAGCGCCTGCAGTTCTCCGACCAGGCGCTCGTTCTCGAACGGCTTGAACGCCGAACCGGACGGGCTTCTGACGATCGACGACACCACGCCGACCGAGGACCAGCTGCTGACCGTGTCGGCGCTGGGCGTGACGGACGCCGACAACATCAGCCCGACCAACCCGACCGGAGCGATCGCCGGCGGACCCATCGCCTACTTCTGGCAGGCCGAAGTTCGCCCGGGCATCTTTGAAGACATCCTGATCGAGAACGCCGGCGGCGAAGTCGCACGCGCGACCGGGACCACCTTCACGCCGCGCGGCTTCGAGGTCGGCCTCGCATTGCGCGTTCGGGCCGTCTACAAGGACGCCAACGACGTGCTGGAGAACGTGTTCTCGGCGGCGACGGCGCCGGTGGAGAGCAACAACAGTCGCGCCGGGTGGCCAGGTCCTGATCTCCGACATGACGCCAACGGAAACCCTGGCGCTTCAGGCGATCAACCAGATCACCGATCTCGATGGACTGCCGGCCGTCGGCGCGTTCAGCTTCCAGTGGCAGCAAAGCGCGCTGGGCGGCGGCGGCGTCTTCACCAACATTGCAGGCGCGACGAACGACAGCTTCACGCCGACCCAGGACCAGGTCAACCGCCAGTTGCGGGTCGTGGTGAGCTACACCGACCTCCAGGGCCATCCCGAGAGTCGTCACCTCGGCGGCGACGATCGTGATCGGCGACTTCATCGCCGCCGATGCAGCGGCGCAGACCCTCAACGGCAATGCCGGGCAGGACATGATCTTCGGCGGCGGCGGCGCGGACACGCATCAACGGCAATGCCGAGGACGACCTCCTCGACGGCGGCGCGGGCAACGACACGCTCAACGGCGGCGCCGGCAACGACACCATGCTCGGCGGCGGCGGGTGCCGACGCGCTCAACGGCGGCGCAGACGCCGACACGATGACCGGCGGCGCGGACGGCGACACGGCGAACGGCGCCGCCGGCGACGACCGCTTCATCGCCACGATCGGCGACGGCAACGACAGCTACATCGGCGCTGCCGGCATCGACACCTACGACCTGTCCGGCAACGGCGGCGGGTGCGACGGTCACCACCACGTCCGCGACAAGCGCGGAGACCGGCACCGACACGCTCGGCCACGATCGAGAACGTCATCGGCAGCCAGGGCAACGACAGCATCACCCTCAACGGCGGCGCTGAACCTCATCGACGGCCAGGACGGCAATGACACCCTCAACGCCGGCGCCGGGAACGACACCGTCCTCGGCGGCCTGGGCGACGACACGATCAGCGGCGGCGCGGGCGCTGACGTGCTCAACGGCAACGACGGCGACGACACCTTCAACTACACCATCGGAGACGGAGCGGATACGATCGATGGCGGAGCCGGCACCAACGACAGGGTGAATATCCTCGGCGGACCCGGGGCCGCGGCCCAGACGCTCGCGGTCGTCCTGGCTGGAACGGCGATCACGGCATTCGCAGGCAGCACGGTCACCGGCATCGAATCGTTCACGGCCAGATCTGCAGGGCGGCGTCGATACGCTTGACCTACGGCGCAACGACCACGGCCGTCACGGTCGACCTGGCCGCCGGCACCGCGACCGGCTTCAGCTCGATCGCCAACATCGAGAACGTGACGGGCGGATCCGGCAACGACGCGCTGATCGGTGATGCCGGCGCCAACGCGCTGACCGGCGGCGCCGGCGACGACACGATCACCGGCGGCGCGGGCGCCGACTCGCTGAACGGCGGCGCCGGCAACGACACGTTCATCGCCACGGTCGGTGACGGTAACGACGCCTATGTCGGCGGCGGCGGCGCCGGCGATACCTACGATCTGTCCGGCACCACGGCAGCGGCAACCGTCAACCTGGCTGACGGGCACCGCGACCAGCGCCGAAACCGGTACCGACACCGCTGGCCACCATCGAGCACGTCATCGGCACCTCGGGCGGGGACACCCTGACCGGCAGTGCAGCCGCCAACACGCTCGACGGCGAAGGCGGCGCAGACATCATCAATGGCGGCGGCGGGGCGGACATGGTCAACGGCGGCGCCGGCAACGACACGCTCAACGGGGACGCCGGCGCCGACGTCATCACCGGCGGCCTGGACAACGATAGTGCGAACGGCGGCGACGGCAACGACACCTTCGTCGCCACGCTGGGTGACGGCGACGACAGCTATGTCGGCGGTGCCGGCACCGATACGTACGACCTGTCCGCGACGGCGGCGGCGGCGACGGTCACCGACGACGTCGCGCGACAAGCCTCGCCACCGGTACCGACACCCTGGCCACGATCGAAAACATCATCGGCAGCCAGGGCGACGACACTCATCACGTTCGATGCCGGCGCGAACCGCATCGACGGCCAGGACGGCAATGACACCATCAACGCCGGCGCCGGCGCCGACCGGCTCATCGGTGGGCTGGGTGACGACATCATGAACGGCGGGGCTCGGCAACGACATCTTCGTGTTCGCGCTCGGGCTTCGGCAACGACACGATCCAGGCGGGTTTCGACGCCAATGCGACCGGCGGGCAGGACCGGCTCGACATCTCGGCGCTCGGGATCACTGCCGACACATTCGCCGCCAATGTGACGATCACCGTTGCCGCGGGCAACACGCTGGTTGATGTCAACGGTATGGACACCATCCTGCTTTTGGGCGTTAACGGGGTAGGCGCGAATGCTATCGACGCGACGGACTTCCTCCTGGCGGCGTGAGGGATCCCTTACCGAGAAGTCAACTCACAGAGTCTTGCGGTGTGGGGCGGATAACTGCCCGACACCCCAACCTTCGACCACATTATTGGAGAGACGCCACATGAGCGAGCAAGTGAGGGCAACTGCAGCGGAGAGAACCGCTGTTGCGAATCAAGCAGCGGATAAGCCGGCCCAGAATCGGCAGCAGACCAAGCGGCAGAACTCCCGGTCGGTCTCCGACCCGCGTGAGGTTGCTGCAGTGATCATGGCACGGATGAACATCGTCAACGCCAAGAAGGACGAGCTGACCATAGCGATTAAGGGGCTGACCGATATCACCCAGCAGTTGGCCCGTGCCTATGGGGAGCAGGTGCAGCTCATCGATCGGCTCGCCAACCGCGTGAAGGCGCTGGAAGTGACAGCGGGCGCCACGGGCGGCAATGGGGCGGACCTACGAGCAGCCGCGCAAGGCAACCACGCCGCTTGATGTCGAGAAGGAGCGCGGGCGAGCACGGTGGATGCGAGGGCGGCAGAGCTCGAGTGCCAATTTTCGTGAAGGGAGGAAACACTTCATGAGCAAGGAATTCATTCAACATGAGCCCGTGACTTCCGAAATCGACGTCGGAAGGCGCACATTGCTTAAAGCATCGATTGCAGCGACGGCGGCGCCTATGATCCTGACCTCGCGCAAGAGCGAGGCTCAGGTCCCGCCGCCGCCCCCCCTAGCCCGCCAACGACGCCGTGGGTCGAGGAGCTGCCCAACGCGATCACACCGCTCGCACCGGTAGGCGCGTTGTCCCCGACCCCGACCGTCACCGCGAATGTCGGCGGCGGCGAGGCCGGTCGTGCCGACCACCAGCGCTTCGCCGAGCTCACCGCGCCCGGGGTGGCCGGACCGCCCGAGCTGTACGAGATGAGGGCGAAGGAGAATCCGAACTGGGTGTTCAATCCCGCCTACCCCACGCAGCCCATCTGGGGTTACTCGGGCCCGACGGGCGACGCCACCACCCCGGGCCCAACGATCTTCGGGCGCTACGGCCACTCGGTGATCTGCCGCATCCACAACGAGCTGCCGCAGGATCACGTCGGGTTCGGCTCTCCGGAGATCTCCACGCATCTGCACAACATGCACATGCCGTCGGAGAGCGACGGCTTTCCGGGCGATTTCTACAGCGCCACCAAGGCGGGCCCGACACTGGCTGCGCCGGGTCAGTTCAAGGACCACTTCTATCCCAACGTCTACGCAGGCCTTGACACCGTCAGTCCCATCGGCGATTCGCGTGAAGCCCTGGGCACGCTGTGGTACCACGACCACACCATGGACTTCACGGCGCCGAACCTCTACCGCGGGCTGGCCGGCTTCTACCTCATCTTCGACGACCTCGACTCGGGCAACGAGACTGACCCGAACCCCGCCGCGCTGCGGCTGCCGAGCCATCCCTACGACTACCCGATCATCCTCCAGGACAAGCGCTTCGACAGGAACGGGATGCTCTTCTACGACCAGTTCAGTCCGGAAGGGACCCTGGGCGACAAGATCACGGTGAACGGCAAGATCGAGCCGGTGCTGCGGGTGGCCCGCCGCAAGTATCGCTTCCGCTTCCTCAACGGCGGGCCCTCGCGCTTCTACGAGCTCTATCTGCAGAACAAGAGCGCCAACGCGGTCTACACCTTCACCTACATCGCCAATGACGGCAATCTGCTGCCGGCTCCGCTCCTGAACCAATTCAAGGTCCGGCTCGGCACCGCCGAGCGCGCCGACATCGTGGTGGACTTCGCGAGGTTCCCGGTCGGCACCGAGCTCTACTTCGTCAACCAGCTACTCCAGATCGACACGCGCGGACCCGGCAACGTGCAGGCGCCGGGCACCCGGCTGCTCAAGATCATCGTCGATCGCAATGCGCCCGCTCCCGACGTCAGCCGTGTGCCGAGCGTGCTGCGCCCGCTGCCGGACATCCCGGCGAACTTCTCCGGCGTGCCGGTGCGCCAATGGGTGTTCGCGCGCGCCAGTGGCATGTGGACCGTGAACGATCAGCTGTTCAACGCGAACGTCTCGCGCGCCTTGGTCCCCAAGGGCCGCGCGGAGATCTGGGAGCTCGTCAACCCTGACAACGGGTGGGAGCATCCCATCCACATCCACTTCGAAGAAGGCCGCATCATCGGCAAGACCGTGAATGGGGTCAGCGTGCCGATCCCGGCGCACGAGCGGGGGCGCAAGGACGTCTACGTGCTCGGCAAGAGAATGACCCTCCGGGTTTACATCCGCTTCCGCGACTTCCTCGGGAAGTATCCCATGCACTGTCACAACCTGATCCACGAAGACCACGCGATGATGATCCGTTTCGACATCGTGCCCTCCTGAGCCCCGGCGACCTCTCGAAGCTCTTTTTCTTGGAGATCCATCATGTCAACGCGAAGGACCATACTTGCTGGATTCGGGGCCGCCGCATCCTTAGCACCCTTGGGTTTGCTTGCAGCCCAAACCCAACCCGCGAGCGAGACGGCATCGCCGCAACGGCGCACGTATGGCGCGCAATACTTTCCGAATTCCGTGCTCGTCACGCATGAAGGAAAGCGGGTCAAGTTCTACGACGACCTGATCAAGGACAAGCTCGTCGCGATCAACATGATGTACGCCGAGTGCGACGGCATCTGTCCGATCATCACCACGAAATTGCAGCGCGTGCAGAAAGCTGCTGGGCGAGCGGGTCGGACGCGACATCTTCATGTATTCGATCACGCTGCGGCCCGAGCACGACACACCGAAAGTGCTGAAGGAATATGTCGAAGACCGCGACATCGGACCGGGCTGGCTGTTCCTCACCGGTAAGCGCGCCGATCTCGAGGTGATTCGCCGCAAGCTAGGATTCTTCGATCGCGATCCGCGTGTGGATCGCGACCGCTCGCAGCACACCGGCATGGTGAGGATCGGCAACGACGCCTACGACCGCTGGCACATGACACCAGCGCTGGGCGATCCCGAGCCGATCGTCGCAGCCATCCTGCACGCGGATCGAGCGAAGCGCCCGGTTTAGGTGAGCGCTGTATCCGGCAGCCCGACTCCCTCCGTAGGCTGCCGAGCACTTTCAGCGATGAAACTCAGCCCACGCCAACGTCTGTCACCCCGGCAAAAGCCGGGGTCCAGAATGCACGCCGAAATCCCGGATTCCGGCTTCCGCCGGAATGACGGAAGAACGGAGGGAAATAGCGCATGAGATCTTTGTGGGACGAACTGCGTCCGCTGCTGATCTACATCGCGGCGTTTTCCTTCTTCATCAACTTGCTGTTCGTCGTTCCTGCGATCTTCACGTTGCAGGTATTCGATCGCGTCATCTCGAGCAATAGTCAAGAAACCCTGCTCGTGTTGCTCGCCGGAACTGGCGCCGCGCTGTTGATCCTGCTGTTGCTCGACTACGTGCGTAACCGCCTGCAGAACGTATTGGGCAATATCGTCGACGAACGTCTATCGCCGCCGGTGGTGAATGCGATCGTGGCGAAGGCAGCGCGCTCACCGCAGGGCACGAGGACGGAAGGTATCCGCGACGTTGCGGCGCTGCGTAGTGTGTTTTCGGCCAATGGCTTGATCGCGGTGTTCGACGCGCCTTGGGTCGTGGTGTACGTGTTGGTGATTTGGGCGTTCCACCCGGCCTTGGGTCTTGGCGCCGCGCTGGCTGCCCTCCTCATGCTGACCCTGGCGTGGCTCAATGACCGCATCAGCCGTAGCGTCCTGGAGGGCCTGCAGAAGGAGGGGCGTCGCGCTTCCCAGTACGTGGAAAGTTCGCTGCGCAACGCGGAAGTGCTGCAGGCGCTGGGGATGACGGAGAGATTGCTGGAGCGTTGGCGCATGCTGCAAAACCAAGTTGCGGCGCTGCAGACCAGGGCGAGCCGCAGCAGCGTCGCCTTCAGCGCCGCGACGCGCTTTCTGCGTCAAGCGATTCAAATACTCATGCTAGCGCTGGGCGCCTACCTCGTGCTCACCCAGCAAGCTTCGGCCGGCGTCATGATCGCCACGACGATATTGCTGGGCCGAGCGGTGCAACCGGTCGAACAAGTGGTGTCGAGCTGGCGCATGTTGAGTCGAGGCGCGCGGCGCCTACCGACGCCTGCGGGAACTGTCGGAAGATTTCGACCGGCGCGAGCCGAGCCTCACAATGCCGCGCCCTGAAGGCTGCCTGGTAGCCGAAGGCATATCGTATCGCGTGCCCGGCTCGGACAAGCTGATTCTATTCAACATCGCGTTCAGCCTTGCGCCGGGCGAAGGCCTCGCCATTATCGGCCCAAGCGCGGCGGGCAAATCCACCCTCGCGCGCCTGCTGACCGGCGTGTGGGCGGCCACCGCAGGTGCGGCGCGCCTCGATGGGGCCGATCTCGCGCTACTGGCCGCGCCAGGATCTGGGTCCCTGGATCGGCTATGTTCCCCAGGACGTCGAGCTCTTCGATGGCAGTGTGGCCGACAACATCGCGCGCCTCGGCAAGGTCGATTCCGAGGCGGTCGTCGCGGCGGCGAAACGCGCCAACGCGCACGAGCTGATTCTTACGCTGGCGCAGGGCTACGACACGCAGGTTGGAGAACAAGGCTCGCGCCTGTCTCCCGGCCAGCGCCAGCGCATTGCGCTCGCCCGTGCGCTGTACGGCGATCCACGGTTGGTGGTGCTCGATGAGCCGAACTCCAACCTGGACGGCGCGGGTGAGATTGCCCTCGCCCAAGCACTGAGCGGCCTGCGCAACGAAGGCGTGACCTCGGTCATTGTCACCCATCGGCCGTCACTCATCGCCCACGTGGACAAGATTCTGGTGCTCGAGGCCGGACGCGTGAAGCAATTTGGAGCGGCGAGCGAGGTGATGAAGGCAATGCAGCGGCAAGCGCAAGCAATGGTTGGCAACAAGGCGGCTTGAACGAGTTGGACGCTTAGCTGCACTACTGAGAGGTGTTACTGCAATCTCCTTCTCTTCGCCATCGGGAAGAAGCTTGGAATGAGGGAACCAGAGTATGGGCACCGCAACACCAGAACTCATTCCCGTCCGCGCGCTGCGCACGAGCCGAGAGCACGCCAGGCGCCTGGTGCGCACCGGCTGGTGGATTGTCCTCGGCGCCATCGTCCCACTCGGCGCCTGGATCTGCTTTGCGCCGCTATCGATGGCGGTGGTGGCGCCCGCCTTTGTCAAAGTCGATCTCAACCGGCGTCCGGTGCAACACCTCGAGGGCGGCATCGTGCGCGCGGTGTTGGTGCGCGACGGTCAGCGCGTGAATGTCGGTGATCCTGTCCTGATGCTCGGGGATGTGGGCGTGGATGCTGATCGCAATCGTTTGGCTTATCGCGTCAATGTCGAACGCGCCGCGCTAGCGCGGCTTGAGGCGGAGCAAACACTCGCCAAGAAGCTCATCTTTCCAAACGAACTGCGAATCGCGGCGCAGGAAGATGAACGCGTCAAGCAAGCGTTGACGAAAGAGACGGCGCTGTTCGAAGCGCGGAGCGACTCCCTCGCCAGCGAAGTGGCGCTGATGAAAACTCAGCGTGAGCGCGTCGAGCAAGAGATCTCCGCCTTGCGTGCGCAAATCACGCAAGCGCAAAGCTCACTCGCGTTACAGGAGAAGGATCTCGAAGCCAACCGCGGTTTGCTCAAGGGCGGCTTCATCTCATCGGCCCGCCTCGGGCAAATCGAGTCGCTCGTGCTGGATTACGGGGCCAAACTGGAAGAGCGGCGATCGGAGCTCGCCCGCGCCGAGCAGCGTCTGGTCGAGAGCGATCTGAAAATCAAATCCATTCAGAATGCGTACGCGCAGGCGGCAAGCGATCAGCTCAAAGCGACTGCTTCGCGCCTGGGCGAGATCGAGCAAGAGCGACGCAAATCAGACGATGCCGCCGCGCGCCAAGTCGTGACCGCCCCTGCAAGCGGCGAAGTCATCGATCTCAAGTTTACTTCGCCGGGCGCAGTGGTACGTCCGGGCGAACCGATCGCGGACATCGTGCCGAGCGACGCAAAGCTCATGATCGAGGCGCACATCCGGCCGGAAGAGGTGAACCACGTGCAGCGCGATCAGAATGCGCGCATTAAATTCACCGCGTTCAAATACCGCAACACCACGATGGTGACTGGCAAAGTCACGTACGTTTCCGGCGACCGCTTGATCGACCGGGCGACCAACATGCCGTACTACAGCGTGATGATCCTCGCCGACGCCGATTCACTCCAATCCGCGGGCGAGCTCCAGCTGCAAGCGGGCATGCCCGCTGAGGTCTACATCGAAGGCACAACGCAGACCCCGCTGCAATACCTGATGGAACCCCTCACGTCGACGATACGCAGGGCGGGGAGGCAAATGTGATCAGCGAGCGCCATCATATGGTCTGCTCTAAGGGCGAGATACCGTCAGCAATACCGTCATCGAAGCGGAATGACGAGCCCGATGAAAGCGCGTTTGGCCTTGCGACCTCTGCAATGGCAACCGTGCTGATTCATCCGGATCGGTTCGCTCTTGCCAGCCGCGCGTGCCACGCCTTGAGGTTGCGCCGCCCCGCCTCGCCGCAAGGCGCTTTGCCTTCTGGCGTTCGCGGCCCCGTGCTCCAGCCGCCGCGCCACTTGCAGAGCAGCCGGCCATTTTTGCAGCGGCGAACGTCTAGCCTGACGCCACACGGCAGACTCGCGCCGGTTTGTCGCCTGGCAAAGACCGTTCGGAAACAGGTTTTTCAGTGGAGATCCAGCCATAGAACTTTATTGCGCGCGCGGGTGCGAGCGGACTTGCAAATGGTCCGTCATATCAGTCATCGGTAATGATTCGGAATGTCGGCTGAACCGAGGACCAAGGTCATTTCGAAATAGGAGCTCGACGATGAGACAAGCGCTTTTTTCGCTGGCTGCGGCGATCCTCGTTTTCGCCCCCTCCACGCTCGCCCAGACCTTCGCCGACGGCGAGATCCGCCGCGTGGACAAGGAGGCGAAGAAGCTTACGATCAACCATGGCCCGATCCCGGACCTGAACATGGATTCGATGACGATGGTGTTCCGGGTGAAGGACCCGGCGATGCTCGACCAAGTCAAGACGGGCGACAGGATCAGGTTCCAGGCCGACAAGATCGGCGGTATCTACACGGTGACGAAGATCGAACCGGTTAAGTAGGAACGCTGCTATCCGAGCCCGACCAGCAGGGAGCAACCATGCAGCTCGCTCTCAGGATTACCTGCACACTAACAACATCCCCCCAAACGAGGCTCTAGCCCCGGTCCGGCGGAACTACTTCTTCAGCCGCGCGCTCGTTCCGAGACGCTCTTGCCGTTGATCAACGGCGCGGCACCTCGTCCTCGGTCGCCGGTGAGCGCTCCTCCAGCCCCGCGACGGGGCGAAGGAAGGGCCTTTAGAAGCGCACGCGCTGCACTGCTCATCCTCGCTTTTGCAACAGGACAGACCAGTGCTAGTGAGACGCTCTCATTACACCAAGGAGCTACTTCGCAATCAGCGCAGATTGTCTACCGGGATCGCGGAATGTACGTGTACGCGGATGGAAGCACCGGCGACTACAACGCAAACGTTAGCTCGGAGCAGTACTGACCGTTCGCGGAAGGCTTGCAGACTGCCCAAACAAGATAACGATTGCGTGGTGTATCGACGGACGGCGACTGATCGGGGAGGCGCGGACAGATGGCACTCAATCAAGAAGCGGTGCGCGGGGTTTGTGTAAATCTCCGGGCGCGAGCTAAGCGCCTGCGGCGCGGCGCTGACGCTGCGTTGGTGCTTATCTTCGTCGCGCTGATCTCATGCCTCGCGATATTCATCTACGCGGGGGAAATTACGGCCCGAGAGGCGGGATTGATTCGGTCCTTGATGTCAAAGACCGGCTTGCCGGAGCACATTCGCGTCGACGGAGATAGGGGGATGGAGCAACTGCAACAAACGATCAACGAGCTAAAGGACCGCACAAGTCCAAAACCGTTGACCGCCGTCGACAAGCTGGGCGGAGAAGTTCAGCTTCTTCAGTCGCAGGTTCTGTCCCTTCACGTCACCGTGCGCACTCTGATCACAGAGATGGAGAGAGGGCAAGCCGAGAGCGTCCCGCAAGTCGTCTCGACGGCGATTACGCGCGTGGGTGCCGGTCTGCTGCTGGTCTTCTTGGTACAGATTCTCGTGATTTCCTACCGCTACAGCATCCGTCTTGCGACATACCTGGAGTCACGGGCGGACGCGCTCGAATTGACGGCCGAGGGCGGCGAGGAAGTGCTGGAAAGGCTGGAGGCGGTGTTGGCGCTTCAAACGCTCGACTTCGGAAGGACTCCGCCGACTCCCAGTCAGCACTCGCTGCAGTTGTTTAGAGACACGCCGGCTCCCACCAAAGGGAAAGCTCTTTGAGGGGGAGGGACCGGAAAACACAAACGGGCCGCACTTCGCGGCCCTCCCGGGATCCTCTACGTGACCGCGACCGGCATCCACTCGACTGCCCGCGCTGCCGCAAGACGCTCGACGTGGGCCTTGCGCAGATTGGCGTTGGTCTAGCTTGGTGGTTCAGCCGCTACGTAGGCGGCCGGCCGGCCGATGCCGAGCTGCTTGGCGAGTTCGGGGGCGTTGAGGCCGCGAGAGCGGCGCACGGCCTCCAAGGTGGCCTCCTGCTCGAAGGTCAGGCTGGAGAGGGCGCCCTCGGCCGCGATCTCCCACCGCTGGTTGGCGCGGCGCAGGCGGTACTCGTTTACCTCGCGGGGTTTGCTACTCGAGAAAAAAGCCGACGATCTCCGCCTCCGCGTCAGCGGACGAGTGCCCGAAACTCATCCGCCCCCGGCTCGCGCAGCATGATCTGGTCGCGCCTGATGACGAGCTCGCTGTCGCCCTCGTTCGTGACGTAGGTGCCGTTGGTGCTCAGGTCGACGTAGTAGAAGCGGTCGCGGCGTCGCTCGATCCGCCCGTGCACGCGCGAGGCCATCCTGTCGGCGATCACCACGTCGTTGCCGGGATCGCGCCCGAAGACGAACGCCGACTTCCCGCCCGGCTCCATCCGCAGCACCTTGCCGCCGTGCTCGAGGCGGAGGATCACCGGCGCCGGCGCCACCGCCGCGCGGCGCGGCGCCATCATCGTCGTGTCACCGCCCTCCTGCCACAGTACTTCGAAGACGCGGATCTCGTCGAGCTTGCCCTTGATCGGGAGGGCGTCGAGGTCGCGCGTGCCGTCGCGGAGCGCCGGCGAGAGCGCTTCGACGGTTTGCCCACTGGTGATGATCTGGCCCGACTTGGCGAGTCCTGCCATGCGGGCGGCGGTGTTGACCGCGTCGCCGAAGACGTCGCCGCGCTCCTCGAGCACCGGACCGGCGTGGAAGCCGATCCGGATGCCGAGTTGCACCTCGCCGATCGCGGGCAGGTCGGACGTCCTGGTCTGCATGTCGACAGCGGCCTGCAAGGCGAGATCGGCGGTCTCGAACGCCGCCATCACCTCGTCGCCGATGGTCTTGACCACGTGCCCACGGTTCGTGGCGACCGCCCGCTTGAGGATCTCGAGGACCGATTCGACCGCGGCGAGCGCGGCGCGGTCGCCGAGCTTCTCGTAGAGCGCCGTGCTGCCGCTCACGTCGGCGAAGAGGATAGCGAGTACGCGTGTAGCGGCCTCATCCGCCACCGTTCAAGTCCTCCCCGCGCCGCGGGCGGAGGCTATGCTGCGGCGCGCTCCTTTTTCTGCTGCTTCAGCTGCGCGGCCTTCGCGTGCATCGACGCGTACGCCTGATGCGCGGCGGCCTCGGCGTCGCCCACGTGCACCGGCAAGCCCATGTCGGAGAGTACCGAGCCGAGCGCCGCCAAGCAGAGCATGACATTGTCGGGCCGGCACGAGTAGCCCATGATGCCGAAACGCCAGATTTTCCCCTTGAGCGGCCCCAGGCCCGCACCGATCTCCAGGCTGAACTCCTCGAGGAGGGTCTCGCGCACCTCGGCCTCGTCGACGCCCTCGGGGCAGAGCACCGCGTTCATCTGCGGCAGCCGGTGCGGCTCCTTCACCAGAAACCTGAGGCCCATCGCCTCCAGGCCGGCGCGCAGCGCCGTGTGGTGGCGCTGGTGGCGCGCCCACGAGTCCTCCAGCCCCTCCTCGCGGATGAGCAGCAGCGCCTCGTGCAGGGCAAAGAGGGAGTTGGTCGGCGCGGTGTGGTGATAGGTGCGGGTGCTCGCGTTCCAGTAGCCGAGCAAGAGGTTCATGTCCATGAACCAGCTGTGGATCTTGTCCTTCCGCGATTTCACGTAGTCGACCACGCGGTCGGAGAACGACACCGGCGACAGTCCCGGCGTGCACGACAGGCACTTCTGGCTCGCCGAGTAGATCGCGTCGATCCCCCACTCGTCGACCTTCAGCGGCGAGCCGCCGAGCGAGGTTACCGCATCCACGATCACCAGCGCGTCGTGCTCGTGCGCGATCCCGGTGATCAGCTTCGCGTCGGACTGGACCCCGGTCGAAGTCTCGGCATGCACGAACGCGACGACTTTCACGTCGGGGTTCTGCCGCAGCGCGTCTTCTAGCTTGTTCGGATCGACCGGGGCGCCCCACTCGTCGTCGACGATGATCGGCACCCCGCCGCAGCGCTCGACGTTCTCCAGCATCCGGCCGCCGAACACGCCGTTGCGGCATACGACGATCTTGTCGCCGGGCGCGACCAGGTTGACGAAGCAATACTCCATCCCCACCGACCCCGGGCCCGAGATCGGGAACGTGAGCGGGTTCTTCGTCTGGTAGGCGTAGCGGAGCAGGCTCTTCAGCTCCTCCATCATCTCGACGAAGATCGGGTCGAGATAGCCGATCGCCGGCTGGCTCATCGTCGTGAGCACGCGCGGGTGGATCTCGGTCGGCCCCGGACCCATCAGCGTGCGCTGCGGCGGGTGGAACGAGAAGATGCGCTTCGGCGGGTGCAAAGTCTTCCATGGTTTCGCTCCCTGGTATGGACGGCCCGAGGAATGCGCCCTCGGGCCGGGATTTCACGCGGACGGGTTTTTTGATCGCGGCTTCGTTGAGGATGTCGACCGCCGCGATGCGGCCGGCCGTGACGCGCTCGATCTCCATCGCCCAGCGCGACGGGACGTAGCCCGACTTCACCCAGTTGTTGACCACGGCGCGGTCGAGCTGAAGACGGCGGGCGACCTCGGCTTGCGAGCCGAAGAGGGCGACGAGGCGCTCGGCGCAATTCATGGTCGCCGAGGATGCCATGACAAACTCAGTTTGACAATCCGGAATTGATGGCTCGCAAGTACACGAGCCACCGGTGGCTCAGTGACTACCGATCAGCAAGCAACCACTCTCACCCGGCACCCCTGCCGGGCGGCCGGCGCACCCTACTTCGGTTGGCTCGCCTGCGCCTTCCCTTGCTGGACGCCCTGCTGGAAAGCCTGCTGCTCCCGCTGCTTCTGCCGGTCGACCAGGTACCCGGTCGCCGCCCCGGTGGCCGCGCCAGCGGCGGCCCACCACCAGTCGCCGGTGATGGCGCCGACCGCGACCCCAGCGGCGGTGCCGATCCCCGCACCGGTGAGGGTGCGCTGCTGGGTGTCGGTCATGTTCGCGCAGCTGCCGAGCAGGAGCGTGCCGGCGACGCAGGCAGCGATCAGTGTGCGCTTCATCTCGTTTCTCCTCGAGTCGGATGGGTCAGGCTACCGCTTGCACGGATAGGCCTCGGCCGCGAACTGGAACAGCGTATCGACCGCGCCGTTCTTCAGGAGTTGCGGGCGCGCCCTGGCCCATGCGACGAAGCTGTCCGCCACCTTGGAGCGAGTGAGCGTCGTGTCCGACGAGCAGATCTCCCGGTCGAGCGGCGCGGTCGACGCCACGTAGTAGCCCCAGGCGCCGGCCAGGATCCCGTGACAGAACGCGATCGCGGTCGGGTAGTCCGGTGCCGACGGCGGGGTGGAGCACACCGTGACCAGGTCGCCGGCGTGACGAATCTGATAGTGCTCCGCCTTTTGCCCGTACGCCGATGCCGACATCGCGAGCGCCGCCAGCGCGAGCACCGCAGATCTCATTCTGTTTCGCATGTCTAGTGCTCTCCTTTCGATCGTCCGGTCCCGCCTTGCGCCACGGCGGACGCGAGTATACCGATCGTGTCGCGTGTCAGCCGGGCCGCTTCTCGTCTGTCCGCTCGAAATCGTGCGGGACCGCGATGCCTGCCGCCGCCACCGACCCGAAGTCGAACAGCGCCCGGTCGAGGAGGTGCGACGGCGCAACGCTCGCGAGCGCGCGGAAGATGCTCTCGACTCGCCCCGGGAAGCGCTTCTCCCATTCGCGCAGCATCTGCTTCGCCTGCGCCCGCTGCATGGTCTCCTGCGACCCGCACAGGTTGCACGGGATGATCGGAAACTGCCGCGCCTCGGCCCATGCCGCGAGATCCTCCTCGGGCACGTACGCGAGCGGCCGGATCACGACGTGGCGCCCGTCATCGGAGGCAAGCTTGGGCGGCATCGCCTTCAACCTGCCGCCGAAGAAGAGGTTGAGAAAGAACGTCTCGAGGATGTCGTCGCGATGGTGACCCAGCGCGATCTTCGTGGCGCCGAGCTCGCTCGCGACGCGGTAGAGCGCCCCGCGCCGCAGCCGCGAGCACAGCCCGCACATCGTCGCGCCCTCGGGGATCACGCGCTTCACGACCGAGTAGGTGTCCTGGACCTCGATCCTGAACGGGACGCCGAGCCGGCCGAGGTATTCGGGCAGCACGTGCTCGGGATAGCCCGGATGGCGCTGGTCGAGATTGACGGCGACGATCTCGAAGTCGAGCGGCGCGGACTCGCGCAGTTTCAGCAGGATGTCGAGCAGGCCGTAGCTGTCCTTCCCGCCGGAGAGGCACACCATCACGCGGTCGCCGGCGCGGATCATGTCGTAGTCGGCGATCGCCTGGCCGGCGAGGCGCCGCAGCCGCTTCTCGAGCTTGCCCGCCTCGTAGGCGCCCTTGCGAACCTGCCATGCGGTGGGAGCGTTCATCGCGGTTCGCTCGGCTCAGCGGTACGGCGCCGGCGAGCGCGTGCGCAGCGCGGCAACTGATCGTCCGGCGCCGCTCGACCGGGTGCGAGTCCGACCGCGAGCGCCGCAGCGAGCCTTCTCACAGGCTCACGCTCCGTCCGCCGTCCACCGCGATGATCTGACCGGTGACGTAAGGCGCTTCGGTCACGAGGAAGTAGACGGCGGCGGCGATGTCCTCGGGTTCGCCGGCGCGCTTGAGCAGCGTCTGCGAGATCACGCGCTGGCGCGCGAGCTCGTCGAATGAGCCGTCCTCGGGCCAGAGCACCGGTCCGGGCGCAACGCCGTTGACGCGGACTTCGGGTCCGAGCTCGCGCGCAAGGGTTCGGGTGAGTCCGGTGAGCCCCGCCTTGGCGACGCTGTAGACGACATAGCTCTTGAGCGGCCGCTCGGCATGGATGTCCGTGATGTTCACGATGCAGCCGGCGGCGCTCTTCAGATGCGGGGCGGCGGCCTGGGCGAGGAAGAGGGGCGCCTTGAGATTCGTGCCGACGAGATCGTCCCAGTCGGTGAGCTTGATCTCGCCGAGCGGCGTCGGGTAGAAGGTCGAGGCGTTGTTGACGAGCACGTCGAGCCTGCCGAAGCGCGTCACGGTGGTGCGCACCAGCTCGGGCAGCTCGGCGGCGTTCAGCAAGTTCGCCTGCACGGTCGCGGCGGAGCTCGCGCGCGCGGCGTTGAGCGCCTGCTGCAGCTCGACGCTTTCGCCCTTCGCCGAGTGGTAATGGAGCATCAGATTCGCGCCGGCGGCGTGGAGCCGCCGCGCGATCGCCGCGCCGACGCGCTTCGCGCCGCCGGTGATGAGGCACACCTTGCCTGAGAGCGGTTCCTTGGCCACGCTGCTTTCTCGCCCCCGGCCCTCTGGGGGAGGGCGTGCTATTTGCGGATTCTACTCGATGCGCGCACCATTTCCCCCGCCAGCATGACGCCCCTCCCCGAGCCGTCCGCCGACGCCCGCGCGCACAGCGATCGCGTGGTGGCGCACATCCGCGGCGAGATCGCGCGCGCCGGCGGCTGGATCGGCTTCGCGCGATTCATGGAGCTCGCTCTCTACGCGCCCGGTCTCGGGTACTACATGGCGGGCGCCCGCAAGCTCGGCGCCGAAGGCGACTTCACCACCGCGCCCGAGCTCGCTCCGCTTTACGGTCACACGCTCGCGCGCGCCGCCGCCGCAGCGCTCGAGTCCGCGGGCGACGAGATCCTGGAGATCGGCGCGGGCTCCGGCGCGCTGGCGGCGTCGCTGCTCGAGGAGCTCGAGCGTCTCGGCCGCCTGCCGCGAAGCTACCTGATCGTCGAGCTCTCGCCCGAGCTGCGCGCGCGAAGCCGCGACACGCTCGCCGCGCGCGTCCCGCACCTGATGGAGCGCGTCGCGTGGCTGAACGGGCTCCCGCCGGCGATCTCGGGCTTCGTCATCGGCAACGAGGTGCTCGATGCGATGCCGGTCCACGTCGTGCGCACGCGCGCAACCGCCATCGAGGAAGCGGGTGTCGCGAGCGGTGCCGGAAGCGAGCTCGAGTGGGCGTACCGGCCTGCGGCCGGCGAGCTCGAGCGGGTTGCGCGGAAGCTCGGCCTCCCCGACGGCTGCACGACCGAGATCGGTCTCGTGGCGCGCGCGTTCATCGCGACTCTCGCGCGCACCATCGAGCGCGGCGCCGCGCTGTTCATCGACTACGGGTTCCCGCGGCGGGAGTATTACCATCCGCAGCGAAGCGCCGGCACGCTGATGTGCCACTACCGCCATCGCGCGCACGCCGATCCGTTCTTTCTGCCGGGACTTCAGGACATCACCGCACACGTCGATTTCACCGCGGTCGCCGAGAGCGCCCACGCCGCGGGCGCGGATCTGCTGGGCTACGCCACGCAGGCGCAGCTCCTCCTGAACTGCGGGTTGACGGAGGTGATGTCGCGGACGCCGGCGGAGGACGCGAAGCGCTATCTGCCGCTCGCCGCCGCCGCGAACAAGTTCACGAGCCCGTCGGAGATGGGTGAGCTCTACAAGGCGATCGCTTTCGGACGCGGCGTGGCGGACCTCGCCGCCTTCCGCTCCGGCGACCGGCGAGCCGCGCTCTAGCCCGCCGCCGCGTCCTACTCGACCGCCGCAAACAGGTTGTTGAAGGACTCGGCGAGCGTCGGGTGGGCGAAAATCGCCTCGCGGAGCGCGGGATAGGGCACCGTTCCCATGATCGCGATCTCGAGCATCGTCATCAGCTCGCCGCCCTCGACCCCGAGGATCGCGCAGCCGAGGATCCGCTCGGTCTTCGGGTCCACCACCGCTTTCATGAAGCCGCGCGTCTCGTCCATCTCGATCGCGCGCGCGACGCTCGTCATTGGCAGCCTGGCGACCTTGTAGTCGAGGCCGCGCTTCTTCGCCTCGGTCTCGTTCAGGCCGACCGTGGCGAGCTGCGGGTCGATGAACATCGTGTTCGGCACGAGGCGGCCGTCGGTGGTCGCATTGCCGTTCTCGAGCCAGTTCCGCCGCAGAATGCGGTAGTCGTCGTAGGAGATATGGGTGAACGCCGGTCCGCCCTTGACATCGCCGATCGCGTAGATGCCGGGGACGTTCGTCTCGAGCCGGTTGTTCACCGTCAGGTAGCCCTGCTTGTCGGTCGCGAGCCCGGCGGCGGCGGCATTGAGCCGATCGGTATTGGGCACCCGTCCCACCGCGACGAGGAGATGGCTCGCTTCGACCCGCTTCACCCCCGCGGGCGTATCGAGCAGCAGCTGAACGCCTTCCTTCCCCTCCACGCGCGCGACGCTGGCACGGCTCACGATCTCGATGCCATCCTCCGTCAGGATCTTCGTCACTTCGCCGGAGACGTCGGGATCCTCGCGCGGGATCAGCCGCTCCTCGCGGTCGACGACGGTCACGCGCGCGCCGAAGCGGCGGAACATCTGGGCGAACTCGAGCCCGATGTACCCGCCACCGATCACCGCCAGGTGCGTCGGCAGGGTCTGGAGCTCCATGATGCTCGTCGAGTCGAGGAACGGGACGTCGTTCAGCCCCGGGATCGGCGGCACCGCCGGCCGGCCGCCGATGTTGATCACGATCCTCGGCGCGGTGAGGAGCCGCTCGCCGCCCGCGCCGAGCGCGACGTGCACGGCCCTCGGACCCGCGAAGCTCGCCTCGCCGAAAAGCAACTCGACGTTCGGCGTCGTTTGCAGAGAGCGCGTTCCGCCCTCGCGGAACTGCTCGACGACACGCTGCTTGCGACGGTACACCTCGGCCATGTCGACGCGCACCTCGCCGCCGTGCACGCCGTAGTCGCGGCCGCGCCGCGCGAGATAGACCACCCGCGCGGAGGCAACCATCGTCTTGGTCGGCGTACAGCCGTAGTTGATGCATGTGCCGCCGACGTAGTTGCGCTCGATGACCGCGGTCCTCCAGCCGGCCTTGCCGAGCGCGACCGCGAGCGGCTTGCCCGATTGCCCGGTGCCGATGATGATGGCGTCGAAGGTCTCTGCGCTCATGGCGGCTGTCCTCGGCTTTAGTCGGCGGCGGAGTGCGGGGCTTACAGGGTCGGGGCCCTGAGCCGCTCGCTATAATTGGATGATGCACCCTCGGCGCGTGACGGCATCGCTCGCCGCGATCGTCGCGCTGGCGGCATACGCGGCGCCGGTCCCCGACTTCGACCGGGCGGTGGATGAAGCGCGCAAGCGCTGGGCGGCGAGCCCCCACGGCCCACTCCTCGAGCGCATCCTGCCCCCGACCTTCGAGTCGGCGCAACTTCCCGAGCCGCGCTCGCGCGGCGCGCAACTCGTCGTCCGGTACTGCGTGCAATGCCACAACCTCGCCAACCCGGCGATGCACAACCCGGAGAAATGGCCCGGTATCGTCGAACGCATGGTCCTGCGGATGAAAGGGAAAGGGAACATGGGGGAGCTGATGAAAGACATGATGGCGGGCGTGCAGGCGCCGGGCGACGAGGAGGAGAGGGTCCTCCTTGCCTATCTTCGGAAGCACGGCCAGCGGGCGATCGACGCGAAGCGCTACCCCGAGCTCGAGCAGCCTTCGGGCCAGTCCTTCAAGCTCGCCTGCGGGCAGTGTCACGTCCTCCCCGATCCGCGTCGGCACACCGCCTCCGAGTGGCCCGCGGTCGTCGCGCGGATGGAGCAGAACATGGCCTGGATGAACCGCGTGGTGGGCACCCAGCCGAACCCCACCGAACCGCAGCTGCGCCTCGATGAAATCCTGGCGTTCCTGCGGAAATACGCGCGCAAGAGCTGACCTGCGGGATCAACGACGGGGCCGTGCCCCCGGGCACCCCGCGAACGCGGAAAAAGCTAACCACCGCCTGTCAGCCAGCGGATCAACCGGTCGGCCCCGCGCTGCCAGGCGGGCTCCAGCACCACCGCGTGTCCGACGTCCTCGAGTACCTCGGTCCTCAGGCCGATCGCGGCGAACCCGGCGCGCGACTGCTCGAGGGGGAACAGCGCATCACGCTCTGCGAGGAGCACCAGCATCGGTGGGCGGTGCATGCGCCAGCTCACCGGCAGGTCGAACAGGGTCATGTCCCAGATCGCGCGCTGCGACTCGCTCTGGAAGCGGGGGTAATACTCGAGCAGCTTCTCGGCCGGCATCGGGCCCGCGAACAGCGCCTTGTGCATCGCATCCAGCGACGCGCGGCCGGTGGCGAGCATGCCGTTCAGCTCCACGAGCAGTCCGGGCCTCGCGATCGCAAGCATGAGCGACGCGGCCAGCAGGCCATGCGGCGGGACGGGAGCGATCAGCGCCGCCGCCGGCGCCTCGGCGCGCTCGAGATACTTCATCACGACCACGGCACCCATCGAGTGGCCGACGAGCACCGGCGTCTCGCCGATCGCCTCGATCGTCTCCTCGAGATCCTCGACGAAATCGGCGAGGCTCGCCCAGGTGAGCGCGTCGCGACCGTAGCTCGCGCCATGCCCGCGCAGGCTGAGGGCGTAGGCGGGGAAGCCGTGCGCGGCAAAGTAGGGCAGGAAATGCTCGGCGAAGGTCCACGCCCCGGCGAACGCGCCATGGAGGAAGAGCAGCGGCGGTCGCGTCGTCGCGACCTCGGGCCGCGCTTCCAGGATTTCGAGCCGCGCCGAAAGCGCGGAGCGCAGGACGTCCCGCATTCAGCCGGGGACAGCCATGCCCCGCTGCACCGCCGGTCGGGCCGCGATCGTGTCGAACCAGCGCTTCACGTTCGGGAAGGTCGCAAGCTCGGTCTTGTGCCACTCGTATCTCGCCACCCAGGGATAGGTCGCGATGTCGGCGATCGTGTACTCGTCGCCGGCAAGATAGCGCGCTTCCCCGAGCCGCCGGTCGAGGACGCCGTAGAGCCGGTCCTTCTCCTTCACGTAGCGCTCGATCGCGTACGGCACCTCGACCTTCGCCGCGCGCAGGAAGTGGTGCACCTGGCCGTACATCGGCCCTACGTGCCCCATCTGGAACATGAGCCACTGCAGCGCAGCGTACTTGCCGCGCGTCGATGCCGGCAGGAAGCGGCCCGTCTTGGCGGCGAGGTATACGAGGATTGCGCCCGACTCCATCATCGCGATCGGCGCGCCGTCCGGCCCGTCGGGATCGACGATCGAGGGGATCTTGCCGTTGGGATTGATCTCGAGGTACTCGGGCGCGAACTGGTCGCCCTTGCCGATGTCGATGCGATGGACGTTGTAGGGAAGCCCGCACTCCTCCAGCATCACTGACACTTTTCGGCCGTTCGGCGTGCCCCACGTGTAAAGCTCGATCATCCTTCCTCCCGGTCAATCGGCGCGCGCGAGTCTATTACAATCGATTGCAAAGCCCAATGATCCGGCTCATCCCGTGCTGAAGTGGCTGGTTACCCTGGCGGTGGCGCTCGTCGTGCTGACGGCGATGTCGCCGTGGCTCGCGCGGCTCGGGCTCGGGCGCCTGCCTGGCGACTTGCGGATGCGAGTGAAGGGCCGCGACTACTGCCTGCCCTTGACGACGACGATCCTGCTGTCGCTCGCGCTGACGGCGATCGCGCGGCTGATCTGACTAGCGGGACGAGGGCTTTCCGCGCGCGGCGCGCTTCGCGTCGAAATAGCGCCTGAGCTCGTCGTGAGCGAGCTTGCCGTCGCGGTTCGCATCGATGCGGTCGAACTTTGCGCCGAGGCGCGGCAGCGCCTTGTCGGCCTCGGCCAGGGTCAGCGCGCCGTCGCCGTCCGAGTCCGCGCGACGGAAGAGCTCGGCGAACGCGCCCTCGCTCTTGCGACCGTCCGCCTTGCGGCTTGCCGACCAGGTTCGCACCTCGTCGGGCGAGAGATTGCCGTCGCGATTGCGGTCGATGTCGCTGAAGCGCGAGGCGAGGCCCGGCAGCCCGCGATCGACCTCCGCGCGCGAGAGCACGCCGTTGCGATCGATGTCCGCGCGCGCGAACCGGCTGTCCTGCGCGGTCGCCGGCACGGTCGCAAGCGAGGAGTGCCGCGACCGCGAGCCGGTGCGCCCTCGCCACGCGCGCCCCGGCCTAGGGCGCCACCGCGAATCGGCGCTCGAGCGAAACGAGCTTGTCCCGGACCGCGTTGCCGATGAAGATCTGCGGGCTGGAAGGCGCGCGCCGCTCCGCGCGTTCCTGCTCCCTGACGCTCGCGCGCGCCGTCTCGAACGCCTCGGTGAACGAGAAGGTGCGGGCGAGAGCCTCGCCGAAGTAGGCGCGTCCGAAATCGGTGAAGTCGCGCCCCGGGGCGCAGCCGAACGAGCTCGACTTCGCGTCTGCGGCGGTGATGACGACCGTGTTCGCGTCCTTGAGCGGCTCGACGAAGCCGCCCGAGTAGCACGCCGACACCACGAGCACCTTCCACTTGATGCCCGAGTCGGCCAGTATGCGCGCGAGCGCCGTCGGAGTGAGCTGCTGGAGCGCGAGCGGTGGCAGCTCGAACGCGAGCTCGTGCCGCTCGTCGCCGTGCGTGGTGACGAAGAAGAACAGCACGTCCTCCTCGGCATTCATCGTGCGTCCGATGCGCTCGAGCACGGCGCGCAGGTTGGTCGCGGTCGCGATCGGCGTGTCGCCCAGCGTCTCCGGGCTGTTGACGAGCGCGATCGACCGCCCGGCGGTGCCGAACCGTTCGTCGAACAGCTTGCGCACCGCCGCGAGCTCGCGGGCGAACACGTCCTGCGAGGCGTAGGGCGCGACGCCGACGAAGTACAAGTCCTCGACGCCGGGCCGCTCGGGTGCGAGCCGCGCGAGCGCTTCGTCGAGGACTGCCTGCTGGCGATGGAACAGCTGCTCGTCCGCGATCGACGGTGCAGCCGCCGCATGCTCGGTCTCTGCGTCGTGGCGCACCCAGAGCTCGGCGCGGGGCATCACCTCGAGGAATCCGGCGAACAGCGCCACCAACACGCCGGCGGCGGCTACCGTCCGGGCCTGGCGCCACCTCGCGAACGCGAGGAGCGCGCGCAGCGTCGCCGCGAGCCCCCACGCGATGAACGCGTACCCGAGCGCAATGCGGAGCGCCGGCGGCAGCGCCTCGAGCGCGAACATGAGCACGGTGCCCGCGACCGCGAACGGGGGATCGAGCGCGAAGAGCGCGGTCCCGAGCCCGAGCACGAGCTCGCGCCGGCCCACGATGCCGGCGACGAGCACGCATGCCGCGAGCACGAGCGGCACTTCGGCGAGCAGCAACGGGACCGCCGCCGCATTGACATGGCCGGGCCAGCCGCCGCGAACGAAGCTCGCCGCGAATGCGACGAGCCCGACGAACGCGGCGAGCACCGTGAAGTCGGCCGGCGAGACCCGGAAGTCGTGCGGCCGCACCGGCTGGAAAGCCGCGAGCCGCGCGCCGGCGACGACATTGCAGCGTAGGCCGTGGGCGAGCAGGGCAAACAAGGATCTCATCTGGCAGCGATTCTAGCCCAGCGGCGGTGGCGTCAAGTACGACGGGTGAATGGTGCCTGGCTGCGCGTCAGGCATTCGCAACGGCTGCGACGCGTGCCGCCCGCACGGCGCCGGCAACGTCCGCCGGGCTTGCCGCCGCAATCGCGCCGGCGTCGACGCTCCGCGCGGCCGCCAGCGCGCGCTCTAGGCGCGGCTTGCGCGCGGGATCGGATTCGCCGATCGCGGCCGCATCGCATTCACAAGCGTCCAGCAGCGCTGCGAAGCGTTCCGGACGCCGGAAAGCGTCGACCCGCTCGAGGAGCTCGACCAGCGCCTCCGGCGCGAGTCGGCGCGCCTCGCGCACGCGGCCCGACCAGCGCGCCGAGAGCACCGCGAGGTCGCGGCAGTCTGCCGGCGCGCGAAAGCGCGCCGCAGCCTCGTCCGCCGCGTCGTCGGGTCCACCGGCGAAAAGCGCCGCGTAGCGGACCGGGAGCGGATAGCCGAGGGCGGCCGCCCGATCGAGCGCGGCAAGCGCTCGAGCTCCGTCGAGCCGACGCCACTCGGGAAGCACGCGCTCGAGCGCGCCGGCTTCCTCGAGCGCGGCGAACATCCGCTGCGGCGCCCGCTCCATGAGACCCTTCGCGAACTCCTGCCACACCCGTTCGGGAACCAGCGCGTCGGCCTCGCCGTCCGCGACCATCTTCCGCATCAGCTCGAGCGTCTCCGGCGCGATGCGGAAAGCGAATCGCGCCGCGAAACGCGCGACGCGCAGGATCCGCACCGGGTCCTCGGCAAACGCGGGGCTGACGTGTCGCAGCACGCCGGCCGCGAGGTCCGCGGCGCCGTTGAACGGATCGATCAGGGCGCCGCGCTCGTCCTTCGCGATGGCGTTGATCGTGAGGTCGCGACGCGCGAGGTCGTCCTCGAGCGTCACGTCGGGCGCGGCGTAGACAGTGAAGCCCTTGTAGCCGCGACCGGTCTTCCGCTCGGTGCGTGCGAGGGCGTACTCCTCGTGGGTCCGCGGATGGAGAAACACCGGGAAGTCCTTCCCGACGGGCTTGTAGCCGAGTCGCTCCATCTCCTCGGGCGTCGCAGCGACGACGACGTGGTCGCGGTCCTTGACGGGCAGGCCCAGCAGCTCGTCGCGGACCGCGCCGCCGACCTGATAGACCTTCAAGGCTCGGCCCGGGACTGCGCCGCGTACGGCTCGTCCGGGGCGTAGAACTCGGTCTCGGCGCGCGCCGAAGCGCTCCATTCCTGCACCGCGGGCAACGCGAGCACCGCGTCCGCGTAGCGCCTGGCGACCGATGGCAGCTTCACCCCGTAGGTTGCAAGGCGCGTCACCACCGGCGCGTAGAACGCGTCGGCCGCCGTGAAGCCGCCGAAGAGCATTTCGCCGCCCCGCCCGAAGCGCTCGCGCGAGATCGTCCAGTTGGCGACGATCCGGTCGATGTCGCGCTCGACGTCCGGGCTCAGGCCCTGGCCGCGATGCTCGCTGCGGATATTCATCGGCATGGCGCCGCGCAAGGCGCGGAAACCCGAGTGCATCTCGGCGCAGATCGACCGCGCTACCATCCGCGCGCGCAGGTCGCGCGGCCAGACGGTCCTCTCCGGCCACCGCTCGGCGACCGTCTCGACGATCGCGAGCGAGTCCCAGATCGGCTCGCCGTCGAGCCACAGCACCGGCACGAGACCCGACGGCGACCAGCGGGCGATCCCCGCCTTCCACGCCTCGCTGTCGAACTTGAGCTGCACCTCTTCGAAATCGATCCCCAGCTGGCGCAGCAGCACCCACGGCCGCATCGACCACGACGAGTAGTTCTTGTTCGCGATCACGAGGGTCGGGCGGCTCATGGGCTCATACCTCCCGCGCCCTTCTGCCGGCGTAGTAGCGGAACACGCTGTAGCGCGAGCGCGGGTAGAACCCCTTGAGGTACACCGGCGCGACCGCGTCGAGCGGCGTCGGGTGCAGGCCGAACGGCAACGACTCGCCGGTCACGTTCTCGACCTTCATCGAGTAGTAATTGTCCCGGCTGAGGAGCTTCACCGGCGCGAACTCCATCGCCCAGGCCTGCAGGTACGAGAGCCGGTCGCCGAGGCCGATGATCGGCCGCGGATGGCCCGAGACTTGGCCGGCGAACTCGACGAGCTCGCGGAGCGAATAGACCGCCGGGCCTGCGAGGTCGTACGCGCGGCCGGCGGCGTCCGGATGGTCGAGGCTCGCGACGATCGCCCGGGCGACGTCCTCGACGTACACCGGCTGAAATTTCGCGTCGGGCGAGCCGAGAAAGACGACGGGAAACAGCCGCTGCAGTTCGGCGAACAGGTTGAGGAACCGGTCCTCGGGGCCGAACACGACAGAGGGCCGGAAAATGGTCGTACCGAGTTCCCCGCGCGCGGCGACCACCGTGCCCTCGCCGGCCGCCTTCGAGCGGAGGTACTGGCTCGGGGCGTCGGGCGCTGCCTTGAGCGCGCTGATGTGCACGAACCGCGACACGCCGGAGGCGAGGCAAGCGGTGATCGCCTTGCCAGGCAGCTCGACGTGCGCCCGCGCGAAATCGGGACCGTAGGGCTCGCCGCGACGGCCGTGCAGAATGCCGACGAGGTTGATCACCGCGTCGCAGCGCGCGACGAGCCGCGCCAGCACGACCGGATCGTGCACGTCGGCCTGCACGACGTCGACCGTGGGCAGGGTGATGAGGTGCTTCGATCGCTCGCGCCGACGCGACGGGACGACGACGAAATCGCCGTGCTCGACGAGCTTCTCGACGACATGGCGGCCGACAAAGCCGGACCCGCCGAGGATGCAGACTCTGGCCATGGCTGGACGACAACGAACCGGGTTGCTCCCCGCCCGGGCAGGAGGGGAAGATCTCGGCGGCTATTGTACCGTCGCCTGCCCGGTGATCGTCGGCGCGTAGCCTTCGCCCGAATGACGCGGCGGGATCGTGCCCAGGCGCGACTTGAGCGGCCGCGTCTCGCCGCCATAGAGCGCGGCGTAGTAGACCGTGTTCGACATGACCTTCTTCACGTAGTCGCGGGTCTCGTTGAACGGGATCGTCTCGGCGTAGATCGCGCCCTCGAGCGGCCGGTCGGCCTTCCACTTGCGCGCGCGCCCCGGACCGGCGTTGTACGCTGCCGCCGCGAGCACCGGGCTGCCTTGCAGCTCGTCGAGCACGTAGCGGAGATAGGTCGTCCCGAGGGCGATGTTGACCTCGACGTCGTTGACCTGCGCCGGAGCGAAATCGCGCATTCCGATCTTCCGCGCGACCCACCGCGCGGTTGCCGGCATCAGCTGCATCAGGCCGGAGGCGCCCGCCGACGAGCGGGCATTGACGATGAACCGGCTCTCCTGGCGTACGAGGCCGAGCACCCAATGCTCCTCCAGGCCCTGCGAGCGGGCCTGCTGTCCGAACGCCGTGCGATACGGCGCGAGGAACCGCAGCTGGAAGTCGTGCATGCCCACGGTGCGGTCGGCGCTGTTGATCGCACGGTCCCACAGCTCGTTCGCCCGCGCGAACTCCGCCGCGGCGAGCAGCTTGCGGTCCTCCATTCCGCGGAGTGACCAGTTCCACTCGCGCACCGCGTCCAGCCGCACCTCGCGTGCCGCGTCGACGCGGAGACCGCTCGTGTCGAGCCGGAAGAGAGCAAGCGCGCGCTGCAGCCCGGGATCCGCCGCTACCTCCCTGACGTCCTCCGGCGTCGGCTCGTAGCCGCGCGGCGGAATCGCAAGCGGCCGCCCCAGCTCCTCGAGCGCCAGCTTGCCGTAGAAGTGATGCTCGCCCGCAATATGCGCGAAGAACTGATCGGCATCCGCCGTCGCCCCGAGCGCACGCAGCGCCCGCCCGTACCAGTAGCTCCATACCGGGTCGCTCCGCCCGAGCGGCGTCATCCTGTCGATCGCCGTGCGCACCTCGGCCCATTCGCCGGCGCGCAGGGCCGCGCGCGTCCGCCACTCGAGCTGCTCATCGGCGAGCGCGGCGGCGTCGGCGTTCGCGAACCACTCGACGGCGCGGGGGTCGTGGTTACGCGCCGCCTGCGCGGCGAGCTGTCCCCACACCCAGGCCTGGTCCTCGGGTGGCAGCCGCTCCTGGAGCTTCCGCGTCCACTGGCTCGCGGCGAGCGAAACGTCGTTCCGCGCCTGTCGCGCGAAGGCATAGAGCAGCAGCTCGCGGTTGGTCCGCCGCTTGAGGTCGAGCTTCTCGGCGCGCTCGATGAACTTTCCGGGCTGCGAGCGGATGGCATCGAGCGCGCGATCTTCGGGCTGATCAGTCGCCGGGAGGTAGTCCAGCACGTGCTTCGCGGCGCCGACCTGGCCCGCCTGGAGTAGGCGCCGCGCGCGCTCCCACACGTCGCGCGCGGTGAGCTTGCCCGCCGCGATCTCGCTCTCGGCAATCGGCACGCATCCGTCGGGCAGCTCGCGCGGGCTCGCCCAGACACGCTGGAACCCCTCGACCGTCGATCCGTCGCCACGGCGCCAGCGCGCTTGCAGCCGGTAGCAATTCGCGTCCGGGTCGTCGATGACGAGATTCGGGAACGCCGCGTCGAAGAGTTCCCACTGCTGCCGCTTCCCGAGGGCGATGAGCCACTCGCGGCGCAGCTGCTCGGCGAGGTACGAGCCGACGTGGCGGCTGAGGAAATCGCTCACCTCGCCGGGCGCGGCCTGATCGAGGCGGAGTCGCAGCTGCCAGAACTCGGCGTAAGGTTCGAGGATGTGGCCCTTCAGTGCCCGCGCGTGCGTTGCGAGCGCCGCGGCGTTCCCCTTGGCGTACGCCTCGCGTGCCGCGAGATAGTGATCTTCGGGAAGCCGCGCCTGGGCGCGCGCAACGAGCGGCCCGAGCACCGTCATTGCGGCGAGGCCCAGGGCGATAACTCTCAACATGGCTGATATGTTAAACAACGAACCTCATGCAACACATGAAGAATAGCACGGCGCTCTCAAGATGCGCGCGGTTGCGCCCGCTCGTCATGCGCGCCACCCCATGACACCCCACGAGCTTAAGGCCTGGCGCCGCGCAATGCGAGACCGGCTGCTCAACGCACGTCTGGCGCTGCCGGCCGACATGCTCGCGCGGCACCACGAGGCGATCGACCGACATCTCGAACGCGGGTTCCCGGCTCTCGCCCGCGGAACGGTCGCCTTCTGCTGGCCGTACAAGAACGAGTACGACCCGCGCTTCCTCGCGCGGCGCCTGCGAGACCGGGGCGCGGTCACCGCGCTGCCCGTCGTCGTCGCACCGAAGACGCCGCTCGTTTTCCGCGAATGGCACCCGGGGGTGCGGCTCGAGCGCGGGGTCTACGACATCCCCTATCCGGCCGAGAGCCGCGACGTTCAGCCCGATACGGTCCTGCTCCCGATGCTGGGATTCGACGAGGGCGGCTACCGGCTTGGCTACGGGGGCGGGTTCTTCGATCGGACGCTCGCCGCCGCGGCGCGCGCACCGGTGGTGATCGGCGTCGCGCACGAGGTCGCGCATCTCGACACGATCCACCCGCAGCCCTACGACGTTCCGATGGACTGGGTCGTGACCGAGCGCGGCATCTACCGGCGCGACAGTACGCGGCTCGAATTCCTCGGTGCCCCGCTCGCCGGCGACCCGAGCGTCCTGAGCTCGCCGGTGTGCTACGCGGGCGAGGTCGACCCCGGCTACTTCGGCGAGTCATCGTCGAAGTAGCGGCGCGGTCGGTCGCGGCGTGGTGGCCCCCGGCGAGGTCACAGGCGCCCGCTCGACCAGGCGCGGATCGCTTCGCTCGCCGTCTCGTAGCCGCGCGCGACGATCTCGTCGATCCGCTCGAACGCGAGCAGGCGCAGATCGGCCATGGGGATGCGCAGATACAGGCTCGCAGCCTCGGCCGTTCGCCGCTCGCGGGTCCAGTAGACGCTCGCGACGAGCGCGCTGCGGGTGAGCAGGCTCATGATCGAGGGCATCCCGCTCCTGGCGAGCCCCGGGTTGATCCGCTCCCAGAGCATGCGCCACCCGGACCCCCCGAACTCGCGATCCGGCGTCGCCCGCATCTCGACCTCGGCGCTCACGTCGACGGCGAGCACCGTGCCGATCTCGGGCTTCGCCGCCATTACGTCGATCGGCAGATTGTTGACGAGGCCGCCGTCGACATGCAGGTCCTCGCCCAGACCCACCGGCGGCAGAACACCTGGCAGCGCGATGCTCGCGCGGATCGCGCGCACCAGCGGCCCGCGCTCGTGCACGGTCTGCGCCGCGCGCGAAAGGTTGGTCGAGACGCAGAGATAAGGGAGCGGCAGGTCCTCGATCGCAGCGGTGCCGAACACGCGCTCGAGCTTCGCGCGGATCCGCCGGCCGGCGAGCAGGGCGACGACCGGAAGTGTCGGATCCTTCAGCGAGGAGAAATGCTCCTTGCACTGGGCGAGCGCCTCGCCGGGCGAGCGCCGCTGCGCGACGAGCGCAGCGATGATTGCGCCGACGCTCGTCCCGCCCACCCAGTCGATGCGAATGTCCGCCTCGGCGAGCGCGCGCAGCACGCCCAGATGGGCGAAACCGCGCGCGCCCCCCCCGCCGAGCACGAGGCCGACGCCCGAACCGGTGAGGCAGCGTGCGAGCCGGGCGAAGTCTTCCACCCGTTCCATGTTGACGTGGTAGTGGGCATCGACGTCGCGGGCCGCAAGAAAGGCCGCCGTGCTCCGCGGCGTGGGCGCACCGGCAACACGCAGGAGAACGAGGCTGCGCCGCGGGGCGCGCACCCTACGCCAGCGCGCTGCGAGGCTCCGCTCGGCCTCGCAAGGCTCCGGCGTGGCCGCGGCGTCGGCAACGAACACCACGTGATCGGCCTGGCGGACGGCCCGCTCGGTCCAGCTGGAGGGCGGCGGATCGGCCTCGTAGAGTACGAACTGGTGCGCGAGCTCCTGCTCGTTCAACCATTGCACGAGCCGGGGGCTCGCCGGGTCACGCTCCGCGGACCGCGCGATGCCGTCGTGTCCGAGCGCGCGGTCCACGCGCCGGGCGTCCAGGTGGAGCGTGGGGCCCCGGAGAGCCAGCGCCTCGGCGAGCCGCTGCGCGAACTCGGTCGTGTCGGAGCCCGCGACGGCGGGCACGACGGCAAGCGTCCGCACCACGGTTCGCGCACGCCCGACGTTCGCGATCTGCTGTCGCAGCCGCTCACCCAGCAGCGCGCTGATTCGCCGCAGCACGACCGGCTGACGCTCGATCAGACGATGGAACGCCGCCGCGGGCAGCCGCGCGAGCAGGGAATCGCGTACGGCGAGGACGGTCGCGGAGCGCCGCTCCGCCGAGAGGAGCGCCATCTCGCCGACGATCTCGCCGGCGCCGATCTCGTTCAATGCCCGCTCGCCCGCGGTATCGTCGATGACTCGCAGGCGCCCGCTCAGCACCGTATAGGCCGCATTCCCGGGATCGCCGCGCCGGAAAAGAACTTCGCCACCGCGCAGGGAGACCCACTCGGTGTCGCCCTGGAGCTCGGACAGGGCGCCAGGGTCGGCGGAGTCGAAGAGCGCGGTGAGGTGCGAGGCGAGCTGCGCGTTCCAGAACTCCCGCCACGCGGCGTCTGTACCGCTCGCGGGTATGGGCTCGACCTTCGACATGGGCGCTCTTCGAGGGGATTTTCCTGCGGCGCGGCGCGGTCGACGCGACGCGACGCGACCGGGATCATACGCCCTGTGTCTGCACGAGGCCGATCCGGAGTGCGCCCCTGAGCTAGCGCTTGAGCGCGAGCGTCAGCCCGTCGCCGATCGGCAGCATCGAAAGCGACACCCGCTCGTCGTGATGAAGCTTGTCGTTCAGCGCCCGCAGCGCGAGCGTATCCGCACTGCGCTTCTCCGGATCGGCTACGTCCCCGCCCCAGAGCACGTTGTCGATTCCGATCAGCCCGCCGCGCCGGAGCAACCGCAGGCAGCGCTCGTAGTAGCCGTCGTAGCCCGTCTTGTCCGCGTCGATGAACGCGAAGTCGTAGTCGCCCGCCTCGCCGCCGGCGAGCAGCCGGTCCAATGTCTCGAGCGCCGGCGCGATGCGGAGATCGATCTTCCCGGCGACGCCCGCCTTGCCCCAGTACGGCTTTCCGACGGCCGTCCACTCCGCGCTCACGTCGCAGCAGACGAGCCGGCCATCCGCCGGCAGCGCGAGCGCCACCCAGAGCGCGCTATACCCGGTGAAGGTGCCGATCTCGATCGCGCGCCGCGCGCCGATCGCCTGGACGAGCAGCGCCATCAACTGACCCTGCTCGGGTGAGATCTGCATGCCGGCGTGGGGCAGCTTCGCGGTCGCCGCGCGCAACTCGGCGGCCGCCGCCGGCTCGCGCAGCGAATGGTCGAGCAGGTACTTGCGCACCTTCTCGTCGATTCCCCAGGTTCGCCGGGACATCAGCCGAGGAACAGCCGGTACGCCGGGTTGCGCGACTCGTCGACGTACGGGTAGCCGAGCCTCGAGAGGAACGCGCGGAACTCGCGCATCTCGCGCGGCGGCACCTGCATGCCGACCAGCACCCGGCCGTAGTCGGCCCCCTGGTTGCGGTAGTGAAACAGGCTGATGTTCCAGTCCGAGCGCATGTGCGAGAGGAACTTCATCAGCGCGCCCGGCCGCTCGGGGAACTCGAACCGGTACAGCAGCTCGTCCCCGGCGAGCGGCGCCCCGTCGCCCTTGCGCCGCGGGGCGTGCCCGCCGACGAGGTGGCGCACATGGAGCTTCGCCATCTCGTTGTCGGAGAGATCGAGCGTCCCCAGGTCGTGCCGGCGCAGCGTCCGCAGGAGCCGCGCGGTCTCGTCGCGGCCGCGCACCTCCACGCCGACGAAGACGTGCGCCTCGACCGGGTCGGCCATGCGGTAGTTGAACTCGGTGATGTTGCGCGCGCCGAGCGTCGCACAGAACTTGCGGAAGCTGCCCGGCCGCTCGGGGATCGTCACGGCAAGGATCGCCTCGCGGTGCTCGCCGACTTCGGCGCGTTCGGCGACGAACCGCAGGCGATCGAAGTTCGCGTTGGCACCGCAAGCGATCGCGACGAGCTTCTTGCCGCGGACGTGCGTGCGCTCGACGTACGCCTTCGCCCCGGCAATCGCCAGCGCGCCCGCCGGCTCGAGGATCGAGCGCGTATCCTCGAACACGTCCTTGATCGCCGCGCAGATCTCGTCGGTGCCGACCAGCACGATGTCGTCGACGAGCGAGCGCGCGATGCGGAAGGTTTCCTTTCCCACCTGCTTCACGGCGACGCCGTCGGCGAAGAGCCCGACGTGCGGCAGGACGATGCGCCGCCCTGCGGCGATCGACCGCTTCATTGCGTCGGAGTCGAGCGGCTGCACGCCGATCACCTTGATCGCGGGCTGCAGGCGCTTCACGTAGGAAGCGATGCCCGAGACGAGCCCGCCGCCGCCGATCGCGACGAAAACGGCGTGAATCGGCCGTGTCGACTGGCGGAGGATCTCCATGCCGATCGTGCCCTGCCCGGCGATGACGTCCGGATCGTCGTAGGGATGGACGAACGCGAGCCTGAGCCGCCGCTCGAGCTTGCGGGCATGCTCGCGCGCCTCGCTGAAGGAGTCGCCCTGGAGCACCACTTCCGCGCCGCGGGCGGCGACCGCCTCGACCTTGATTCGCGGCGTGGTCACCGGCATGACGATCACTGCGCGACAGCCGAGCTTCTGCGCCGCGAGCGCGACGCCCTGCGCGTGGTTCCCGGCGGAGGCCGCGATCACCCCGCGCTTCAAGAGGTGTGCCGGCAGGTTCGCCATCTTGTTGTAGGCGCCGCGCAGCTTGAACGAGAACACCGGCTGCATGTCCTCGCGCTTGAGCATGAGGCGGTTCCCGAGCCGCGCCGAGAGGTTCGGCGCGAACTCGAGCGGCGTCTCGACGGCAACGTCGTAGACGCGCGAGTTCAGGATGCGCTCGAGATAATCGATGGCCATGCCGGACGGGGCGCCCGCTGCCCGGGAAGGGCGCTACTCTAGCAGGCGCGTGACCGATTCCGCGTCGCCACCTCGCCTTCGCGCGCCTGTCGGCCGGTCCGGCCCGGAGCGCCAAGTACTCCCTGTGAGACTACGCGACCCCCCGGTTATCGTCGCCGGTCTGGGAGACCCGACCGACAAGAAAGAATGGGAGAACAAGCATGTCCCTGCGGCTGAAGTTCAACCTCAGTCTGCTCGCCGTGATGCTGCTCGGGCTCGGCGTGAGCGGGTATTTCCTGCACGACCTCCTGCAGAAGAACGCACGCGACGAAGTGCTGCACGAGGCGGGCCTCATGATGGAGTCCGCGCTCGCGATCCGCGCCTATACGGTGGACCACGTCCGGCCGCGCCTCGCGAAGCTGCCCGACGACGAGTTCATGCCGCAGACGGTGCCCGCCTTCGCGGCCACCGAGACGCTCGCGACCCTGCAGAAGAAGTACCCCGAGTACGGCTACAAGGAGGCGACGCTCAACCCGACCAACCCGCGCGACAAAGCCGAAGCCTGGGAGGCGAAGGTCGTCGAGGCCTTCCGCGCCGACGGCAACCTCAAGGAGTCGCACGGCGTGCGGGCGACGAACCTGGGTCCCAGCCTCTATGTCGCGCGTCCGATCAAGATCACGAACGGCGCGTGCCTCGCCTGTCACAGCGAGCCGTCCGCGGCGCCCGCGTCCATGATCCGCGCGTACGGCGACCAGGCGGGCTTTGGCTGGCAGCTCAACGAAATCGTCGGCGCACAGGTGGTATCGGTCCCGATGGCCGTTCCGATCAAGCGCGCCCGGGTCACCTTCTATACTTCGATCGGCGCGCTCGTCGCGATCTTCCTGGCGATGTTCGTGATGCTGAACGTGATGCTCGATCGCCTGGTCATCAAGCCCATCGAGCGGATGTCGGCGGCAGCCGATGCGATCAGCGGCGGCAAGTTCGACCTCGCCGAGCTCGACGCATCAGGCTCGGACGAGGTGGCGCGGCTCGCGCAGTCGTTCAACCGGATGACGACGAGCCTCGCGAAAGCGATGCAGCTGTTGCGCGCCAAGAGATAGGCCGGCGCGCCGTCGACGCGCTCGTGACACGGGGGGAACTTGGCGGCTGACCGAGACCATTGGCTGAACGCGCTCACCGAAGCCGCCGCGGCCTCGCTCGGACCGATCGCGAGCCTCCTGGTGGAGGAGGCGGCGGCCGACGGAGCAGCCTTCGACGACGTCCGCCGGCGGCTCGCCGCCGAGATGGACCCGGCAGCGCGCGAACGCTTCCTCACCGTGACGGAGCCGCTCGCGGCCGGCGCCGGCTCGGCCCCCGCGCGCGTGGAGCCGCTCCGGACAGCGCCTGCGGTGCCCGCGCACCCGCACCCGGTAAGCGACATGCTGGACGGCAGGGAACCGGCGTTCGTCAAGACGCTCGCCCGCGACCTCGCCAATCGCCTCGGGCCGCCCGGCGAGAAGATGGTGCTCGAAGCGGCACGCCGTTGCCGCACCAAGGCCCAGCTCTGTGTCCGCCTCGCATCCCAGGTCGAGGACGCCGCGCTGAAGGCTTTCCTGTCGAGGCTTGCGCTCGACGACCCGCGCCTGAGCGCGCGACCCAAGCGCTAGTAATCCCGCCTTGCTCGACTGGCTGACGCCGGAAGCGAGCCTCGGTTCGTCCGCGCTGCTCTAGACGTCAAACGCCGAGAACGCAAAGACCGCGGAGAGAGCTGCTCTGCGTTCTCTGCGTCCTTCGCGAATCCTGCGTTGCAGAGGCTCGGTTCTACGAACGCACCGCGGTCCACTTCACCGGCGTGCCGCCCTGCGTCTGGGTCGTCCCCTCCATCTTGTCGCCCCGCGCGCGGCCGTTGAACTCGCGCTTCTGTCCGCTCGAGTCCACGAAGCTGAACTTCACGGCAGAGCCGGTGAGCCGGCCGTCGACGAGGTCGAACGACTTGCCGCCGTTCTGCGCCTTCCCCGCGAGCTTCTGGAACTGCTGGTCGAGCGCGAGCTGCCACGATTCTTCGCCGCTGCCCGCCGGCACCGCGAGCTTCCAGCCCCCGCCGACCTTCGCCGGCACGATCCACAGGTAAGCATCGCGCCCTTCGACCGTCGCCGTCTGGTCGGGCTGCCAGTCCTCCATGTTGAACGCGTGCGACACGATGCGCGTCCCGGGCCGCATGTCGAGGAGCTTGGGCCGCAGCTTGATGTTGAGCGTCGGCAGCAGATACATCGTGATGACGGTCGCGTCGCCGAAATCGGTCTCGAAGATGTCCGCCTTGACGAACTTGACCTTGTCGCCGAGGCCGACCTTCTCGGCGTTCTTGATCGAGAGGTTGACCATGTCGGGGTTGTACTCGATGCCCATCGCCCGCGCGCCGAACTTCTGCGCCGCGGTGATCACCGTGCGGCCGTCGCCCGACCCGAGGTCGATCACGTAGTCCTTCGGCCCGACGCGGGCCATCCTGAGCATGCGCTCGACCAGCGCCTCGGGCGTGGGGACCCAGACGACGTCCTTGCCGGACTGGCCGACCTGGGGGGCGTATTCCTTCGACTCGGCCGGCGCCGTCTGGGCGGACGACGCCAGCGCCACGAACGCGAACGAAAGGGCGAGCGCGAGGCGCGCTGCCTGGATGACGGGATTCAATGCGGTCTCCTTGGGGTGATGCGGGGTTCTGTCCGCGCCGGCGGCAGACGCCGACGCCCGGCCCGCGAGTATAAGCGGCCCGGCGGGATCGGTCACGGGGACGCGATGGGTCTCAGGGCGTCACGCCGCGGTCAGCGGCGCCTGGTCGAGCATCAGGCGCTTCAGGCCGAGCTTGCCGAAGTTGATGTGCACCTGCATCTGCGGGCCCTGGCCGATGTACTCGATGACGATGCCTTCACCGAACTTGGGATGCACCACGCTCTGGCCGATGCGGAACGGGAGCGCTTCGGCGCGCGACTTCGCCGCCTTGAACCGCGCCGGCGGCTCCTCCGCGCGCCAGGCCCTGTCGTCGATCCGGGGGCGCGACTGCTCCGTCAGCCATTTCAGCACCTCTTGCGGGAGCTCTCCCACGAAGCGGCTGGCGAGGCCGTAGCGCGTCTGGCCGTGCAGCAGGCGCGATTGCGCATACGAGAGGTAGAGGCGAGTCCGCGCCCGCGTGAGCGCGACGTACATGAGGCGGCGCTCCTCCTCGAGGCCGTCGTCCTCGGTGACGCTCTGCTCGTGGGGAAACAACCCTTCCTCGAGCCCGCTGATGAAGACGACGTGGAACTCGAGCCCCTTGGCGGAATGCACTGTCATGAGCTGCACCGCGTCGGCGCCTTCGGCCGCCTGCCCCTCGCCTGACTCGAGCGCAGCGTGCGCGAGGAACGCGTCGAGCGGATCGGGCGGCGCCGCGCCGTCGTCCCCCGACACGTCGCCCGCGAACTGCGCCGCGCCCTCGTCCTCGCCGAAGGCCGCGGCGGCGTTCACCAGCTCGGAGAGGTTCTCGACGCGGTCGGCGCCGTCCCGCTCGGCCTGGTAGTGCGGCACGAGGCCGCTCGCCTCGATTACGTGCTCGACGATCTCTGGCAGCGGGAGTCCCTGCGTGCCCTCGCGCAGCGCCGTGATGAGCCTCACGAACGCGCCGACTGCCGCGCCGGGCTTGCCACCGAGCTCCGCGGCCGCCTTCCAGAGACTCCCGCCGCGCGCCTGCGCTGCGTCCTGGAGCGCCTCGACGGAGCGCGCGCCGATGCCGCGCGCCGGAAAGTTCACGACGCGGAGGAAGCTCGTATCGTCGTCGGGACTGGCGAGGAGACGGAGATACGCGAGCGCGTGCTTCACCTCCTGGCGCTCGAAGAACCGCAAGCCGCCGTAGACGCGGTACGGGATGCGCGCCGAGAAGAGCGCGTGCTCGATCACGCGCGACTGCGCGTTCGAGCGGTACAGCACCGCGATCTCGCGCCGTGCGTAGCCGTCGCGCGAAAGCGCCTGCACTTCCTCGGCGATCCAGTTCGCCTCGTAGCCGTCGCTCTGCGCCTCGTAGAGGCGCAGCGGTTCGCCTTCGCCCGCCGCCGTCCACAGGTTCTTGCCGAGCCGCCGCCGATTGTGCGAGATCAGCGCGTTGGCGGCGTTCAGGATGTTGCCGTGGGAGCGGTAGTTCTGCTCGAGCCGGATCACGTTCGGCACCCGGAACTCGCGCTCGAAGTCGGCCATGTTGCCGACGTTCGCCCCGCGAAACCGGTAGATCGACTGATCGTCGTCGCCGACCGCGAACAGCGCGCTGCCCTGCCCCGCAAGGAGCTTCAGCCACCGGTACTGCAGCCGGTTCGTGTCCTGAAATTCGTCGACCAGGATGTGGCGGAAGCGCGCCTGGTAGTGGGTGCGAAGCACTTCGTTCCGCTGGAGCAGCTCGTAGCAGCGCAGCAGCAGCTCGGGGAAGTCGGCGACGCCCTCTTTCCGGCACTGCTCGTCGTAGGCGCCGTAGATCTCGCGCGCCCGGCGACTGAATTCGTCGTGACCCGGCGCAACCTCGTTCGGCCGCAGGCCCTCCTCCTTCTGGTCGTTGATGAACCACTGCACCTGCCGCGGCTGAAACCGGTTCTCGTCGACGTTCAAGCTCTTCAGTACGCGTTTCACCAGCGCGAGCTGGTCCTGCGAGTCGAGGATCTGGAAGCTCTGCGGCAGACCGGCGTCGCGATGATGCGCGCGCAGCATCCGGTTGCACAGGCCGTGGAAGGTGCCGATCCACATGCCGCGCGTCGAGACCGGCAGCATCGCCGAGATGCGCGCGAGCATCTCCCTCGCCGCCTTGTTGGTGAAGGTCACCGCGAGCACGCCCGCCGGGCTCACGGTGCCGGTCTGGATCAGCCACGCGATGCGCGTGGTGAGGACGCGCGTCTTGCCCGATCCCGCGCCGGCGAGGATCAGCGCGTGCTGGCTCGGAAGGGTGACGGCCTGGAGCTGCTCGGGGTTGAGGTTATCGAGGAGGCTGGGCATTCGCGACTGCGTCGAAGCGAGGCGCGATTCTACCCGCGCGCAGTCAGTCGATCCGGAGGTCGAGCCCGGCTGCGTTGGGCGAAGCGCGGAAACGCCGCACTTCCGGGAAAGCGAGCCGGCGAGCGCCTCGGCCGCGGCCCGCGATGATTCGCCGGTGGCGAGCACGACGTCTTCCTTCCCGCCGGTTCGAGCATCGAGTACGGATGCGTCGCGTGCGGATGTGCGCCGGGCGGCGGTATTGCGCAGGTATAATTTTCCCCTTTTGTACAGGGCCCTACAGTCGATGGAGCAGCACTACGACCCGGCGAAGGTGGAGCGCGAGGCGCAGGCGCACTGGGCGGCTACGCGCGCGTTCCGCGCCGTGGAGGAGCCGGGCCAGCCGAAGTACTACTGCCTGTCGATGTTTCCCTACCCGTCCGGAAAGCTGCACATGGGGCACGTCCGCAACTACACGATCGGCGATGTGCTCACGCGCTACTACCGGATGCGCGGCTACAACGTCCTGCAGCCGATGGGCTGGGACGCGTTCGGACTCCCCGCCGAGAACGCGGCGATGGCGAACGCCGTGCCGCCGGCGCAGTGGACCTACGAGAACATCGCGTACATGAAGCAGCAGCTCCAGTCGCTCGGCTTCGCCATCGACTGGGAACGCGAGCTCGCCACCTGCAAGCCGGACTACTACCGCTGGAACCAGTGGCTGTTCCTGCGCATGCTCGAGAAGGGTATCGCCTACAAGCACACCGGCGTCGTCAACTGGGACCCGGTCGACCAGACGGTGCTCGCGAACGAGCAGGTCATCGACGGTCGCGGCTGGCGCACCGGCGCGGTGGTGGAGAAGCGTGAGATCCCGATGTATTACCTCCGCATCACGCATTACGCGGAGGAGCTGCTAGCCGACCTCGACAAGCTTCCCGGCTGGCCCGAGCGCGTCAAGCTGATGCAGGCGAACTGGATCGGACGCAGCGAAGGAGTCAACTTCGGTTTTCCGTACGCACTCGACGGCGAGCGGAAGCTGATGCGCGTCTTCACGACGCGCGCCGACACGATCATGGGCGTGACCTTCTGCGCGGTGGCCGCCGAGCATCCGCTCGCCGCGCACGCGGCGAAGCGCGATCCGAAGATCGCCGCGTTCGTCGATGCGTGCAAGCGCGGCAGCGTGATGGAAGCCGACCTGGCGACCATCGAGAAGGAGGGCTTGCCGACCGGCCTCTTCGTCACGCATCCGCTGACCGGCGAACAGATCGAGGTGTGGGTCGGCAACTATGTCCTGATGGGCTACGGGGAAGGCGCGGTGATGGGCGTTCCCGCCCATGACGAGCGTGATTTCGCGTTCGCGAAGAAGTATGGCCTGCCGATCAAGCAGGTGATCGACGTCGAGGGCAAGCCGTATTCGACCGACGCCTGGCAGCCGTGGTATGCCGACTACGGCAAGCTCGTGAGCTCGGGGAAGTACGATGGCCTCGGCTACCGGGAGGCGGTGGATGCCATCGCCGCCGACCTCGCCGCGAAGGGTCTTGGCGGCAAGCAGGTGCAGTGGCGGCTGCGCGACTGGGGCATCTCGCGCCAGCGCTATTGGGGCACGCCGGTGCCGATCATCCACTGCGCGCACTGCGGCGACGTTCCGGTGCCGGACGCCGAGCTGCCGGTGACGTTGCCGGAGCATCTCGTGCCCGATGGCACCGGCAACCCGCTCGCGAAGACGCCTGCATTCGTCGACTGCAAGTGCCCGAAGTGCGGGCGGAGCGCGCGGCGCGAGACCGACACGATGGACACCTTCGTCGACTCGGCCTGGTACTTCTCGCGCTTCGCCTGCCCGGACGCCGGGAACGCGATGGTCGACGAGCGCGTGAACTACTGGCTCCCGGTCGACCAGTACATCGGCGGGATCGAGCATGCGATCCTGCACCTGCTCTACGCCCGGTTCTGGTCGAAGGTGATGCGCGACCTGGGGCTCGTGAAGTTCGACGAGCCGTTCTCGAACCTCCTCACCCAGGGCATGGTGCTGAACCACGTCTTCCTCCGGATCGATGGCAAGGGCAAGCGGACGTTCTTCGCGCCGGAGGAGCTCGATATCATCCACGACGATGCGGGACGCGTCACCGGTGCGCGCGCGAAGGCCGACGGCGAGCCGGTGGAGTACGCCGGCATCTCGACCATGTCGAAGTCGAGCCGGAACGGCGTCGACCCGCAGGAGCTCATCGACCGCTACGGCGCCGACACGGCGCGCTTCTTCATCGTCTTCACCAGCCCCCCCGAGCAGACGCTCGAATGGTCGGACGCGGGGGTCGAAGGCTCGTTCCGGTTCCTGCGGCGGGTATGGAGCTTCGCCCACGATCTCGCGCCGCTCGTCGGCGCCGAATCGGCAAGGCGCGACGGCGCGTACTCGGGGTATCGCTACGGCACCGACTGGGCCCGCAGCGCGCCGGAGCTCGCGGCGGCGCGGCGCGAGGTCCATCTCAGCCTCAAGCAGGCGACCTACGACATGCAGCGCATGCAGTTCAACACCGTCGCCTCGGCGGCGATGAAGATCTACAATGCCGTGTCGGAGCTTTCGCGCGACACGGAGGCCGCGAAGCGCGAAGGCTACGCGCAAGTGCTGCACGAGGGCCTCTCGGTGTTGCTTCGCGTCATGTCGCCGATCACACCGCACATCGCGCATGCGCTGTGGAAGGAGCTCGGTTTCAAGGGCGACCCTCTCGGGGCGAGCTGGCCCGAGGTAGACGAGTCCGCGCTCGAGACCGACGAGATCGAGCTCGTCCTGCAGGTGAACGGGAAGCTCCGCGGCCACATGCGGGCGCCGAAGTCCGCCGACCGCGCCGCACTCGAGCGACTCGCCCTTGAAAACGACGCCGTGCGCCGGCACACGAACGGCCAGCCGCCGAAAAAGGTGGTGGTGGTGCCGGGGAGGTTGGTGAACGTCGTGGTCTAGGCGGGTGGAAGGAGGCGTCATGAACCGTCTGCTCGCCGTCGTGCTTCTAACCGGCTTGCTCGCGGCCTGCGGCTTCAAGCTCCGCGGCCAGCAGGACTTCCCGTTCGAGACGATCAGCGTGCCGCAGATCACGCCGCTCGGCATCGAGCTCCAGCGCAACATCGTAGCCGCGAGCGAGCGGATCAAGGTCGTCCCGACGGCGGCCGAGGCCGACGCGGTGCTGACGGTTCTCACCGAACAGCAGGAGAAGGTGATCCTCTCGCTGAACACGCAAGGCCGCGTGCGAGAGTTCCAGCTCCGCTACCGGGTGGTCTATCGCGTGTCGAGCCCGAAGGGCCTGGATTTCGTCCCGCCGACGTCGGTGGTGCTCACGCGCGACATCACCTTCAACGACCAGGTCCTCGCCAAGGAGACCGAGGAGGCGCAGCTCTACGGCGAGATGCGCTCCGACATGGTCCAGCAGATCGTCCGCCGGCTCGCGCGGGCGAAACCCCCCGCCGAAGACGAGTAGCGTGGCGTTGCAGCTCCGCGCCGACCAGCTCGACGCGCATCTTGCCCGCGGCCTCGCGGCCCTCTACGCCGTCCACGGCGACGAGCCGCTCCTCGCGCTGGAGGCGGCGGACGCGATCCGCGCGAAAGCCCGCGCCGACGGGTACGCGGAACGCGACGTCCACCTCGTCGAGCGCGGCTACGACTGGGGCCGGCTCGCGTCAAGTGCCGCCTCGCTCTCCCTCTTCGCGAGCCGCAGGATCATCGAGCTCCGGGTGCCGTCGGGCAAGCCGGGCACCGACGGTGCGGCGGCCATCGGGGCGTACTGTGCGCGGCTGCCGGAGGACACCCTCACACTCGTGACGCTCCCGCGGCTCGACCGCGCCGGGCAGAACGCCGCGTGGTTCGGCGCCCTCGCCGCGGCCGGGGTCGTGGTCAACGTGTTCCCGGTCGACCGGAAGACGCTGCCGCTGTGGGTCGGCGCGCGCCTCGCGCGCCAGAATCAGCGCGCCGCCGAGGCCGCGCTCGCGTTCATCGCCGATTGCGTGGAGGGCAATCTCCTCGCCGCGCACCAGGAGATCCAGAAGCTCGGGCTGCTCTATCCGGCCGGCGAGCTCTCGTTCGAGCAGGTTCGCGACGCGGTGATGGACGTCGCGCGGTTCGAGGTCTCGCAACTGTCGGAGGCGATGCTAGCCGGCGACACGGCGCGCCTCGCGCGCGTGCTGGACGGCCTCGCCGGCGAGGGCGAGGCGCCGCCGCGCGTGCTGTGGGTGATGGCGGAGGACGTGCGCGCGGTCGCGCGGGTGCAGGCGGGGCTCGCGGCGGGCCGCAACAGCGCCGACGTCTTTCGCGAGGCCCGTGTCTGGGGCGATGCGCGCCAGCGATTCGTCGGCGCGGCGGCGCGCCGGATGGCGCGCGAGACGCTCGGAGCGGCGCTCGCCCACGCCGCCGCGATCGACCGCACGATCAAGGGTCTTGCGAAGGGAAATCCCTGGGACGAACTGCTCCGGCTCGGTCTGCGGTTCGCCGAGCTCAGGTCGCCGATCTCGCTCGCCCCCGTGCCGGGAGCCTGATCGCCCCGGTCCAGGGAGCAAGGCCCGGCGCCGGGGTGAGCGTCTCGGCGCCGACTCCGCTGGCACTAAGACGCGGCGCTGCGCACCCAAGCCCGCACGCGCGGATGTGCGAGCACCTCGCGGTTGACGACGTTCGGCGGCACCGCTCCGCGGGCAAGCGAGACGAGCCCGGAGAACCCTTCGCGCGCGATGTTCCCGAAGCACTCGTCCGTCCAGCACAAAGCGTGCGGGGTGACGATCACGTTGTCCATCGTGAGCAGCGGGTTGTCGTTCTCGACCGGCTCGTTCGTAAACACGTCGAGCGCCGCGCCGGCGATGCGCCGCGAGCGCAGCGCCTCGATCAGCGCAGGTTCGTGCACGATCGGGCCGCGCGCCACGTTGATCAGATAGGCGCTCGGCTTCATTAGAGCGAGGCGCTCGGCGTTGATCAGCGCGCGCGTGTCGTCGTTCAGCAGGCAGGCAATCACGACGAAGTCGCTTTCGGCCATGAGCGCGTCGAGCGGCGCGAGCGTCGCCCCCAGCTTCTCGATGTCGGCCGCCGGGACGTGCGGATCGGCGACTGAGACGACGAGGTCGAACGCGCGAGCGAGCGGGATGAGCTCCTTCCCGATTCCGCCCCCGCCGACGATGCCGAGCTTGCGGCCGGTGAGGCCCGTGCCCATGTAGCTCGTGCGCTCGTGCCAGCGGCCGCTGCGCGTCAGCCGATCCTTGGTGAAGAGCTGTCCTGCGAGCGCGAGGATGAAGGTCATCGCGATCGTCGCCACCGGCCGGCGGATCGCGAACGGCGTGTTCGTGACAATCACGCCGGCCTCGGTCATCGCGGCGACGTCGACCGAGTCGTACCCGACGCCGTGCCGCGCGATCACTTTCAACCGGCCTTCGGCCGCCCGCGCCACCGACGCGCGGGTCACTCGCGCCTGAGTGAGATAGAGCGCGTCGTACTCGAGCGCGAGCGCGGGCGGGATCTCGCTGTGCCGTTCCGGCAGCCACACGCGCTCGATCTCCGGCGCATCGTCGAGGACCGCGAGGGCCTCGGCACCGAACGTCGGTTTGCCCGCGGCGTCGAGCAGGTCAGGCACGAGCCCGACGCGGAAGCGCGCGGCCATGTGCTAGATCGCCGCTTCGGTCGATTGATCGAAGAAGTGCATCTTCGCCGGGTCGAACGCGAGGCGTATGCGGTCGTGCATCTTCACGCTCACGGCGGGATCCACGCGCGCCACGAGCGCATTCGCGCCGGCGGTGAGGTTCAGCAGGATCTCCGAACCGAGCGGCTCGACGACGTCGACCGTCGCGTCGAAGATGTACTCGACGGGATCCGACCCGTTCGCGATCCGCAGGGCCTCCGGGCGCACGCCGAGCGTGGCGCGCTTGCCGGTGTGCGGACGCAGGCCCTCGATGCTCGCCGGCGGAACCCTGACCCGGATGCCGGCCGCCTCCGCCCACAGCGCGCCGCCGGACTCCGCGACCGTGACCTCGGCGAAGTTCATCGCCGGGGAACCGATGAACCCGGCCACGAACTTGTTGGCGGGCCGGTTGTACAGCTCCATCGGCTCGCCCACCTGCTGCACGACGCCGTCCTTCATCACGACGACGCGATCGCCGAGGGTCATCGCCTCCACCTGGTCGTGGGTCACGTAGATCGCCGTGGTCTCGAGCCGCTCGTGCAGGCGCTTCAGCTCCACGCGCATCTGCACCCGCAGCTTCGCGTCGAGGTTCGACAGCGGCTCGTCGAACAGGAAAAGCTGCGGGTGGCGGACGATCGCGCGCCCGAGCGCCACCCGCTGGCGCTGCCCGCCGGAGAGCTGGCGCGGCTTGCGCGCGAGCAGCGGCTGGATGCCGAGGATCTCGGCCGCCGCCTGCACGCGCTTCTCGATCTCTTCCTTCGGGAACTTCCGCATCTGCAGCCCGAACGCCATGTTGGCGTACACCGACTTGTGCGGGTACAGCGCGTAGTTCTGGAACACCATCGCGATGTCGCGGTCCATCGGCGGCAGGTCGTTCACCACCCGATCGCCGATCCGGATCTCGCCGGAGCTGATCTCCTCCAGCCCGGCGATCATCCGCAGCGTCGTGGTCTTGCCGCAGCCCGACGGGCCGACGAAGACCATGAACTCCTTGTCCCGGGCGTGCAGGTTGACGTCCTTGACGGCGTGGACGTGCGCGTCGTACCACTTGTTGACGCCGGTGAGGATGACCTCGGCCATTGCTAGCCCTTCACCGACCCGGTCAGACCGGCGACGTAGTACTCGACGAAGAACGAGTAGACGAGCGCGACCGGCACCGAGCCGAGCAGCGCGCCCGCCATGAGCTGGCCCCAGAAGAAGATGTCGCCGCGGATCAGCTCCGACACCACCCCCACCGGCACCGTCTTCTGGTCGACCGACGAGAGGAAGACGAGCGCGTAGATGAACTCGTTCCACGACAGGGTGAACGCAAAGATCCCGGCCGACAGGATCCCCGGCACCGCCACCGGGAAGATGATCCGCACCATCGCACCGAACCGCGTCGCGCCGTCGATGCGCGCGCACTCCTCGAGCTCCTTGGGGATGGTCTTGAAGTAGCCCATCAGCAGCCAGGTACAGAACGGGATCAGGAACGTCGGGTAGGTCAGCATCAGCGCCCACGGCGTATTGCCGAGGTGCATGTTGCGGACGATGTCGGCGAGCGGGATGAAGAGCAGCGTCTGCGGCACGAGGTAGGTGATGAAGATCGCCGTGCCGAGGAACTCCGAGCCCTTGAACCGGAGCCGCGCGAGCGCATAGCCGGCGAACATCCCGCAGATGAGCGAGATGATCGTCGAGACCGATGGCGATCAGCATCGTGTTCCACAGCCACTGCAGGAACTCGGTGCTCTCGAGCAGGCCCTTGAAGTGCTCGATCGTCGGCTCGAGCGTCCAGAACGGCGTCGCGTTCGCGGCGCGCCAGGAGCGGTAGAGCTCCGGGTCCGGGCGGAACGCGGTCACCCCCATCCAGTAGAACGGGAACAGCGTGAAGAGGATGAACACCGCCAGCGGGATGTAGAAGTAGAACCACTTCTTCCAGCGCCGTTCGATCACCATGGTTGGTTCGCACTGTGAAGCGGTGTGCGGGGCACGCCGAACCCCTCTCGTACGAACAAGGGGGGACTCCCTCTTGCATATCCCCGGGAACGAACAAGAGGCGAGCCCCTTGTAGATCCCCTTGCGGTCGATCGCTGATACACGGTCACGCGCCTTCCATGCGCTTCAGATAGCGCAGCTGCACCCACACCACCCCGAACAGCACCGGGAACATGAAGAGCGAGATCGCCGCGCCCTGGCCGAGCAGCCCCGAGGCCACGCCGATCTGGTAGGCGTAGGTGGCGACGAGGTGCGTCTCGTTCGCCGGGCCGCCGCCGGTGAGCACGTAGATCAGCTGGAAGTCGGAGAACGTCTGGATCACCGAGAACACGACGACGACGAGCGTCACCGGCAACAGCAGCGGCCAGGTGACGTGCCAGAACCGGTGCCAGGCGTTCGCGCCGTCGAGCGCCGCCGCCTCGTGCAGATCGGGGTTGATCGTCTGCAGCCCGGCGAGCAGCGTGATGGCGAAGAACGGCATCCCGCGCCAGGTGTTGACGAGGATCGCGCACCACATCGCCCAGTCGCCGTTCGACAGGAAGGGCAGCCGGTCGGTGATCCAGCCGGCGTGATAGAGCGTCCAGTTGATCACGCTGAAGGTCGGGTCGAACATCCAGCGCCAGGCGAAGGTCGAGAGCACCGTCGGGATGATGAACGGCAGCAGCATCGAGGCGCGGATCAGGCGCTTGAACTTGAAGTGGCGATTGAGGAGCAGCGCGAGCCACATCCCGAGCGACAGCTTGAACACCGTCGCCCAGAACGTGTAGAAAAAGGTGTTCCTGAACGCGGTCTGGAAGATCGTGTCCTCCCAGGCCTTGCTGAAATTCTCGATCCCGACGAACTTGCCGGCTACGCCGACGCTGATGTCGGTCAGCGCGAACCAGATCGCCATCACGAACGGATAGGCGATGAAGATGGTGAGGATGATCACGCCCGGCGCGAGGAGCGCCACGGCGAGGACGCGCTGATTCTCGAGCAGGCGCGTCCAGCGCGAAACGACGATGCGATCGGCGGGGAGCGCCGCGCTCGCGGCGCTCCCGGAACCCGCCACCACCGGAGCCCTCAGCGCCCGACGATCAGCCGTAGACCTTGCGCAGCTCGCCCGCGGCCCACTTGACCGAGTCCTCGGCCTTCATCTTGCCGTTCGCGACCTGGGCGTACATGTCGGTGATGATGTACTTGTTCCAGACCTCGGCCGCCTTCTTGTTCGGCTCGCCGGCATAGCCCATGGCGCGACCCGTCAGCGAGGCCTTGCTGAACGGCAGCATCACCGGGTCCTCCTTCCACATCGGGTGCTTCTCCCAGTCGCGCGTCGGCGCGATCGCGAAGCCCTTCTGCACGATGAACCACTTCTCGTAGGTATCCTTGGTGTGGGCCCAGCGCAGGAAGTCCTTGGCGGCCTTCTGGTTCTTGGAGTACTTCATCACCATGTGCGTGAACGCGGTGTGGTACGGCGCGTCCCCGGCGGGGCCTTTGGGCAGCGGCGCGTGCAGGATGTCGGTGTGCAGCGGCGCGCCCTTCTCGGTCTTGAACTTGTCCTTGCCGCGCAGCGCGGCGACGTAGATCGACGCGCCGTTGAGCGACGCGCAGATCTCGCCCGCAAGGAACGCGCGGTTGTTGTTGGTGTCGTCCCAGGCGAGGCCGCCCTCGTCGTGCGCGTCCTTCCAGAACCCGGCCATGAAGTTCACCGACTCGATCGTCTGCTTCGATTCGAGCACCACCTTGCCGGCCTTGTCGATCTCCTGCCCGCCGTACGACCACAGGAAGGGATACGTGAACGTTGGCGCATCGCCGAAGGTGTGGCCGAGGGTCTGGCCGATCGGGCGCTTGGCCGCCTTGAGCTTCTTGCCGACTTCGCGGTACTGGTCCCAGGTGGTCGGGAAGCTCTTCGCGCCGACCTCGTCGAACCAAGACTTGCGGTAGGCAATGAGCGCCGGGACCGTGGACCAGGGCATCGCCGCCCAGCGCGAGCCGACCTTGCACAGCGCCTGCGGGAGCGAGTAGATGCCGCCCTGCGCCTTGCCGACCTCCTCGGCGATGTCGCTCACGTCGACCCCGGAATCCGCGTACAGGTGGGGGTAGTTGTTGAGCAGCATGATGATGTCGGGACCGTTGCCCGACTGGATCGCGGAGGTGGCGCGCGCCGGGATGTCGTTGGCGTTGATCGTCTCGACGTTGAGCTTGATCCCGAGCGATTTCGCCGCCACCGGCACGTACTCTTTGCGCCAGATCTCGTCGGCCGCCGGAACGAAGTCGTTCCACCGCAGGATGTGGAGCGTGGTGCCTTGCGCGAACGCCGGGGCGCGGTGCGCGGTGAGAATGCCCTCGATGCCGACCGCCGTGACGCCGGCGCCGGCCGCCTTCAGGAACGTTCTGCGCTTCATTTCCAGCCTCCTCCTTCGGATTTTGTGGTGCCGCCCTCGACCGTCCAGGGTGCGAACCCCGCTCGCGCCCGGAATGACGGCGGGAGCGTCGTCTTCCAGCGTTCTGCAGCGGCGCAGCCAGTATGCGGGCGAGCCACTCACCCGTCAACGGGCCGCTTCGCTGCTGCGCAGCGGCGCGCTCCGCCGCCCGGGCTTTCCACTAAACTTCCCGCCATGGACGTGAAGGGATACATGCAGGAGGTCGGCCGCCGCGCCCGCGCGGCTTCGCGCGCGCTCGCGCGGGCCGACACCGCGACCAAGAACGGCGCCCTGGCGGCGATCGCGGCGGCGGTCCGGCGCGAGCGGCCGAAGCTCGCCGCGGCCAATGCCGCGGACGTCGCGGCGGCACGGGCCGCAGGGCTCGAGCCGGCGCTGATCGACCGGCTGACGCTCACCCCGGAGTCGGTCGAGGGAATCGCGGAGGGAGTCGAGGCGGTAGCCGCGCTCGCCGACCCGGTCGGCGAAATCACCGAGCTGCGCGAGCGTCCGACCGGCATCAAGGTCGGCCGCATGCGGGTGCCCCTCGGCGTCATCGGCATCATCTACGAGTCGCGCCCGAACGTGACCGCGGATGCGGCGGCGCTGTGCCTCAAGTCGGGCAACGCCTGCATCCTGCGCGGCGGGTCGGAGGCGATCCGCTCCAACCAGGCAATCGCCGCCTGCGTGCGGGAAGGCGTGCGCGCGGCGGGACTGCCGGAGGACGCCGTCCAGGTGGTGGAGACGACCGACCGCGCGGCGGTCGGCGAGCTGCTGCGCATGAGCGAGTACGTCGACATCATCGTGCCGCGCGGCGGGAAGTCGCTCGTGGAGCGCGTCATGGCCGAGTCGCGCATTCCGATGATCAAGCACCTCGACGGCGTTTGCCACGTCTACGTCGACGACCGCGCCGACGTGGAGAAGGCGGTGCGGATCGCCGACAACGCGAAGACGCAGCGCTACGGCACCTGCAACACCATGGAAACGCTGCTCGTCCACGAGGCGATCGCGCCGCAGGTGCTGCCGGCGCTCGCGAGAATCTACCGCGAGAAGGGCGTGGAGCTGCGCGGCGACGAAGCGGCGCGCGCTTTCGCGCCGATGAGGCCCGCGACCGAGCAGGACTGGTACACCGAATACCTCGCGCCCATCCTCAACGTCCGAGTGGTCAAGGACATCGACCAGGCGATGGACCACATCGCGAAGTACGGCTCGCAGCACACCGACGCCATCGTGACCGAGGACGAGGCGCGCGCGCAGCGCTTCCTGCGCGAGGTCGATTCGAGCTCGGTGATGGCGAATGCCTCGACGCGATTTGCCGACGGTTTCGAGTACGGCCTCGGCGCCGAGGTCGGAATATCCACCGACAAGCTGCACGCGCGCGGGCCGGTGGGGCTCGAGGGGCTCACCTCGCAGAAGTACGTCGTGCTGGGGACCGGCCAGGTGAGGAGCTGATGGGTCGGCTCGTCTGGCACTTCGATTTCGTCTCGCCGTTCAGCTATCTCCAGTTCGCCGACCACCCGAGCATCTTTCAGCGCCCGGACCTCGAGATCAGGCCGGTGCTCTTCGCCGGCTTGCTCAACCACTTTGGCCACCGGGGCCCGGCGGAGATCGAGCCGAAGCGCATCCACACCTACCGCCACACCCAGTGGTACGCCGACCGGCACGGCATCCCGATGAAGTACCCGCCGGGGCATCCGTTCAACTCGCTGCACGCGCTCCGACTCGCGATCGCCTGCGGCGGCACCTGCCACGCCGTGAAAAAGATCTTCGACTTCATCTGGGCCGAGGGCCGCTCGCCGACCGACGAATGGAAGGCCCTGTGCGACGCGGTGGGCATGGCCGGTGCGGAACTGCTCGCCGCAAGCGCAACGGTCAAGACCGCGCTCCGCGAGAATACCGACGCGGCGATCCGCGCCGGCGTGTTCGGCGTCCCGACGTTCGTCGTCGACGAACATCTCTTCTGGGGCGTCGACGCGACCGCGATGCTGCTCGACTACCTCGACAACCCGCGGCTCTTCGATTCCGACGCGATGAAGCGCCTGCGGTACCTGCCGGTCGCCGCCGCGCGCCAGACCTGAACGAGTGCCAGCAGCCGCGCCCCTCGGTCTGATGGGCGGCACCTTCGACCCGGTGCACCACGGCCATCTGCGCCTTGCCGAAGAGGCGGCGGAGCACCTCGGCCTCGAGCGCGTACGCTGGATCCCGTCGGGGAGTCCCGGGCACCGCGCCGCGCCGCGCACGCCCGCGCACCACCGCCTCGAGATGGTGAAGCTCGCCGTCCGCGACAACCCGCGCTTCGCCGTCGACGATGCCGAGGCGCTCGACACCACCGCGCAGTTCACGATCGACACCTTGCGGCGGCTGCGGGCAGAGCTGGGAGCCGATGTGCCGCTCGTGCTGATCATCGGCGCGGACCAGCTCCACAAGCTCGATACGTGGCGCGAGTGGCGCGAGCTTGCGGACCGGGCGCATCTCGCGATCGGCGCGCGCCCCGGCTATTCGCTCGTGCCCGACGCCCTCCCCGCCGCCGTCGCCGAGGAGTGGCGCCGGCGCGCGGGAGAGCCCGCGGCGCTGCGCGCGGCGCCGGCCGGCCGGATGGTCGTGTTCCCGATGTCGCTCCTCGCCATTTCGGCGTCCGACATCCGCAAGCGGCTCGCTTCGGGCGCGAGCGCGCGTTACTTGCTACCGCCGGAAGTTCTCGCCTATATTCGGGCGCACCGGCTCTACTCGGAGGACGGAAGAACCGCTTGATGGACATCCGCAAGAAGCAGAAGGCGGTGATCGCCGCGCTCGAGGACGTCAAGGCGCGCGACATCGCGGCATTCGACGTCACCCATCTCTCCAGCTTGTTCGACCGCGTCATCATCGCCACCGCCGAGTCGGCGCGCCAGACCAAGGCGCTGGCGAGCCGCGTGCAGGAGCGGACGAAGTCCCTCGGCGAGAAGGTCTACGGCACCGAGGGCGAAGCCGCCGGCGAATGGGTCCTGATCGACCTGGGCGACATCGTCGTCCACATCATGCAGCCCGCGATCCGCGAGTACTACAACCTCGAGGAGCTCTGGGGCGAGCCGAAGCCGCGAGCGAAGCGCGTCCGAGCGAAGCCGAAGTCCGTCGCGCGACCCGCGGTCTAGCGTATGAGGCTGATAGTCGTCGCGGTGGGGCAACGAATGCCCCACTGGGTCGACGACGGGTTCGCCGAGTACGCCCGACGCTTTCCGCGGAAGGCCCGCCTCGAGCTGGCCGAGGTCCGGCCCGAGCACCGCGGCCCGACCCGGACCGTCGCCCAGGCGCTCGCCGGCGAGGCCAAGCGGATCGCCGCGGCCCTGCCCCCGGGCTGCCGCCGCATCGTCCTCGACGAGCGCGGCCGGGACCTGACGACCGCCGACCTCGCCCGGCGCCTCGAGGGGTGGCTCGCCGAGGGGCGCGATGCCGCGTTCCTCGTCGGCGGCCCGGATGGGCTCCACCCCGCCCTCAGACAGTCGGCCGACCTGCAGCTGCGGCTCTCAAGCTTCACGCTGCCGCATGCAATCGTTCGCATAGTGCTGGCGGAGCAGCTTTATCGGGCGCTGTCGATACTCGATAATCACCCGTACCATCGCGAATAGGGTCCCCCGGTGCCGTCGTCGAGCCTGCCGCGCATCTACCTCGCCTCGCGCAGCTCTCGCCGCCGCGAGCTGTTGAAGCAGATCGGCGTCCCGTTCGAGGTGCTGCTCTTCCGCGAGCATGGCCTGCGCGGCCGCGATCTGGACGAGGCCCCGCACGCGAGCGAAGTGCCGGATGCCTACGTGCAGCGGATCGCCATGGAGAAGGCGGAAGCCGGCTGGCTCCGGGTGACGCAGCGGACCCTGCCGCGCTTCCCGGTGCTCGCCGCCGACACCGCCGTGTGCCTGGGCGACCGGATATTCGGCAAGCCCGCCGATCGCGCCATTGCGATCGAGATGCTGAAGGAGCTGTCGGGGCGTGAGCACCGCGTGCTCACCGCGGTGGTCCTCAAGCACGAGTCCGCGCTCGACGCCCTCGTGAACGAGAACGTGGTGCGCTTCCGGGAGCTGAGCGAAGGCGAGATCGAGGAATACGTCGCCACGGGCGAGCCCTACGACAAGGCCGGGGGCTACGCGATCCAGGGCCGGGCGGCCGCGTTCATCCCCGAGATACTCGGCAGCTACACCGGCGTGATGGGCCTGCCGCTCTACGAGACGGCGAGCCTGCTGCGCAAGTTCCAGTCGCGTCTCGCCTAGGGCGCTCGCCGCAGGAGTCGCGGCTTTGCGGTGAATGCGCCGCCCTTCCGGGTTAAGCTTCGCCCCCCATGGCCGAAGAGATCCTGATCAACGTCACGCCGCAGGAGACTCGCGTCGCGGTCATGGCGAACGGCGTCGTCCAGGAGCTGCACATCGAGCGCACCGCGAGCCGCGGTCTCGTCGGCAACATCTACATGGGGCGGGTGGTGCGGGTGCTGCCGGGCATGCAGTCGGCGTTCGTCGAGATCGGCCTCGAACGCGCCGCGTTCCTGCACGTCGCCGACATCTGGGAGGAGCGGCAGAACGGCGAATCGGGCGCGACGACGCGGCCGATCGAGAGGATCCTCGCCGAGGGGCAGCCCCTCATGGTGCAGGTGGTGAAGGATCCGATCGGCACCAAGGGTGCGCGTCTCTCGACCCAGATCTCGATCGCGGGGCGCCTGCTCGTCTACCTGCCGCAGGACTCGCACATCGGCATCTCGCAGCGCATCGAGGACGAGAGCGGCCGCAAGCTCCTGCGCGAGAAGCTCCAGCAGCTCCTGCCCCCCGAGGAGCGCGGCGGGTACATCATCCGCACCGTCGCCGAGTCCGCCACCGACGCCGACCTCGCGAATGACGTCGCCTACTCCCGGCGGCTCTGGGGCTATATCCGCGAGCGCGCCCAGACCTCGCACGCGCCCGCCCTCCTGCACCAGGACCTCGTGCTCGCGCAGCGCGTGCTCCGCGACTTCGTCCACGACGATACGACGCGGGTCGTGGTCGACTCGCGCGAGAACTTCGCGCGGCTGCAGGCGTTCGCGAGCGACTACGTGCCGAAGGTGCTGCCCAGGATCGAGCACTACGCGGGGGAGCGACCGCTCTTCGACCTCGCCAACGTGGAGGAGGAGATCGAGAAGGCGCTCGCGCGCCGCGTCGAGCTGAAGAGCGGCGGCTATCTCATCGTCGACCAGACCGAGGCGATGACGACGATCGACGTCAACACCGGCGGCTTCGTGGGCCTGCGCAACTTCGACGACACGATCTTCAAGACGAACCTGGAGGCGGCGCAGGTGATCGCGCGGCAGCTGCGGCTGCGCAACCTCGGCGGCATCATCGTGCTCGACTTCATCGACATGGAGAACGAGGACCACCGCGCGGCGGTGCTCGCGGAGCTGCAGAAGGCGCTCGCGCGCGACCGGGTGAAGATGACCCTCAACGGTTTCACCCAGCTCGGCCTGGTCGAGATGACGCGCAAGCGCACCCGCGAGTCGCTCGAGCACGTGCTGTGCGAGTCCTGCCCGACCTGCGCCGGACGGGGCATCGTCAAGACCGCGCGCACCGTGTGCTACGAGATCCTGCGCGAGATCCTGCGCGAGGCGCGGCAATTCAACGCCCGCGAGTTCCGGATCCTCGCCTCGCAGAGCGTCATCGACCTCTTTCTCGAGGAGGAGTCGCAGTCGCTCGCGATGCTCGGCGACTTCATCGGCAAGCCGGTATCGATGCAGGTCGAGACGAGCTACACGCAGGAGCAGTTCGACGTGATCCTGATGTGACCGGGCGGGAGGTGGAGATGCTCGAGGGCAAGGTTGCGATCGTCACCGGGGCGGGCGGCGGAATCGGTCGCGAGATCGCGCTCGCGATGGGGGCGGCGGGCGCCAAGGTGGTCGTCAACGATATCGGCGCGTCGCTCGCCGGCGAGGGCGCCGATCAGGGGCCGGCCGAGCGGGTCGCCGGCGAGATCCGGGCCGGCGGGGGCGCCGGCGTGGCGAGCACCGATAGCGTCTCGACATGGGCCGGCGCGAACCGCATCGTGGAGACCGCCCTCGACGCCTTCGGCCGGGTCGACTGCGTCGTCAACAACGCCGGCATCCTCCGCGACCGCCTGTTCCACAAGATGACGGTCGAGGACTGGGAGGCCGTGATCCAGGTCCACCTCATGGGGAGTTTCTACGTGAGCCGCGCGGCGGCGACGCATTTTCGCGCGCAGGAAAGCGGCGCGTACGTCCACATGACTTCGACCTCGGGCCTGATCGGGAATGTCGGCCAGGCGAACTACGCCGCGGCGAAGCTCGGCGTCGCGGCGCTCTCGAAGTCGATCGCGCTCGACATGCAACGGTTCAACGTCCGGTCGAACTGCATCTCGCCGTTCGCCTGGAGCCGCATGATCGCGTCGATCCCGGCCGAGAGCCCGGAGGCGCAAGCGCGCGTCGCCAAGCTGCAGCGGATGGAGGCCGGGAAGATCGCGCCGATGGCGGTGTTCCTCGCCTCGGACGCAGCCCGGGACGTCACCGGCCAGATCTTCGCGGTGCGCGCGAACGAGATCTTCCTGATGAGCCAGCCGCGCCCGGTGCGCTCGGTCCACCGGGCCGAGGGCTGGACCGCCGAGGCCATCGCCGAGCACGCGCTGCCGGCGCTTCGTCCGAGCTTCGCACCGCTCGAGGTCTCCGCCGATGTCTTCTCGTGGGACCCGATCTGAAAGGACTCGACCAATGGCCCGCATAGCGAAGCCCATCCGCAGCGACCTCGGCTGGAGCACGCCCGATCGCATCGTCGTCCGCGGCATGGACCTGCCGGGCGAGCTCCTCGGCCGGATCAACCTCGGCGACATGGCGTTTCTCGAGGTCGCCGGACGCCTGCCGACGCCGCAGGAGTCGACGGTGTTCAACGCGATCCTGGTGACGCTCGTCGAGCATGGCATCACGCCGAGCGCGATCGCGGCGCGCCTCACCTACGCCGGCGCGCCGGAGTCGCTGCAGGCCGCGGTCGCCGCGGGGCTGTGCGGCCTCGGCACCGTGTTCGTCGGCAGCATGGAAGGCGCCGCGCGCATGCTGTACGAGGCGCTGCCGCGCGAGCGCGCGCGCGCGGTGACCCCCGCCGAGCTCGACGAGATCGCGCGCCGGACCGTCGCCGACTACCGCGCGCGCAAGGAGATCATCCCGGGGCTCGGCCACCCGGTCCACAAGCCGGTCGACCCGCGCACGACACGGCTCTTCGAACTCGCCGCCGAGAACGGTCTCGCCGGGAGCTACGTGGAGCTGATGAAGCGCATCGGCGCCGAGGCCGAGCGCGTATCGGGTCGCTCGCTCCCGATCAACGCGACCGGGGCGATCGGTCCGATCTGCTGCGAGCTCGGCTTCTCGGACAAGATCGTCCGCGGTTTCGGGGTCATGGCGCGAGCGGTCGGGCTCGTCGGCCACCTGCTGGAGGAGAGCGAGTCGCCCATGGCGCTCGAGATCTGGCAGCGCGTGGAGGAGGAAGCAACGGCCCACCTGCGCCCGCCGGCGTGAATTCCGCCTCCGCCCTGCGGCGGCCGGCTATGGACGGGGGCGCGCCGGGGACCGCAGAATTCTGCCGATGAGCGACAAGAGCTTGAGCGATAGGGAGCGCGCGCTACTCCAGGCAGCGCGACGCGAGGTCGCCGCCAAGGTGAAACGCCGCGGGTCGACGCGGCCGGGCCCACCGGCTCGGCGCCTCATCACGGCAGCAGGTCCGCGCCGCCCTCGCGGGGCGAGCTCCGCGCCGTGTCGCCGCTCGATGCGCCGACCGTGCTCGGCTGGGACCACCCGGCGGCGCAAGCGCCACCGGGTGCTGGAGAAGACAAATGGTCGCGGATCGCCGACCTGCTGGAGGCGGAGCGTGCCGAAGCGACGGAGAAGCGGGCGAAGACCCGCCGCGGTGCCATCATCTTCCTCACCTGCCTCTTCCTCATCATCCTGATCGTTGGCGCGCGCGTGTTCGTTCGCTGACCGGCGCCTCCTCCGCTTCTTCTTTCAGCGCCGAGCGGCCGCTCCGAGAAGCTCGCGTCGAGGAATTCCGGGCGGGTGTCCGCTGTTGACTGACATCCGGGGCGGCGGGCCGCATCCGGCGCAACGGCCACGGCGTATATTGGTAACGGGTTCACAGGAGGAGGAGACTTGCCATGAAGGTGCGCATCCCCCATGCAGCAGTCCTCGCCATCGCCGTCACCGCCGCCGGCACTGCGCTCGCCGGCCCCGAGAAGATCGCCCCGCCGTTCAACTACCTGAAGGGCGAGCGCTACGGCACGGTCGACCGCCCGGACATCAAGCAGTACCGCGAGTTCTACACCCAGGCCGACGTGATCGAGGCGGTGCGCAAGGGCAAGGGCGTCCCGAGCGGCGCGGTGATCACGCTGGTGCAGTGGAGCGTCGAGACCGACGCCCAGGGCAACCCGATCAAGGGCCCGGACGGCCGGTTCCAGAAGAAAGACATCGTCGGTCATGTAGTGATGGAGAAACGCACCGGCTGGGGCACGGAGTATCCGGCCGAGTGGCGCAACGGCGAGTGGGAGTACGCGGCGTTCACCGCCGACATGCGGGTCAACCCGAAGGCGAACGCGAACATCAAGGCCTGTTTCGAGTGCCACAAGCCGCACGAGAAGCAGGACTTCGTGATCACCCTCGCCAAGCTGGACGGCACCTTCCCGGCCGCGACGACGGCGAAGCCGGCGGCGCCCGCCGCAACGCAAGTCAACATCGCGGGGTTCGTGTTCGGACCCGGCAAGATCACGGTCGCGCCGGGCCAGTCGGTGAACTGGACCAACGCCGACGACTCCCCGCACCAGGTCTCGGTGGCGGGCCGCAAGACCGGCGTCCTGCTGCGCGGCCAGAAGGCCGCGCTCAGCTTCGACAAGGAAGGGCTGTTCGACTACGTCTGCAGCCTCCACCCGACGATGAAGGGACAGGTCGAAGTCAAAAAGTAGCGCTGCCGCGCCGCGGTAGCCGGGTTTGACAGAGCCGCGCCGGCGGCGGATTCTTCGCGGCCATGTCCCGCGACTCCCGCGGGCTCCCGCTCACCGCAGCGAACGCCGCGGTCTCCCCGCCGCAATTCGGGCCAGCGCAGCGGCCGGCACCACCACGACTCGCTGCGCTCGACGCCTGACCGTAGGCGAACTTCACCCGCGGAAGACCGCGGGCCGCTTGCTGCCGAGCACCGCGAGCACGGCGTCCACGTCGCCCGGGTAATCCCAGTTCGCCGAGGTCGGGGGGCGGACGAAACCTTGTGGAGGAGGAATAGGAAGCTGGCAGAATCCATTCGCTTCGCGGCATTGCAGCCGCCGCGAACGAGCACCACCGGAGGAAGTGCATGCAAGACGAAAAGCGATTCGACCAGCCCGATCTCGAAAGCCTCGTCCCGGCCGTACCGTTCACGCGCCGGGCCTTCATCGCCTCGAGCGCCGCCACGGGTTTCGCGCTCGCGGCCGGGCCGCTGATGGCGCAGCAGGCGATCAAGACTTCGACCGCCGGGCTCGTCGTTGCGGACGTGACGATCCCCGTCCCTGGCGGCCAGATGCCCGCGTACACCGCCGCGCCGAAGAAGGCCGGCAAGTTCCCGGTCATCATCGTGATTCCGGAAGTCTTCGGTCTGCACGAATACCAGAAAGACATCGCCCGGCGGCTGGCGAAGGCCGGTTATTTCGCGATCTCGGCCGATCCCTACTTCCGGTCGGGTGATCTCTCCAAGGTCGCGGACATCAAGCAGGTGCTCGCCGCCGCCAACTCGCTCACCGATCAGCAGGCGTTCGCCGATCTCGACGCGCTCGTCGCCTGGGTCGGGAAGCAGCCCAATGCGAACGTGAACAAGCTCGGGATCACCGGTATGTGCCGCGGCGGCCGGACGGTATGGATGTACGTCGCGCACAACCCGAGGATCAAGGCCGGCGTCGCGTGGTACGGCCACTTTTCGCCGGCCCCGCCGGGGATCACGACGACGCCGATCGACATCACCGACAAGCTGAATGCGCCGGTGCTTGGCCTGTATGGCGGTGCCGATGGGGGCATTCCGATCCAGCACATCGATCGCATGCGCTCGGGGCTGATCGCCTTCGGGAAGGACAAGGAATCGATCATCCACGTGTACGAGGGTATGCCGCACGCGTTCCACGCCGATTACCGGAACACCTACCGCAAGGAGGCGGCCGAGGACGGCTGGAAGCGCATGCTCGCCTGGTTCAAGAAGCACGGCGTGGTCTGACGCGATGATCGAGGGTTTTACGACGGCGCGCGTCGCCGCCCTTGGGGTCGATCTCAGCGTGCACACGGCGGGCGACGGGCCTGCCGTGCTGCTGCTCCACGGCTACCCGCAGACGCATCTCATCTGGCGACGGCTCGCGCCCGACTGGGCGCAGCGGTTCACGGTCGTCGCGCCCGATCTCAAGGGCTACGGCGCGAGCGATGCGCCGCCGCCGGCGGCCGACAGCGCGAACTACTCGAAGCGCGCAATGGCGACCGAATGCGTCGCGCTCATGCGCGCGCTCGGGCACCAGTGCTTCGCGGTCGTCGGCCACGACCGCGGTGCGCGCGTCGCCTACCGCCTCGCGCTCGACCATCCGCAAGCGGTGACGAAGCTCGTGACTCTCGACATCCTGCCGACCGGGGCCACGTGGGCCGCGGCGACGCGCTCGTTCGCGGTCAAGACCTTCCACTGGGGCTTCCTCGCGCAGGGCGGCGGGCTGCCCGAGCGGCTGATCAGCAGCGATCCGGACCTTTGGCTGGAGTACCTGTGCCACAAGTGGGCGCGCGATCCGGCGGCGCTCGCCGACGCGCTCGAGGAGTACAAGCGCGCTTTCCGGCGGCCGGAGGTGATCGCCGCGACGTGCGCCGACTACCGCGCCGGCGCGACACTCGACGACGAGCACGACCGCGCCGATCTTGCCGCGGCGCGGAAGATCGAGTGCCCCGCGCTCGCGATTTGGTCGGCGACGCTGCGGGCCCGTACGAGGGAGGCGGATCCGCTCGACGTCTGGCGGCAGTACGCGCGCGACGTCCGCGGCTTCGGCGTCGACTGCGGGCACTTCATTCCCGAGGAGGCGCCCGGCGCGATCGCCGGCGCGATCGCCGGTTTCCTCGCCGAGTGATCAGCCCGGCGCGACAGGGATCCGGCCGACCAGATCGAGCTTGCCCGCGCCGCCGGGCTTCATGACGACCATCTCGGCCGGTGCCGGGCTCACGCCCGCGACGGGCGAGATCGTGCTGCCGTGGGAGACGAGCACCAGGTTGCCGGGTCCCTGGAATCGGCTCGCGCGCTCGAGCATCGCGCGCTTCTGCGCTTCCGCGTTCTCGGGCCGCCCGAAGAGGTTGCTGAGCGCCGGCCAGACTTCGTAGGTGCCGAAGGCGATCCGCGCGGTGTCGCGACAGCGGCACCACTCGCTCGAGAGGACCTGCGCGACGGGCACGTCGTACCGGCGGAATGCTTCGCCGAGCCGTTTCGCCTCGGCGAGCCCCGCCGCATTCAGGTTGCGCTCGGTCTTGCAGTCCCCGAGCCTGAAACCGGGCGGATCGCCCGCGCCCGGATCGGTGAGCGCGTGGCGGATCAGGATGACGAAGCCCCCCGATCGCAGCTGCGACCAGAGGGCCTCGTCGGCGAGTGCGGCGGCCGGCGCCGCAAGCAGCAGCGCTACGAGCGCGCCGAGCCGGGCGAGCCGCGTCACGTCAATCGGCGTATTGCCCGGCCTTCTGGATGATCGGGCCCCACTTCGCGATTTCCGCGGCCAGGAACTTCTGCAGGTAAGCAGGCGTCGCCTTGTCCGCCGAAACCGGCTCGGTGCCGAGGTCGGCGAAGCGCTTGATGACGCCCTCGTCCTTGAGCGCGGCCTGGTTCGCCTTGACGAGCGCATCGACCACCGGCTGCGGCGTGCCCTTGGGCGCGTACATCGCGTGCCAGACCGAGACCTCGAAGCCCTTCAGGCCTTCCTCCTGCATCGTCGGCAGGTTCGGGAACGAGGGCACGCGCTTCGCGGTGGTGACGGCGTACGCCTTGATCTTGCCGCTCTTGATCTGCGAGGTGGTGTTGGTCGTCTGGTCGCACATGAAGTCGATCTGGCCGCCGAGCAGATCGTTCATCGCCGGCGCGGTGCCCTTGTACGGGACGGTGGTGAAGTCGGTCTCGATCGTGCTCATGAAGAGCAGCCCGCAGAGATGCGACGCCGAGCCGAGGCCCGCGTTGCCGTAGGACACCTTGGTCTTGTTCGCCTTGATGTAAGTGAGAAACTCCTTGAAGTTGTTCGGCGGAAGGTTCTGGCGCGCGACCATCGTCATCGGCACCTCGGTGACGAGGCCGATGTAGGCGAAGTCCTTCAGCGGATCGAACGTGAGCTTGCGATACAGCGCGGGCACAGTCGCCATGCCGATGTGATAGAGCAAGATGGTGTAGCCGTCGGGGCTCGCGCGTGCCACGCGCGAGACGCCGATCGTGCCGCCGGCGCCGCCGACGTTCTCGACGATCACCGTCTGCTTGAGCGTCGTCTGCATCGCCTGCGCGATCGAGCGCGCGACGGTATCGGTCGGCCCGCCCGCCGCAAACGGCACGATCATCGTGACGGGCTTGGTCGGGTACTGCCCCCACGCGCCGGTGGCGACTGCGAGCGCGAGGAGCGGGATGGCACGGACGAGCGAGCGGAACATTGGCGCCTCCTTTGGGGCAGGGGATCGACGGCCCTGCCGTCAGAGAATGTTACTTCAGTCCCCGGTCGTCCGTCTTCAGTCGGCCCCTGTGTCGGAAAGCCGCTCTCTCACCCCGCCTCCCTGATCCGCACGAACGATCGATCGAGCGCCGCCGGCGACGGCGCGCCGAGCAGGTCCTCGATGCTGATCGGCTGCATCGTCGGCGGCGCCTCGTCAGAACAGCCCATCGCGATCCATCGCGCCGGCGAGGACGTCGACGAACTGCGCGATGGCGGGCTTGAGGTCGCCCGACTGCGCGTTCTTCGTGCTCGTCTGCGCCGACCAGACCGCCTGCTTGCCCTTCCTCTCGTAAAGCACCGTCTCGACCAGCACGGTGGTTTGCGTGTAGTCGTTGGGACGGACGTAGCGCGTCGGCGCGAAGAACGCGGCGACGTTGTTGCCGACTCCAACGAGGTCCGCGTACGGTGCGCCGCCCGGACCGATCAGCATCCCGGGGGTCGTTACCGATTTTTCGTCGACGCCGACCACCCGCGCGAGCAACACCGCGTCGGCGTCCGATTCCGCGATGACCCGCTTGAATCGCGCCTCCTCGGCCGGGCCGGGGTGCGTGAAATAACCCTGCGACGCGGCGGCGTTGACGCCGCGCTTCCGAAGCGCGGCGGCCATGTCCTCTTGAAAGTACGCCTGCGCGAACTCGTCACTCGCGATAGTGAGGATGAGGACCTTCCTGAACTTCGTGCCCGCCAGCTTCGGGTCCACCCAGCTCTTGTCGAGCGAAGTGTGGGCGGTGGTGGAGCAGCCGGCGATCGACAGCGCGGCGAGAACCGCGATCGCCGGACCAAGCAGGGACGATCCGAGCATGTGGGATATCTCCACGGGGATGGGTTGAAGGCCGCGGGACTCTACACGCCGCCGTAGGGTCGGGCAACCGCTCCATCGCAGCGGCCGCGCGGCGATGACGTATAGTCGCGCCCCGCCATGGATCTCGCCTCGCTCGTCCAATCGTACGGATACTCCGCGGTATTCGTCGGCAGCCTGATCGAAGGTGAAACGATTCTCGCGCTCGCCGCAATCGCCGCCCATCGCGGCTATCTCGCCCTGCCGTGGGTCATCGCCATCGCGGCGGCGGGCGGGTTTCTCGGCGACCAGTGCTACTTCCTCGTCGGCCGCTTTGCCGGCGATCGCGTGCTTGCCCGTTGGCCGCAGCTCCGGCCGGGCGCGGAGCGCGTCCGCCAGCTACTCGATCGCTACGACGCGCCGCTTATCCTTGGTGTGCGGTTCATGTACGGCCTGCGGACGGTGGGGCCTATTGCGATCGGCATGAGCCGCGTCCACTGGGTGCGCTTCGCGCTCTTCAACCTGATCGGCGCGATCGTCTGGGCCGTCCTCGTCGCCGGTATCGGCTATGCTCTCGGCGAGGCGCTGACGCGGCTGCTCGGCGACTTCGAGCGGGTCGAGGAGTGGGTGTTCGCCGTCGTCCTCGTGGGCGGTCTCGCGCTCATCGCTTGGCTGCGCCGCCGAGGCCGGCGGCGTGCCGCCGTAGGCGCGGGTCGCCCGCAACCCCCCTCTTCGCGCGTAGGGTCGTAATGTCTGTTCGCCCGTAAAATAGAGAGTCTTGGCGCTGCGCTATCCGGAGGCCCCGATCATGAACGACCGCATCCCGAAGATCGCCACGCTCGCCGACTGGGACAAGGCAGCCGCGAAGTCCGCCGGCTCGGCGGACAGACTCGTCTGGCACACCCCCGAGGGCATCGACGTCAAGGCGCTCTACACCGCCGACGACCTGCAGGGTCTGCCGTACGCGAACACGCTGCCGGGCTTCGAGCCGTTCGTGCGCGGTCCGCAGGCGACGATGTATACGGTGCGGCCGTGGACCATCCGGCAGTACGCCGGTTTCTCGACCGCCGAGGAATCGAACGCGTTCTACCGCCGCAACCTCGCCGCCGGCCAGCAGGGCGTGTCGGTCGCCTTCGACCTCGCCACTCACCGCGGCTACGACTCCGACCACCCGCGGGTCGAAGGCGATGTCGGCAAGGCCGGCGTCGCGATCGACTCGGTCGAGGACATGAAGATCCTCTTCGACGGCATCCCGCTCGGAAGCGTGAGCGTGTCGATGACGATGAACGGCGCGGTGCTGCCGGTGCTCGCCGGGTACGTGGTCGCGGCCGAGGAGCAAGGGGTGAAGCAGGCCGAGCTGTCGGGGACGATCCAGAACGACATCCTCAAGGAGTTCATGGTCCGCAACACCTACATCTACCCGCCGGAAGCGGTCGATGCGGATCGTCGCCGACATCATCGAGCACACCACCCGGCACATGCCGAAGTTCAACTCGATCTCGATCTCCGGCTACCACATCCAGGAGGCCGGGGCGACGCAGGCGCTCGAGCTCGCGTTCACGCTCGCCGACGGGCGCGAGTACGTGCGCGCGGCGCTCGCGCGCGGGCTCGACGTGGACGAGTTCGCCGGGCGGCTGTCGTTCTTCTTCTGCGTCGGGATGAACTTCTACCTCGAGGTGGCGAAGCTCCGTGCGGCTCGGCTCCTGTGGTGGCGGATGATGAAGGCGTTCAACCCGAAGAGCCCGCGCTCGCTGATGCTGCGCACCCACGTGCAGACCTCGGGCTGGTCGCTCACCGAGCAGGACCCCTACAACAACGTCGTGCGCACGGCGATCGAGGCGCTCGCCGCGGTGTTCGGCGGGACCCAGTCGCTCCACACCAACTCGTTCGACGAGGCGATCGCGCTGCCGTCGGATTTCTCCGCGCGGATCGCGCGCAACACCCAGCTCATCATCCAGGAGGAGACGCACATCCCGGTGGTGGTCGATCCCTGGGCCGGCTCCTACCTGATGGAGAAGCTCACCCAGGACATGGCCGACAAGGCCTGGACCATCATCGAGGAGATCGAGGCGATCGGCGGCATGACGAAGGCCGTGCAGTCCGGATGGGCGAAGCTCAAGATCGAGGCGTGCGCCGCCGAGAAGCAGGCGCGCATCGACCGCGGCGAGGACGTGATCGTCGGCGTCAACAAGTACCAGCTCGACGAGGAGCCGCCGGTCGAGACCCGCGAGATCGACAACACCGCGGTCCGCGAGGCGCAGGTCCGGCGCCTGAAGGCCGTCAAGGCGAAGCGCGATCCGCAGGCGGTGCAGGCGGCGCTCGCGGCGCTCGCCGAGGCCGCTCGCACGGGTAAGGGGAACCTGCTCGCGGTCTCGATCGAGGCGGTCCGCGCCCGCGCCACGGTGGGCGAAGTGAGCGACGCGCTCGAGCGGGTGTGGGGCCGCTACCAGGCGGCGAACCAGACGGTGTCGGGCGTCTACGGCGCGGCGTTCCTGGAGGACCCGAACTGGAACGCCCTCCGGGCCGACATCGATGCCTTCGAGGCGGAGGAAGGGCGCCGCCCGCGGCTCATGGTGGCGAAGCTCGGCCAGGACGGGCACGACCGCGGCGCGAAGGTGATCGCGACCGCATTCGCCGACCTCGGTTTCGACGTCGACATCGGCCCGCTCTTCCAGACGCCCGAAGAGAGCGCCCGCCAGGCGATCGAGAACGACGTGCACGCGATCGGCGTGTCGACGCTCGCTGCCGGCCACAAGACGCTGGTCCCGCAACTCGCGGAAGCGCTGCGCAGGGCGGGCGCGCCCGAGATCGTGGTCGTGGTCGGCGGCGTGGTGCCGCAGCAGGACTACGAGTTCCTGAAGGAGGCCGGCGTCGCGGCGGTGTTCGGTCCCGGCACGGTGATCTCGGACGCCGCGCGCACGGTGCTCAAGGCGATCCGCGAGGCGCGGGTCGCAGCCGGCGCGCTGTAATGAGGGCGGCGCTGCGCGCGCCCCCGGCGCGCGACCGGCTCGACCCTGTCGACCGCAAGCTCGCCGACGGGGTCCTCGCACACGAACCGCGCGCGCTCGCGAAGGCCATCACCCTTCTCGAGTCGTCGCGGCGCGATCACCAGGCGCGGGCGGGGCTGCTGCTCGAAGCGCTGCTGCCGCATACCGGCGGGAGCTTTCGCATCGGCATCAGCGGCGCGCCGGGCGCGGGCAAGTCCACGTTCATCGAGACCCTCGGCCTCCACCTCACCGGGCAGGGCCGGCGCGTGGCGGTGCTGGCGGTCGACCCGACGAGCGCGCTCTCGGGCGGCTCCATCCTCGGCGACAAGACGCGGATGGAACGGCTCTCGCGCGATCCCAACGCGTTCATCCGCCCCTCACCGTCCGGCGGCATGCTCGGCGGCGTCGCCCACATGACGCGCGAGGCGATGCTCGTGTGCGAGGCGGCAGGCCATGACGTCGTGATCGTCGAGACGGTCGGCGTCGGTCAGTCGGAGATCGCCGTCGCGGGCATGACCGACTGCTTCGCGCTGGTCGCGTTGCCGAACGCGGGCGACGATCTGCAGGCGATCAAGCGCGGGATCGTGGAGCTCGTCGACGTCGTCGCCGTGAACAAGGCCGACATCGACCGGAGGGCCGCCGAGCTCGCGCGCAGCCAGATCGAGAACGCGCTCGCGATGCTGCGCCCCCACCAGGCGCTGGCGGGGGAAGGGAAGGGGTCCCCCGCGACGTTCTGGACCGCGCCGGTGGTGACCTTGAGCGCGCTGAAGGCCGAGGGTATCGACGATTTCTGGCGCGAGTGCGAGCGCTTCCGCGCGACGATGACCGCGAGCGGCGCGCTCGCGGCGAAGCGCAAGCGTCAGGCGCTCGACTGGATGAGCGCGCTCGTCGAGCACGAGCTGCACGCGCGGTTCTATCAGCATCCCGCGGTGAAGCGCGAGCTCGCTGCGATGCGCGAGGCGGTGGCGAACGGATCGATGACGCCGGCCGCCGCGGCGGCGAAGTTGTTGAACGCTAGCGCGTGAATTCTCCGCGGCCGGCCAATGCCGACCGCGTACGGCTTCGGGGGGAAACGTCATGCAGGAGATCATCCATCAGCTCGAGGAGAAGCGCGCGCAGGCTCGGCTCGGCGGCGGCGAAAGACGCATCGGGGCGCAGCACGCGCGGGGCAAGCTGACCGCGCGCGAGCGCATCGACCTCCTGCTCGACGCGGGCTCGTTCGAGGAGTGGGACATGTTCGTCGAGCACCGCTGCACCGACTTCGGGATGGCGGACCAGAAGATCCCCGGCGACGGCGTCGTCACCGGGTACGGCACGATCAACGGCCGGCTCGTCTTCGTGTTCAGCCAGGACTTCACCGTGTTCGGCGGCGCGCTGTCCGAGCCGCACGCCGAGAAGATCTGCAAGGTGATGGACAAGGCGATGCAGGTCGGCGCGCCCGTGATCGGGTTGAACGATTCCGGCGGGGCGCGCATCCAGGAGGGGGTCGCCTCGCTCGGCGGCTACGCCGAGGTGTTCCAGCGCAACGTGCTCGCCTCGGGCGTGATCCCGCAGATCTCGCTGGTCATGGGCCCGTGCGCGGGCGGCGCAGTGTACTCGCCGGCGATGACCGACTTCATCTTCATGGTCAAGGACTCGTCCTACATGTTCGTCACCGGGCCGGAGGTGGTGAAGACGGTGACTCACGAGGAGGTGACGCAGGAAGAGCTCGGCGGGGCGATCGCCCACACGACGAAGTCCGGCGTCGCCGATCGCGCGTTCGAGAACGACGTCGAGACGCTGATGATGACCCGGCGGCTCATGAACTACCTCCCCGGCTCGAACCGGGAGAAGCCGCCCGTCTGGCCGACCGAGGACCCTTCCGAGCGCGAGGTGCCCTCGCTCGACACCCTCGCCCCGGACAATCCGAACAAGCCCTACGACATCAAGGAGCTCGTCCTGAAGGTCGTGGACGAGGGCGAATTCTTCGAGATCCAGCCCGAGCACGCGAAGAACATCGTGGTGGGCTTTGCACGCATGGCGGGTGCGCCGGTCGGGATCGTCGCGAACCAGCCGCTGGTGCTCGCCGGCTGCCTGGACATCAAGAGCTCGATCAAGGGCGGGCGGTTCGTGCGCTTCTGCGACTGCTTCAACATCCCGATCCTGACCTTCGTCGACGTTCCCGGCTTCCTGCCGGGCACCGCCCAGGAGCACGGCGGCATCATCAAGCACGGCGCGAAGCTCCTCTTCGCGTACTCGGAGGCGACGGTCCCGAAGGTGACAGTCATCACGCGCAAGGCCTACGGCGGCGCTTACGACGTCATGAGCTCGAAGCATCTGCGCGGCGACGTCAATCTCGCCTGGCCTTCGGCCGAGATCGCGGTCATGGGGCCGAAGGGCGCGGTGGAGATCATCTTCCGCAAGGACATCGGCGACCCGCAGAAGATCGCCGAGCGCACCGAGGAGTACCGGCAGAAGTTCGCCAACCCCTTCATCGCCGGCCACCGCGGCTACATCGACGACGTCATCATGCCGCGCGAGACGAGGCGGCGGATCTGCCGGTCGCTCGCGATGCTCAAGGGGAAGACGCTCGCGAATCCCTGGCGTAAGCACGCCAACATCCCGCTCTGAGCGCTGGGTCCAGGATGAAACCGATGCTGAAAGCATCGCTTTCCGGAATTCGGGGAACACGCGGGGGCGACGCGAAGCGGCAGGTTGGGGCGGAGGGGCCCTAACCCTCCTTCGCCCCCTCGTATCGTGGTGACCGACATGTTCAAGAAGATCCTGATCGCGAACCGGGGCGAGATCGCCTGCCGGGTGATCCGCACCGCGCGGCGCATGGGCATCAGGACCGTCGCGGTGTACTCGGAGGCCGACCGCGACGCGCTGCACGTCGCGCGCGCCGACGAGGCGGTGCCGATCGGGCCGCCGCCCTCCGCGCAGAGCTACCTCGTGGCCGAGCGCATCATCGAGGCCTGCCGGCAGACCGGCGCCGAGGCGGTGCATCCCGGCTACGGCTTCCTGTCGGAGAACGAGGCGTTCGCCAACGCGCTGGAGAAGGCTGGCATAGTCTTCATCGGCCCGAACGTCGGGGCAATCGCGGGGATGGGCGACAAGATCGCCTCCAAGAAGCTCGCGGAAAAAGCGCAGGTCAGAACGATCCCCGGCTATACCGATGTCATCCGCGACGCCGGGCACGCGGTCGAGATCGCGCGCAGGATCGGCTATCCGGTGATGATCAAGGCGAGCGCCGGCGGCGGCGGCAAGGGCCTGCGAGTCGCGCGCTCGGACGTCGAATCCAGCGAGGGATTCGCGAGCTGCCAGAACGAGGCGCGGGCGGCGTTCGGCGACGATCGCGTCTTCATCGAGAAGTTCATCGAGGAGCCGCGCCATATCGAGGTGCAGGTGCTCGGCGACGCGCACGGCAACGTCGTCTACCTCTGGGAGCGCGAATGCTCGATCCAGCGGCGCCACCAGAAGGTGCTCGAAGAGGCGCCCTCGCCGTTCCTCGACGAGAAGACGCGCCACGCGATGGGGAGGCAGGCGGTCGCGCTGGCAAGAGCGGTGAACTACCGGTCGGCGGGCACCGTGGAGTTCGTCGTCGGCGCCGATCGCAGCTTCTACTTCCTCGAGATGAACACCCGGCTCCAGGTCGAGCACCCGGTGACCGAGATGATCACCGGGCTCGATCTCGTCGAGCTGATGATCCGGGTCGCGGCGGGCGAGAAGCTCCCCTTCGGGCAGGAGGAGGTCCCGCTCCGCGGCTGGACGATCGAGGCGCGCATCAACGCCGAGGATCCGTCGCGCAAGTTCCTGCCTTCCACCGGCCGGCTCGTCCAGTTCCGTCCGCCGGCCGAGGTGCCCGGCGCGGTGCGGATCGACACCGGCGTGTTCGAGGGCGGCGAAGTGTCGATGTACTACGACTCGATGATCGCCAAGCTGATCTGCCACGGGACGAGCCGCGACGAGGCGCGGCTGCGCCTCGTCGAGGCGCTCGATGCGTTCGTGATCAGGGGGCCGGCGTCGAACCTGGCGTTCCTCGCGGCGGTGGCGCGCCATCCGCGCTTCGCGGGCGGCAACTTCAACACCGGCTTCATCGCGGAGGAGTTCCCGCAGGGCTACGTCCCCGCTGCGGTGCCGATCGAGGATCCGAGCCTCTTCATCAGCGTCGCGGCGGCGGTGCACTGGCGCTATGCCGAGCGCTCGGCGAAGATCGGGGGGCAGGTGCCGGGGCACGAGCGCGATCTCGGCGACGTGCGCGTCGTGCTGCTGCGCGGGGCGGCGCACCCGGTTCGCATCCGCTCGATTCCCGGCGGACAGGAGGTGTTCCTCGACGGCAAGTCGCTCGCCGTCCTGTCCGGGTGGAAGCTCGGTGAACCGCTTTTCTCGGGCACGCTGAACGGCAGGCACATCAACATCCGCATCGAGCGCGCCGGGCTGGAATACCGCCTCTCTCACGCCGGCGTCGACGCGACGGCGCTCGTGCTCACGGAGCACGCGGCGAGGATGCAGGCGCTCATGCCGCAGAAGCCGGCGCCGGACCTGTCGAAGTTCCTGCTCTCGCCGATGCCGGGGCTCCTCTCCGAGCTCGCGGTCAGTCCCGGCCAGGAGGTCAAGGCCGGCGAGAAGCTGGCGGTGATCGAGGCGATGAAGATGGAGAACGTGCTGCGCGCCGAGAACGACGCGGTGGTGAAGAAGCTGCTGGCGAAGGCCGGCGACAGCGTCGCGGTGGATCAGCCGATCGTGGAGTTCCAGTAGCGTTGAGGCGCGAAGGCAACACGGCATCGGCGATCAAAGCGCCCAAGGACGCAAGAGCCGAGTCTATTTGCGGCAGAGGGATAGCCGAAGGCTTCGGCTTTTTGACAACAGAGGCAGTGAACATTTCCGAAGGGCGGCCTGGTTAATTACAATTTCGGCCATGAACCTTGAGAAGAACGCCATCCGACGGCGAGCGCTGGAGCTAATCGTCGCCGACGGCCACCGCGTCGGGACCCGGCTCGCGCAGCGGGATCGGCACCGTCCGGAGGGCGCGAAGCAGTGAGCCGTCGACTGAATGTCGATGAGCACGCCCTAAAACGGATCTGCGAGCAGCATCGCATCCGCCGGCTGTCGCTGTTCGGCTCGCAACTGAAAGGCAAGGCGCGGCCGGACAGCGACGTCGACCTGCTGGTGGAGTTCTTTCCCGAGGCGCGGCCGACGCTGCTCGACATCGCGCAGATCGAGATCGAGCTGTCCCAGCTTCTGGGCGGGCGCAAAGTGGACCTGCGCACCGCGCAGGATCTGAGCCGCCATTTCCGGGACGAAGTGGTGCGCACGGCGGAGCCCCAGTATGTCGCCGGATGACCGCTGGCGCATCGCCCACATGGTCGAAGCGTCCGAGCATGCGCTGTCGTTCATCGCGGGGCGCGTACGCGCGGACCTGGACCGCGACGCGATGCTGCGTCTCGCGCTGACTCGCGCCGTAGAGGTGGTGGGCGAGGCGGCGGGCAAGGTCAGCGAGGCGGGGCGCGCAGAGCTGGCCGAAGTGCCCTGGGCGCAGATCGTCGGAATGCGCAATCGCCTGATACACGCGTACTTCGACATCAACCGCAACATTCTCTGGGACACGGTGCAGCTCGCATTGCCGCCGTTGCTCGAGCAGTTGAAGCCCGCGGTCGGGGAGGATTAACAGGCATGGCCATCACGAACCAAGAACGCATCGGGCGGCTGAACGCACGGCGAGTTCGGGTGGATAGTGGAGCGAACCCTTACGCACGCTGCCGACTCGCCGGACTTGTTGCGCTTCACTCGGACGAACTAACTAACCAATGTCCTTCACGCTCCGCCGATCAATCGTTAGCAGGAAGTTCGCGGAGGCGGGCGACACAGCGAGCGAGGCTCGGAGCAACAGCACTCGCGCGCTCCACGTTCCAGTGATCGCGGATCAGCTCGGCGATCGCACCGAGGTAGTCGGGCCCGGTTGAGGCACTCATACCATCCGCAGGCACAATCGCCACCCTCCGCGACCGCCTGCGACAGTTGCGGGCCAGGTTGACGAACTCTGCTTAGGATCGGGGAGCGCCTCCGGATCGCGCGGAATCCGCGTGAGCGAGAGTCCGAGGTAAGCGGCGATCGCCTCCCGGTCGGCGAGCAACCAGCTCTCCAGCTCGCGGACGACCCCGCGGAGAATGCAGAGCGCGGGCCGATCTGCAAGAAGCGTCGGAACGAGGTCCCGCGCGCACGCGATGCCGCTGTCCATCAGATCGACCATGACAAGGAGTGGTGGACCATAACTGGCCGCCGCCGCAAAGCCGCCCAATCGCTGCAGGATGTATCCGACGCCATGTTTTCCGTAGCACACGCCGAAATCATGGCCACAATGCGCCACGATGCGTCGCGCCACGATCTCGTCCGTTGCTCCCTCGACGAGCGCGCTCACCAACTCGAGCTCAGAACGCGAGCGTGAGCTGATCCACGTTCGCCGGGGCCGACTTCGGAAGCAACACATCAGCGGCGGTGAGCCCCGAACGCATGGCTGCCTTGTCTGCGTCGCTTGCGACCTCGATCTCGGTGCCCTGGTCCGTCGGCTTGAGAACGAGCACCTCCTCGGCCGGGATGCCGCTGTCACCCAACAGGTCTGGCGAATGCGTCGAGATCAGGATCTGCCGAGCTGCCTCCTTGCGCAGCCGGTTGATCCGCACCAGCATCGACGGCAACCGCCGCACTACTTCCGGGTGAAGCGACAGCTCCGGCTCTTCGATCAGCAGCGGTCCCGTACCCTCGAACGTCGCCCAGAGCAACCCGAGAAGTCGGATGGTGCCATCGGAAAACTGGTTCTCGCGCTGCTTCGCGCCCTGCGCCCGCCAGTTCGCGTACACGGCAACGAGATGCGGCTTGCCGGCGTCGTCCATCTCGACGTCGAGCGTCTGGAGCTGGGGCAGCGCGGCCTTGAGGGCTTCGGCGATCTTCTTTAAGCGTGCGCCCTGCGGTTTTCGGTTCGTGTTCCAGATCCGCAGCAAGATGTCCCGGCCGAACGGGTCATCGTGCACAGGGCCCGAGGCGAATCCCGCCGGATCGCGAACCGCCTGTGGGATCAGATGGAGATAGGTGACCGTCTTGAAAAACGTGCTGATTGCCCGGAACGCATGGTTCGTCGATGGTCGTTCCAGCGCGGTCTCTGTCAGGCGCTCGCTGTCCTGCTCGGTCCTCGTTGTCCGGGCGGTCGAGGATCTGCTTTTCGCCACGCCACACGGCCTCCTCGGCGACGACCGGCCGCTGGTTGTTGTCCTGGACGAACTCGAGTCGGTAGCGCCAGCGCGTGCCGTCGTCATCCGTCATCTCGACGTCGATCGTGACACGGTTGTTGCGCGTCGCCGACAGGCATCGAATTGAGGAGACCCCGCTCCGGCGCTTTACCGCCGCGCGCAGACTCTCGCTCGCTATGTCTCGGAGGAACCGGAACACGTCCAAAAGATTCGATTTCCCGGACGCGTTCGGGCCAATCAAGAACGCCCGCCCGCCAAGCAAGATATCGGCGGTCTTAAAGTTCTTCCAATTGGTGAGTTTGAGCCGCGTGATCTGCATCGCACGGATGGTATCGAAATCCCCTGCGCGATGGGGATCAGGCCGTCTCGGGCACGCGGCGCACGCCGCGAAGGCAGCGGCGACCGTTCAAATCCGGCGCGCCATGCTCAATCGAGCCTGATCCCGGCCTCGCGCACGACGGTGCCGAAGCGCTCGCGGTCCTTGCGCTGCACCTCGGCGAACTCCGCCGCGCTCATCGCCACCGGCTCGCCGCCGATCGCCGTGATCCGGTCGCGCACCGCCTGGGTCTGCAGCGCGCGGTTCAGCTCGCGGTTGAGCCGCACGGCGATGTCCGGCGGCAGCCCCGCCGGCGCGTAGAAGCCGAACCACGAGTCGGCATCGAACCCGACTATCCCCGCCTCGGCGACAGTCGGTACGTCGGGGAAGAGCGGCGAGCGCTTCGGGCTGCCGACCGCCAGCAGCCGCAGCTTCCCCGCCCGCACCTGGCCGAGCCCGATGCCGGGGTCGAACATGAAGTCGAGCTGGCCGCCGAGAAGATCGGTGAGCGCCGGCGCTGCCCCCTTGTACGGCACGTGGACGACGTCGATCTTCGCCGCGCGCTTGAACATCTCGCCGGCGATGTGCGGCGAGCTGCCGCTTCCCGGCGAGCCGTAGCTCAGCCTGCCCGGGTTCGCGCGCGCGAGCGCGACGAACTCCTCGACCGTCTTCGCCGGAAGGTCGGGCTTCACCACGAGGAATACGAGGATCCGCGCCGCCGCCGCGATCGGCTCCAAATCCTTCAGCGGATCGAACGGGAGCTTCGTGTAGAGGTGCGGGTTGACCGAGAACGCACCGCCCGAGGACATGAGGAGGGTGTACCCGTCCGGCGGCGATTTCGCCACCGCTTCCGCGCCGATGTTGCCGTTCGCCCCCGGCCGGTTCTCGACCACGACGGGCTGGCCGAGCGCTTCGCCGAGCGGCGGAGCGACGGCCCGTGCGATCTGGTCCGCAGCGCCGCCCGGCGGGAAGTTCACGACCATGCGGATCGGCTTGGACGGCCATTGCTGGGCGTGGGCCGAAACCGCGGCGGCGAGCGCCGCGAACAGGACCAGGATTCTCCTCATCGTTCCCCCCTCTCCTTACGGTCAATCGTCCGGCGCGAGCGCGGCGATCACGTCCGGCGGCGCCTGCACGAGCTCGATCAGCACGCCTTCGCCCGCGATCGGGAAATCGCCGCTCGCTTTCGGATGGATGAAGCAGATGTCGTGGCCCGCCGCCCCCTTGCGGATCCCGCCCGGCGCGAACCGGACGCCGCGCGCGGTCAACCATTCGACCGCCGCCTTGAGATCGTTGACCCAGAGGCCGACATGATTGAGCGGTGTCTCGTGCACCGCCGGCTTCTTCGCCGCGTCGAGCGGCTGCATCAGATCCACCTCGACCTTCGTCGGCCCATGGCCGAGGACGAGGATGTCCTCGTCGACGTTCTCGCGCTCGCTCCTGTAGTCGCCCGCCACCGCGAGGCCGAGCGTGTCGACCCACAGCCGCCTGAGGCGCGCCTTGTCGAGCCCGCCGATCGCGATCTGCTGGATGCCGAGAACCTCGAACGGTCTGGAGCTCATGACGAGGCGCTTTGCGACGACAATGACGGCGCAAGTTTACCGCCTGCGCCGGGAGAGGACGATGCTGAGCTGGGCTACCGCGTATCTCGCCGCCGAATGGGTGATCCGCATCGCGATGCTCGTGTACGTGCCGCAGCGGCGCACGCCCGCTGCCGCGCGCACCTGGCTGCTCCTCGTGTTCTTCTGGCCGGTCGCGGGGCTCGTCGTCTACTGGCTCTTCGGCCGCATCTACTACCCGCACCGCAGGATCGAGGAGCAGGCGCGCGCTTCGCGCTACGTCCGGGAGGCGCAGGCCGAGATGCGCGCCGAGCGCGCGATCGAACCCGTCGCGCTCGATCCGCTGGCCGCCCGCGCCGCCGACCTCGTCGCGCGGCTCGGCGACTTCGAGGTCTGGGGCGGCAACAGCGTCGAGCTGCTCGAGGACTACGACGGTGCGATCGAGCGGCTCGTCGCCGACATCGACGCCGCGCGTGATCATGTTCATCTCCTCACGTACATCTTCGAGGACGACGCGGTCGGGCGGCGCGTGGCCGGGGCGATTGCCGCCGCCGCGCGGCGCGGCGTCACGGCCCGCGTGCTCGCCGACGCGGTCGGTTCGAAGCGCGGCCTCGCCCGCCTCGGCCCGGCACCTGCGCGCGGCCGGCGTGGAAGTGATCCCGCTGCTCCCGGTCGGGCTCTTGCGCCGCGGAGCGGCGCGGTTCGATCTCCGCAACCACCGCAAGCTGGCAGTGATCGACGGCGCGATCGGCTACGTCGGCTCCCAGAACGTCGTCGAGCCGGAGTTCATCCCCGGATGCCCCAACGAGGAGCTGGTGGCGCGGGTCGAGGGGCCGGTCGTCGCGCAGCTCCAGGCGGTGATCCTCGCCGACCGCTACTTCGAGACCGGCCACGTCGCGCACGAGGAGCGGCACTTCCCGCGGATCGCCGCTGCGGGCGAGTCGCCGGCGCAGATGCTGCCGAGCGGACCGGGCTACGGGCGCGAGAACGGGCAGTCGGCGCTCGTCGCGCTGATCCACGCCGCGCGCGAGCGGGTCGTGATCACGACGCCCTATTTCGTTCCCGACGAAGCGTTCCTGCAGGCGTTCGCCACTGCCAGCCTGCGCGGGGTGGAGACGCGGCTCATCGTCTCGGCGCGGTCGAACCAGCGACTGACCTGGCTCGCCCAGAGCTCGTACTACGAGCAGCTGCTCGAGGCCGGGATCGCGATCCACCTTTACGAGCCGCGCTTCCTGCACGCGAAGCACATGACCGTCGACCGGTCGGTCGCGCTGATCGGCTCGACCAACATCGACATCCGCTCGTTCGCGCTCAACTGCGAGGCGAGCCTGCTCGTGTACGACGAGCGGATCGTGCGCGCGCTCGAAGCGGTACAGGCCCGCTACATCGCCGCGAGTCGTCCGCTCGAGCCTGCCGCCTGGGCCGCCCGCCCGCTCGGCGCGAAAGTCGCGCAGAACGCCGCGCGGCTGGCCGATTCGCTGCTCTAGTCCCGCTCGCGTCGCTCGTAGACGCGGCGACCGGCGACATAGGTCGCCCGCACCGCGCGGTCGTCGCCGAGCGTCATCTGGACGAAGAGCGCATCGTCGAGACTCCCGGCGTACTTCATCCGGTAGCGGATGATCGGCGTCGACTCGAGGTCGAGCACGACGAGGTCGGCTTCCATGCCGGCCGCGATGCTGCCGATCCGGTCGTCGAGGTACAGCGCGTGCGCCGCGCCGCGGGTCGCGAGGTAGAACGCGTGCCCGGCCGCAAGCGAGTAGCCGGCGAGCTGCGCCGCCTTGTAGGCCTCGCCCATCGTCCGCAGGATCGAGAACGACGTGCCGCCGCCGAGGTCGGTCGCGAGCCCGACCCGGACCGGCCGCTCCTTCTTCGACGTCAGCCCGAGGTTCAGGCACCCGCTGCCGAGGAAGAAGTTCGACGTCGGGCAGTGCGCGATCGCGGTGCCGGTCTCGTGGCAGCGCGCGAGCTCCTCCTCGGTGAGCCAGATGCCGTGGCCGTAGATCGCGCGCGGTCCGAGCTGGCCGTAGTGATCGTAGACGTCCAGGTAGCCCTTGCGCTCGGGGTAGAGCTCTTTCACCCGGGCGACTTCGCGCCGGTTCTCGGAGACGTGCGACTGCAGATAGGTCCCCGGCGATTCCCGCCACAGGGCGCCGGCGGCTTCCATCTGCGCCGGCGTGCTCGATCCGGCGAAACGGGGCGTGACCGCATAGGCGAGGCGCCCGCGGCCGTGCCACTTGGCGATCAGCGCCTTCGACTCGTCGTAGCCGCGCTGCGCGCTGTCGCGGAGCGCCTCGGGAGCATTGCGGTCCATCAGCACCTTGCCCGCGATCATCCGCAGATCGAGTGTCTCCGCCGCCTCGAACAGCACGTCGACCGACTGCGGATGAACGGTGCCGAACACGGCCGCCGTGGTGATGCCGTTGCGCAGGTTCTCCGCGAGGTAGGTTCGCACCGCCGCGCGGGCGTGACGCCGGTCGGCGTACTGCTGCTCGGCCACGAACGTGTATTTTTCGAGCCAGTCGAGAAGCTGCGCGCCGTACGCGCCGATCATCTGGACCTGGGGGTAGTGCACGTGGCAGTCGATGAAGCCGGGGAGAATCAGCGCGCGGCGGCCGTAATCCTCGACCGCAGTGCCGCGCGGCAGCAGGGGGCGGACGCGCTTCGCCGGACCGAAGTGCGTGATCCGCCCTTCGGCCATCGCGGCGACGGCGTCGGGCTCGTACACCAGGGTGTCTTCGAGGCCGTGCTGGAACGGATCCCCGGTGAAGGTGAGCGCCGGGCCCCGGATCGCCGTGACCGCCGGCTTCGAGGCCACGGTACCTCGCGACGCTATTCCGCCTTGACCCCTGCCGCTTTGACGATCTCGCGGTAGCGCTCGAGGTCTTTCCGGATCCGAGCGACGAAGTCGGCCTGGGACATGCCGGCCGGCTCGAAACCGGCATCGCCGAGGCGCGAGCGAACATCGGGCTGCTCGAGCGTCTTGCGTACCTCCGCGTTCACCCGGTCAACGATCGGTTGCGGGGTCCCCTTGGGTGCGAAGAGACCCGACCAGATGGAGGCATCGACGTCGAGCCCGGCATCGCGCGGCGTGCTCCATGCCGGCTCGGGCGTCCATTTCCTCGCGGTCGTGATCCCCGCCACCTTCGCGCGTCCGGATTTCAGGTGCGGGGTCGCGCCGGGCAGCGCGATGACTCCGAACTGGACATCGCCGGCCGCGACGGCCGTCGCCGCCGGCGCGCCGCCCTTGTATGGCACGTGGAGGAGCTGGATCTGCGCCGCGAGCGCGAGCCACTCGCCGGCGAGGTGGTTGATGCTGCCGTTCCCGGCGGAGGACCAGCTGATCGAGCCGGGCTTTGCTTTGGCCGCTGCGACGAGCTCCTTCAGGTTGTTGAACGGGGCCTGGCTGTTCGCGAGGTAGAGCATCGGCCCGTCGCTCACCATCGTGATCGCGACGAAGTCGCGGTCGAGGTCGTAGGGCACGTCCTTGAAGAGCGCCGGGTTGACCGAGAACTCGCCGGTGTGGGCCATCAGCAGCGTGTAGCCGTCGGGGGCGGCCTTCGTCGCGGCGGTCGTGGCGATGAAGCCGTTGCCGCCCGGCCGGTTGTCGACCACGAACTGCCAGCCGACTCTCTCGGTCATCTTCTGGGCGAGGATCCGGGCGGTAGTGTCGACCGCGCCGCCGGGCGCGAACGGCACGAGGACGCGGATCGGCTTCGACGGGTAGTCCTGAGCGAACGCCGCCGCCGCAAAGCACAGGCAGGCACCCTGAACAATAGCAACGAGCACGCGCATTACCGTTCCTCCTCTGTCCGCGGTCGCATCCGCCTATTCTTCGCCGCCAGCTTCACCGCCTCGATGATCTCCGGATACGCGGCGCAGCGGCAGAGATTGCCGGAGAGATAGTGCCTGATCTCCTCCTCGTCCGGGTCGGCATGCTCGGCGAGGAGCTCGCGCGTCATGAGCACGAACCCTGGCGTGCAGAACCCGCACTGGAACGCGCCCGCCTCGATGAACGCCTCCTGAACGGGATCCAGGTCCTGCCCCTGCGGCGCGTGCTCTATCGTGGTCACCTCGGCGCCGTCGGCGAACGCGGCGAGATAGAGGCATCCCGAGACGGCTTGCCCGTTCACGAGCACGGTGCAGCAGCCGCACAACCCCTGCCCACAGCTCTCGCGCGCGCCGCCGAGCCCGAACCGGGCCTGCAGCACCTCGACCAGGTTCTCGTGCGTGCCGATGTGCGCCGCGACCTGCTCGCCGTTCAGCCGGAAGCGGATCGTCCGCACCGCCGTCACCGATCGTCCTCCACCGGCTCGCCGCGCGCCGCGCACAGTGCGCGGTAGACGGTCTCCGCAGTGAGCGGGAGCGACGTCAGCCGGATGCCGACCGCGTCATGAATCGCGTTCGCGATCGCCGGCGACACCCCGAACGTGCCGGTCTCGCCGACGCCCTTTGCGCCGAACGGGCCGGTGTGCTGCACGGCGTCGACCGCCTCGCTCACGATCTCGCGCGGCAGGTCGTGCAGCCCGGGAATCTTGTAGTCGGCGAGCGAGGCGTTGCGGAGCTGCCCGACTTCAAAGGTCATCTTCTCGAACATGGTGAAGCCGAGCTGCATGATCGATGCGCCGGAGATCTGCGTGGCGACGATCTTCGGGTTGATCGGCGTGCCGACGTCGGCCACGTTCACCAAGCGGGCGATGCCCACGTGGCCCGTCTCGGTGTCCACCTCGACCTCGACGCCCGCGCCCCCGACCATCCAGAACGGCGTCGCATTCGGCGTCAGCCCGGTCGCATAGTCGGGCGGCGCGTAGCTCGGGATGAAGCTCGCCGTCCCGATCACGTTGCCTGCCTGCATGCCGTAGCGCTTGCGGAAGATGTCGGCGGGGGCCGCGTCGGTGTCGGGCGGCAACCCCGCCTCGACCGCGAGCGCGCGGAGCTTCGCGCGCGCATCCTCGGCCGCGAACCGGACGGCATTGCCCATGTGGAAGAGCGACCGCGAGCCGAGCGTCGCCATGTCGTAGGGCGTCGCGTCGGTATCGGAGTGGACCACCGTGACCGACTCGGCGGGCGTGCGGAGTACCTCGCCCGCGATCTGCGCCATCGCGGTGTCGGAACCCTGCCCCATGTCGACCGTACCGCAGTACACGATCGAGCTCCCGTCGGCGTTGAGCGCGACCATCGCCATCGACGTCGTCGGCGCGACGCAGGCCTTGAAGCCGATCGCGATGCCCCGGCCGCGGCGGACGGGGCCGGTGCCGCGGTCGAACGGCCGCTCCCAGTCCATCAGTTCCGCGATCCTGTCGAGGACCTTGCCGAGCGCCGCATCCTGCATGATTGTCCCGGTGGCCTGCGGGCGACCATCGCGCAAGAGGTTCTTCCGCCGGAACGCGAGCGGGTCCATCCCTAACGCGCGCGCGATCATGTCGGTGTGGCTCTCGTAGGCCCAGACGAGCTGCGGGATGCCGAACCCGCGCAGCGCGCCGGCCGGCGGGAGGTTCGTGTAGAGCGCGTAGGAGTCGATCGCGACGTGTACGATGTCGTACGGGCCGGGGGCGGTGAAGCCCGACTTCTGCGTCACCCGCGGCCCGATGTCGGCATAGGCGCCGCCGTTCCACCACACCTCGCATTCGCGGGCAGTGATGCGCCCGTCCTTCGTCACGCCGCTCTTGATCCTGAAGGTCGTCGCGTGCTTGGTAATGGTGAAAAACTGCTCCTCCATCGTGAGCGACACCTTCACCGGGCGACGGGTGAGGAGCGTAAGCACGGCGACCAGCGCCTCGAGCTTGATGTAGAGCTTGGCGCCGAAACCGCCGCCGAGGAACGGCGCGCGGACCCGGATGCGGTTCTCGGGCCAGCCGAGGAGCCGCGCGATCTCGATACGGACGAAGGAGGGGCTCTGCGACGCGGTGTGGATCGTGAGCGAATCCTCGCGCGACTCGGCCACCGAGACGAGCGGTTCGAGCGGCGTATGCATCACCTGCTGGGTGCGGAAGGTGTGCTCGAAGACGCGATCGGCGTCGGCCAGCGCCTGCGCGGCGTCGCCGCGGCGGAGGTGATAATCGAGCGCGACGTTTGTGTTGGTCCGCCCCTTCAAGTGCTTCAGGTCGGGGAAGGTGCCGGCCGGCTTGAGCACTTCGTGCACGATCGCTTGCGATGTCATCGCCTCGATCTCGTCGTAGACCGCCGGGAGCTCCTCGTACTCGGCGACGACGAGGCTCGCCGCCTCCTCGGCGACGTGCGGATCGGATGCGAGCACGACCGCCACCGGCTCGCCGACGTAGCGCACCTTGTCGATCGCGAGGATCGGCTGGTCGTGGAACGCCGGGCCGTAGTAGGGCTCGGGGACGATGGCGCGGATGTCGTCGGCGGTGACGACGCGGTACACGCCGCCCACCGCCGCGGCCGCGGAAGTCTTGATGAACCTGATGCGCCCATGCGGGACCGTGCTGCGGAAGATCTTGCCGTAGAGCATCCCCGGAAGGCGCAGGTTGTGGACGTACTCCGCCCGTCCGGTCACCTTCTGCCACGACTCGAGCCGCGGGATCGCGCGGCCGACCTGCGGGGTCTCGGTGGGCGTGCTGGCTCGCTTCATGTGGCAGTCCCGAGCGCCGCGCGCACCGCGCGCCGCAGATAGACGCGCGCGAGCTGCTTCTTGTACGCGGCCGAGCCCTGCGCGTCGCCGACGATTGCGAGCTCGTCTGCCGCCGCGTCCCCGGCGCGCGCGAGCGCCGCGTCGTCGGCGCGCGCCCCCCGCAGGATGCTCTCGGCGGCCGTGAGCCGCGTCGGCCTGTCGGTGGCCGCGCCGATGAAGACGGTCGCCGCGCGGACCACGGCGTTCGCCGTGCCACCCGCGTCGCCCTCGGTCTCGATGGCGACCGCAATCCCGAGCGCCGGCCAGTCGTCGGCCGAGCGGGTGGTGCATTTGAGATAGGCGGCGCGCTTCTTCCCGAGCAGCGGGACGGCGACCGCGGTGATCAGCTCGTCGCGGGCGAGGACCGTCTCGTAGTACCCGGTGCTCAGTGCTTCCACCGGGATCGTCCGTTCGCCGTTCGGGCCCGCGATGCTGACGCTCGCGCCGAGCGCGGCGAGCACCGGCGGCAGGTCCTGGTGCGGATCGGCATGGGCGAGATGCCCGCCGATCGTCGCGACGTTGCGTACCCGCACGTTGGAGAGCGTCCGCAAGGTCCGCGTGATGACCGGCCAGCCGCGCCGAACGGCGTCGGAACGCTCGAGCTCGGCGAGCGGTGTCATCGCGCCGATGCGCAGCTCGCCGTTTGCCTCGAGGCCGATCCCGGCGAGCCCGCCGTCGATCGCGCGCAGGCTTACCAAGCGACGCGGCCGCAGGACGCCCGCCTTCATCATGAGCATGACCGCGGTGCCGCCCGAGATCGGGCACACCGCCGCGTCCTCGGGGTCGAGGAGCGCGAGCGCTTCGCGGAGCGAGCGCGGTTCGGCGAGCTCGAACGGTGT
>CAWGCC010000026.1:0-15987 GCA_963820965.1 uncultured beta proteobacterium | reverse complement strand
CTTCCCGCTCTTTCTGATGGGCGTCGCCGCCGCGGTCTGGTACGGCGGGCCGGGGCCGGGCGTCGTCGCGGTCGTGGCCTCCAGCCTGTGCTTCAACTACTTCTTCACCGACCCGCGGTACACCCTCTACATCGACCCCGTCGATCGCGCCTATGTCGTCGCCTTCGTTGCGTTCGCGTTGATGATCGGCTTGTTCGCCTTGCGGCGACGCCAGATCGAGACGGCGCTCCGGCGGGCGCGCGACGAGCTCGAAGCGGAACTCGCCGAGCGGAAGCGGCGGGAGGAGGAGATCCGGAGGCTCAACGCCGACCTGGAACGGCGGACGATCGAGCTCCAGGCGACCAACAAGGAACTCGAGGCATTCGCCTACTCCGTCTCCCACGACCTGCGAGCGCCGCTACGACACGTGGCCGGGTACTCCGAGCTCCTGCAGAAGCACGCCGCCGCGGCGCTCGACGAGAAGAGCCGCCGATACGTGTCGATGCTCCTGGATTCGGCAAGGCGGATGGGCACCCTGATCGACGATCTCCTGGACTTTTCCAGGATAGGCCGTGCCGAGGCGCACAACACCCTGGTAAGCCTGGAACAGCTCGTGCGCGAGATCAGGAGCGAGCTCGAGCGGGACACCGAGCCGCGCAAGATCGTCTGGAAAGTCGGGACGCTGCCCAGCGTGTATGGCGACCGCGCGATGCTGCGGGTCGCGTTCGTCAACCTCATTTCCAACGCCGTCAAGTTCACGCGCACCCGCCCGGAAGCGGAGATCGAGATAGGATGCGTCGACGGCGGGCAGGACGAGGTCGTCGTGTTCGTCAGAGACAACGGCGTCGGCTTCGACATGAAATACGTGAACAAGCTGTTCGGCGTGTTCCAGCGCCTTCATCGACCGGAAGCGTTCGAGGGCACCGGCATCGGGCTCGCCACGGTGCAACGCATCGCGCATCGCCATGGCGGTCGAGTCTGGGCCGAGGGCGCGGTCGATCGCGGCGCCACCTTCTACTTCTCGGCGCCCAAGCCATGACGGAGCGAACCATGAGCGGACTAGGACGCATCCTGATGGTCGAGGACGACCCCAAGGACGTGGAGCTCAGCCTGACCGCACTCGAAGAGTACAACCTCGCCAACGAGGTCGTCGTCGTTCAGGACGGCGAGGAAGCGCTGGACTATCTCTTCTGCCGCGGGCGCTTCGCGAACCGCAGCAGGGACAACCCCGCCGTCCTGCTCCTCGACCTGAAGCTGCCCAAGGTGGATGGTCTGGAGGTGCTGCAGCAGATCAAGTCGGACGAGAAGCTGAGGGTGATTCCGGTCGTGGTGCTCACTTCGTCCCGCGAAGAACGCGACATGGTCGCGAGCTACAAGCTCGGCGTGAACGCCTACGTGGTCAAGCCGGTGGACTTCCACGAGTTCGTCAATGCCATCAAGGAGCTCGGCGTCTTCTGGGCGGTCATCAACGAGCCGCCGCCGGGCAGCGTCCGGAAGAAGAGCTGAGACCTGCGCGGGGCCGACACCCATCCATGGATTCGACGTTGCGCATTCTGCACCTCGAGGACGACGGCAACGACGCCGAGCTGGTTCGCGCCCTGCTCGAGGACGACGGCATCGCCTGTCAGGCAACGCGGGTCGACACCCGGGACGATTTCGAAGCCGCGCTCGCGGCAGGCGGCTTCGATCTGATCCTCGCCGATTTCTCGCTTCCCTCCTTCGATGGGCTGTCGGCATTCCAGCTCGCCCGCGAGCGACGTCCCGACGTGCCGTTCATATTCGTCTCCGGAACGCTGGGCGAGGAGGTGGCGATCGAAGCGCTCAAGGCTGGTGCAACCGACTACGTCATCAAGGACCGGCTGGCAAGGATCACGTCCGCGGTGCGCCGCGCGCTGCGTGAAGCCACGGACCGGGCCGAGCGGCGCCATGCGGAGGAGGAGTTGCGGCGAATGGAAGCGCGCCTTCGGCAGGCGCAGCGACTCGAGGCGATGGGCACCCTCGCCGGCGGCATCGCGCACGATTTCAACAACATCCTCGCGGCGATCCTGGGGTTCGGCGAGCGGGCATTGCGGGACACTCCCGCGGGCAGCCGTTTGCGTCGAGACCTCGAGAGCGTGCTTGCCGCGGGGGAGCGCGGCCGCGCGCTGGTGGATCGCGTGCTCGCGTTCAGCCGCGCCGGAACGGCGGAGCGGGTCGCGGTGCACGTGGAAGAAGTGGTGCGCGAGGCGCTCGACCTGGTCGCCGCAAGGTCGCCGCAAGGGGTCGTAGTCGAGACCGCGCTGCATGCGGGCCGCGCCGCCATGCAGGGCGACCCGACGCAGGTGCATCAGCTGCTGATGAACCTCGCGACGAACGCAGTCCAGGCGATGCCGTCGGGCGGGACCTTGCGCGTGTCGCTGAGGATCGGCGCGCGCCGATGCCGCGCGCGTTGCGACGATCGGCACGATCGCCGCCGCGGACTACATCGTGCTCGAGGTGGCGGACACCGGGACCGGCATACCGCCGGAGATCCTCGACCGGATCTTCGATCCGTTCTTCACCACCAAGGAAGTCGGCGTCGGCACCGGCCTCGGACTGTCGCTCGTGCACGGCATCGTCATGCAGGTGGGCGGTGCGATCGACGTCGCGAGCACGGTCGGCTCGGGAACGACGTTCACCGTGTACCTGCCGCGTGCCGGCGACGCCGCCGACCAGGAGGCGAACGCGGACCAGGTCGCTGCCATTGGGCGCCGGCCAGCGGGTGCTGGTCGTCGACGACGAGGAGCCGCTGGTGCGGCTGGCGACGGAAACGCTCGAAGGGCTGGGCTACGTCCCGGTCGGGTTTACCTCCAGCGCCGCGGCGCTCGAGGCCTTCCGCGCCGATCCCAAGGCTTTCGACGCGGTCATCACCGACGAGCGCATGCCGGGAATGTCGGGGTCGACCCTGATCCGGGAAGTGCGCGGCATCCGGCGCTCCGTCCCGATCGTGCTCGTGAGCGGCTACGTCGGCGGGCTGGTGGCCGGCCGGGCCTACAACTCCGGTGCCAACGAGGTCCTCAGGAAGCCGCTGTCGGCACGCGAGCTGGCGACGAGCCTCGCCCGCGTGCTGCATCCGTGACGCTTCAGCCGGGGCTCGACCTGCTCGAATCAGCCTGACGGCGGCACGACCCGCACCGCGCGCCCTGCGCCGCGCGGGGTCGCGTCGCACTCCTGCGGTGTGTCGGTTGCCACACGCGACCGCAGCGTCGACAAGATCCCGCAATCCCTCGCGTCCAGTGTGCGCGCATCGAGTGCACCGGCATTCGGTCAATGTCAGCCCAGATGAGCGCCCCGCCCAATTGAAGCACACACGCCATGTCCGAAAACATCAACCATGACCGCCGCCGCCTGCTCGGCGCCACGGTCATCAGCCATCGCCGCCGGCCAGATCGCCAGTGCCGTGGCGGCAGACGCGCGCACCCGCAGCGCCGGGAGCCGCAAGTCGTTCGGCCAATTGAAGCAGATCGACGCCGGCGTGCTGAACGTCGGCTACGCCGAAGCGGGTCCCGCCAACGGCACGCCGGTCATCCTGCTGCACGGCTGGCCGTACGACATCCACACCTACGTCGACGTGGCGCCGCTGCTCGCCGCGCGCCGGCTACCGGGTGATCGTCCCGTACCTCCGCGGCTATGGCAGCACGCGCTTTCTGTCGGCTGCGACGTTCCGGAATGGCCAGCAATCGGCGATCGCCGTCGACATCATCGCCCTGATGGACGCGCTGAAGATCGAAAGCGCGGTCCTCGGCGGCTGCGACTGGGGTGCGAGGACCGCCTGCATCATGGCGGCGCTGTGGCCGGAGCGCTGCAAGGCGCTGGTCTCGGTGAGCGGCTATCTGATCGGCAGCCAGGAGCTCAACCGGATGCCGCTGCCGCCGAAAGCCGAGCTGGAATGGTGGTACCAGTTCTACTTCGCCACCGAGCGCGGCCGGGCCGGCTACGAGAAAAACACGCGCGAGTTCTCGAAGCTCATCTGGCAGCTCGCCTCGCCGCAGTGGAACTTCGACGACGCCACGTTCAATCGTTCCGCCGCGTCCTTCGACAACCCGGACCACGTCGCCATCGTGATCCACAACTATCGCTGGCGCCTCGGGCTGGGAGAAAGCGAGCAGCGCTACGAAGCCCTGGAGAAGCGGCTCGCGCAATTTCCGGCCATCTCCGTGCCGACGATCACGCTCGAAGCCGACGCCAACGGCGCTCCGCATCCGCACCCCAGCGCCTACGCGAAGAGGTTCTCCGGCCGATACGAGCACCGCGACATCAACGGCCGCGGCGTCGGGCACAACCTGCCGCAGGAAGCGCCGCGCGCCTTCGCCGAGGCGGTCGTCGAAGTCGATCGGTTCCGCGCGCCATGAGAAGCGAAGCACGCTGTTCCTCGCCGCGCTGCTCGGGCTCGCGGCTCCGCTCGGCGCGCTGGCCCAGGACATGCGGTTCGACGGCGCCACTGCCTGGCTGAATTCGCCGGCGCTGACCGCCGCCCAGCTGCGCGGAAAGGTCGTGCTCGTCGACTTCGGGACCTATACCTGCATCAACTGGCTGCGCACGCTACCCCATGTCCGCGCCTGGGCCGAGAAGTACAAGGACCAGGGCTTGGTGGTCGTCGGCGTCCATACGCCGGAGTTCGAATTCGAGAAGAACATCGACAACGTCCGGCGCGCGGTGAAGGACCTGGGCCTCGCCTATCCGGTCGCGGTCGACAATGACTACGCGGTATGGCGCGCCTTCGCCAACAACGCCTGGCCCGCGCTCTACCTCATCGATGCGCAGGGGCGCGTTCGCTACCGCCACCTCGGCGAGGGCGAATACGAGCGCTCGGAGAAGATGATCCAGCAGCTGCTCGCCGAGGCCGGGCGCCGCCGGCGTGCCGCGCGACCTGGTCGCGGTGGAGGGCCAAGGCGCCGAGGCCGCCGCCGATTGGGCGAGCCTGAGGTCGCCGGAAACCTATCTCGGTGCTGAGCGCGCCGAGAACCGGGTCCATGCCGGCCGCCCGCGCCGGCTGCGGCTCGAATCAGTGGACGGTCGTCGGGCGGCTGGGTGGCGAAGCAGGCAGGCGCCATCGTGCTGAGCAAGCCCACTGGACGCATCGCCTACCGCTTTCACGCCCGCGACCTTCATCTCGTAATGGGTCCGGCTGCGCCGGGAACCACCGTTCGCTTTCGCGTGCTCATCGACGGCAAAGCCGCCCGGCGCCGCGCACGGAGTCGACATCGACGCCCAAGGCAACGGCACGGTGACCGAGCAGCGGATGTACCAGCTGATCCGCCAGCCGAAGCCCATCGCCGATCGCCTGTTCGAGATCGAATTCCTCGATCCGGCGGTCGAGGCCTTCGCGTTCACCTTCGGCTGAGAGACACCGCCAAGAACTGAGGCGAAGCCGGCGACGTCGAGATCGGCGCCCCGGCGATCGTGTCAACTGACACATTCGGCCATACGGCTGTCGCAATCGCGGGCCGCGCGGCGCGCCTAATCGTCGGGAAGAGGTGCGTGCGCCAGGGAACCGGTGTACGGCAACCGTTATATCCTTGTCGCCGATACCGGCGATCTCGTACCGACAACGCGCGAACGAGGTGATGAAGAAGCCGCGGTCGAGGCGTGACCTGCCCAGCCGCGCGTCCTCCGCCAGCCGTCATGACCGCTTCCCGCTCTTCCCGGCAGCTTCGACGGCGGTCGACATCGACGCTCGCAGCCGCGGCCGAAACGCTGCTCGCGTTGCTCGCGACCGGAGCACCACTTGCCGAGACGCTCGAAGCGGTGTGCCGGGCGGTCGAACAGAGGTCGCCCGAATGGCTCGCTTCGATCCTGCTGGTGGACGCCAAGGCCGACAGCGTCTGGCACGGCGCGGCGCCGACGCTTCCCAAAGGCTACATCGACGCACTCGACGGCAGGCGCGTCAGCCCGACATAGTCGCCCTGCGGGCTCGCCGCCCAGGGACATCCGGTGGTCGCCGCCGACATCGCTGCCGACCCGCGGTGGTCCGCCGAGTATCGCGAGCTCGCGCTGCGGCACGGCTTGCGCGCGTGCTGGTCGACGCCGATCAAGGCCTCGAACGGCAGGGTGCTGGGGACGTGCTCGAGATCTACCTCCGCCAGTCGGGCGACCCGTCCGCGCAGCAGGGGACGAGACTCGAGCCCTTCGTTCACGTGGCGGCGATCGCAATCGAGCGGGCCCAGGCGATGCCGGCCGACGTCGGCAGCGAGATGCTCAACGCGCTGCGACGTTCCGAGGAGCGCTACGCGCGCGCGATGGAGGCGTCCGGCGACGGCCACACGGACTGGATCGTCGCGACCGACGAATTCTATGCGTCGCCACGCCTGCTCGAAATGTGCGGCTTCCCACCCGACACGAAGTTTGCCGGCCGCGCGGACTTCGTCGCCCGGTTTCCCGTCCATCCGGAGGACCGCGACCGGATCGTAGCGGCGGTCAACGCGCACTACGCCGGCACCTCGAACCGTCTGGAGCTCGACCTGCGCGTGCTGCGGCGGGGCGAGCCGCGCTGGATGCACGCCATCTTCCTGTGCTCGCGCGATGCCTCGGGCGCGCTGCTGCGCGTGAGCACCGCGGTGACGGACGTCACCGACCGCAGGGTCGCGGAAGACGAGCTGCGGCTGCACAAGGAAGAGCTGCAGCGGGTGATGGAGTCGGTCTCGGACTATCTCTGGAGCGCCGAGGTCGCGGCCGACGGCTCGTACAGCTATCGCTACTACTCGCCGGTCGTGGAGCGCATCACCGGGTGGACGCGCGAGCACCTCCTCGAGTCGCGGGAGCGCTGGCTCGAGCTGCTCCATCCCCTGGACCGGCCGTGGGTCGACGAGACCTTCCGGCGGCTCATCTCGGGGGCCACCGAGCGGGTGGACGTGGAGTACCGGATCGTGCGGCCGGACGGCACGCTGCGCTGGCTGCGCGACAGCGCGCACGGGACGCGGGTCGAGGACGGCCGCATCCTCCTCTACGGCGTCGTCGGCGACATCACCGAGCGCAAGCTCGGCGCCGAGGCGCTGCGCGAGAGCGAAGCACGCTTTCGCGCGCTGACCGAGCTGTCCTCCGACTGGTACTGGGAGCAGGACGAGAACCTGCGCTTCACCTACCTGTCGAGCCAGGCCGACGACCTGACCGGCTATCTCGGGCGAATCCTCGATCGGTAAGACGCGCTGGGAGCTGGAGGGCATGACGCCCATGTCCGCGCTCCTGGGCCGAGCACCAGGCAGTGCTCGCGGCTCGTCAGCCCTTCCGCGACTTCGAGTGTTCGCGCGTTGCGCCAGACGGCACGATCCGGTACTTCACCGTGAGCGGCGCACCGATCTTCGACGAGCAGGGCCGCTTCAAGGGGTATCAGGGCATCGGCCGCAACATCACCGAGCGCAAGCGCATCGAAGAGGAGCTGCGTTCGCGCCAGGAGATGCTCGACCTCGCGCAGCAGGCCGCGCGCGCCGTCGCGTTCGAGTGGCGCAGGGGCGAGCCCGCGGCAGGCAGCGAGTGGCCGGTCTCCTGGACGGTCCGCGTTTCGGCCGAGCTCGAAGGTATCTTCGGCGTCGCGCCCGGCAGCTTCGACGGGACGCTACGAGAGCTGGAAGAAGCTGGTCCATCCCGAGGACTGGCCGTCGGTCAAGCAATCCCTCGTGATCGCCGGCGAGACCGGCGAGGTGTCCTCGGAATACCGCGTGGTCAATCCCGGCGCCGCGCCGCGCTGGCTGCAATCGAAGGGGCGCGTCCTGTTCGACGCCCAAGGCGAGCCCGAGCGGCTGGTCGGTTTCGTGCTCGACGTGACGGAGAAACACCAGGCCGAAGACGAGCTACGCCGCCTGGAGAAGCAGCTGCGCCTGGCGCAGCGGCTGGAGGCGATGGGCACGCTCGCCGGCGGCATCGCGCACGACTTCAACAACATCCTCGGGGCGATCCTCGGCTACGGCGAGATGGCGCTGCGCGACGCGCCCAAGGGCAGTCGCCTGCGCCGCGACCTCGACAGCATCATGACCGCCGGCGAGCGCGGCCGTGCGCTGGTCGATCGCGTGCTGGCGTTCAGCCGCAGCGGGCTGGGCGAGCGCGTCGCCGTGCACGTCGAGAAGGTGGTGCGCGAGGCGCTCGACCTGCTCGAGGCGAAGTTGCCCGAAGGCATCCGTGTCGAGGCGAAGCTGCGCGCCGGCCGGGCGGCGATGCTCGGCGATCCCACCCAGGTGCACCAGGTGCTGATGAACCTGGTGACCAACGCGGTGCAGGCGATGCCCGGAGGAGGCACCCTCCTCGTGTCGCTGGACACCGTTCGCGGCGAAGCCGGGCGGACCGTCACCATTGGCAGCGTCGAGGCCGGGGACTACGTCGTGCTCACGGTGGCCGACACCGGCATCGGCATTCAGCGCGACATCATCGAACGGATCTTCGATCCGTTCTTCACCACCAAGGAGGTGGGCACCGGCACCGGGCTCGGGCTGTCGCTGGTGCACGGTATCGTCACCGAGCTCGGCGGCGCGATCGATGTCGCGAGCGTGCCGGGCCAGGGCAGCAAGTTCACCGTGTACCTGCCGCGCTCGGGCGATGCGGTCGAATCGGACGAAGGCGAAGCCGCTGCGATGCCGCGCGGCGACGGCCAGCAGGTGCTGATCGTCGACGACGAGGAGCCGCTCGCGAGCCTCGCCACCCGCACGCTCGAGGACCTCGGCTACGTGCCCACCGGGTTCACCTCGAGCGGCGCGGCGCTGGCGGCCTTCCGCGCCGACCCGGGGCGCTTCGATGCGGTGATCACCGACGAGCGCATGCCGGGAATGACGGGGACGGCGCTGATCCGCGAGCTGCGCGGAATCCGGCGCGAGATCCCGATCCTGCTGATGAGCGGCTATCTGGGTGCCGATGTCGTCCGCCGGGCGCGCGAGGTCGGCGCTGACGAGCTGCTGAAGAAGCCGGTGTCGGCGAGCGAACTCGCAATCGGTCTCGCCCGGGTGCTGCGCCAGTGAGGTCCGGCGCGGTGCCGGCTTACCGCCCGCTATGTCAGCTGACGTGCTGCAGCACGCGCGCGAGGCTCGCGGCGAGATGGCGCGCCGAGCCAGTAAGCGCAGCTTCAATCGGCGCCCCCGAGCGCTTCTTTTACGGCGGACAAGAGCTCTTTGCGGGTGAAAGGCTTGGGAAGCACCTTTCTTACGCCGAGCCGGCGCGCTGCCTCGGTAGATCCCCCGAGACCGCGTCGGAAGCGCCCGGACAGGACGAGTATCGGGGCGGGATACACCGCCCGCAGCGCCTGAATGACCGGCTGCGCTCGAGCCGGGCTCGGCACATTCGCGATGACCAGGGACGGCGGCTCATCGCCCGCCGCGCGCACGGCATAGCCCGCCTCGACCAGCCAGCGCTCCATGAGCTCCCGGATCAGGTCGTCGTCTTCCTGGATGACGATAAGGCCCTTTGAATTCACGTACTTCCCTGCCCGCGCATGCCGTCATGTAACGGCCCATACGCGCCGCCAGTGTGAAGTGCGGATGACCGGGTATGTCAGCTGACACAGAGGGAACCGGAACGGCCGTGGCGAGATTCGACATGGCGGCGAAATGGCTCCAGCCATGGGCGCCGCACAAGCGAGACCATCCTCGATCCGCGCTTTCGCCACTGCTTGACCGTATCAGTGCCGCCGATTGTGACAACTGACACGCGGCGGCAGCCTGCGCTACATTGAGGCGAGATCGGCGCTGCCTATATTGGCGCCATGCTCACGGAGGCCGTCAGCGCAGTGGACGAGACCGAAAACGTTCTGTCGGCGCATATCCTCGCCGTCGACGACGACCCATCGGTGCGCAAGATGATCGCCGACTACCTCGGCGACAACGACATGCGCGTCACGGCGCTCGCCGGCGGCCGCGACATCCCGGAAGTGATGTCGCGGGAGACCATCGACCTGGTCGTGCTCGACTGGCGCCTGCCCGGCGAGGACGGGATGCAGATCGCGCGCAGGCTCCGCGCCGAGTCGGAGGTCCCGATCATCATGCTCACCGGCCGAAAGGACGAGGCGGACCGCGTGATGGGCCTCGAGCTCGCCGCCGACGACTACCTCACCAAGCCCTTCTCGCCTCGCGAGCTCCTCGCCCGCATCCGGGCGCTCCTTCGCCGCGCTCGTGCGCAGCAGACGGTCTCCGATGGGCTGCAGAAGATCCGCGCCTACCGCTTCGCCGGCTTCGAGCTGAACGTGCGCCTGCGCCGGCTCACCGCGCCGGGCGGCCAGAACGTGCCGCTCACGAACAGCGAGTTCAACCTGCTCGCCGCGTTCCTCTCGGCGCCGCAGCGCGTGCTGTCGCGCGATCAGCTCCTCGGCTTGTCGCGGCTGCATAACGACGAGGTCTACGACCGCTCGATCGACGTCCAGGTCGGACGGCTGCGCAGGAAGCTCCAGCCGGGCAAGGACTCTGCGGAGCTCATCCGCACCGAGCGCGGCGCTGGCTACGTCTTCACCGCGCCGGTTGAAGTGGTCCGGTGAAAGCGGACTCGTAGACGCTCTCCACCAGGGCGCCGAAGCGGTAGCCGGCGCCGCGGATCTTCAAGCTCCTGAATGCGGCGCGGAAGGCGTAGCGTGTGCGCCGATGACGGCAGGCCGGACGCCTGATGCCCGCCGCTACAGGAGCTGTTCCGGAACGAAAGGCGCGAGGAACATACTCTGGAAGCGCATGAGCAGTGTGACTTCGGGCTCCTCGGAAAGCACGATTTCTCCTTGCTCATCAGTCGCCAGCCATTCCAGACGCTGGCCATCAGCGGCAAATCGCAGTCGGTACGAGCTTTGCAGCTTGGTGATATTGATGACGCGGATGACTTCCTTCGCCAGCTCCTGACACCTGGCGAAGAGTCCGAGCTCGGTGTTCGTGCTGTCGGATCTCGGATCGAGATTCACCGACCCGATGTAAACGCCCGACTGGTCGATCACCGCCGCTTTGGCGTGCAGGCTTCCAAGCGACATGCCGGGAAGCATGAGGTGTTTGTTGAGCCGGGCGCGCGTCGGACTCAGCTCATGGAGCTCGACGCCGGTTCGCAGCAGTTCCACGCGGTAGCGCGCGTATCCCGTATGCACCAACGGCACGTCGTTCGCCGCGAAAGAATTGGTGAGGATGGTGACCTTGACATTGCGTTTTCTCAGATCGTCGAACGCCTGCACGCCGAGCGGTCCGGGAATGAAATAGGGGGACGAAATGACGACGTCGCTCTCCGCTTCCACGACTCGATCCATCACGTTCATCTGTGCGCTCATCGAGCGTGCCATCTCGGCCGACGTCGCCATGACCTTGTCCGGGTGATCGGCGAACGCGACGGCCGTGCCCCAAACCAGCCCGAGACGTCCGGAATCGAGATCGTCGCTGATCGGGCCATAGCCGAGGATATCGAACGGCGGCAAGACGATCGACCTCATTTGCTCTCCGTCGTCGACAAGGTGGTCGAAGCTGCGTCGCGTCTCCTCGCGGTCCGCAGATCGGCCGACGATGGTCTCCACCGGATAGGCGTGCGGACTGTTCCAGTAAAGGTCGAAGATGCTTGCGAGCTGACGAACGACGGGGCCCACGACCAATACGTCCATGTCGACGAAGTTGCTCGTCGCGCTGCGCGTAAAGTATTCATCTGCGATGTTACGGCCCCCCATGACAGCGACGGCGCCGTCGGCGATGAAGAGCTTGTTGTGCATCCGGTGATTCAGTCGTCGGAAATCGAGTATCGACGCCATGTACTTGTTTACGGTACTCTCTCGCGCGCAGCAGAACGGATTGAAGAGACGTACCTCCACGTTCGGAAACGCCGCCAGCCCCTGGAACATCGGGTCGCTACCGGCCGTGAAAAGGTCATCCACGAGCAAGCGCACTCGCACACCGCGCAATGCGGCGTCACGCACGTTGCGCATCAGCAGGCGGCCGGTACGGTCGTCCTGGATCAGGTAGTACTGGAGGTCGAGTGAGTCGCGGGCCCTCCTGACAAGCTGGATCCGGGCATCGAGCGAATAGAAACCATCCGGCATGAGCCGAAACCCCGTGAGCGTCGGCGCGGGGCTCGAATCCTGCGCGATCCGGACCAGTGGACTGTCGGCGGAAGGTGGCTGCGCCGATGAAAGCGGCCGGTCGACCTGCATTGGCAGCGCGCCGCAAGCGCACAGCAGGACCGACACCAGCAGAATGGATGATGTTCTCATCTGCAAAGTCGCCACGACTCGACGCGACGATCCACGCGTGCCATGGCGCGATAGGGACTCTGCTGCAGCGTCTACTGCACCGGCCGTAGCATCGTGCCAACCACGCGGTCCGCCACGGCCCGCCCCAGGGTCGATCCCGCCCGGTTTGCCGTGCCGAAGTGCACGCCGGCCCACAGGCGCGATGACGCGCACTCCTCGGCGATCGCGGCGAAGTCTGCGAACTCGCGTGCCGGCGTTCCATCGACGTCGATCGCGACGTAGCGTACGGGTTGAGAAGTCGGCGGGAACACCAGTTCGAGCACCCGGGCGCCGGCGGCGCAATCGGTCGCATGGCCGCTCGGGTGGTCCGGGTGGGCCGGGGTTTCGAGGAGCGGCTGCCAGCCGGCCTCCGCCGCGACGCCGAAGCCGCCTGCCCGGATGGCCGTGATCGGTCGCCAGAAACGGAAGCGCTCCTTGGCAGGCCAGGCGAGGATGACCGAGTCCGCCATGGCGAAGGACATCAGCGCCATGACGCGCGCGCTGAGCCACAGGTCGGGCTCGCCGGGTTTTGCCGCAAGCAGCCGGATCGCAAGGACATGGAAGTTCCGCTGCGAGTTCTGCTCGGCCCAGAACACCGCTGCATCCGTCTGCGCCGGCGTACGGCGCGCCGACTCCCGCGCGCCCATTTCGCGTACCTCGGCGGCCGCCTCGAGATAAGCACTGCTTCCCAGCGCCGGCGGCGGTGGCAGAGGCGCCGGCTCGTCGAGCGAGAACGCGAACGGTTGATAGCGCCCGACCTTGGCGCTCCGGAAGAACGGCGGGGTGGGTCGCCAAACGCCCGGCTCGCTGCCAGTCGAGAAGTCTTCTACCCGAACGCGCCAATCGGCGGCACGGCGAGCGCGGGTCGTGGCGGCGACCGCGCGCCCGAGCTCGACACCGGCCCGCTTGCCCGGCCGATCGGGAACGGTGTCGAGTGCGGCCGCAAGCAGCGCATCGACCTTCGCGCGCTGGTCCGCGCTCGTCCCGGCCGAGAGAATCGCGTGGGCTGCAGCGGCGACCGCGGCCTCCGGATCCGCATCCCGCGTCGGCTCGACCGGCGATGAAGCCGACGATCGATCCGCCCAGGGAGCAAAGCGCGGGCGGATGGCGTTCAAGGCGTCGTGGATCGCGGCGTGCATGAGCACGACGCTATGCCAGTCGTAGTCGTCGTCCTCGCTGGCCCGAATCGCGAACTCGCTCCATCGCGTCACGGCGTCGGCAGCGTGCGCCGAAGGTGGCAGTACCGCCACACCGCACCCGACGATCGCGATAGTAAGCAACGCCGAGCGGAGGATATCGAAAGATGTCACGGGCATGTATGAGTAGTTGGCGCCTCAAGCCGACGGAGCAGCTGCGATCGAACACTTGCGCACGACACCGGCCGGAACCGCGCGAGGAGGAGGCGCGCGCGATTCCGGCCGGGCGGCGAGGCGAGCCCCGGGGCTACGGGGTGATGTTGCCCATGCCGACCTGCCTCGCGTACTCGGAGAATTCGGCGGCGGTCATGCGGCCCTTGCCCTTGGACATCGCGTCGAACTTCTTCTCGAGCACGGCCATGGCGTCCTTCTTGGTGATCATGCCGTCGTTGTCGACCATCTTCATGGCCTTCATCTGGGTCATGATCCTGCCTTCCAGCTCGAGCGTCGGCTGGGCGTTCGCCGCCTGGCCGAGGCCGAGGGCGATGCCGAGCGCGAGCGTCGAGAGCGCGACTTTCATGCGGTTCATCGTCAGTTCCCTTTCGGTGGTTGGAGAAAGCAAGCTAGCGCGAGCGTTGAGAAGGTCTTGCTCGCCCGGCTTGTGGCAGTCTCGGCGCCCGATGTGAGCAGGCCGCGTCGCTGGAGGATGTCTGCGTGTCAGCGGACACCGATGCGCTACGGATGCCGCGCGCCGGGCCAATGCGGTAGGGACCTCGCCGGGCGACCCGCTCCGCCACGCTCCCGGAGGCATGCAGCGCACGAAGGACCCGCAGATCAGGCCGGGATCGAGCCGGGCGACATCATCGTGCGCGTCGGCGGAGGGCGGCGTTCAACTCAAGGGACCACTTGATTAGCGACATTCCTCAGCAGGCGCACGTGGTGAGCCACCAGAAGCACTACAGCCCATCGGGAGCGACGCTGGCCGACGGCGAAATTGAGCCATCTTCTCCCGCCGCGTGCGCGCCGCCGCCCTCGCGCCCCCTCAGCCAGGACGGCTCGTGCTCGCCGCTGAGGTTCGTCGCTAATCAAGAGGGACCATGTCGCGGACCTGATGGCCGATTCGAGCCGCGTACCGCACGCCCTCGAAGGCGGGCGAAGGCGAGCGGCCACGGCCAGGAGCAGAATAGCGCGGTTGTTCCACCCGGAAGGAGCGCAGCGTGCACGCGCTCAAGGGAATGGCACCTGTTTCTCGTGGCAGACGCCTGACGTTCGTGCGCTCGCGGGCAGGCGACGGCGCCCTCACGGGTCGGCGCGAGAGAATGCGAAAGAAGATCAGCCATGTTGCGCGGTCTTCCGATTGTCGTTCTTAGCCTGGTCGCTGTGCTTGCCTCTGGGCCTGTGCTCTCCCAGGCGTATCCGGCTCGGCCGATCAAGCTCGTCGCCCGTGTAGTCCAAAATCAAGACAGACCCCTCACGCGGCGGCGTGATGATAGAAACTCAGCATCCCACCGAGCCGGATTCGTCGATCCACCGGGCCACACGCTGGAACTGAGGGCTCTTCGCCTCGGATCAGCCGATTACCCAAGCCTTGATGATTCCTCTCGGCGTGGTAATGCGCCATGAACTCACGGACGGCGCGCCGCAGCGACGCCTCGCCAATGAAGATCATGCGATTGAGGCACTCGTCTTTGATCGAGCGTACGAACCGCTCGGCGTAGGCGTTCAGGTTAGGCGACTTCGGCGGCAGCCGGATCACCTCCACGCCCTGCTCTTCAATGAACTTACGCCAGTCGCCCGAGTACTTCGCGTCCCGATCGATGAGAAGCTTCCTGCCTTCGGACAGCACGCCATCATCGACGTCGCACGCGTTGCGAGCGATCTGAAGCATCCAGCCTTCCGCCGGGTTCGTGGTGATCCCTGCAATCCTCACCGCTCGCGTCGGCAGCTCAATGAAAAACAGCACGTAGTACGTCATCAGTCCGCGTAGCTTCCAGACCTCGACGGTGAGAAAGTCGGCGGCGACGAGGCTTCGCCAGTGCGCCTTGAGAAACACCGACCAGGGCGTGCGCGTGCCCCGCGTCGGTGCAGGCTCGATCCCTTCACGCCTCAAGATGTTCGCGACCGTTCCACGGGCGACCTTGTGCCCAAGATTGGAAAGCGCGCCCTGGATGCGCGTGTACCCCCAGCGTGGGTTCTCACTGGCCATGCGCACGACAAGCGCCTCGATTGTCCCCATCACCCGCGGCCGGCCCGGGCCTTGGCGCCGGAACGTCCACTTCATCGCGATCAGCTGCCGGTGCCAGCGCAGCAGTGTGTCGGGCGAGACGATCGGATCGAGCTCGAAGAGCTTCTTGCGGCCCACCGCCTTCGCGTGCCGCGCAAGGAGCCGGCGTTCGGCATCGCTGAAGATGATCCGCCGACGACCGAGCCGCGCCTTGAGCATCCGGTTCTCGGCCTTCAGGTATTCGATGAACGCTTCCTGCTGCCGGGCGAGCCACGCAGCGAGCACGACGATCAGAAACTGCATCAGCGCCGGCGCTTGAGCCATGCTGCGAGCCTATATCAGGCCGCCCCACCATGCTCGCTCGACCTCGGTCGAGTATCTGGACTACAAGCGGTCGGAAAAAGAATAATTGGAGAAGATTAGAGAATCCCGACTTCAGGGATCGGGTATTCAGAACGCTCGCAAGTCACTGATTC
>CAWGCC010000025.1:0-17296 GCA_963820965.1 uncultured beta proteobacterium | reverse complement strand
CCGACGCCCGCCACGCTGGACGCGGTCGACCGCTGTCCGGTGTAGACGTTGTAGTCGCTGCCGCGGGCGACGTTGCCGTAGCCGCCGGCCGCGGTGTAGGCGGAGCCGCGGTCATAGCCGCGCGACGCGTCGCCGGTCGAGGCGTCGTACTGGCGGCCGGCATCGACGTTGCCCCAGTTCCGGTGCGCTGGTTGAAGCTGCCGCGGAAGGTCGAGCCTGCCACGCCGCCGCCCGCATACCAGGTGCGCGTGCCCGAATAGGCGGCTGCACCCCAATGGCCGTACACATATCGGCCGCCGCGGTGGCGAAGCAGTGTACGCACCCCGAGCCGGCGTGGAAATACGCACCGCCCCAGTACGGACACCAGGCCGCCGTCGCTAGCCGCACTGCGAAGCCGAACGTGAAACCGACGTAGGGGTTCAAGACGCGCCGCCGCGAGACGATACGTATAGGTGCCGGTACCAGACCGAACCGATCCACGGCGAGTAGACGTAGCCGGTGCCGTAGAACGACCGTACCGTACGGCGACACCACCGTGCCCATGTAGCCGGGCGTGTACCCCTCTGAACGTAGCTGGGCGTGGCCTCGTAGACCGCACGTACGCTCGACGTAGAACAGCGGCGAAGACGGCGGATCGTGTACCGACTCCGGCACGGAAGTCGCGACCGCCCAGGGCCCGGTGAGCTGCGACGCAGTGAACCAGACCCGCGGCGACCGACCGCGTAGTACGCGCTCGGCGTGACCTGGACGACCGGCTCCGACGAGTTGATCACGTGGGACAGCGGCGTCCGGGAATCGGCGCGAACCTGCGGCGGCCCGTCGAAGCTCGGCGTGAACTTCGGCCCGTTCCGAAGCGGCACCGTGGCGGTCTGCGGAATGGAGTTCGAGATCACGGCTTCCTGCGCCTGTGGCGTGCCGGCGACCGTCGCCAGGACCGCACCCGGCCGCGCAGTCGGCGGGATCTTCGCGAAGTCCGCCGGCAGCGCGTTGGCCGCGACGAACGTCCAGGGACCGGTCAGCGCCGCCGAGCTGAACCAGCGTCCCGACATCAGGACGTAGTAGAAGTTGTTCGAAGTGTCGATGAACACGTCGCTGGTGGTGTTGGCCGCCCACAGGAGCTGCGTCAGGTTGACCGGGACGAAGTCGGGCTGGCCGGTGAAGACGATCAGCTCCGTCGGCACCTGCGTGGTGTAGATCGTCGGGACGCCGTTGGCGAGCGAGGGCTTGGGGTTCGCCTTGGGCCCACCATCAAGCATGTCGACGGCACCCGACTTCGCGATCTGCTGCGCGAGGCGGTCCATGCCGAACGGCTGAAAGCTCGACAGGGTCCAGGGGCCGGCGATCGAACTCGACGAGAGCCAGCCGTCGTAGACATGGATGAAGAAGTTCTGCTCGAGACCGCCTTGAAGGATCAAGGCGCGCGTGTTGACGACACGCTGAAAGCGCGTGTCGCTCGTGGGCTTGAGCACCGGCGCGCCGTCGATCGGCACCAGGATCGCGGGCGTGTAGCTGACGATCACCTGCGGCGGCGTGTTGCCGACCTCGACCGGGGTCGCCTTGATGCCTGCCGCGGCAAGTGCGGCCTCCAGGCGGTCGAGGGAGATCGAGCGGATGGTCTTGACGAAATCAGCCTGCAACTCAGTCGAGTACGCGGCGCCGCGATCGGGCAGCGTCGGGAAATCGAGCTTCGAGATCTTCATGTTCTCGAACACGACTGTGCGCGTGATCCTGTCGACCTGCGTGCGGGCGCTCGCGAAGACCACGCCGAAGGTCTCCGCCTTCGCCCCTTCGGGCTTGAGCGCCAGCTGCAGCGCGGAAGTCGAGTTGATTGCCGATCCACGAGCTGATCTGTGGCTGGTAGACCAGCACCTGGCCGTTGGCCAGGTCGATGACCCGCGGCCACGGGTCGGCGGGAATCGCGGACTGCGAAGCCGCCGTGCCTTGCGCGCCGGCCGCCAGCGGCCATCCCACGGGCCCCAGCACCAGGAAAAGAATGATCGCTGCAGTTCGATGATTCATCGCGATACCCTCAGATGAGACGAGCCCTGCGCGCGAACAGGGCTGGAAGACCACGCCGCCAACCCGATCGTGAAGGCCGCTCTACCGGCCGACCGATCGTAGACCGCACCTCGACCGCCGCCACGGCCACCGCAACGGCACCTACTCCCGCACAGCGAGTCGAAGCGCTTCCGGTTCGATTCATTGCCGCTGTACTCGCCTTGCGCATGCTTGAACCGGGCGTCATTTCGGAAACATGAGCTGCACCTGGAAGCGGATCTGCCAGTTGGGGCCGTCGTCGGGTCGGACGACGTTGTAGTAGGCCGCGAGCTGCGTGTTCACCGGCAGCTTGCCGAGGTGGAAGATCTTGCCGACGCCGCCGCCCACGGGCACGGTCCACTTGTTGCCGCTGTCGGCTTTCCAATTCACCGTCGCGATCGGTGCGCTGGTGAGGTAGAAGCCGTCCTTGAAGTTGTAGTTGACGAACGGCTGGATGAGGCCGTTGTTGTAGGAGCCGCCGCGCTCGCTGCTCGAGAGCGACCAGATGTTGTTCACCAGCACGCCGTACACCCACGGGCTGCCGTGGTCGAGATGGAGCACGACGGCCGACGGCCCCAGACCCCAGTTCTTGTTGCCGAGCTCCGCGTTGGTGTTCGTCGGGAGCTGCAGGACGGGCCCGGCACCCCAGATCCATTTGCCCGGTTTCGCCGGCGACAGGAACGCGGTGAATACCGTGTCGCCGAGGCCGTCGGTCCGCTCGTCGCCCGGCCCCAGCGACGGGTTCCAGATCACCGGCACGATCGTCCGCGTGATGACGTTCCACTCGTCGTTCACCGAGATCGGGATCACCGGCTGGATGTTGAGGATGTTCTGCGTGCCCTTCTCGGGCCCGAAGTTCAGATTGGTGTTGTTCTGGAACGGCAGGCTGATCAGGTTGCCGACCGGGTTCTGTGCGAGCTTGGCGAGCTCCTCGGCGCTCATTTCGGCGTACGCGGGCGGCACTGCCAATGCGGCGAGCGCAAATGCCGCGACCGCGCGAAGTGTTGATCTCCGTTGCATTGCCGTCCTCGTCGGTTCGCGTGTCTGAAGTAGGTCCGCTGCTGGCCGTCGGGGGCCTTGATCATGATCACGCCCTGCAGCGCACCCAGGCACCAGTCGCGACCCGGAACCGGTGGGCTGATCGGATCGCCCTTGCCGTCGAGCAGGCGAAAGCCGTCGGGGATCGCGTCGACGGCATGCACGTGGTACCACGTCGCCCACAGTCTCATGGGCTCACCGAGCGACACGGGCGCCGGCAGGCCGAAGAGGTCGGTGTCAATCCGCTCGTGCAACTCGCGCGTGTCTGCTGCGGTCGCGGGCAGCGCGAATGCGGCAAGCGACACTGCGCACAGCCATGCCCCGGCTCGAAGGGGCTCGAGCAGGCGTGCGCTCCTGAGGATTGCGCCGAGCTGCGAGCCGCGCTCAAGGCCTGCCCGGTGTGATAACTTAGTTCGATGAAGGAGTTGGCGCAGCTTCTCAACGAGATGCAGGCCGCGGGCGTGATCGAGAACTACGCCCTGTTCGGAGCGATGGCGCAGATGCGCTACACCGAGGCGGTGGCTACCCTCGATGCGGACGTGCTCATCGCGGTGGCGTCGCCGGAACGGATGGACGTCCTCGCAGGCGTCTACGATTTCTGCGCGCGGCGGGGCTTTGCCCCGGAGGGCGATGCCATCCGAGTCGGCGCCTGGCCGGTGCAGTTCGTGCCCGCGTTCAGCCCGCTTACGGAGGAGGCCTTGAAGCACGCGGATACGGCGGATTTCGAGGGCGTTCCGTTCCGCGTCGTGCGGGCGGACTACCTCGCTACGATCGCGCTGAGCGTCGGGCGCCCGAAGGACTATGCTCGTATCCTTGCGTTGCTCGAGTCGTCCGCCGCGACGCGTGAGGAGATCGCGCGCCTTGCGGCGAAGCACGGTTTGTCGGAGGCCTGGCGACGGTTCGAAGCGAGGTTCGGCGATGAGTGATGTGCGCGAACGCCTCGAAAGAGCGGCGCAGTGGCAAAGAGGCAGGAAGGCGCTGTCCTGGCCCGAGAAAATCCGGCTCGCCGAGGCGATCCGCGATTCGCTCGCGCAGCTCCGCCAATCGCGGCCCAGCCGAGCGCCCGCTTCCCCGATCCGGACCCAGCCGCCTCGGCGCTCGGCGGTGGATCCGACGGACGAGTGATCGCCCCGGCGGCGGCGCGACTGCTCTTTCGATTCGTGCATTGCGTTCGTCCTTCCGCGGCGGTCGCGACGCGCCTCGCTGGAGTGATCCCTTGCGTCTACTCGAACGCGAAGATCTTCTTCCAGTCGTTCTTCATGCTGATGACGGTCCAGCCCTTCTTCTTCGCCTCGTCGTAGAGCGCCTGGGTGAAGGTGCCGACCTTGCGTGTCGGGCAGGCCCTGCGCCGGGCCGTAGGCGTACTCGCGCTTCGCGTCGTCGTGCAGCACCAGCATCGTCAGCCGCGCGCCGTCGCCCGCTCCGGTGTACTCCAGCATCTGCCGGTCGCCGGTCGAGTTGCCGAACGCCGCGTAGGGCCGGCGGCCGATCATCAGGTGGATGCCCTCGGGCTTGCCGGCGTTGTTGTCGTTCAGCAGCAGCTTCGGTTCCTTGGTCAGGAACGGCTTGCCGTCCTTGTCGTAGCCGTACTTCGTCCCGCCGGCGGTGCCGACCACCTGCTCGGGCGGAATGCCGTAGGTCGCCTCCGAGTACACGCGCACGAAGTCCTGGCCGCCGCCGGTGACGATGTAGGTCTTGTAGCCGTTGGCGCGCAGGTACTTCAGCACCTCCTGCATCGGCAGATAGGTGAGCTCGGTGTAGGGCCGCTTCCAGCGCGGGTCCTTGGCCTCTGCGAGCCACTTCTTCGCCTCGGCGTTGAACGTCTCGACCGACATGCCGGTGAGCGTCGCGGCGAGGATCTTGATCGAGGTCCTCCTCGGACAGCTTCGCCATCGCCTCGCGGTTGCCCGACAGCACCGTCTTGAACGGCTCGACGTTCGCCAGCTCGGGCTTCGCCTTGACCAGCGCCGGCACGCGCTCGAGGCAGTACATCACCTGCGAGTACATCGGATGCTCGACCCACAGCGTGCCGTCCTGGTCGAAGGTGGCGATGCGCTCGGCCGGCGGCACGAACTTCGGGCTGCCCTGCGTCGTGGTCGTCTGCACGAACTCGACGATCGCCTGCTTCGCCGGCGCCGTCGTTCCACGAAGGCAGCGGATCGGTCTGCGCAGAAGCCTGCGCGGCAAACAAGAGCGAGGCGGCGAAGGCCAGGATCTTCGCGCCGACACTCAAACGACCAAACCTTCATCATCGTCTCCCACTCGCGAAACGGTTCCAGGAGAAAGAGGGCAGCCCTTTCGGGCCGCCCGCTTGCCAGCATCACAAACGCCTTACCAGGCTATCTGACTCGCTACGTCCTAGTCTCCTTGGCGCGAGTCCTCGCCATCTGATCCTTTACCTGCTGGAGAACCTGGGCCAGGCTGTAGGACGCCGGGGACTGCAGCGCGGGGTACGGCCCGTAGGATTCAAGTTCCTGCAGCCACAGCGCCTGGCCGATGGGAATGATGTTCCAGTCGTAGATATAAGCGGTAACGGGTCCGGCAAGTGCGCCGCCCTGGCCCAGGAGGGTTGTCGGTTCGAAACCGACGGACCCCTCGAACGGATCCCGCTTGATGTTGTTGACCAAAGGCCAATGGAAGGTATGGACCCCCATCAGGCCGCCGGTCGCGGCCTCGGATGCCATCGCGAAGTAGATCTTCCAGTTCTTGTAGCGCACTGCCGACGGAACAGCGCCGCCGTAGTAGAAGAACGTATCGCGTGCCGACGTCGCCGACTTGCCGGTCAGATAGTCGAGCTGGTTGACCCCTTGAAGCTTGGTCTTGACGATGCCGGGTACTTGCCCGCCATGATCTGCTTGTTCAGGTCGTTGCCCTTGGCGCCCACCGGCAATTTCGACAAAGGTCGGCATCCAGTCGTACGACGCGAAGATGTCGTTCAGGACGGTGCCCGGCTTGATTTGCCCCGGCCAGCGGATCACCGCCGGAGCGCGCATGCCGCCTTCCCAGGTGGTCAGCTTGCCGCCCTTGAAGGGCGTGTTGCCGCCATCGGGGTAGGTGATGACTTCGGCGCCGTTGTCGGTGGTGAAGACGACGATGGTGTTGTCGAGCTGGCCCATGTCCTCCAGCTTCTTCAGCACGTAGCCGATGTTGTCGTCCATCTGCTTCATGCCGGCTTCGTTGACGCCCCAGTCCTTGCCGCCGGGCGTACCTACCATCGCCATGTACTTGTCCGACAGCATGGTGGTGATGTGCATGCGCGCCGGGTTGTACCAGACGAAGAACGGCTTGTTGGTCTTCTTCGGGTCGTTGCGATCGAGGAAGTCGATGACCTTGGCCGAGATTTCCTCGTCCACGGTCTTCGAGCGCTCCAGCGTCAGCGGTCCCTGGTCGCTGCAGGTCTGGTTCTTCTCGGTGCCGTCGGAAGACTTGCAGGCGAGCACCGGCCGCGGCGGCGTCATGCACAGCGTCGTCTTCGGATCCACCGCGCCCGGGACCTCGGTGAGGCCGCGCACCGGCGTGTTCTTGCACGGCGCGACGATGGCCTGCTCGGTCGGGGTCTTGTTGATGTCGGGGAAGCTCACGCCCTGCATCGCGTCCAGGTGATAGAGGTAACCCCAGAATTCCTGGAAGCCGTGCGCCGTCGGCAGCGCCGCCGAGTGGTCGCCCAGATGGTTCTTGCCGAACTCGCCGGTGTTGTAGCCGAGGTCGAGCAGGAACTTGGCCAGCGACGGCGTGCCGGGCTGCAGGAAGGACGGGCTGCCGGGCAATTGCGGCGGGATCATGCCGGCGCGCAGCGGCGTCATGCCGGTGAAGAAGGCGGTGCGCCCGGCCGTGCAGCTTTGCTCGGCGTAATAGGTCATGAACTTCGCACCCTCTCGCCCGATGCGGTCGATGTTGGGCGTCTCGCCGACCATCAGTCCCTGATGGTAGATGCTCGGCTGCATCCAGCCGATGTCGTCGCCCATGATGAACAGGATGTTCGGCTTCTTGGCCGGCGCCTGAGCAAGCGCCGGGGACACCGCGAACAGCGCGAGCGCGAGCGCGGCAAGCCACCTGGTGATGTGTTTTAGAGCGTGCATGTGACACCCCTTTCGCTAGCAAAGGCCGGAAAAATTCAGTTGAGCTCCTTGTCCTTCCAGTACTTCGACCCGGCCGCCGCGACGCCGGCCTGGAGCCCGTTCTTGGTCAGCGTGTAGTACGTGGCGTCGGCGATCGCCTGCTCGCCGCCGGCGACGCCGGCCGACTTGCCGCCCGCGCCCGCCTGCGCCGCGGCGCCGCCGCTCGCCTCCCAGCCCTTGTCGATGAACTGCTGCAGGGCCTTTTCCGTCTTGAAGATGAACAGGGTCTCGCTCTCGGCGGCCCCGACCTGGAGCCCGACGCTCGCCTGCGCCATGTCCATGTAGGTCACCTTCTTCGTCTTGTTGTCCTGGGCGAGGCCCTTGCCGCCCGCGCCGCCGAAGATGAAGCTGAAGCCGTAGGTGGTGAAGACGGCGTAGCCCGGCGCGTTCGCCACTTCCGCCTTCAGCTTCGGGTCGGCCTTGTAGAACCTCTCGAGCGAGGTCGCCGTGACCTTGCGGATCTCGGCCTGCTTCTTGGCCTTCTCGTCCTGCGCGAGCGCGTTGCCGGCGGCGAGCGACAGGATCACCGTCGCGATCGTGAACAGGCTGTGCAATCTCATGGCATGGGTCCTTTCGCTCGAGATGAACCTCGACTGGCTCAGCACGCGCGTCGAGGCGCCGAATTGCGAATCACAACGGCGGCTGAACGCTAGCAGCCGATCGTGACATCCGAACATCGTCGTGGCCACGGATCCCGCTTCCGTGCGCGCACGCACTGCATACGTGGCGCCACGTATCGGCACCGGCCGGATGCCTCACTTGACGGCCCGGTGCACCGCGGCGCGGAGCTGCCGGGCGCTCACCGGGCGCTCGAGGAAGTCCGTCCCCTCGAGGCGGGCGATGTCGACCGCCGTCCGGAAGGCGCTGTGCGGACCCAGCACGATCACCGGGAGCGTCGCGCCCCGGCCTCGCAGCTCGCGGACGAACTTGAGCGTCGCCGCTTCATCCGGTTCGGCCGTTGCGATGAGACAGGCGCCTTCGCAGGCGGGCAGGCGCGCGAGCAACGCCGCGCCATCGTCGAGAATGACGAAGGAATCGATACTCGACGCGAGCGTCGATTGGATCCACGTCCGCTCATCCGGATCGGGATCGATGACGTAGACGGTGGTTGTCATGAGCCCCAGGGCCGGCACGGCGAACACGCCGGCACCACCCTCCGCCAGTGCCCTGCGCTCGCAAACAAAACTCTTCCGCCCCGAAGCGATGGTGGACTCGATGGCGCGGCGGGCCTATCCCGGCGGCTACGGATGCTGCGTACGTGAAGCGGGAGAAGCGCCGGCACACGTGGCGGAATGCGCGCCGGCGGGGCGGGGAGCTCAGTCCCTCGGCGCCGCCACCGGGAGCGTGAACCGGAACACCGCGCCGCCGCCCGGATTGTGCGACGCCCACAGCGCCCCGCCGTGCGCCTCGATCAGCTTGCGGCAGATCGCGAGGCCGATCCCCAGGCCGCTCGGCTTGGTCGAGTAGAACGACTCGAACACGCGCTCGAGGTCGCCCTCGGCGATGCCCGCGCCCCGGTCGGCGACCTGCACCGACACCGCGTCGGCTCCGTCGAGTCCGACCTCGACCGCGATCTCCTTGCGGACGCCGGGGCGCGGAAGCTCGACCGCCTCCATGGCGTTGCGCAGGAGGTTGAGGATCACCTGCTGGAGATGGATCTCGTCCACGACGACCACCGGCAACGTGCCTGCCGCCTTCAGCTCGATGCGGATGTCGCGGAGCTCGCAGTCCGTCTTCACCATGTCGACGCATTCCCTGACCGCGCGCGCGACGTCGATCTCCTTCGGCTCGAGCTCGTGCCGCTGCACCATGCCGCGCATGCGCGTCACCACGTCGCCGGCCCGCGTCGCCTGGCCGATCACCTTGTCCAGGAGGTCCGCCACCCGCGCGAGGTCGGGCGAGTCCTCCCCCATGCGGCGGCGCGCCGCCAGCGCGTAGTTCTCGATCGCGCCCAGCGGCTGGGTGATCTCGTGGGCCAGCGCTGCCGACATCTCCCCCGCCGTGTGCACCCGCACCAGGTGCGCCAGGCGCTCGCGGAACTGAGCCGTTTCGGCTTCGGCCAGCTTGCGCTGGGTAATGTCGTCTGCACACCCGATGTACCCGAGAAACGTCCCATCCGGCGCGAGGCGGGGCACGCCCTTGTCCGAGACCCAGCCGTACTTGCCGTCATGCCTTCGCAACCGGTACTCCCTTGTGAACTCCCGTCGCGCGTCGAAGGCATTGACGTAGTCCGCGAGACATCGCTCGCGATCGTCGGGGTGAACGCCCTCCGCCCAACCGTCACCGAGCTCCTGCTCGAGCGTGCGCCCGGTGAAATCGAGCCAGGTCTTGTTGAGAAAGCTGCGGCGCCTGTCCGGGCCCGACATCCAGACGAGCACGGGTGCAGTGTCGGCCATCGCGCGGAACCGAGCCTCGCTTTCGCGGAGAACGCTCGTCCTCGCGCGTCGCTCCGCGATCAGGGACGCCAGGAACATCAGCGGGAGAGAGATCACGACGAGGAAGAGCTGGAGCGCGAGCACGTTCTCGGCGGGACTGCCCGTGGCAAAAGGCCCGTTCCCCTGGACGGTGGCGGAGATCGACAGGACGGCGACGATCAGCAAGGACGCATTGACTCCGGCCGGGCCGAATCGCACCGCCGCCCAGAGGAGAAACGGCAGGGGCAGATAGACCAGCGCCGGGACGCTCGCTTCCGCCGGAGACGGCCAGGCGAAGACGCGGATGCCGATTGCGAGCAATCCGCCGCCTATCAAGGCAGGCCTCGAAGACGCGCGCGAGAGAGGCTTTCCCCCGGGCGGCGCGCGCAGCGCCGATCCCGGTGAGGATCGCCGGAGCGAGCATCAGGTACGCGAGGGCCTCGGAAAGAAACCAGACGCGCCAATAGAACCAGTAGTTCTCCGTCCCGCCGGCGAAGGCCCCCACGAACGCGGAGAGGAGGGGGGCGAGAACAGCCGCGATGACGATATAGGCCACAAGGCTTCGCAGGCTCTCGAAGGCGCGAAGCCCGTCCGCGAAGCGACGCACGCCGACGGCCGCGATCAGAATCTCCATGATGCCGGCGACGATGAACAGTAGCGCCGAGACGGGAAAACCGGCGCGCACATCGTTGAGGACGGAGGTGAAGTAGGCCGCGACGATGTATGCCCACCAATGCCGGACGGGCGCCACCACCAGCACGCTGAACAGGATCGCACTCGTCGGCCAGAGAGGCGAGATGTAGTGAGGCGGGACCTTGTGCGCGAACCCGACCTCGGTGCTCAGATAGCAGATGAATCCGACGAGCAGGACCTTCAGCGCCAGGCGGATGGCACGCGGCGCCGCGGTGGGCGAATTCCTCCCCCAGCTCCGTCCGGTCGATTCATGACGGTCCCTGTCACAGCGGCACCTCGCCGGCGGCCTGTCTGATCGTCATCTCTGGTCGGAGCGGGGCGTGCGTGCGATTGTCGACCTTCTACGCCCTCCCGGCAAAGCTGCGCAAGGCGAATCCATGGTGGACCCGACGGCGCGGCGGGCCTATCCCGGCGGCTACGGATGCCGCGTACGTGGGGCGGGCAGAGAAGCGCCGGCCCGTGCGGCATGCGCGCGGCGGCGGGGAGCGGTGCTTACTCGGCGGGGCGCTCGAGGGTGAGGCGCATCAGCTCCGTCACCGAGCTGACGCCGAGCTTCTCGAGCAGCCGGCTCCGGTGCTGCTCGACCGTCCGGTGGCTGATCGAGAGCTCCTTCGCGATGACCTTGCTCGGCAACCCTTTGAGCGCCAGCGCCATCACCTCGCGCTCGCGGGCGGTCAGCGTGGCCACGCGCTCCGCGAGCCCGCCGGCAGTCGGCGGCCGGGGCGCGCTGCGCCGCGTCCCGGCGCAGCGCCTCGTCGATCGCGTCGAGCAGCTGCTGCTCGTGGTAGGGCTTCTGCACGAAGTCCACGGCGCCGTCCTTGATCGCGTTGACCGCCATGGCGATGTCGCCGTGGCCGCTGATGAAGACGATCGGGATGCGCGCGCCCATCTCCTTGAGCTTCCCCTGCAGCGCGATACCGCTCATGCGCGCCATGCGCACGTCCAGGACGAGGCATCCCGGACGCGCCGGGTCGAACGCTTCCAGGAACTCCAGCGCCGAGCGGAAGGTCTCGGTCGCGAGCCCGACCGAGCTCACCAGCTCCTTGACCGAATCCCGGAACGCTTCGTCGTCGTCGATGATGAAGACGGTCGGCTCGGTGCGTCTGCCATGTCGTCATCGTCAGCTGTCAGTCCCTCGGCGCCGCGACCGGGAGCGTGAACCGGAACACCGCGCCGCCGCCCGGATTGTGCGACGCCCACAGCGCCCCGCCGTGCGCCTCGATCAGCTTGCGGCAGATCGCGAGGCCGATCCCCAGCCCGCTCGGCTTGGTCGAGTAGAACGACTCGAACACGCGCTCGAGGTCGCCCTCGGCGATGCCCGCGCCCCGGTCGGCGACCTGCACCGACACCGCGTCGGCGCCGTCGCGTCCGATCTCGACCGCGATCTCCCTGCGGACGCCGGGGCGCGGCAGCTCGACCGCCTCCATGGCGTTGCGCAGGAGGTTGAGGATCACCTGCTGGAGATGGATCTCGTCCACGACGACCGCCGGCAACGCGCCGGCCGCCTTCAGCCTCGATGCGGATGTCGCGGAGCTCGCAGTCCGTCTTCACCATGTCGACGCATTCCCTGACCGCGCGCGCGACGTCGATCTCCTTCGGCTCGAGCTCGTGCCGCTGCACCATGCCGCGCATGCGCGTCACCACGTCGCCGGCCCGCGTCGCCTGGCCGATGACCTTGTCCAGGAGGTCCGCCACCCGCGCGAGGTCGGGCGAGTCCTCCCCCATGCGGCGGCGCGCCGCCAGCGCGTAGTTCTCGATCGCGCCCAGCGGCTGGGTGATCTCGTGGGCGAGCGCCGCCGACATCTCCCCCGCCGTGTGCACCCGCACCAGGTGCGCCAGGCGCTCGCGCCACTGGGCCGCTTCGACCTCGGCGGCCAGCTTCCGGCGCTCGGCCGATTGGCGCGCGTGCAGGCTCGCGAACACTTCGGCCAGCAACCTCACCCCCGGAAGGAAGCCCTCGGGCCACGCGCGTTCCTCGTGCGTGCTCGCAAAGAAGAGCGCTCCGGCGACCGCGTTGGAGACGGAGAACGGCACGGCGAGCAACGAACGCACGCCAAGCTCGCGGATCTTCGGCAGGTCGTCGGCCGCCTCCGGGGGCAGGTCCGCGTACCGGCCGAAACTGACCACCGAGCCGCTGATGAGCCGGGCGCTGAGCCAGGGGTGGTCCAGGACGGCGGGCAGCACCGGCATACCCGCGGCGCGCCAGAGGTGCGTTCTGCGGAACTCGCCGCGCCCCGGAATCCGCTCCCACAGGCTCGCCCGTTGCACCCCGAGAAAGCGGCCGATGTCCTCGAGTCCCTGCTCGATCGCGCCGGCCTCGTCGCCCGGGCGGGCAAGGAACAGCGACGCGAGGATGTTGGACGCCAGGCGCTCGAAGCCGATCGCCTCCTCCAGCTCTTCCTGTGCGCGCTTGCGGGCGAGGGCGCTGCCGAAGATCTGTGCCAGGAGCCCCATCCGCTCGAGAAGCTCCTCCGGCCAGGTCCGCTCTCGCCGGACGCTACCGAAGCTGAGGCCTCCGTACAACTCCCCGTCCACGATCATCGGCATCGTCACGTGGGATTTCAGCCCGATGCGCTCCCAGTTCACCCGGTCGAAGCTTGCCTCCGGGGGCAGGTCGTCCAGACGCGCGAACACGACGGGCCGGTTTGCGGTCACGCGCGACCATGCCCAGGGCCAGAGTTCCGGCCCCGGCCCGAGCGGGATGGCGCGCTCCACCCCGGGGACGGCATACGAGTGCGTGATTTCGATCCGTCCGGTCGCCGGCGACCTCGAGTTCAGGGTGCTCCGCTCGATACCAAGGGCTTCGACGATGCGACGCAAGGCGTCGTCGATGGCCTCGTCGAAGCGCCCCGCCGGCAGGTTGATGAAACTCGCGGACAGGTCCAGAAGCAGCCGCTCGAACCGCGACAGCTCGTCGGCGGACAGCGACGCCGGCGCCGCGTCCGGGCGGGCGTGCTTGTCGATCACCGGTGCGGTGCGCACAGCTGGGGAGGGGCGGGCATTACGGGATCGTCAAGTTGCGAACGCGGCGGAAAGTATATCCTTCGTCCCCGTCGCTTCAATGCACCAGCCGAAGGGTCGCGGTTTTGCGCGTGTACCACCTGCTCTGCGCTCTGATCTCAGGGGCGCTCGCTGGCCTTCGCGCCCACGTGCGCAGATGCGCAGGACACGGCCAGGGGCCCCGTCAAGATTCTCCTGGGTTTCGCCGATGAAGCGGGTTACGCGTTTGCGCAGCTGATCAGCGAGAGCGTCGGCAACGCGATGGGACGGCCGGTCGTCATCGAGCGGAAGCCCGGCGCGACCGGGCGCATCGCCGCCGAGGCGCTCAAGAATGCCGACCCGGACGGCACGACGCTGTACCTCGCGCCGATCGTCGTGCCGGTGCTGGCCCCCCTGGTGTTCAGGAACCTCCGCTACGATCCGGTGAAGGACTTCGCGCCGGTCACGCAGGTGCTGACTTTTCGATATGCGCTGGCAGTCAGCCCCAACCATCCGGCACGGACGGCCCCCGAGTTCGTTGCCTGGACGAAGGCGCACGAGAAGGAGGCCACTTTCGGGACGGCGGGTGCAGGCAGCGCCCCGCACTTCTTCGGCGTGATGATCGACCAGGCGACCGGTACGCACCTGGTTCACGTGCCGTACAAGGGCGCGGCGCCGATGCTGGCCGACCTGATGGGCGGCCAGATTGCCGCCGGCGTCGATTCGCTCACCAACCTGATCGAGCTGCATCGCGCCGGCAGGATCCGGATCATCGCGACTTCGGGCGCCGAGCGTTCGCCGCTGTCGCCGGCGGTACCGACATTCAAGGAACAGGGCCTGGCGGCCGTCGACGCGGTCGGATGGGCCGCCGTCTACGCCCGCGCGGGAACGCCGAAGCCGGTGATCGATCGGTTGTCGGCGGCGATCGTCGCGGCCCTGCGAACGCCGGAGATCAGGGAGCGGTTCCTCAGCCTCGGCGTCGAGCCGACCGGCACGACGCCGGAGGCGCTCGCGGCGATCATGGCGGCCGACACCGCGCGCTGGGCGCCCATCATCAAGGCCTCGGGGTTTACCGCCGAGTAGCGGTGGCGCCGGTCAGGCCGCCACGCTGACGATTACTTTCCCGATCGCCCCCTCCTCCACCGCCACGTGCGCATCGGCGAGCCGGTCGAGCGGGAACACGTGTTGTCGCGGATGCACCGCGGCGCCGCTCGCGAGCCAGGCGTTCACGTCGCGGCCGGCCTCCGCCATCGCCTCCTGGGGCATCTCGTACACGAACACCCATGCGAGCCGCACGTTCTTGAACATCAGCGGGTAGAACGGGATCGCCGGCTCGGGCTTCGTCATCGACGCATAGGTCGCGATCGACCCGTTCGACTTCAGCACCGCGAGGGAGGTCGGAACGTTCGCGCCGAAGTCGACCTCGACGATGTGATCGACGCCCGCGCCTTCGGTCAGCGCCATGACTCTTTCGGCGACGTTCTCCGCCCGGTAGTTCACGACGTGATCGGCGCCGGCGCGCTTCGCCTCGGCGGCCTTCTCCGCGCCCGACACCGTCGTCACGACGCGCGCTCCGCCCCACTTCGCGAGCTGGATCGCGTAGAACCCGACCGCGCCGGCGCCGCCGGTGACGAGCACCGTCCGGCCGCGCACCGGCCCGAACGCGAACACGGCGCGGTGCGCCGTCATCGCCGGCACGCCGAGCCCGGCACCGATCTCGAACGACACGCCCGCAGGCAGCGGGAACGCGCGGTGGTGCGGCGTCACCGTGTACTGCGCGGCCGTGCCGAGCGGGCGCTTGTAGCCGGTGCTGTGGAGCCACACGCGCTCGCCGACCCGCTTCGCGTCGACGCCGGCACCGACCTTGTCGATCACGCCCGCGCCGTCGTTGTTCGGCACCTGCCAGGGGAACGCGAGCTTCTGGTTGTTCCACCCGGCGCGCCGCTTCACGTCCGACGGGTTCACGCCCGAGCACGCGATCCGCACCCGCACCTCGCCGGGTCCCGGCTCGGGGTCGGCCCGCTCGCCGATCTTCAGTACTTCCTTCGCCGGACCGTTCTGCTCGTACCAGCCTGCTTTCATCGTTTGGTTCCCGTCGTGTGGAAATGAGCGAGAAAATACGCGAGATCCGCGAGCTCGGCGTCGCCGAGGCCGGCCACCGTCTCCGCCATCGCCGCGTTCCCGTAACCGATGCGATTCCCGCCGCGGTAATCGCGCATCGCCTTCAGCAGGTAGTCCTCGCGCTGGTTGGCGAGCCGCGGCATCTGGTCGCGGCCGGAAAAGTCCGGGTTGTGGCACACGGCGCACTTCCGCTGCTCGACGAGCGTCCGGGCGCGCGCGACGCGCGCGGCGTCCGGCAACCCGGGCGGCGGCGCGGGCGGCGGCAGCTTCGCGATCAGGTCGCCGAACGCGCGCAGGTCGTCGTCGGTCAGCCCGCGCGCGAACGCGTCCATCGGCGTCGGTTCGCGGGTCCGGCGGCCGTCGCGGGAGAGGAAGAGCTGCGCGACGACGAAGAACGACGGCTGCGCGCCCAGCGACGGCGTCAGCGCCGTCGTCGAGGTGCCGTTCCGGCCGTGACACTCGAAGCAGGCTTCCGCCCGCTTCTCGATCGGCTGCGCGAGGGCGGACGGCGCTGCGAGGAGCAGCGCCGCCGCGAGAGCTGCCCTACTTGCCGCCGTAGCTCACCCGGTAGATGGCGCCGTTGTGGTCGTCCGAGACGAGCAGCGACCCGTCCTTCAGCACGAGCACGTCGGCCGGCCGGCCGAGATAGCCGTTGTTCTCGACCAGCCCGGTGAGGAACGGCTCCATCCGTGCGTTGCCCTTCCCGTCGATGAAGACCGCGACCACGTCCGCGGCGTACTTCACCGAGCGGTTCCACGGGCCGTGGCGCGCGAGGAAGATCGCGTTCTGGTACTTCGCCGGGAACATCTTGCCGGTGTAGAAGCGCATGCCGAGCGGCGCGGCGTGCGGCCCGATCAGCAGCGCCGGCTTCACGTAGTCCTTGCAGCTCTTGCCCCAGCCGTACTCCGGATCGTTGAAGTCGCCCTGGTGGCAGTACGGGAAGCCGAAGTGCTGCCCGCCCTTGGTGACCCGGTTCAGCTCGTCGTTCGGCATGTCCTCCGACAGCCAGTCGCGCTGGTTGTCGCCGAACCAGAGCTCCTTCGTCCTCGGATGCCAGTCGAAGCCGACGGTGTTCCGCATGCCCTTCACCACCGACTCGAGCGCCGGTGCCGTCGAGGTTCATGCGGAAGATCTGCAGGTACTTGTCCGACGGATCGCAGATGTTGCACGGCGCGCCGACCGGGAAGTAGAGCTTGTTGTCGGGCCCGATCTTGATGAACTTCCAGCCGTGCGGCACGTCGCCCGGCAGCTTGTCGAACACCGTCACCGGCTTCGGCAGGCTGTCGAGGTTCGCCTCGATGTTGTCGTAGCGCGTGATGTCCTTCGGCGTGGCGACGTAGAGCGCGCCCTTGTGGAACTCGATGCCGTTCGGCAGGAAGAGCTTCTCGGCGATCGTCTTGACCTCGCGCTTGCCGCCCTTGTCGACGACCGCGTAGAGCTTGCCGGCGACGAAGAGCGAGCGACACGAACACCGTGCCCTTGTCGCCCTGGCGCATGCCGCGGGCATCGAGGATGTCGCCGGCCCAGACCTCGACCTTGAAGCCCGGCGGCACCTTGATCTTCTTGACCGGCAGCTTGTCGGCCGGGGTCGGGATCGGGAGCGCCGCCACCGGCGCCATCTTGGACGCCACCTCGTTCTTGGGCATCCCGATTGCCCAGAAGGGCGTTTCCTCCTTGGCCGCGGGCTTGGGTGGTTCGGCGGCCGGCTGCTGGGCCAGGCCGGGGGAGGCCGCGATCGCGGAGAACACGGTGGCGAGCACGCCTGCACGAACGATCCCGCTGATGCGCTTCATCGGACCCTCCTTCCGTGAGGTGGGAGCGAAAAGAGTAGCCCAAAACCGACCCCGAGGCGCGAGCCGCGGGTGCGTCCGCTCAAAAGCGCGGAGGCGTCGACCG
>CAWGCC010000024.1:0-13250 GCA_963820965.1 uncultured beta proteobacterium | reverse complement strand
AGTTTGCCCGTATGCTTGCCATCCTGCAAGGCAGAACCAATCGCATCCGCGGCACGCGGCAGGCGCAATCGGCGAGTAAGGTATGAAGCCCATTCTCTTCACGAGTTCAGCCGGCGTTATCGAAAGGCTTTGCGACATCCAGCCGGGTGGATCACGACGTCGTATGCGTGGATAACTTCTACACCAGCTCCAGCAAAGCACTGCGGATTAACCAAGGCCGGAGCCGTCCGATGAAAGCATCTCACTTGAGTTCAAGCATGGCCCCAACTCGGAGATCCCGGCGAGCGGCCCGAGCTCTCTCTACGCCGGGAGCGGTACTCGTGGCGAGCTGATTGTCCGGGCGGCATTCGCCCGTTTCGACGTCGTCGCGCTCGCGATCGCGATCGGCTGCGTCTGCGCGCTCGGCCTGTGGGCGGCGACGGCGATCCTGCTGGTGAAAGGAGCGCCGCCCGGGGTCACCGTGGGGCCTCACCTCGCGCTGCTTGCGAACTTTCTGCCCGGGTACAGCGTGTCGTGGCCCGGAAGCGTGGTCGGTCTCGTCTACGGTTTCGTGATCGGCGTCGCGCTCGGTGCGTATCGGCGCGGTCTGGAACGTCGTTCACCACATCTATCTCGTGCTGATCATCACGCGCCGCTATTTCGCGGGCGACCTGTGAGGAACGACGCGATGCTGGAGGAGGCGGAATCGGGTGCTGAACGCGGCGATCCGCATCAACACGATCATCATGGCAGTCGCGTTCGGGCTGCTGGGCGGCGCGATCCTGTGGTTCAGCACCGCTCTTCTGCTGCTGCGCGGCGGCGACAACGTCGGCACGCATCTGTCGTTGCTTTCGGTCTTCTTTCCCGGCTACGGCGTGACATGGAGCGGCGCCTGGATCGGGTTGGCATGGGGGATTGCCGTCGGCGCGCTGTCGGGGACGATCCTCTACTGGAGCTACGCGCGTACGTTGCGCGACCGCCTCGCCAGTCAGTTGCTCGAGTCACCCGTGTCCGGCGCCCTTACGCCTCCGACCTTCCTGATCTCCGGCAATGCGCTCGGCATCGGCCTGGGTGCGCTGATGGCACTGCAGCTTCTCCTCACGACGAACTGGCTCGTCGTGCGGGGTACGGCGCCGTACAGCAATAACGCCGCGCTGCTCGGTCAGTATCTACCCGGCTACACCGTGTCGTTCTGGGGAAGCATCGTCGGGGCGCTCGAGCTGTTCGCGGTGGCGTTCGTCGTCTCTCACGTGCTCGCCGGCATCTACAACTTCGTCGCCCGGCTGCGAACGACGAGATGGAGGACACCATGAGCGCGCCCACTGCCGATCCGATGCACGTCGTGATCCTGGGCGCCGGCCCCGCGGGCCTTGCGACTGGACACGAACTCGCCGCAAACGGCGTGGCGGTCACCGTCCTCGAGCGCAACGGCTACGTCGGCGGCCTGTGTCGCACCGTCCACGAAGCCGGCTACCGGTTCGATCTCGGCGGCCATCGCTGGTTCACCAAGAACGAGGACCTCAACAACTGGTTCCGCCGCTTGATGGAAGGCGAGCTGGTGATGGTCGAGCGGATCAGCCGCATCTACTACGACGGCAAGTACTACATGTATCCGGTGGCGATCGGCGACGTCGTGAAGAACGCCGGCCCGGTCACGATCGTCAAGGCAGGATTCGCGTTCCTCTGGGCCGCGCTGCGCTACGCGGTGCTGAACCGCCCGATCCGGAACATGAAGGACGCCTACACGGCGCAGTTCGGTTCCACGCTGTACGAGATGTTCTTTCGCCGCTACACCGAAAAGGTGTGGGGCAAGCCGTGCGAAGAGCTGTCCGCCGACTGGGTCTCGCAGCGAAGCAAAGGGCTTTCGATCTGGACCGTGGTGCGCGAGGCGCTGTCGACGCGCAAGAGCCAGGTTCAAAGCCTGATCGAGGAGTTCATGTATCCGCGCGACGGGTACATGCGCATCCCCGAACGGATGGCGGAGGACGTCGAGAACGCCGGCCAGCGCGTACTGCTCAACGCCGCAGTAAGAAGGATCGTCGTGCACGGGCCCAACGACATCGAAGTGATCTACGCGACCGCCGAGGGCGAGCGCAGCATCCGCGCCCATGCCACGTCGTCTCCACCATCCCGCTCAGCCTGCTGGCGCAGATGATCACGCCGAAGGCCGACGAGACCGTCGTCAACGCGGCGCGCAGCCTCGACTTCCGCGATCTCATCACGGTCAACCTCCGGCTGCGCAAGAAGCAGGTGTCGAAGGACACGTGGCTCTACGTGCAGGATGAGAACGTTCTGTTCGGTCGGCTGCACGAACCGAAGAACTGGAGCCGCGCGATGGTGCCCGACGACGACCACACATCCCTCGTGCTCGAGTGTTTCTGCACGCTGGGCGATGCGATCTGGTCGCTGTCGGATGACGACGTCGCGCGGCGGTGCGTGCACGATCTCGTCGACAAGCTCGGGTTCATCGATCCGGGCGACGTCGAAGGTTGGACCGTCGTTCGCACCCGGTTCGCCTATCCGGTCTACGATCTGCAGTACGCCGGCAAGCTCGCGCTGATCAGCGGCTTCCTCAAGCGGTTCGAGGGGCTGCATATCGTGGGGCGGACCGGCACCTTCCGCTACAACAATGCGGACCACTCGATCGAGATGGGGCTGCTGCTTGGCCGCAAGATCCTGGGCTATGACGTCGACCACATGGACGTGAACACCGAGCAGGAGTACCACGAGATCAAGAAATCGGACAAGATCGCGCGCGACCACTACGAGGCTAGCAGCCCGCTCGCCGGGCGAAAGTTCATTCATCCGACGTGACGCTGCGCGAGCGCACCGACCCGATTTAGCGGTGGTCGCAAAGAGGAAAATACAGCGTGTCGGCGAACGAGGCAGCTCCAAGCGTATCGGTGATCATCCCGATGTACAACGCCGAAGTGCTGATCGAGCGTTGCTCGGCCCGCTCCTTGCGATGCGCGAGCGCGGCGAGATCGTCGAAGTCATCGTTGTCGACGACAAGGTCGACCGATCGCTCGGCCGAGCTCGTCAGGGCCCATCCCTCGGTCCGTCTCGTCTCGATGGCGGCGCAAGGCGGCCCGGGCGCGGCGCGGAACCGCGGCGCGGAGGTCGCGACCGGCACCCACCTTTGGTTCGTCGACTCGGACGTCATCGTCGCGGACGATGCCGCGCGAGTGCTACGCGACGCCCTGAAGAGGACCCGCGCGGCAGCCGTCATCGGCTCGTACGACAACCGGCCGGCGGCCGGAAACTTCCTCTCCCAGTACAAGAATCTCGTGCACCACTACTATCACCATCGCGGCAAGGAAGCGCGCTTCCACCTTCTGGGCCGGGTGCGGTGCAGTGGAACGCGAGCTTTTCCTGCAGATCGGCGGCTTCGATGCGAAGCGGTATCGCTACCCGTCGATCGAGGATATCGATCTCGGCTACCGGATCGGCGACGCCGGCGGCCGCATCGTTCTAGAGCCGCGGCCTGCAGGGAAAGCACTTGAAGGAATGGCGCTTCGTAAACCTCGTGCACACCGAGATCTTCCGGCGCGCGCTGCCGTGGTCGCGGTTGATGCTCGAGCGCAAGCACTCACCGACGATCTGAACCTGTCGGCAGGGCGAGCGCGCGCGCGCGGTATTGACGCTCGCGACGGTCGCGGGCGGTCTCGCCTGGGCGCTCGGATGGCTGGGCGGCTGGATGTTGACGGTGCTGGTCGTGGTCCTACTCGCTGCGAATGGAAGCTTCCTCGCATTCTTCGCGCGCACACATGGGCTGATGTTCGCGGTGCGTGCTTTCCTGTTTCACCAGGTCTACTACATTTACAGCAGCGCCACGTTCGCCGCGGCGACCTAGAACACTATCCGGCCGTTCAAGGCGTTCATTGCCGCAGCGGCTGATGCGGCGAGACTGCCGCCTACCTCGGTTCGTACAATCCAATGCTGACCGACGCGGTTGGAAGGGCGCGCGCTCGGGAGTGGGATGGTAGCGACGATCGACCGACACGGGGAACGTCGGACTCGCACCAGATCAGCCGCGCCTTCGGATCTCAGAAACGCCCGCGTTATCACGTCGCCTTCCAAGGTGATCACAACCCCTTCATAGCTCTCTTTCGTCGGCCATAGCTCTCTATACTGAGCCTGTTCTCAAATCGCAAGGTAGCAGCGCTTACGACACCGACCTCGTCGTTCGACGACAAGAGTTGCCCTAGTTCGCGAGAGGTGTCACGATGAAGATGTCTGGCAAGAACGCCGACCAGCGCCCTGAACGATGAAGATCGTTGCGAAGATGCCGAACAGCAGCCGCCTCGAGTGCCGCATGACGGCTTGGCATGGAGATTCGAGACGTCACAAGCAAGGAGGCGAACACAAGCACGACGAGAGGCGACGGCAGATCCAAACTCGAAGATTGCCCTGGGAATCGATTTCGACAAGAGCCTGAACAGTCCGACCTCCCGCCCAGGAGCGGACCATGGTCGCCGACAAAGGGAAGACGATGCTGGCGGCGATGTCCCGATGTCCGACGTCGATGTCACCAGCACCATTGTGAATATTGCCGTGAGGAAACAGGCCCTGGATTGCGGCCATTTCGCACCGACAACGATCCACGTCCCAACCACCACTCTTGGCCATGCCGAAGAGGGCAGTCGCGATAAGAACGCTGCTGGGTCAGCACGAGCCAGGCGAGTCGCAGGCCGCCGCCAGCATCGCCGCGCTCTGCGCGAGGACGCCGCCGATACCTCCATCAGCATGCGGCGTCGTGCCAGCGATGTTCCCGCGATGAGATGGATTGTCACGGGCACAATGGAGTGCGAACGTCCGGTCCGGGGCATATCCGTTCATGGACCACACCGGAGCCACCATATCACCAGAGACCCGACATCAAATACAGTTCCGCGCAGGACCGGTTTAATTTTTAGGTCCCGTGCAATCCCATGCCCAAGAGCATGCCCACGCTCCCAGCAGAGGCAGATTGCCGCGATTCCAGGTCGGTCGAACCAAATACTCGCATGGCGACGACGTACGGCGGTGCAAGCGACACGAAATGGCCAATTTCGAGCTGGCATGAACGATCTGATCGACGCTAACAACCCCAGCGCCCACGCCGCCCGAGCGCACCCAACGCGGAACTCCTACGCCAGCCATAAAATCGAGAACGCGAGCGATGCGCTCTCGGGTACCTTGCCCTCGCGTGGACACGAGGATGATTAGCGGAAAACGCGGAAGCACGAGCAGGAACGTACCCTTCATCGCCACCGCGGCGGCCGCCAGTAGCACCCGCCAGGAGCGCGTTCCGCCGCGTCCTCTCGAACAGCACGATGATCGAGGAATGCGAGCAAGCTTAGGAAAGCGGACGGGATCTCCGGCAGTGCCATACGGCTCTGCGCGAGCATGTTTGTTTCGAAGCCCAGTATGGCCACGCCTAGTCCCAGCGCCAACATGCGCACGTGTTGCCGCATGGCGAGGCAAACTGTGAGCAGCATCAGAATGCCGCTAATTGCAGAGAAAGCTCTTGCTTCAGCCAAGCCGACGCCAACTGTCCGGAACACCGCGTAGTTCACAGCTTGATAGGCTGGACTGAGAAGGAGATGCAGACGAGCGACATCCCCTTCGCCGGAAGTTCCGAACAACGCGCGATTGCGCGCTGTCTCGTTCCATCGACCCTCGTCCGTGATGTATCCGATCCAAGTGGGATCGGAAGGGTCCGCATCCAGATTGACGACGCGCGCTGCGCACGCGAAAACCAGCATTAAGCCGATTACCCAATACCCGAGACGCACCTTCACGCGAGATTGCATTCTTGATACCGAACGTTCGACGAGCCCAACGTCCTCAGATTCGAGATCGCTAGCGGTAACCCTACATCGCTCACTGGAGGCCGTGGCACAGCGAACTCCTGCACGGCTCACCCGACGGCCCAATTCCGTACTGGCGTGCTTCCTTGCCTACGTGCTGTGGAAGACGCTGGAGCAGTGGCAACTCCGCCGCGGGGCCTGGGCAACAGCCCCCGCACGATCCGCGAAGAGTTCGGCGCCAACTTTTTCCCGCTAAGCCCTCGAATGGATTGGCTCGCACCCGCCAAACTGCGGAAGTTGGGGCCAGGCTTGAGAAAGGACGCGGCTCAGCGTGGCCTCCAGTAGAGATCGTCGTCAATTTGCCCTGTGCGCTGCAGATACTTGAGCTGCTTGAGTCGGGTAAAGGCGCGGAACTGGTGGGTCTCGGTCGACATTTCGATGCGCTCGAACAGCTGCCGCAGCTCTTCAGCGCCGCGCTGCGCATCCCATCGGCAGCCGAAGCTCGGGAGCCTTGCGTGAATCTTGTCGAACGACACGCGGTAGCTGCGATTGTCGCCGCCTGACTGACCGACGGTGACTTCACACCCGGGGAAGACCCGCTCGACGATTTCGGCGAGCTCGCGGATCCGGTAGTTCTCCGTGTTCCAGCCGACGTTGAAGACCTCCCCGTCGGCGTCGGCCGCGCCTTACAGCGCACAGCGGATCGCGTTTCAATGTCTTCCACGCGCACGATGGGCCGCCACGAACTGCCGTCGCTTGTCATGGCGATCTTTCGGCGCGTCCACGCGAGTGTGCGCACGACGGCGTCGAACCCCGCAAGTCCTCGGCCGTGACCGCGCGCAGGTCCTTGTAAACCGTCCGCAGACCGACGGGCTGCCCCAGCGAATCCATGCACAGGCACCCGTCGCGGTAGAACCCGTATCGAGCCCGGTCACCTCGTGCCCGGAGCTCGACAGGTAGGGCGAGGCGAGCCCCGATGTAACCTTCGGTCCCGATCACCAGTACCCTCATGGGGTTGCCTTTCGATGGCAGATCGCGTTCACACCGGCGTCGACCGGACGCCTGGATGCAGGCGTACTCCACGGACGTTGGCCGCCGGCTCGATTCCCAGGCACGGGACGCCTCGCTTCACGAAATGCTGGAGCAGATAGCCGTCGTTGTTGGCGATCTCCATCACGAGCGATCCGGCTCCGAGGCCGAAGCGCTCGATCATTGCCTCGACGTACCGACGCGCGTGATCGACCCAGGTTTCCGAATACGACGAGAAGTACGCATACTCGGAAAATATCTGCTCCGGGCCGACGTATTGCTCGAGCTGCACGAGGAAGCATTGCCGGCACAGGTAGGCGTGCAGCGGATAGAACTGCTCGGCGTGGTTGAGCTGATGCGGTTCGATATGCGTCTGGCAGAGCGGCGACATCCCGAGATCCACAAAGGTGTGTCGCATTGGGGTGCCACAGAAACGGCATGGCGGACGGAGGATCTCCGATTCTTGATGGCAGCTAGAGCTCATAGCTTTCGTTTGCGCGAATGGTACGACTATCGGCCACGGCATCCCGGGAGATCCCGCGCCGCGTAAACTCGATTTTTACTCGCTAGAGGGGCGTCCTGACAAGGAGGTCTTCGCTGTGGTCTGATTGTCCGCTGGCGAATCCGCAAATTTCTGTGAAACCCGTGACGGATTGCCACGGGTTGCAGATGGCGGGTCGGCGCGTGGCATACAATCGGCGTCGATTCTCGTCCCGGTTCATCCCACTTGATGTCCCCCGCCAGATCGGAGTCGATGCTTTTTCCATGAGTTGATCGGCGTCGCGGCCGCACGTTCGCCGGATGCGCCGGCGCTGGTGTCGGGCCCGCGGACGCTCTCTTTCGAAGCGCTCGCGCGCGAGATCGCCGCATTCGCGTGTGGCGTTATCGGGCTGAACGTGGGCCGGGGCAAGCGGATCGGCATCTACCTCGAGAAGCGCCCCGAGACCGTCGCCGCGTCCTTCGGCGCCCGTTGCGGGTGCGGTGTTCGTGTGCCCCTCAATCCAATGCTGAAGGCGCCCCAGGTGCGCGTGTATCGTCCGTGACTGTAGCGTGCGCGTGCTGGTCACGCCCTGCGATCGCCTGAAGTTGCTCGAGCCAGTGCTGCGCAGTTGTCCCGATCTGCGGCACGTCGTCGTCGTCGATGCGGGCGAGCTTCGGGGGTCGCACGGGATCGTGTTTCATCGCTGGCACCAACTGCTTCGAGCGCCGGCCAGCGCCGGTCACCGCGTGATCGACACCGACGTCGTGGGGATCAGGAGCCACCCGACCCAGAAAAGGTGCAGCCCGGCGAGCGAGACGGCCTTCATGAGCAGCGGGTACAGGGGGAAGAAGGCGACGTTTCCGACCCCGGCGGCGGCGTCCGTCGGCTCCAGCCGGAGGGGGAAGGCGACCCGAGGCGCCCGTTTCCACAGTACGCGATGACGTGCACGGCCGCCACGAATCCCAGGACCGCGAGGACGGGGACGCGTGAGCCCGGCGGCGCCGACGTCATGGCGTGTCCAACCGCTCGCTCCGCGCCACGCGCCAGTTTCCGGAAGGCGAAGACGGCCGCGACGCCGAACACGACGGCTTCAACGCAGTTCACCCAAAACCCCGGCTCGTTCAGGGCAACCGCAAGGCCCCGTTAAGAAGGCCCCGATCCGGGACGCCGGGCGAGCCACCAGATCCAGCCGATGCCGATAGCGTCCCCTGTAACATGCAGGACGACGCCCGGCAGGACGGAGCCCGTCAAGTGGACCAGGATCCCATAAAGGACCGATGCGGCCACGATGAAGAACATGCGAGCGACGGTCATGCCTGGTCGGAAGTCGGTGAGATGAGCGAGGCCGAATACGACGCTCACGACGAGGATCGCCGCCGCCACGCCATGGCGTTTCTCGATCGGCCCCTGCATGTAACCGCGAAACGCGGCCTCCTCCACGATCCCGGTCACCGCGGACAGCATGAGCAGGATCGCGAGCAAAGTGACGATGGGGAACTGCTGAAGCACGTCCGGAATGCCGTAACGGAGAGGCGCCAGACGTCCCACCACCCACTGCAGCGCGCAGCTGCTGGCCATCGCCGTGTAGCCGGCGATCATCGCCCACCACCAGACGCGAGGGGAAAGCGGGCGCGCTCGAAGATACTCCCGGCGCGCTCCGGCAGTCGAGCGCGGCCACCACTGGCCCTGGAGATACTGCCAAGAACCACATGTACACGGCCAGGACCGGGACCGACCACGGAACGGCGGGCCAGAGCTTCAGGTTAGCGAAGAGGAGCGGGCCGGTCAGGAAGCCTCCCGCCACCCGCACCACTGAGCAGAGGACCACCGCGCGAACCACGACGGGCAGCCGCCGCCAGAGGCGCGCGAGTGCGCCGCTCCGGCTCGAGTTTCGTGCGCGGCGGAAGACGGATTCACGGGAGCCTCTGCAGCAGGCCCGCGATCACCAGGCCTCGCGCAGTAGACAACCAATTCTCAGGGGCTGTCGGCGAGCCTGTAATCGAAGTCGTAGAAGTGCTTTCCGTCAGCGATCTTGATCGTCATCCTGCCCTCAAGGCCCGCGAGCCGGTCGGTGCCCGAATCCGGCACCACTGTGATCGCGAGCTGCGGCGCGCTGCGGGTTATTGTGCCGCTCTGCTGGAGGACGAATGTGCCAGCGCGGCCACGCAACGTTCCGGTGACCTTCTCGATCGCGACGTAGCCGGCCGAGCCCTCGACGCCGGTGCCCGCGGTCAGCATCTCGCCCCTGCTTTCCGCCTCGAGATCGCTGTGGAACTGTTTGTGGATCGACATCCGAGCGAGGCTCGGGTCTGCGGCCTTGTCGCCCGACGGCTGGGGCGTCAATTTGACCTCGAAGGTTCCGCTCGCGCGAAGCGTCATGACCTCGCGCGAGATTGGTCCTTCATGCCTGCTCCCTCATGCCTTCTCGGCCGGATCGACCATCAGACTTCCACCCAGGGCAAGTCTTTAACGGTAGGGAATCGCTCGCGCATTCCCCAGATGACCTTTGGATGGCTGAAGCACTCCCTGACGTCGACCTCGCGGATCAGCTGATCCCCGAGGCCGTTCCGAACGAAGAAGGCGTTGTAGCCGTAGCGGTTGATGCCGACGAGCCGATACCCCTTGCGCCTCCCCAGCTTGACGAACGCGGGGAGCGATGCGCCCGCGAAATTCGGCATCCCCGCCGTCTTCGGGTAGGAGGCCGAGGAGAAATCGTCGGCGTACGGGACCGTCCAGGCGCGGTCGGGACCGAGGATGTCCTGGTATTCCACGACCACGACCCGGGGAGTCACGGCCTCGATCGCCTCCCAAATCCAGTAATCGATGCCATCGAGGTCGAGCGAAAGGAAATCGATCTCGCCCGCGAACCCGTTCGCCCTCAGCAAGTCGTTCACTCCGGCGCGCGTCACCCAGGAATGGACGAATGGCGGGGGGAAAACGTAGGTCTGTTTCGCTTTCGCGTAATACCGCGCGCCGTCCTCGACAAGCTTCTTGTTTCCATCCACGAGCAAGCCATGCCAGCCGTGGTTGAGTATCAGGTTGGCCGTGTTGCACTCGATGCCGTTGCCGGCGCAGATCTCGACACACAGCTTCCTGGAGACTCCGAGGACGGCAAAGAGAAAGAGCAGGATCCCGTCTTCGTCGGTCTGGGAGTGCGCCTGGAAGCCGACGCTGTCCATGCCGGGCAGCGGCCGCCCATCCTCGACGATCCGCCGATAGGCCAGCTGGAGTTGGATCTGCGTCGCGGCATCCGGCGTCTGCGAAATTCCTCTGATGGCCCGAAGCACCGGCGCCGCGAGGAAGCCGCGGATTCGACCTACAAATCGCTCGATGAATCGACGCACACCGTCCTCCCGGGAGGTGGCCTCACGTCTACGACTCCGCCACCGCGAGAAACGCCGAGATCAATGAAAGTCCGGCAACGCCGCCTTTCCGAGAACGAGCAGCTTCAACCGTCCATCCTTGGGCCAGACGGTCTTCCAGTCCAGGATCCTGTGTGGCAGCTCTTCCAGCTCGGGAAACGGCCGAAACTCCTGTGGCACCGTGAAAACGGCGACCGATCGATCGTGCAGCAACGGCAGGAGATCGCTCAGGAAATGCTCGAGCGACCAGTGGAAGCCGATGCTATAGAAGCTGTAGAGGAAATCATACGGACCCGGCAGGTCCGTCAGCTGCACCTCCGCGGCGTTGAACACCCTGACGTTGCGGATGCCGTTGAATTCGAGCACGGATCGGAGCACCGGGATGTTGCCGCAGTAGGAGTCGTCGCCCCGGGGACCCATCTGCGTGTACCGGGTCGAGCTCCCCTCCCCTTCGTAGGCGTGAATCTCGCTGCTCCCCCAGCCTAGCTTTCTGCTGAAAAAGACGAGGGAGCGACCCATTCCGGGGCCGATCTCGAGGATCTTCTTCGGTGTCGGCATCGCGCGGAAAAGCGGGGCGAGCGCCTCGTACTCTCCCCAGCAGGCTCCGTTTTGGTCCGCCTCCCAGATCCGCCGGTGCTTCTCCGTGGCCTCGAACACGAACTGCGGGGAGATCAGTCGGATCGCGGTGACGAGCCCCGGTGTCAGCGGCGGAGCGCGGAAGACGCGTTCCATCGCCGCCAGCCTCGGATTGAGCTCCGGACGGTCGTCGAGCCCGATTGCTCGCCGAACCCTACGAACCAACCCCTGAACGCTAGCCATGGAGTTCCTGTTACGATCCCCGGTTCGATTCCCTATCGCCGCCCACGCCATAGCATTCTAGCGTCCGGGCGCCGCCCGGCGCCAAACCTCGGCGGCGGCGGCCGATGAGCCGTCGCAGACGAGCTGCTTCTTCATTCCATTGCCCTCGGCCGGGAACGGCATCTGTTCGACGCGGCTTGCCGTCCGAGGACGGAATCATCAGGCGCCCGCGGCCGACGGTCGCGCATAGGAAAATCAAACGCCCTTTTTCGCTCACCCGGACGGTACGCCCGGAACGCCGAGCGGTCAATCGAACGGGTGCGCGCTCAAAGCGTTGAGCGCTTGGGGAGCGAGCCCGAGGCGGTTGACATATTCAGGCCGATTCGTCGGCGGTGCGAACGCAAGCCGAGTGCGATCCCCGAGCGGATCGGGTCGGTGCGCCAGACCCTGCTGTGGTTCCACGAGCACGGCCTCGAGCTGCCGGCGGTGACGCCGCGCGGCGAGGTGCGCTGGAAGCGGCCGATCTACGGCACCGATCTATCAGCTGCTTGACCAACCCGGCCTACGGCGGCGCGTACGCGTACGGCAAGTCCGAGCGCGCGGCCCGGTACGAGGCCGGCGTCGAGTGCCGGAGCGACCGGCGCAAGCCGCGCGAGCAGTGGCTCGCACTGATCCCCGGTGCGCACGAAGGCTACGTGGACTGGGAGCGCTTCGAGCGGATCCAGCGCACCATCCGCGGCAACCTGCACCTCGCGTCCCGATCGCTCGGCGCGGCCCGTGAGGGCCAAGCACTCGTGTCGGGATTGCTGCGCTGCCGGCGCTGCGCGGCGAAGCTCACGGTGCACTACACTGGCAGCCGTCACGACGTGGCGCGCTACGTCTGTCACCGCGCCTGGCTCGACAAGGGCGAGCCGCGCTGCATCAGCTTCGGCGGAACACGGGTCGATGCCGCGGTGGCCGCCGAAGTGCTGCGCGTCGTGCAGCCCGCTGGCATCGAGGCAGCGATCTTGGCCTATCGCGAGGACGCCCAAAAGCAAGACGAGGTCCGCGCTGCGCTCGAGCGCGACCTCGAGGCTGCACGCTACGCCGCCTCACGGGCACAGCGGCAATACGATGCCGCGGACCCGGAGAACCGACTCGTCGCCGACGAGCTGGAGCGGCGCTGGAATCAGGCGCTCGGGCGGGTGCGCGAGATCGAGCAGCGGATCGAACAGCACGAAGGCGCGCGCGACCCCGACCCCGCGCCCACGCTGGGCGAGTTCACCGCCCTCGCCGAGCGCCTGGAAGCGCTATGGGAGCATCCCGACACCGATGCGCGCCTGAAGAAGCGCATCGTGCGCTCGCTGATCCACGAGATCGTCGTCGACGTCGACCCGACTGCGAGCGAGATCGTGCTCGTGATCCACTGGATCGGCGGCGTGCACACCGAAGTCCGTGTGCCGCGTCGGCGTCGCGGCCAGAACAGCACGCACACCGCCCCGGAGACGCTCGAGGCCGTTCGCTCGCTTGCCCGCATCTGCTCCGATGCGATGATCGCCACCGCTATAGCTAGGGAAACGGCGCCGCGTTCGCCGCGAACCGCTCGCGCGCACGGCTAAATCCGTTCTCGAGCGGGGTCCGCGCGGTCGCGCCGAGCGCCCCGAGCCGCGACACGTCCATCACCTTGCGCGGGATGCCGTCGGAATTGAAGAACAGATCGTCCGGATTGCCGGAATCACCGGCCAACAGGGCACTCGGTGCTCGGCTCGCCGAGCTCTTCCTCCTGCGACCGGGGTGCGTGTCGTAGCGGAGGCAAGGGTCCCCCAACCC
>CAWGCC010000023.1:0-22144 GCA_963820965.1 uncultured beta proteobacterium | reverse complement strand
TCGGCAATCCAGCTCATTCGGTGTCACACCTTGCGAACCAGGCCTACGCCGAGCTCGTAACGGGGCGCGATTCCGGCTTCGCGGCAGACCGATCGTAGCCCTGCCTTGCCTGCCAGTCGTTCTCTGGGCAATCGTCGATCGCGATGACGCCACCCGGCGACAACCGCGGGTAGAGCTTCCTGAGGCCTTCGTAGATGGGCACCGCGAGGTCCACGTCGAGCAGCGCGGCGGAGATCCGCGGCGGCAGGTTCGATTCGGGGATCTTCACGATGTCACCCTGTATCAGCGCGACGTCCTTGGCGTCGTGCTGGTCCAAGATCGCCCTGACGAGCTCGCGCGAGTTGTCCGCGAACAGCCAGCGATTCGCTTCCCGGTTGCCGCGATCCACGTCGTCGTCGAACTGCGCGGGCACGAACCCGGCGAAGGTATCAACGCAGACGTAGCGTTTCGCGATGCCGAGGTTCCGCAGCATCCGCCACGAGAACGCCGCGGTCCCGCCGAGACTGCAGCCGATCTCCACGACGTCGCCTTCGACCGCCGAGGTCTCGATCAACGTCCGCAGCCAGAGCTGCAGCCGCTCGGGCTGCAATTCTATCGGCGGGTAGCGGTACAAGAGCGGGCGAAGCAGGGTCTTCGCGAGTCGCTTTACTTCGACCTTCAACGGATTGTCGTGCTGGCGCATATGCAGAACGTCCCGAACTGGTGAATGCCGCAGGAACTTCAAGTGTAACGACGGTCATCGGTCGCGCGAGCGGGCGCAGGCGGAGATCTCATTCCGAGGCTCTTCGTATGCTCATCCGATCGTCGTCTCGGGCGCCGCGACTCGCCCGACCGTCGCCGGACTCGTCTCGCCGCGGAACTCGCTCCAGGCGCGTTCGACGAACGATGCGTAGTCGACCAAGAACCGGGCCGAGGAGAAACGGAGGGCATTCTCGCGGCACGCGGCGGCCGCGATTCGATGCTCGTTACGCTCGAACTCCTCGATCGCCTTAACGATGGCTGGAACGCTCTGCTCACGGAAGAACACGCCCGTGGGGCAGGGGTCTTCAAGCCCGCGAATGCTCTCCGTTGCGCCTCCGCGACCGTACGCGATCACCGGCGTACCCGACGCCTGCGCCTCGACGGGCGCGATGCCGAAGTCCTCCTCGGCCGCAAACACGAACGCCCGGGCGCGCTGCATGAGGTCGCGCAACGCCTCAGCGTCGCGGTATCCCAGCAGCTCGACGTTTGCGCCCGCGAGCGCGCGAATTTTCGCTCGCTCCGGTCCGTCGCCGACGACCATCAGTCGCCTTCCCGGCATGCGCGCGAACGCCTCGACGATCAGGCCGATCCGTTTGTAAGGCACCAGCCGGGACGCCGTCAGGTAGAAATCGTCTCTTGCGCCCGCCGGCATGAATGCCTCGACGTCGACCGGCGGGTAGATCACGTGCGCGTCGCGGCGATAGATGCGCTGGATGCGCTGCCTGACGAAGCGCGAATTGGCGATGAAGTGGTCGACGCCGTTCGCCGTCCGCTGGTCCCAGATCCGCAGGCGGTGCAGGCTCCACTTGGCGAGCCAGCCTCGAAGGCCGCGGTCGAGGCCGGTTTCGCGCAGGTATTGATGCTGCAGATCCCACGCGTACCGCATCGGCGAATGGACGTAACTGACGTGCAGCTGGTCCGGCCCCGTGAGGACCCCTTTCGCGACCGCGTGCGAGCTGGAGAGCACCAGGTCGTAGGACGACACATCGAGCTGCTCGATCGCGAGCGGCATCAGCGGCAAGTAGCTGCGGTAATGCCGCCGCGCGCCGGGGAGCTTCTGGATGAACGTGGTCCGGACGTTCCGGCGGCCGATGAAGTTCCTGAGCGTGTCGGGCAGAAACTCGACGACCGCGAACAGATCGGCCTGCGGGAAGATTCTCAGCAGCTGCTCGGTCACGCGCTCCGCGCCCGAGTAGACGAGCAGCCAGTCATGCACGACGGCGACGCGCAGCTGGCGCGCGAACGGGGCAAGAAGCGCTGCGTTGGCCACGGCCGCTCTCATGCGCTCAGCCCGGCGATTCCGGGCGCCGAGTAGCCGCCGCCAGCGGTCCGGTTGCCATGATTCGGAGGACCTCGTCCCAGTTGGTCAACGCCGCCTGCCGCCATGAGAACCGGGCGGCATGCGCGCGCCCGCGGTCTGACAGCTCGCGACGCTGCGGCACATCGGCCATCAGAGCGACCAGCTTGCGCGCGATGTCGTCCGGGGATCTCGCATCGCAGTACAGGGCGGCGTCCCCGCATACCTCGGGGATGGACGCCGCGTCCGAGGCGATCACTGGGCAGCCGCAACTCATCGCCTCGAGCGGCGGCAGGCCGAATCCTTCGTAGAGCGACGGATAGACGAAGCAGAAGGCATGCTCGTAGAGGGCGCGAAGCTCGCCGTCGCTCACGTAACCCACGCGCTTCACCGTTGCCGGCAGCGGCCTGGTCGCGGCTGCGAAGACGCGCGGGTCGACCCCTCCGGCGATGACGAAATCGACGCCGGTATCCGTCAACAGCTCGATCGCGCCGACCACGGCGCCGAAGTTCTTGGTCGGATTCGCGGTGCTGACCGCCAGCACGAACGGCCTCGTCCGCAGGCCGTGCCGGTCCAGGATGGCCGGGTCGGATGCCGCCGAGAGAACGTGCTCGCCGGATTCGATCACGACGCGGATCCGCGATTCGGCGATTCCGAGGCAGGCGGCGAGCTCGCGGCGGGAGAACGCGGAGACGGTGAGGATCGCCGGCGCGGTGTAAGCAAGCCCGCTCCACAGCAGACGATACCAGCTCCTGAACGCCCGGCTGTACGCCTGCGGCGCACGATACACGGCCGCGTCGTGAAGCGTAACGATCTGCGCTCTGCGGGCGAGCGGCGCGGTGTTGCAGAGATTGAGGAGGACGCCGCCCCGGCTCGACACCGGCAGCTCGAGTTGCTCCCAGGCATGCCCGGAGAGCCGACCAACGCGTCGGCTTCGGATGTGCTCGAGCGGCAGCGAATCGGCGCGCGACCGCGGCGTCAGCAGCGTGATCTGGGTCTCGCCGGGATCGAGAACGCGCTCGCGGAGCAGCCGGTCGAGCGCCTTCACCACCTCACGCGCATAGCGCTGCACTCCAGTCACCGCCTGGGTGAGAAACCGCCCGTTGATGAAGACCTCCGTCGGCACGCTCGCTCATCGCCTCTCGGCGTCGAACCACATCGGGCCGGTGCGGAAATCTCCCAGTCGCTCCTGGATGAAGCTGTCCAGTCGGTCGATGAACACGGAGGTGTCGAACGTCAGCGCATGCGCGCGAATCACCTGCGGCTCGAATCGCATCGCCACGAACCGCTGCAGCGCGAGCAGGAGGCTGTCCGATGTGGGCGCGCCGAACAGGACGCCGGTTTCCCCGTCCACGATGGTCTCCAGGGCCAGACCGCGCCCAAGCGCGACCACCGGCCGGCCGCACGCCATCGCTTCCAGCGGCGCGATACCGACATCGTCCTCGCCGGCAAAGATCAGCGCGCGGCAACGGCTCATGAGCGCCGGCAGCTCTTGGTCGGACACAGGGCCGAGGAAGGACACACGCTTTCCCGCCATCCGCCGGAGCTTCGCCTCGGCGGCCCCGGTTCCCGCGATGAGCAGCCGGTGCGAGGTGCGGTTCACCGCGTCGATCACGAGATCGATGTTGTTGCGCGCGGTCAGCCGCGACACGACGAGGAAGTAGTCGTCCGGAGCGGGCGACACGAAAAAGCGCGTGGTCTCTACCGGCGGGTAGATCACCGCGGCCTCGCGGCGATAAGCGGCGGCAATTCGGCCGGCGACGAACTCGGAGATCGCGACGAAGTGGTCGACGCTCTCGGTAGTACGCACGTCCCACGTCTTCAGCCGATCCAGTTTCGACCGCAGGAACAGGCGCCACGCCGGGCGGATACCGTGCTCGCGGAAATAGGCCTGGCGGTTCCACACCAGCGGGATCGGCGTGTAGCAGTAGCAGATGTGCAACGTGCCTCGGGGTATCCGGACACCTTTGGCGAACGCGCTGCTGCTGCTCAGCACCACGTCGAACCCGGAAAGATCGAAGCTCTCCATCGCGGAGGGGTACATCGCCATATGCTTGTGGTGATCCTCGCCGAGGATTGGCAGGCGCTGCATGAACGAAGTGCGCACGTCCATGCCGCGAAACACCTCGGGCAGCTTGTCGGGGTGGAAGACCGGTGTGAAGATCGGCGCGGTGGGATACATCCGGTGCATGACCGCGAGTACGCTCTCGGCGCCGCCGGCCTCGTTGAGAACGTCGTGGACGATCGCGAGCTTTATGCCGGCGGCAGGTTCCGTTTCTCGCCCCGTCGGGGCGGAGGGTCCCGAAGACCGAGCGGATTCCGAGTGCTCGTGGGTAGCGGTGCTCATCATGGCCCGGCCCCGCGGCTATCGTCCCGGCTTCCGCAGCAGGACGAAAGCAAAGCTCGTCATGGACGCGCGCGGATGACGGCACAGGTAGGCCGCGGTGCGGCTGCTGGCCCATCGGAGCACGGAGATCCGACTGTAGTAGTCGTGCCCGAAAAAACCGCGGTAGGACACGATCTCGTAACCCAGCCCTTCCAGCCGCGCAAGTTGCGCGCTCGTCGGGCCTCGGCACCACGAATAACGCGCCGGGAACTTGGCGTGCTGATGCTCATCCCGCGGAGCGAACGCGCGCAGCGTGACGCTCGATACGTTTTCGGGCAGGAGGCGATTGGCGATGAACGCCGGTGCATACAAGGTGGGAAAAAAGTGAAACGCAACCCCCCCCGGTGCCAGCAGCCGGAACACGTTTTGATGAAATGCCTGCCCGCTGCGGACGTGCTCGGCCAGCATTTTCGAGAACATGAAATCGAATCGCCCCGTCGGCGGAAGCTCGTCGCCGCAGATGTCCGCTGCGATCTTCCGGTAGCCCGCTGGCGCCTTGTCGAGCTCGGTTGGAGAGATGTCGAGGATCGTGTAGTCGATCCCGCGCTCCTCGGCGAACGAAATAGGCAGCGCGGGGTTAGCGCCGCCGCCGATCTCGCACACCGCCTTTGGGCGACAATCCTCCACGAGCCGCCTGAGCGTTTCCGTGTGCCGCTGCCAGGCTTCGAGATAGAAGCCGTACGAAACGCCGGTGGGCACCACCGGCACCGAGGCGCGCATCACGGCGCTCGTAGGTTGTCCACTCATCGGAGTGCTCCGGTGACAATGGATGCCGGCGGAACACGGTATCTCATTTGCGACGCAGGCCGTCGACGCTCGCCGCGGTCTTCCGGAACTCGACCAGGACCGGCGTGGCGCTGATCTCCAGGTCGAGCCGGTGCGGTCCGCTGCGGAGCGGCCGCGGATCGCCGGGACGGTAACCCTCGGCGCCCGTCGACACGACGGCCGTCGTCTCGGTTGCCACCGTCACCGTCAGCTCGACCCGCCGGGCCGAGGCCTCGGTCGTCCACAGCGCGACGACCGTTGTGTCATCCGGCTGGCGAAGACGAATCACCCACTCGCCGCCGCCTGTCGGCACGCGCTCGGCCGCGGTGCTCGTCGCGACGAGCGGCGCGACGGCCTGCAGCGCGCGATAGGCGGGCTTTGGCGTGAGGCGGGCGTCGATGAGGCCGAACTGGTGCTGGATGTCGTTCGGGTCGGTCCCACCGTCCTGAAGCTCGTACCACCAGATGCCCTTGACGAACGGGATCGCGCGCACGGCCGAGGAGGGTGCGAGCAAGGTAATCGGCCGCCTGTTCGCGCGAGACCCCCAGCCGCGAATCGACCGTCGGCCATCCGGTCTCGGTGATGAATACGGGGGGCGACCGTGCCGCCGTTCGCCGCCGCCAACCGCTGGCCTAGGCGCGTCAGGTAGGAGACGAGGCGCTCGGGCGTCCCTTCTTTACCGGCGTGAAACATGTAGGGGTGGATCGTCAGGAGGTCCATGTGCTTCATGCCGCCGAGCGCGACGAGTCGCTCGGTCCAGCGCTCGTTACCGTCCACGGCGCCGCCCAGAACGATCGCCGACGGGTCTGCGGCCTTCACGGCGGTGTAGGTCGCTTGCAGGAGCTTCAAGTAGGTCTCGGGCGAGCGCATCTGCTCGGTTGCGCCCTCGTGGCCCATCCCCCCGTTCCATTCGTTCCAGACTTCGTAATAGCCCACCTTCCCGCGAAAGCGCGTCGCGAGAAAGCCTGCGTAGGACGCGAAGGCCGCCCGCGCGTGATCGGTCAGCGGGAACCCTCCGTCGTAGTGGCGGTTGCCGTAACAGAGGATTAGGACCGGGGCGAGGCCATGTCCTCGGGCGCTGTCAAACGCAGCTGTCGCGAGTGCAGTCTCCGCATCGAGCGCCAAGCTGTTGGCCTGCTTTTCCACGTCACTCCAGAAGATTTCGTCGCGATACGTATTGAGTTCCGCACCCCGCATAAGCTCGAAGCTCTTACGAACGTCTCCCCGATTCTGGCCAAAATGGGTGCCGACGCCGACCAACCATTCGCCTCCGCCGCCTGGCTTCCTCGATGCGCCGTGGGGCGTAGTCCCACTTGCGGGGCTCCCCGTCTTGGATCCCGTGCTCCCAGTGGTCCCGCTTGCGGTCCCCGTGGTCGGGGCGGGCGCTGCGGTGCCTGCGGCCGGGATCGAACTCCCGGATGCGTTCGACGCACTGCCGTCGATCGTGGTCCCGTTGCCGCAACCCGCGACGGCGAGCGCCAGGCAAAGCGCCGAGAGGAGTGCGTGTGCAGGCGGGTAGACCGCCCGTGAGGCGAGCGCGGGTCCGCGTATAATGGTTTGCAAGGTTTCCTCCCGTCGGTGCCACGGATGCGTCAGCAAGCGCCTGCCGAATGCCGGTCGAGACCGTTGCACGAAGCGCACAACGTTGTATAGCATCAGTAGTGTCCGGTTAACTTTCGAACAGATTCAGTTGGTTGGGCGAATTCGAGGGAATCGCGTCAGGCAGCGGCACTCCGGCTGCACAAAACGGCAGCTTCGCTCAATGCGGCGTTCAAGTCGGTGACACAGAAAAAATGGAACATTGCTTAGTCAGATCAAGTGCCTGCGCTTCCGAGAGAAGCGCTTAACCGGACACTACTGGTGTAGCATAGCTAGTAAGCGGGCCGCTGCACGTGCGCCCCCGGGGACTGCCCGGGATGAAGCTCGTTTGAGCTGCGCCCGAATTGAGCAGCGCAATCGAATGCCGTGCGCATCTCATGCTTCTCTGAGAAGGATGACGGTTTGCCCGCGCCTCAGCGTGGGGACGATCCCCGTCGCCGCATCGATCGCGCGTCCGAGCATCTGGCGCAGTGGCGAACCGGTCACGCCGAAGTAGTTCGCATATTCGTGCTGCGCCGTTTTCAACCCGGCGCAGCGCGCTATGTGAATCAAGTCTTCCTTCTCGAACTCGGTAACGTGTCCACTATCCCAACGGTGCCATGGCGTCTTCCCGAGAAGCGCACGGCCCCGTTTGTGGAAGGCGGCGATGTTAGGGGTGGTGCAAATGATCACGCCGCCGGGGCGGAGACCCGAAGCCAGAAAGCGCAGTACAGCGACTGGGTTGCAAAACAGGTGTTCGATAACCTCGCTGAACACGATGAGGTCCGCCGTGGGCAGCTTCGGCCAGGCGCGTTCGTCGGAGGCGCGGTCGAGGTCGAAGGTGATGTGGAGCTTCCGGTGCCGCTCGGTGGCTTCGAAGAGCGCCCCCTCGTCCACGCCGAGCGTCCACACCTGGCGATAGTGTTGCCGAAGCATGTCGCTGAGCGGCCCCGGCCCGACGTCGATGACCACGCACTCGCGGGAAGGTTTGGTCCGCATTGCGAGAGCGACTACGTACTGAAACCGCTCGCGGTGATAACGAACGTACAGCTCGGGCTCCATTATCTCTTTCTGGGTCCGGAGGACCGCTCTTTACTCAACGCGCCTTTCTCTCTTTGGTCCGGTTGACCCACCGTGCCACGCAGCGCGATCGCTGGAACGTCAAAGCTTGTGCGGACGTCCCCCCGACTCTGTCCGAGATGCGCCGGTGCCGACCACCCACTCCGCGACGGTGCGTTCGGAAGAGTAAGCGAGACGCGAACGTCCGCAAATCCGATCGCGCGTCGAGTCATGTTCGGCCTGTCCTGTGAATCGCGGTGGCTGCTGGAATCAGCGCCTTGCCTCCTCCAAGTGCTGAGACTTCCTCGACGCTGGAAATTTCGTTGTACGCCATCCCCAGGAAGAGCCACGTGGACAGGTATCCGTATTCCGGCACCAAGACCACGCACGTCGACAGGATGACCAGCACCGCTGATTCGAGCCCCTGCACGTGCTTCATGCCGCCCAGCTCGACCAGTCGCTCGGTCCAGCGAGCGTTGCCGTCCACCGCGCCGCCGATCACGATCGCCGAGGGGTCGGCCTGCTTGACGGTCGGAAGGACTCCGGGGACTTCAGGTCGAACCCCGAGCGCGAAGAGCGCCGCCGTCGCTGCGGTAATTCGCTTGATCATGCTCGATTCCCCTCTTGCATTCGGCCGGATACAGGCGTCTCGGTCGGGTGCGCACTCCGGCACCGGCGTCGCCCTGACCTCCAGGACCTCGTGATACGCGATGCCGAGAAACAGCCACATCGACGGGTAGCCGTACTCCGGGACGGCGATCATGAGCGTAACGAGCAGCACGAGCACCGCCGCCTTGAGCCCCTGGCTGCGCAGGTCGTTGCCGAGCTTGAAGATCGGGTACAGGAAAGCGGCGACCGCGATCGCAAGGCCGAGCGCGCCGACGTTGATCAGGAGAGTCGTGAACATGTTCGAGCCGCGCGTATATCCCCAGCCCACGCCGAAGAGCTGCATCGTCAGCGGCGCGGCGAGAAAATATCGGATCCCGTCCTCGAAGCTGCGGTAACGATCTATCCCCGAGATCCGACGCGAGGGTCAGCTTGCTGACCAGCACTTTGTCGACCGCGTCTACGACCACCTCGACGTTCAGCGCCCACAGCCCGGCGACGATCATGAACGCGGCCGCAGCCGCGATGCTCAGCCGGTCGATCTTGTGAAACCACACGATTCGCGCGAAAAGATAAACCGCAATGCCGAGCACCGCCGTCGTCGACGCCGTCAGCAGCAGCGACAGCAACAGGAACCACTGCGTCTTGTTCCTGCCGGTGTGCAGGGCATAGATCCAGAACGGGAGAACCGTGAACGCGTACATGGCCGGCTCGCCGGTCAGACTCTTCAGCCGCTGCATGAGTATAGGACCGAGCGAGATCGTCTGGAACCAGCTTCCCGGGTGGAAGCCCGCGCCGAACGTCCGGTTGGAAAGAAAATCGCCCGGCCGTTGGACGATCGCGAAAAAGCAGAGCTCGTAGATGCCGTAGGCGGCGAGCAGGGCCGCTCCGGCAAGCATCCAGCGATCCCATTCGCGGCGATAGAACCAACGGACGAACACGAACGTCGTGACTCCGGCGAACAGGTACATCGACTGGGTAAAGAGCGTCTTACGCAACACAACTGACTTGTCCAGCGGGTCCACCAGCTCTAGTCCCGCCAGGTGGCGCAAGGTCAATCCCGCGAGCGCGAGCTGCGATACGGCGGTGAACGCAACGAAGCAGGCCGCGATCCAGAGCAGCGTCTTGTAGAAGTTTCTGGCGCCGTCGAACGACATCAGCAGCAACGCCACCGGCGGGAAGAGCAGGGCGAGCGCAAGCAGATTCGCGGGCGTAGTGCCCTGCACGAACGGGATCACGAGGATCGATGCGACCGGAATCACCAGTGCCCACACGTAAAAGTAGCGATCGGCAGGTCTGGACGCGGCGGCGCCGACCTTGCGTCGTCCGGGAGCCCGTATTCTGGTGGTCCGTTCCATGACCGTCATAGAGCAAGGCGCTGATTCTCGGGTCGTCCGCTCGGCGGCGTCTCGTGCCGCAGCCGCCTTGCACAAGCTAAACAGGCAAGCGAATACCGTGCCCGTAGCGCGTCATCTCTTCATTGGTCAGATGCTTGTGTGCCGTCCGGCGCGGTAGCCACGGAAGCCGGACACAAACCCTTGTAGACGCTTGAGATACAGATTTCGCCGGCCGCCCCTGAAAATAGCCGCCGCCGCCGCAGCACCCAGGAGCATCCGGGCCGAGTAGAGGATAACAGGCGCGGTGGGCCATTTTGCGAGTAGTGCGCCGCTTCCTCGTGCATAGCCGTAGGCGCGCGCGGCGCCTTCGGGGGAGCAATCGGCTGCCTTGTCCGGATGGTAAAAGCGGAGCGTGTGAGAGTAGTGCGCCTCCCCGGGGGCAGTTCTTGCAGCAGGCGGAGCAACAACTCGGCGCCCTCGTCGGAGCCGAAATCGCTGCCGACGCCGAAACGCTCGTCGTAGCCGCCGGCGCGCGCAAACGTGCTGCTGTCGAAGAACATGGTGAACTCGATGTTCCTTCCCCACATCGTCCATGCTGTCAGGGGCCGCTCGTCCAGGGCGAACCGGGTCGTGGAAGGGTCGCCGCTCCGGTCGATGCACATCCCGACCAGCACCTTGATCGGCTGCGTCGTCAGTCGCCGCTTGACGTCCTCGAGCAGCATCGGCGTCAGCTCGCAATCGTCGTCCGGAAAGTTGAGCACCTTGCCGATCGCGTGTCGCGCCCCGTAGTTGCGCGCCCGCGCGGCGCCACGGAAATTCACGCGCAGGTGCCGAATCGGGAACCTGTCGCCGAAAGGCTCGAGGACTTGGCGCAGCCGCTCATCGTGATTCTGATCCACGACTATGCACTCGAGATCCTTGCACGTCGAACAATCCAGCGATTGGAAGAGCTGGCCGAGCTCGACCGTGCGTCCGACCGTCGGGATGATCAACGAGAAGAAAGGGTTGGGCATCGCCGGCCGAGCGCCGCTCGCGAGTCAGACCGCGGCTCGGGACAGCGACGCGACTACGGGCTTGGTCGACCGCCATTCGGCGCCAAGGCCATCGATATCGATGATCAGGTCCTCGATCGCGTGTCGCGAGTGGAGATCGTGTGCCGCCTGCCGGAACCCTTATCGGTCATCCCGCAACCTTTGCTCATCGAGAACGACCCGTGATTTCGGGGACCTCGCCGACCGTCCCTCGCACCGCATCGCCCACGATCGCGGCGAAGCGCTCGTTCGTCAGTTCGCGGCTGATGCGCTCGTAGCCGCTCGCAGCGATCGCGCGGGCCAGCGCCGGGTTCTTCAACACGCCGATGCAGTGCTCGGCGAAACGCGGTGCATCGTCCGCGACGAGCATATCCACGCCGCTGCGCAGGACGGGGCGATGTCCGTCGAGGACCCGCGAAGTCGCGACGACCATCCGCCCATAGTGGTAAGCCTCGAGCGCCTTGATGGTCGAGCCGCCGCCTGCACGCATCGGCGCCACGCTGGCGGTCGCGCGCGCGTAGACCTCGCTCAGGCGCTCCACGAAACCAAGCAGCTCGACCCGCGGGTGGGATGCCCACCGCCGGCACAATCGTTCCGACCCCTTACCCGCGATCAGGAAGCGCGCGTCGGGGACTTCCCTCAGCACGACGGGCCATATCTCGGTCAGGAACCATTCGACTGCATCGCGATTGGGCGGGTAATCCAGCAGGCCGAGGAACATCAGCGCCGGCCGGTCCGGCAGCTCGAAGCTCGGCGGGCGGGTCCGGTCCGGAATCTCGGGCAGATTCGGGAGGAGGCTGGCGCGCAGCCAAGGGAATGCTTCACGCTCCCCGCTGCCGCAGAAGAAGTAGTGCGCACGACTCAGGGCGCCGTGCTTCAGCCGGACGCGCAGAATGACCCGATCGTTCAGCAGGCGAACCAGCGCGCCGAGCCAGGCCTTTGCGCCGCGAAGGGTGCGCCAGGGCGGTGAGAACACCGCATCGTCGAAATCTACGATCAAAGGAACGTCCTTGGGCACGATTATTTTCGCCACCGGCTTGACGTACCGGCTGACGATCAGATCGTAGGCGCCCAGATTAACGTGTCTGGCGACCTCGCGCGTCACAGACGAAGATGGGATGTCGAAATGGGGCAGCGCGAAAGGGTTGGCGATTCTGATGTCGAGATGCATGACCCGCACGCTGCCGAGCCGGTGCTCGGTGAGCTGCCGCTCGACCACCTTCCGGTAGCCGAAGAACAGAACGAGCACCTCGGTGTCTCCGTAACGCGCGAGCGCTTCCAGCAGCAGCCGGGTGCGTTGCGGCGCGCCGCCCCAGGGTTCGAGCGGCGAGACCCAGGTCAGCAGCAGGATTTTGGGTTTGCGTACGCCGGGCGCCACGGGATCCTCAGCGATATCTGCGCGACAGTCGGCCAAACGAATCTCGGTCGCATCAAGTCCGAGCTGAGCGCGACACGGTCTGCTCATCGACTTCGCGTCAGGACGGTCTCTCGCTATACCGTAGCGCAGACTGTTCGCGCGGAATGTCAGCACAGGAAATATCGATGGACTGCCGCTCTTCGGCGACGTTCTCGCCGGTCCTGATGAGACGACTGGTGTCCGCCGCGCTGTGCAGCCGGTAGCAGCCCAGCGGCTGCGGATCATAGAAGATGTGTTTGCGCATCGCGATGCGCTTCCACATGTCCCAGTCCACGCAATGAGCAAGCGACGGCCGGAACCCGCCGAGCTCCTCGTATGTGGATCGACGAACGACCATGGCCACGAACTGAATGCGCTGTTCCAGGAACTGCCGGACGGCAAAATCTTTGCCCAGCACGCCAGGCGAGCGAGCCTCCGGCTCCGTCAAGCCGGTCCACTGACTGGTTTCGTCCATGTAGATCACGCGGCAGAACGCCGCGCCAACATCGGGGAAAGCCCCTATGCCCTGGCGTACCCGGGCATAGAAGTCTTCTCGCACCGTATCGTCGCCATGAAGGATATGGACCCAATGCCCGCGCGCCCGCCGGATGCAAGTGTTGCAATTCTCGACGAGGCCGACATTGGCAGGCTGCCGATGAAAGCTGATGCGTCCTGCACCGATCTCGTGCACGATGGCTTCCGGATCCTCGGTCGAGGAGCAATTGTCGATGACCTCGATCTGCAGCTCTTCAGCGCCAGGATCCTGGCAAAGAACACTTTGCAGGGTTTCCCGGAGATAGTTCGCAGGGCAATTATAGATGGGGATCATGACCGACCAGAACGGGCGGGGTCGTTCCCTCCGGCACTGGTCGAATCGCGGAACCGAGGAATGATTCATGTCGCCCTCAGGCGTGTCTCCGCCTCTCGTCAGTTCAGCAGGAGCAACCCCATCTCGTCACTTCCGCTTTCTTCTAAAATAGGACGTTTACTTACGCAGGCATCAATAGCCGGGTACGTTGCGGCGCGCCGCCCCAAGGTTCGAGCGGCGAGAGGCAGGTAAACAGGAGGACTTTGGGTTTGCGTCCGCTGGGCGCCACCGGATCCGCAGGGGTATCTGCGTGAGACGGCATTCAGGGATTTTCGAGCCTGCCGGCGGGCGGGCGAGCAAGCCTGAAATGACGGTCGCCGGCGACTGATCGTGTGGCGCTCGGCGCCAGGTGCCTGTTGGGGCAGCGCCGCAGCCGCGGCCTCAGCTATGCGGCTCGATTGCGCGTACACACCATCAGGGAGACGTCCATGGCCTTTTCACCGTCGGTCCGTCACGCGCGGCCGCCGCTTCAGAGCAGTCACCGTCTCGCGGCGGAGGACGCGAATATAAGGTTGCGGTTGAGTTGCGGGGAGCTGCAGCTCATCCAGCGCAACCTGGTCGAGTGTGAGGTCTCCGCGAATGCGATGAGGCCGATAGCCCAGTTCCTCGAGGTTGCGCATCGCTCTCATCAGCTTGGGCCATTGGCCCCCATAGACGTCTTGAACTGCCTCTAGCATGATGAAGTCAATGCATCCGCGCTCGATCAGCCGCATAGCTCCGGCAAGGACTTCATGCTCGAAGCCTTCGGTATCGATCTTCAGGAACCGGATGTGAAGGTCCACGGGGAACTGGTCATCAAGCTTCACCACCACGACATTTACCTTGCGTTGCCGAGAGAACAGCTTTTGTGTCTCCAAAAACACGCCCTGATCACCTTCCGCGACTACGGTCGCACCGCCGAGGCTCTCGGGATTGAACGAGAGGCTGGTTTCGCCGGCGCAAGAACCGACCGCCGTGGAGTTGAGCACCACCCGCTCGTGTACCCAGTTCATCGCGAGGGATCTCGACAAGAGATCGCGGCATTCCGGATTGGGCTCATAGGCGAAAACCCGACCCCAGGCTCCTACTAGCTGAGCCAGCAGCAGTGTGTAGATGCCGACGTTCGCGCCGACATCGATGACCCAATCTCCGCCTCTGACAATTGTCCTGACGAACAGTTCCTCCCGGAGTTCGTAGTATCCGTTCATCGCGATCTCGGGCGTGACCGAAACGTCTGCCCCGGACAATAGGATCCTAAATCCATGGATGGTCCGGGAACAAACGATTCCTGAAGCATTGTACGTGTCGTCGTTCCGGCGGAAGAATCTGATCCCGAGTTCGTTGAACAACAGGCGTCGTTTTACCCGGCCAGCCGCATTGACCATTGCTGTGGCAAGTGTCCGCTTGATGGACTGTCGCGAGCCCGGCTGCCTGGCCGAAACATGCGCCCAGGATTTCTCCCATAGATGAACCCCGTAAGTGTGCTTGTGGGGTTCGGTCTTCTTCTCGTTCCAGCTATAAGGGTAAAATGTCGTTCGGGGCAGAACAGTGATGTCCCGGCGCCACTTCAATTCTCGCGAGAAAAACCCGGGCCCGGTTGAATGGACAGGCTCCAGCTTCCAGTTGAAGGATGCGTCGTTCGCGATCGAATCGATTAGCTTGCGCAGCGCGGGGTGCCGCGGAATCGACCCAAAGATGGCATTCGTCAACACGATGCCATCCTCGCTAGCAATGAAGAAATCGTAGCCGCGCAGCGGATCCAGGGCCTTCTCAAGCAGCAGGTCCGAGTCTACGTAGATTCCTCCGTACCGATGGACCACCTCGATCCTTATCAGGTCCGCCAGTTGGGCTCCGGAGTTGACCTTGTCCCAGAACTTGGCGAGCTCGAATGTTCTCCCGGGAAATCGGATCCTGCCAAACCATCACCTGCCAGGCTGGATGCAAGTGCTTCGCTCTTTCGATCGCGCGTTCCTGAATCGGAGTCGTCTTGGCGGGAATCGTGAAATGAATGATTGTTGGTATCTTTTCGCGCGTCATGATAAGAGGAGGGGCTCGGAACTGAAGAAATCGGGCAGAGCGCGAACAACGTCGTCCCAGCCGAAGATCGCAACCCAACGGCTCAACGTCGAGCTATCGCAACTGCAGGATCGTTCTGATGGCAGGAAGAACCCTTGTCGCGTTCAGCGATCTTAGCTGCGATCGGAAGATCTCGCGAGAGGTAAGGTACGTAATCGCCAAGCCGGCTCCGTAAGCAGAGATGATCGTGGACGCAGCGATGGCGCCGGGCGTGAGGTGCTGGCTGAACGCGAAAACGAGGCTGCCGGGAGTGTCTGAATTTCTGTGTGCAAGGCGCTCTGAGACTTTTCCACCAAAGTTGCCGGAAATTAAGAGTTCGAGCAACTCGTCGATGCCATCGCTTGAGCTGGCATATTACTGCGTGGCCGAGCGCGCTGAGCTAGCCAGGTTAGTTGCTAGGATTACCCAGCCGCGTGACAACCGATTTGCCCGTCATGCGTTATATCGATGTCGTTACGATGTCGAGGGGAACGCATGGCAAAGAGCAAACCGGACGAGGCGGTCAAGCGACGGGTGCGAGCGGGTCGGCTGCTGCTCGCTGGCAAGAGCCCGCCGGAAGTGGCCCGCTTGGTAGGTGCACCGCGGCAAACGGTGTACCGCTGGCGCGATGTGCTCAACGTTGGCGGCATCGACGCGCTGCGCGATATGAGCAAGGGCGGCCGGCCCGCCCAGCTGGGCGCGGCGGAGTTGTCGCGGCTATATGTGGCGCTGCTCGAGGGCGCCACGGCACACGGCTTCGCCACGCCGCTGTGGACGCTCAAGCGGGTACGGCTGTTGATCGAACGCGAATTCGGCGTGCGGTACAGCGAGGTCCACGTCTGGCGCTTGCTCGGGCAGCTGGGCTTGTCCAACCAGAAGCCCGATCGACGCGCCTTGGAACGCGACGCCGCGGCCATCGAGCACTGGCGCAAGCGCACCTGGCCGGCGCTAAAAAAAACGCCGCTCGCCAAGGAAGACTGATCGTCTTCATCGACGAGTCCGGCGTCTCGGAGCGGCCGACGCGGGTGCGCACCTGGGCGGTCAAAGGCGAAACGCCCGTGGTGCAGTTTCACTTCAACTGGCATCAGCTCTCGCTCATTGCCGGCATGCACTTCACCGGGATGTGCTTTCGCCTGCACGAAGGCAGCATTGCCAAAGAGCAAGTCGTCGAGTTCCTCAAGGCGCTCCTCGCTCACTTGCGCCGCCCGCTGCTCATCCTGTGGGACAACTCCCGGCCGCATCGCAGCCACTTGGTGCGCGACTACGTCGCTTCCACTGCAGGCCGGATTCAGCTCCACTTCCTGCCCGGCTATGCCCCGGAGCTCAATCCGGTCGAATTCCTCTGGAGCTGGCTCAAGCGGCACGCGCTGGCGAACTTCTGTCCCGACACATTCGCCGAGCTGCAACACACCACCCGTGGCAAGCTCAAATCGGCCCAGCGACGCAGCCTCATCATCGCTTCGTGCTGGCAGCAGGCTGAGCTGTTCTGATGTCACAGAGTTAGGTAAAGATCAATAGTTGCTAGACGGCCCTGCTTTGCTGCAGCAAGACGATCTTCTTCCAGCGCGGCTCGCGATGAAGTCGAAAGATCGCTCTCTTGTTCGTGAACTCGAAAACGGCACTCATCTTGTAAGAGAAAGGCGGGCGCGTGAGATCCACGGGGCGGAAATCGCCATCCGAAATGTCGTGATTGTCGGTAGGCCCGTAGGGGTTGACGCAGTTCGTGATTAGCGCAAATCTGTACTTAGCGATCCCCGGCATGAACGACATGATCGTTTGTTGGGACCAGTGTTGCAGGACGTCCTTGAGAATAATCAGTTCTGCATGTGGCAGCTGTGAAGGCTCCCCGTCAAGCGCGTGAAAGCGTATGTTGTGCCTGCCATAGGCCTTCTGATGATGGTCAATTAGGGAGTCGACTACATCTAACCCCAGGTACTGAATGTCGCCCCAATCGATCAAGCGAGAAAATTGCCAATCGCCGCAGCCATAGTCCACGACACTCTTAATTTGCCGGTCGCGGATGAATTGTTCGATGAATCGTCTATATCCATTAGTGTGCTCGGGTAGAGACCCTTCTCCCGATCCAGCCCCCCAGAGCTTACGGGCGTAGATTTCATTGAAGACCGTTTTCATGGTGTTCGAGTCCTTCGGAACGTCTGATCTGCCCGTTGTCGGTCCCATCAGCCGATGAGAACGCGCTGCGGGCGAACGGATCGGATCGGCAAAATGAATCAACAAACTCCTCTTTTCTGGGAAAGCCAAGAACCGTACTTCTGTTGATGGTGGCGTACTCTCCGGGGTGCTTGAATCGACCTCGACAATCGAATTCCAGCAGTCCGCCGCTATCCGTTCTTCATTCGCAGCGCTGGCGGACCAGATGGCCGTAGAGCGAGCCGAGGAGATAGCGCCGCCTAACAATACGCAACGCTGCTCGACGAGCGGCCGAAGCCACGGTGCTTCTGGTAGCTGAGAAGAACGGACTCATCGCGAGATGAACGATCAGTTTGAACGTTCGAAACGCTCGCGAGGGGAGACCGAGTCCTTCTAATTGTTGCATTACTGACTCGGACACGCCCTGCCAGAAAAAACGCTCGGCGAACCAGGTCAGCTCGAGACGCTCGGCTACGACGTGATGCTGCACGAAAGCGGAGGGGAGGTAGCTCGTTGCATAGCCGGCGCGGGCCAGGCGGCGCTGCACCAGGATCTCCTCGCCCGATAAGAGCCGGTTACCTACTCGTCCGAGCGTTTGCTCGAATGCGCCTACTTGCCGGAGTGCGTGGCACGAGAAGCTCATGTTGGCGCCGTACACGGGTTCACGATATGGGTCAAGGAACCGCGATACGCTACCGAGGTTCAAGATTGTCAACGACGAAAGCATTTCATCGGACAGCCATTCGGGACGAGGTTTTTCCCATATGGGATCGATCCGACCTCCTATACACCCGAGGCGCGGCCCGAACGCGCTGAATGCGTTCAGGATGTCTTCAACCCAGCAGGGCGAAGCAATCGCGTCGTCGTCGAGATACGCGATAAACGGAGAGCGGCACTCACGTAAGGCTGTATTCCGCGCGACCGATAGACCAAGCTGGCTCTCGAACACGTATTTCAGGTTAGGAACCCGGGCGGCAATTGCCAGTACTTCGTCTCGCGTCCGGTCGGTGGAACCATTGTCGACGACGAGGATCTCGAAGCGGTCGGAAGAAAGGGATTGCTTGAGGAGACTTTCGAGCGCAAGACGGAGATACGTCCGTCGGTTGTGCGTACAGATCGCAACGCAAATCTGCGGCTGCGAGTCGCTCACCTCATTCGTCATGGCCCCGAGCATTGGCGAGGTAGGCTCATAGGCGAAGGATAGCAGCGGAAAAGGCTAGCGTTTGGCGAAGCAGTTCGAGTCGGCGAGGCAACCTGCAGAGCACTACAACAAGAACCCGGCCATCCAAGGCAGCTCGAACGGGCGAGGTCGTCGCGGCGAACTCTGCGCCGGAACTCACCCCCACCTCTCTTAAGACCATCCAGAAACCTGTTGGAACTGTGATCGCCAGCCAAGATGTCCACGCGACGGTAAGGATCGCAATCGTGGACCCTCAGGTCGCCGTCCCCCGTCAGTATCAGACGCCCGGCGATCGCTCCGGGCCAGAGCACAGCTTCGATCTCCCGAGCGCCGTGGTGACCCGCGCCGACCATGCTTCTCGCCGCGGAGAACAGCCAGGTTACGCTCAAAGTCTGCAGCAGGTGTCACCGATCGGCATGCCGTTCGCAACCTTCGCCTTGCTGGTCGTCGGCCCGAGCTTAGGTGCCCGATAGGACTGCCCGTCGAGGACGAGGCAGTAGGCGTTGTGGCGCAGCCGGTCGAGCGTTGCCGAGGCGAGCAGGCGGTTGGCGGGGAAGGCCTGATCCCATTCGGCGAAGTCGAGGTTGCTGGTGACGATGGTCGCGGCGGTCTCGTAGCGCTCGGCGATGAGATCGTGCAGATCCCCGTCTGCAGGCGGTCTCAAGGGTTTCAGGCCGAAGTCATCGATTAATGTTGAGCACAGCACTATGCAGAGAGTCTTTTGCCTGGCGGACGCGGCGCGCTGGCGGTGACCAACGAGGTGAGCGCTGCCCCGCGTCCGGTAGGCAAAAGATCCCGTTGGACTGAACCGCCGCTCGGGCGGTGGCGGGCTATGGGTATTGAATCGGCGCGGTGCTGCGACGTAGCGCCGGATTGCGATCGACCTCGCGCCGCGTGCCGCGGCGAGTCGTGGCGACGCGCTCGGCGAAGCGCAGCTGCGGCTCGAGTGAGCGGCCGCGTCTGCGAGGCCATGGGCCGCGACTCGCGCTGGTCGCGTGTGGCGCCCGGTTGGGCACAGCCTGCGTCAGCACGTCGTCGAGGAACGTCGCGGCGTGCTCGCGTTGATTGATGGTCAGATGGCTCATGAGGCGACGCTCGGTGGCCCGCGCGCCGGCGGCGCTGGGCAGCAAGGTCTCGATGCAGATCATCCGTCCGTGCTTGCACTGCGGGCAGTCCCGCAGCGACACGCCGGTGAGCCGCTGGTAGCGATCGCGATAGTCCTCGGGTTCGTCGGCCGGCATCGGCGTCGGTGCAGGTGCGTTGCAGCAGCTGGCGACAGCGCTCGAGCTTGGCCTCGCGGCGTGCGGTTGGCCAGCAGGCCGTAGTGCCGGATGCGCTGGAAGCCCGGCGGCAGCACGTGCAGCAGGAAGCGGCGCATGAACTCGTCGGCCTCCAGCCGCATCACCTTGTGGCGCGACTCGTGGCGGTAGTCCTTCCAGCGGAAGGTGACCTGGCCGTCGGCGAACTCGACGCAGCCGGCTGTTGGTGATGGCCACCCGATGCGTGTAGCGGCCCGAGGTACTCCAGCACCTGCTCGGGCCCGCCGAACGGCGGCTTGGCGTAGACCACCCACTCGGCGCTGCGCGACCGGCGCCAGATAGCTGCGCGAAGGCGCCGGCGTCCTGCAGCGCGGCCAGCGCGTTGAAGAAGCTGCAGCTCGCCGTGCGTCGAAGGCCGCGCGCAGCTGCGCGAGGAACAGCCGCCGGAACAGCCGCGACAGCACCCGCACCGGCAGGAAGAAGCCCGGCCGGCAGGCGATCCAGCGCTGGCCGTCGGGCGAGAGGCCGCCGCCGGGCACGACGCAGTGCAGGTGCGGGTGGTGCAGCAGGTTCTGGCCCCAGGTGTGCAGGATCGGCGATGAAGCCGATCTCGGCGCCCAGGTGCTTGGGATCGGCGGCGATCGTGCGCAGCGTCTCGGCGGTGGCGCGGAACAGCATGTCGTAGACCACGCGCCTTGTTCTGGTAGGCGATGGCCGCGATCGCCTGCGGCAGGGTGAAGACGACGTGGAAGTATTCGACCGGCAGCAGCTCGGCCTGCCGATCCTCGAGCCACTGCGCGCGCGTCAGCGACTGGCACTTCGGGCAGTGGCGGTTGCGGCAGGAGTTGTAGGCGATGCGCTGGTGGCCGCAGGCGTCGCACTGCTCGACGTGGCCGCCCAGCGCCGCCGTGCGGCAGCGCTCGATGGCGCTCATGACACGCGCGCTGCGCCGCGGCTGAGCGTGCTCGGCGTGGTCCCGACGGTAGGCAGGGCCGACCTGGCGGAAGATGTCCGCCACCTCGAGCCCGGTGGGGCGCAACGGCGCGCCGCTCAGAAGTGCGGCGGGCGGGCTCGGCGGGCGCGGGCGGCATCGATCTTGGGCAGCAGGTCGCAGCGGGCTGGTGGTGGCGCACACGGTGCTGGTGGCGACCTTCAGGTAGCGCGAGGTGGTCGCCAGGCTGCGATGGCCGAGCAGCAGCTGGATCGTGCGCACGTCGGTGCCGGACTCCAGCAGGTGGGTGGCGAAGGCGTGGCGCAGCGAGTGCGGCGTGATCGGCTTGGTGATGCCGCAGGCGCGGTGCGCCTTCTGGCAGGCCTGCTCGACGGCATCCCGTGGTGATCGGCTGGCCGGGCGACGTCGCCCGGGAACAGCCATGGCTTCGGGACGCGCGACCGTCCAGTACGCGCGCAGCACCTCGAGCAGCCGCGGCGAGAGCATCACGTAGCGGTCCTTGCGGCCCTTGCCCTGCTCGACGCGCAGCACCATGCGCTGGCTGTCGATGTCGGTGACCCGCAGGTGCGTGGCCTCCGAGACGCGCAGCCCGGCGGCGTAGACGGTCATCAGGATCGTGCGGTGCTTGAGGCTGGTCGACGCATGCCAGGAAGCGCATCACCTCCTCGGGGCTGAGCACGACCGGCAGCTTGAACGGCTTCTTGGGCATCGGGATGTCGTCGCGGTGCCCAGTCGCGCTTGAGCGTGACCTTGTAGAGGAAGCGCAGCGCCGCGGTCGCCGATGCCGACGCTGCTCGGCGGCGAGCTTGCGCTCTTCGACCAGATGGACCTGGTAGGCGCGGACCTGCTCGGGTCCGAGTTCTTCGGGCGAGCGGCCGAAGTGCCGGGCGAAGGCGCTGACCTGCTGCACGTAGGACAGCTGCGTGTTCTCGGCGAGGTTGCGAATGCCCATGTCTTCGAGCATCCGCTGGCGTAGCGGTGTCATGGCGATGCTCCTCGTGCGGTTGGATGCGAACGTGCTGCAAGCAGCAGTCGCATCGTTCCGCAACGAGAGCGTCGACAGTTCGCAGCGTCGCGAACGCCTGGGCCGTCGAAGTGAGACTACCGCTTCAGCGGTTTAGTCCAGATCGACTTATGTGGCGTGCGCAGTTATGTGGAGTAGAGGTGCTGGGCGGCAGGTTCTCTCCCGGAGAGCGTGCGGGTGTACTCCACATCATTACGATCAGAGACGACGCAGCCAACCGGTGAGGTCGGTCCCGTTGACGAGGTAGGCGCCGGCCTTCGGGGGAGCAGAACTTCGGGGAAGACTTGCGCGAGTGCCTGCCGCTTGAGGTTGATATCGGCGCGCGCATATCGCATCGTCGTGTTCAGGCTCGCGTGACCGAGCCACTGGCTGATCGTGGCGAGGTCGACGCCGGCCTTGAGCAGGCAGATGGCGGTCGTATGCCGAAGCGAGTGTGGGTGGATTCGCTTGTCCGCCAACGTCAGAAGCCCGCTTACTGCC
>CAWGCC010000022.1:0-182393 GCA_963820965.1 uncultured beta proteobacterium | reverse complement strand
AGAGGCTTCCTTCCAGACCGTGAGCGCTGCCCCATCCCTCGCGCCAACCGCTCAGAGACGCTGCGGCTGGCCGCCATGGTCAGGGGCCTCCTGCCGAGGCGACTCAGCCACCCGGCGCTCTCTGGCCCGCCCAGGCTCGGAGGGGCCCTCAGGCGCTCTCCCGAGGGTTGACTCCGCAGACGTCCCCCCCTCAGGCTGAGCATCGCCAGAAGCCCGCGCGCTCCTGGGCCAGACCACCGCCTCCTGGACGCTTCCTGGTCCCAGGCGTCAGAGGCCGTTTGCAAAGTGCAGGCCGCCGCGAGCCGACGTCACATCAGGCGTGTCATGGCGGGGGCATCAGCTTTGCCCCCGTGGTCACACCGACGAGGGTATACAGGGCTGCACAACCAAAGTCCAGATCGCAAACACACCAGGGTGCGCTACGGCGCACAGCGCCAGGGAAGCGGCGGGGTCCCGCGTCTGCAACACCCTCTCGAGGCTCTGGGGAGCAGCGCGTGCCGCAGCGCCAGGGTCCTGCATCGCTTCCGTGTTGCCGGTGGTGTTCCGTGCCAACCTGGCTCGCCTGGTGGCCTGCGTGACCCCGGGGCCTTCCTGTCGGCTTATGGTGCAACATAGCGTTTGGTGATCGGGGTATAGACCGCGAGCCCCTCGGTCACCGTCAGATGGAGCCGGTCCACGGTTTCCGCGGCGATCACGGCAAGCGCGCGGCGCGATGGCTCACCATCGAGCGCGGTGGCGCCGGCCTGGCGCCGCCCCGCCGCCGCCTGCAAGGACACGAACAGACAATCGGCCAGATGCCATGTGTGCCGCATCTCGTCACACAGCACCACGCATCCCGCATCCGTGACGTCCGGGACACGGTCGATCCCCGCATAGACGTTGCGGCGCCGCCGAATGGCCTCCGTGAACCGCGCACTGGCCTGGCCACCGCCGCCGATACGGCGATACGCGTCGCTCGCAAAGACATCGAGCGACGCGACACTCTAGAGGGCCACGTATGCCCATGACGGCGGACCCGGGGCCACCGCACGGAAGCGCTGGGCGGTCGACAGCCCGGGCAACAACACGAGTTGGGCGAGATACGTCTCATACCAAGCGTGCCACTCCTCTGCGCGGGCGGGATCACTGAAATTCAGCTCGACGGTATAAATCACACACGCTCTCCTCATCACCAGCACCGTCAGGAACTCCACCCCCTGATCGCTCGCCATACCAGCCGCACCTGGCCCGTCCCGAGCCCCCGGCGTGCGTGCCCTCCGGACCTCCCACTTGGTGCGCCTCTTTGTGGAGCGTGCCCGCTTTCCCGTGGTTGAAGTCACCGCCCACGACGACGAACAACGCGTCCGCTATGTGGACCTGCGGGCCACGGGGGACGGCCGCACCCGGACCCGGTGGCACCTCGTGGTGCGTCTCAATGCGGCGGGCGATGTGCAAGCGATTGCGTTCCTCAATCGGGTCTTGCTGCCGCCGTCGCCGCACTTGTCACCCCAAGGGGCTGCCGTGTCAGGAAAAGGGGGGCAAAAAGAAAGAATGAACGATGGTACCAGCCTCACAACAGATAGTCCACAACCACTGACGAAGAACGGCCAGTTTCGCGTGTCGTATGGGTCATGCGCGCCCAGGGTGGGCGCCCGCTGTCAGTGGCACAGGCTGTGTGTTTTGTCTATACTCCGCACACGAGGATGCCAGCGTGCGTATGGGCTTCCAGGCCCTGCGATGAGAAGGCCAGCCCACCTTGCACGCTCGCACCGCAGGAGACGACAGCGTGCACACCGCACAGGGAGGGGACATGGAATTTGGCTGTTTTTTTGTGGGCCAGCGGCCGTTGCTGCATGAACAGTATATGGATGGGCAGCAACCCAACCCCCTGCCGATTGCACGCACGGATGCCCAGGTGTATCACGATATTCTCAAGAGTGCCCAACTCGCCGAGACGCTGGGCTTTGACTCCGTGTGGATCGCGGAGCATGCCTTCAGTGAGCATAGCATTATTAGCGCGCCGCACAGCCTGCTAGCGGCGATTGCGGCGCAGACCACCCGGGTCAAAGTCGGTGTGGCCTGTTCGATCGTGCCCTGGTACCATCCGCTGCGCCTGGCCCAGGATCTGGCGACGCTGGACATTCTCAGCGAGGGCCGTCTGCAGATCGGTATCGGCCGTGGGTATCAGAAGCAGGAGTTTGATGCGTACGGGATGGATATGGCAGAGTCGCGTGCGCGTTTACTTGAGGGGATGGACATCACGCTCAAAGCCTGGCGTCAGGAGCGCCTGGCGTACGAGGGCCAGTTTTATCGCTTTCCGGAAGTGATGGTCGTCCCGCACCCGCTCCAGCACCCGCATCCGCCCATCGCCATGGCGGTGACGCATAGCCCAGCGTCCGTCGAGGCGGCAGTCGTGCACCGCTGGGGCATTGTGACCGTCGGAAGTACCTTCTTTCCGGCAGCCCCCGAGGCGGATGACAATCTCATTACGCTCTATCGCACCCAAATGCTCGCCAGTGGCGTCGCCCCCGAGGATCTCACGATTATTGCCGCCCGCAATACGTATGTGGCCGCCCGGGAAGGCGAGGCGCAGGCCTTCATGCAGCCGCGTTTCCACTGGGCCGGCGACCTGGCCCGCTACTTACGGTCTCCCGTCTCGACCTTGGCGCGTACTGGGGGACTGCGGGGCTACGAACATTATGCCCGCGATCCCTTTATTGACCCGGAACTCGTCCAACGCCGTGGGCAGGAAGCCCTGGGGGCCATTGGCACGCCGGCGCAGGTCACGGCGACCATCAAGGACCTGCAGGCCCGGCACGTGACCCATTTCCTGTGCTACATGGATCTCGGCGGCCTGACATACGAACAAATGGCCCCGGCGATGCGCCTGTTTGCCGAGCAGGTGATCCCGCACTTCAAATGACCCGACGGGAGGAGACAAGGCACCGCTCCGTGTCGTTCCCGCACATACCACACTCCACCGGATGACGTGGTAAGGGGTGTCACCAGTCAGCGAAAGCCGCCTGCAGTGAGGATCTGCACATTGAGGGAACCAGTCGCCTGGGGATACTCGGCCGCCATCGGCTTCCACGCCACACTGCCCGGCACGCTGGGTGCGACGTTGATAGGACGCCAGATTGTACAGGTGAGCGAGTTCCGTGCCCGAGCTGTCGACAGCGATCGAGATGTATCAGGCCATGGAGATGACCTTCTGGGTCCCGGAGACCGAGGCGGCGCTGGCTCAGGTGCAGAGATAACACTAACGTGTACAACGCTCCACAGTTACATATCATCCAAACCGCCAGGACTTCTCGATTGATCGACGTCTCGCCCTCGTCGTTCTGCTGGACGAGGCGCTCGAAATGATCCGAGTCCAAAAGCAGCCACCGGGCGTCGATGGCCACGCTCCGTCGCGGGCCGAACCGCCGCGGAGGGCGTCGAGAAGCTGCGAAATCTGGTTCTGTGCTTCTGGCGTTTGCAGAACGACCAGGGTCGTCCCGACGGGTTGAATTTCGCCCGCGCCGCCTCCGTTCTCGGTCCAGCTGGCGGGATTGATCGTCGCGGTGACTGCATCGATCAAGGTGTCGAACGTAATGCTGCCGAGGTTGGAGTCCGTCCGGGCGTCGGCGCCGCCGAAGCGGCCGACATCGCCCTCGCCCCCGCGTCCCATTCCCCCGCCGCCGAACCCGCCGCCTCCACCGCCGAATCCGCCACCCATGCCGCCGGGCGGCACGGCAGCAACCGCTGCCTGCTCGGAGATGGCGGAGTAATCGGGAATCTGCATGACCAGATCGCCGACTTCGTGCGTGACGAGCACCATGTCATCCACTCCGCGCGGCGCCTGTTGGGCTGTGGCCGCTGCGGCGCCTGCCAGGACGACTGCTGCAAACATCAAGGGTGGGCATCGAAACTTGAAGGAATACATGGCTTCGCCTCCTCGCAGGGGGTTGTTACGGAACGATTGCGCCCAGTACATACGGGCGTTGTTGACCTGTCCCAGTGTGTGCGGCTGCTGCTGGGCCGCCGCGAGAAATCGATCGGCCGCCTCGCCGCGGCACGCGAGCAGGGCCACCCAGGCTTCGACCGGCGCCCGCCCCGCCTGCGACACGCGAGCGATCAACGCTTCGCTCACGGCGGGCCCGTTGACGTGACCCAGGACCAAGGCCGCAGCCAGCCGTTGAGCTTTGTTGGCTGCGTCGATGCGCTTCGACCAACTCGGCTATCGGCAACTGCTCCACGGCATCGGCGGCGGCAAGCGCCTCGGCGCGGGTTGCCGGAATTGCCGTGAGCGTCAGAAAACTGTGCAACGCGGCCGGCGACCCAGCCGCCAACAACCGCGCCAGGAGCGCGCTGCGCACATCAGCGTCGCGGGACAGGGGGACCCATTCGCCCAACCGCTCGACGCCAACGACTCGTTCGATTGCAGTCAGCGCATCGTCCTGGACCGCAGACCGCTCCGCGGCTCGGACTATGGCCGCCAACAGTGCTTCGTGGGAGCCGTTCTCTCCAAGGAGCTCGATCATTCGACGTCGCTCGTCGTCGGTAGTCGCCTGGCTCAAGCGCTTCGCCAAGCCTTGTTCCGGCGTCGTTCGTTCAGCCGTTTGCACGGCAAACATCATGCGTTCATAAGGGGTCGGTGCGCGTCCCACCGACGGGGCCGAAGCAACGACTTCGACCGAGGGCGGCTCCGTCGTCAACCATCGGCGCCGCATCGACGATGACCTCGGGACTCGGTACACCAGGCGCCTCGGGACGATCGCCTGCCCACCACAGACCGACGGCCGCTGCGATCGACGCCGCGACGGCTGCCGCGCGCCGCCAACTTCGGCGTCGCCGTTCGGAGCGCGACTGTGTGTGCCAGAACTCTTCCAGCCCGCGAGCTTGCTCGGCCTTCGGCTCGCCGCCAAGCGCCAGGCGAATCTGATTGTCGAGATCGTCGGAGTTCATGACTGCTTGCGCCGTGCGCTATCGACGCCGATCGCCGCCGCGATTCGTTTGCGCGAAATGAAGGTTCGTGTAAACGCTCGCCTCGGAAATGTCGAGTACCTGCGCGATTTCGTCCACGCCGAGCGACTCGCCCCAGGCCAGCAGCGCCACCTCTCGCTGGTGCTCGGGCAGCCGGTCGATTGCCGCTCGGACTTCCTCGTTCAGTTCGGCGGCCGCCGCTAGTTCCGTCGGTAAGGGCGACGGACTCGCCAGCGACTGCTCCTCCATGGGTTCGGCGATGCGCAGCCGCCGCCGGCGATCGCGGTCCACGTTGACGACAATCTGCAGGAACCATGTTTTGAACGAAGCCTCGCTGCGAAACGTGCGCCACTGCGCAGGACGCGGCAGAGCGAATCCTGCACGACGTCCTCCGCGGCGTGGTCGTCGCGGGTCAGCCGCAAAGCAAACCGCAGAGCGGCCGGCAGATGCTCGACGACCAGGCGATCCACATCGCGGCGATCTAGTGGCCGTGTCATGCCCCCTCGTGTCCCGGCGAGGTTTCGCTGCCAGATGAGACGCGGCAACGCCCGGGCATCTTAAACGGAAAATGGCGTGGGGGCGAAAAAGGGCCGGCGTGGCCGTAAAAAAGCCGGAGCTGGCGGGCACGACTCCCGCTCTTGGCGACCGATCACGCCCAGCTTGGCGCCGGCGCCGAAACGCTCGACGCTGTTGAATCGCGCCCTAAACTTGCGACATGGGCGCCGGCGGGGCGCCGCGGCTGGTTTTCGAGGTCGACATGGGCATGCGCCAGGGCGTCGTCGTGGTTCGTCGCGATGTTGGCCGTCGTCTCGTGGGCGCGCCGGCGGCGGCTGCCGATCTCGATTGGGCGCCCGAGAAGACCTGGGTGTTCGTAGTCGGCCTCTTGGAATGGGAGCGCGAGGATCTGTGGTCGCCGTTTCCCGAGGCGATGGTCGATCGGCGGGACGAACAGCTGGCCGAGTTCTTCCGCGACGCGGGGGTCGACGACGACCGCGTCGTGTACCTGCAGGACGCCGAGGCGACCAAAGTGGGGATCGAGGAAGCCTTTATCGACCTGCTCGATCAGACCGACGAAGACGATTTGCTGGTTTTCTACTTTTGCGGCCACGGGCATCGCGATGCGGAGTCCGGGCGCGACGTGGTTCGCTTGCTACGACGCCGGCGACGAAAACTCCAGTGGTTGGAGCGTGCGGCGGATCTTCACGACGATTGAGAATCACTTCAGCGGAAGCCGCGCGCTGTTGATGGCCGACTGTTGCCACAGCGGGGCGCTGTACGACGAGCGCGGCGACGCGGACCAGAGTCGGACATCGCGTATGCGGTGATCACGTCGTCGTACGCGCACAACTTATCGACCGGGAACTGGACGTTCAGCGACTCGCTGCTGGCCGGGTTGCGCGGCGAGGGGCAGGTCGACCTCAACGGCGACGAAGCGGTCGATCTGGCGGAGATGGCCGCGCTACTGCGAACTGGAGCTGGCGTTCGTCGAGGGGCAGAAGTCGATGTTCCGCGCGGCCAGCAGTTTTCCCCGCGACGCGGCGATGGCGGAGGTCGAGGTCGCAGCGGTCGGCGCGTGTGGGGCAGCGGATCGAAGTGTTCAGCAAGGGCAAGTGGTATCGCGCGAAGTCGATCGATGCTGACGGCGATCAATTGCTGGTGCACTACTGCGGGTGGGACGACACGTACGACGAATGGGTGGGACCCGAGCGGGTCCGACCGTATCGGCCCGAGCAGTTTGGCGACGGCGATAAAGTCGACGTCCTGTGGGACAGCGACGAAAAGTGGTATCCGGCCACGGTGGTGCGCGGCTGGTACGGCCTGCATCACGTGCGGTACGACGGCTACGACGAGTCGAGCGACGAGTGGGTGGGCCCAGGGCGGATCAGGCTGCGGGGAAAGTGACTTCGCACGCCAAGCCTCCGTCGTCGCATCACAAGCATTTAGCGGGCATCGTCTTCCCGGCGACCGGCGAAGTAGTCGCGGAGGTAAGCGTGCATCGCGGGCTTGTCGCTGTTCCAACGCCAGACGCCGTTGGCGTCGAGGGCGAGATCGTGCGGCGGGGTCGAAGTCGAACGCTGCGAAATCGGCGTAGCGCTGGCGGAACTTGCGGCTGCCGGTCGTGCCGTGCCAGAGATGGGCGATGGCGCCGGGGACGCAGCCCCAGTTGTCGCGCACTGCGGCGTGGAAGCCTTCGGCCCAGCGGCGGTAGTGGTCGCGCATCGGCGGCGTGAACCGCATCGCGTCGGCGCGCTTCGCGCCAGTGACCGCCGGCGGCGAAGCAGTGGACGCGGGTGCCGCCGCCGATGATCCACGCGTCGTAGAAGCCGCGCTCGGCGAACAGCTCGCGGCGAAACGCCCAGGCCAGGCCGTAGCTGACCGGCGGCAGGTCGTTGCTGGGTTGCGCCAGTCGGGATTGCAGAGCTCGAGCGTCGTGCGGCCTTGCTGCGCGAAGCTAGCCGAAGCCGAGGCAGGGGGATGCGTTTGCTCGATGAGGGCGACGTCGAGCGCGTGGTCGGCGGGCAAGTAGTAGACGTGCGAGAACGGCATGCAGCAGCGGCGCGTCGTCGAGCGCGCGGCTCACCGCAGGCCAGACGTCGTCGCGAGGAAGATCACGTCGCTGTCGATGGCGACGATCTTGTCGACGTGCGGCGGCACGGCCGCGAGCGCGAGGTTGAGCAGCCGTTCCTTCTGCCACATGACGTCGGCGGCAGGGAACTGGAGCAGGACGTCGGCGTCGCCGGGGGCGAGGTCGAACTGGCCGTCGTAGCCGAGCTCGACGGCGACGAGCGGGAGGTGGAGGGCCTGGCGGAAGCGGCGATAGTTCTCGCGCCGGCGCCGCCAGTGCATCGGGTTGAAGTAGGCGGTGATGGCCCAGAGATTGGACATGGAGCGACGGCTCATCATGACGCCGCGATGTGCGGCGGCGACGTTCCCAGTTCCGCAAGCGTTCGCGGAGCGTGGGCGGGAAGTCGGAGGTGAAGTCGCGCAGCGACGTCGGAGAAGTCGAGGGCGAGGCCGTCGTCGATTATCGCGGGAATCGGCAGGTCCCGCCGCGGCGAGGTACATGCGCACGATCGCCAGCAGCGTGCGGTGGATCGCCGGGTTGCGGTAGATCAGCCGCCGCGTGCCGAACACGATCGTCGGGAACGGGTTCGCCTCCCAGACGATCATCCGGCCGTCGGGCGTGTAGCCGTAGTCGAACGCGACGAGGTCGAGGCCGAGGGCACGGCGGGCGCGCTGCAGAGCGTCGTGATTGGGATCGGGCTGCGTGATGTAGCGCAGCTCCTCGTCGCGCGTCTCGGGCGTGATCACGCGATTCTCGCCGCGGGTGATCCACTCGGCGGACGTTTGCACGTGGTGCGAGACGCCGAGGTCGCCGGCGGCGACGTAGCGGTACTTGCGGTGAAGGCCGTCGCGGGGATCGCGGACGTCGACGATCTCGATGGCGACCGGGCGCTGGAACGTCGTCCAGGGAATGTGCGGCAGGTCGGCGGGCGAGTCGACGCGGAACGACGTGGCGCGAGTGGCCCCAGTCTTCGCGAATAAAGAGCGGCAGCGCGAGGCCGAGCAGCGATCGTTCGAACTCGCGCGGGTCGGCGATGGGCGCCATGCGCGGCGTGGCGACGCCGGCGCCGCGCATGAGCTCGGCGCCGCGAGACTTGGTGGCGTTGAGCAAGCGGTCGACGCGGTTGAGCACGGGGATGCCGCTGGGCGTCGCACTCGGCGGCGAGGCGGTTCGCCTGGTCGTAGGCCTCCGGCGACCACTCCTGGACGGGATCCTGCAGCCAGGGAACGTGGAGAGCGTAGGGCGACCAGTCGCGAATGCGGGCGGGAAGGTCGCGCACGTCGAACAGCGGCGCGCAGCTCCGGCACATTCGCCGCGACCCACTTGAGGATGACGTCGAAGAACTGACGCTGGTACTTGCGGTGCCGCACGATGAGCAGTCGCGAGCGCGGCTGACGGCCGGCGCCAGAGTTCTGCGAGATCATGCGGTCGCTCGCCTCCCGGCGGCTGCGCACAGGGGAGGCAGCGAGGGTCGAGACAGAACGCGGGCGCGACGGCCCGGCGGACGAGCGACAGGCCTTCGCCGAAGGGCAGGTCGAACACTTGCCAGGCGGGATCCGTTTTCAGCTCGGCTGGACGAAGTCGACGACGTTGCGGACGTACTCGCGCCCGGGCCGTACATGGGCGACGACTTCCGCCAGACGCTGTCGTGCAGCAGGATGATGCCTTGCGGCGCGAGCTTGTCGGCGAAGGCGTCGAAAGTCGAAGCGGGCCTGCTCGGCCGTGTGGTAGCCGTCGACCAGCACGATGCCCGAGCGGGTCGAGCTCGCGGTATCGGCGCGGTCGCGACGAACTCCTGCGTCGTCATGCAGTGGTGCGTGATGTTCGTGACGCCGAATGTCGCCGAAGTACGCTCGCACCGCGGCGGGGTCCTTCCAGAGGTCGTCGACCAGCGACGGATCGATGAAGTGGAGCTGGCCACCTTCGGCGTTGTCGGCCAGCGCGCGGGCGAACACCAGCGGCGCAAAGCCGCGGTAACGAGCCGATGACGACGACGGTCGCGGGGCGGACGATGCGGACGAGGCGCGTAGTAGAGCCAGCCGAGGCCGAGATTCTGGTCGTCCGCGCGTTGGCCGTGGCCCATGCGAAGCAGATTGGGATGCTCGAACAACGCGGCGATCCAGTCGTTGAGCGAGCTCATGTAATCTCGCGGCAAAGCGCGGCGAGGACGCGGCGCCAGGGATATCGCTCAGGCAACTTTGGCGAAGTATGCACGACGCGATTTCATTGACAAGGGCATTTTGTCCGCCTGCGCAGGTTGCGGATCGGCGTAAATTTGGCGTTTGTTCCAGTTGCCGATGCAATTGTGCATCGACGCTTGGGAGCGAACGCAGCCATCGACTCCCGTCGGAACGCGGTGCGGATGAGCCGCCCTACAGGAATCGCTTCAGCACTTCGTCCGGCGCCGCGGCGTAGGTGCTCGGCTCCATCGAGCAGCTCGCCCGGCCCTGGCTCAGGCTGCGCATGGCGCTGGAGTAGCCGAACAGCTTGGCCAGCGGCGCCTCGGCGTGGATCACCGTGAGGTGGCCGCGGGTCTGCGTGCTGCGTTGATGATCGCGCGGCGCTGCTGCAGGTCGCCGACGAAGTCGCCCACGTGGTCCTCGGGCGTGCTGATTTCCAGCCGCATGATCGGCTCGAGCAGCACCGTGCCGGCGGCGCGCAGGGCCGGCGTCGAACGCGGCGGCCGCGGCGATGCGGAAGGCGATGTCGGTGCTCTCGGTCTCGTGCATCTGCGCCGGACGAGCAGCGTGACCTTGATGCGCATCAGCGGGAAGCCGAGCACGCCGCCGCCCTGGCCCGGCGTTTTCGAGTTCTTCGAGCACGACCGACGAGCATGTCGCCCGGCAGGCCCGTCGTTGGGGACCGTGCTGACGACGACGCCCGCGGCCGTGCGGCATCGGCTCGACGCGGAGCCGCAGCTTGGCCGTGTGCGTGCACGCCGTTGATGAGGCGGTGGCACTCGCCGTCGACCTCGGCCGCGCGGGCGATCGTCTCGCGGTAGCTGACGCGCGGCTTGTGGACCTTCACGTTCAGGTTGAAGTCGCGCAGCAGGCGGTGCTTGATCACCTCCAGGTGCAGCTCGCCCATGCCGCTGATGAGCGTCTGGCCGGTCTCCTCGTTCTCGCTGGCGCGCGAACGTCGGGTCCTGCGTTTCGAGCATCTCCAGCGTGTCGGCCAGCTTCTTCCTGTCGGCCGATGCTCTCGGGCTCGATCGCCATCGAGATGACCGTCTCGGGGAACTCGATCGACTCCAGCAGGATCGGGTCGCTGCGTGTCGCAGAGCGTGTCGCCGGTGACCGAGTCGCGCAGGCCGATGACGCCGACGATGTCGCCGGCGCTGGCCGCTTCGAGCTGCTCGTCCTGCTTGGTCGGCCTGGATGTGCCAGAGCTGGGCGACGTTTTCCTTCTTGTCCTTGCCGGGGTTGAGCACGCGGCTGTTGGCCTTCGAGCGTCGCCGGAGTAGACGCGGACGAAGTGCAGGTCGCCGTGCTTGTCGGCGGCGATCTTGAAGACCAGGCCGCAGAACGGCTCGGTCGGTTCGGCGATCTTGCGGCTCTCGCGGCGTGCTTCTTGCTCTTGCCGTGGCCTTGTGCTTGGGGTCGACGCCTTCGACCGGCGGCATGTCGAGCGGGCTGGGCAGGTAGGCGGCACCGCGTCCAGCAGCGGCTGCACGCCGATGTCGTCGCAGCGCCGAGCCGCAGAGCACCGGCTGCGATCAGCTGGTGCACGCGTCGCGTCGCGGAGCACGCGGCGGATCAGCGTCGCGGGGATCGGCTCCTTCGGCCAGCACCAGCTCGACCAGCTCGTTGGAGAAGTCGAAGAGCGGCTCGAGCATGTGCTCGCGCCACAGCTCGGCCTCGTCGGCGCAGGTCGGCGGGGATGTCGGCTGTCGACGACCTTGCGGCCCTCTTTGCCCTCGGGCGAACGTGAGCAGCTTCATGCCGACCAGGTCGATGATGCCGCGGAAGGGGTTGGCGACGTGCGGCGGGCCCGAGGCCGATCGGGAATCTGCAGACGGCACCGGGTTGGCGTCCGAGGCGGTCGCGGATCTCGTCGACGGTGCCGTCGAAGTCGGCGCCCTTCGCGGTCCATCTTGTTGATGAACGCCAGCCGCGGCACGTGGTACTTGTCGGCCTGCCGCCAGACCGTTTCGCTCTGGGCCTCGACGCCCTTCGCGGGCGCTGAACACGACCACGCCGCCGTCGAGCACGCGCAGGCTGCGCTCGACCTCGGCCGTGAAGTCGACGTGGCCGGGCGTGTCGATCAGGTTGATCGTGCACGTCCTTCCAGTGGAAGCGTGACGCAGGCGCGAGTAGATCGTGATGCCGCGCTGCTGCTCCTCGGGGTCGAAGTCGGTGGTCGGTGGTCCCCTTGTCGACCTCGCCCATGCGGTGCTTGGCGCCGGTGTAGTACAGCATCCGCTCGGTGACCGTCGTCTTGCCGGCGTCGATGTGGGCGATGATGCCGATGTTGCGGATTTTGGCGAGGTCGCGTGCCATGGCATCGCCAGTAGATCGCAGAACGGCACGAATGGACTGCGAGGCAGCAGAGTCGCGAAGATCGCGATGCGCAGTCTGCGTGACGATCTGCTGAATCGCTGCATGATCCGCGTCATCGGCGACTACGCGTCGCGCATGAAAAAGCCGCGACCGCGGTCGCGACGCGGCGGCGATCGTTGCGCGGATCTTACCAGGCGAAGTGGGCGAACGCCTTGTTGGCGTCGGCCATGCGGTGGACGTTTTCGCGGCGGGTCATGGCGGCGCCTTCGCGGTTGTAGGCGGCGATCAGCTCGTCGGCCAGCTTCTGGTGCGGTCGGCGCGGCCCTTCTTCTCGCGGACCGCCATCAGGATCCAGCGGATCGCCAGCGACTGCTGCCGGGTGCGGTTGACCTGCATCGGCACCTGGTAGGTGGCGCCGCCGACGCGCTTCGAGCGGACCTCGATCGACGGCTTCACGTTCTCGACGCGCCTGCGTGAAGACCTCGATCGGCTCGACGTCGGGCATGCGCTTCCTTGATGATGTCCAGCGCGTCGTAGAAGACGCGCCTGCGCGGTGCTCTTCTTGCCGTCGTACATCAGGCAGTTGATGAACTTGCTGGCCAGGATCGAGCCGTACACGGGATCGGGCTTCAGTTGCTTGCGGCTGGCGGTGATGCGGCCCATGAGCGATTTCGAGCTGTCAGCGATGAGCTCAGCGGTCAGCAAGACTGGAGATTCGAGCGACTGGCTGCAATCGCTGACAGCTGATCGCATTCGCTTAGCGACTTCTTCGCGCCGTACTGGCTGCGCGGCTTTGCTTGCGGCCGTCGACGCCCAGGGTGTCGAGCGCGCCGCGGACGATGTGGTAGCGCACGCCCGGCAGGTCGCGGACGCGGCCGCCGCGGACCAGCACGATCGAGTGCTCCTGCAGGTTGTGCCCTTCGCCGGGGATGTAGGCGGTGACTTCCTTGCCGTTGGACAGCCGCACGCGGGCGATCTTCCGCAGGGCCGAGTTCGGCTTCTTGGGGGTCATCGTCTTGACCTGCAGGCAGACGCCGCGCTTGCTGCGGGCACTTGTCGAGGACCGGCGACTTGCTGAACTTCCGCTGCGGCCTGGCGGCTGCTTGCGGACCAGCTGGTTGATCGTCGGCATGAACGACGTGGCCTTCGAAGGCAATTACGTCGACGGCGGCGAACCGCTGGGAACCCATCAATTTAGCGGAACCGGCAGGCTGTCAAGCACGGCGTCGAGCCGCGATGCCGAATCGCAGCCGCTGTCACGGCGACTGCTCACAGCACTGCGGCATCGCTAGCTCGTCTCACCAGCGTCACGTCGCCGCCTCCGCGGCGATCGCGCTCCGCCCAGCAGGGCTTCGAGCGCCGCCGCGCCGGGCGGCTTCGGCCGGCTTGCGGCGCCGTTGCGCCGTTGCCGTCGTCGCACGCCGTCCAGCAGCGGGAAGCTGCGCGACAGCACGCGGTCCTTCTCGGCGGCCAGGGCTTCGAGCGCCTGCGGGCCGAATGCGGACCTCCGACTCCTGGTGCGTGTGGAAGCCGGTGCCGGCCGGGATCAGGTGGCCGAGGATCACGTTCTCCTTCAGGCCGACCAGGTAGTCGACCTTGCCGGCCAGGGCCGCCTCGGTCAGCACCTTGGTCGTCTCCTGGAAGCTGGCGGCCGAGATGAAGCTGCTCGGACTGCACCGCCGCCTTGGTGATGCCCAGGAGCTGCGTGCTGGCGGTGGCCGGCTTGGGCTTGCGTGCCCTTGGCCGGCGTCGCCGCCGAGCGCCTCGATCTGGGCGTTGGCCTCCTCGAGCGCGTCCTTGGGGACGATCGTCGCCCTCGGCGAACTCGGTGTCGCCGCGGTCGCGTGATCTTCACGCACTTGCGTCAGCCGGTCGTTCGCCGCGCGGAACGCGAACTTGTCGATGACGACGCCGGGCAGCAGGCCGGTGTCGCCGGCGTCTCGACCTGCACCTTGCGGAGCATCTGGGCGACGATGATCTCGATGTGCTTGTCGTCGATCGTCGACGCGCTGGCTGCGGTAGACGTTCTGGACCTCGCGGAGCAGGTAGTGCTGCACGCGCCTCGTCGCCGCGAGATGCGCAGGATGTCGTGCGGGACGAGCGGGCCGTCGACCAGCGGGTCGCCGGCGCGCGACGTAGTCGCCGGCGTGGACGCGCAGGTGCTTGCCGTGCGGGACGAGGTGCTCGCGTCTCGATGCCGCTCTCGCTGCGGACGATGATCGTCCGCTTGCCGCGGCGCTTCTCGCCGAGCAGCTCGACCGTGCCGGCGATCTCGGCGATGACGGCCGGGTCCTTCGGCCTGCGGGCCTCGAAGATCTCGGTGACGCGCGGCAGACCGCCGGTGATGTCCTGCGTGCCCGCCGACCTCGCGCGGCGTCTTGGCGAGCAGCGTGCCGGCCGACGACCTGCTGGCCGTCGGCGACCTCGAGGTGGGCCTTCTCGGGGAGGTAGTAGAAGTCGAGGATCTTGCCCGTCGTCGTCCTCGATGACGATCTGCGGGTGCAGGTCGCCCTTGTGCTCCATGATCACGCAGCGCATCGTGCCGCTGGGGTCCTTCTCGCTCGCGCAGCGTCTCGCCCTCGATCGATGTCCTCGAAGCGGACCTTGCCGCCGACCTCGGCGAGGATCGGGATGATGTGCGGGTCCCACTGGCAGAGGACCTGCGCCGGCCTTGACCTCTGGTCCGTCCTCGACGAGCAGCACGGCGCCGGTGGGGACCGTCGTACTTCTCGAGCTCGCGGCCCTTGGCGTCGACGAGCGTGATTTCGCCGTTGCGGGTCAGGGCGACGCTGCTCGCCTGCGTCGTTGATCGACGACGTTGATGCGGGTCGAACTTGACGATGCCGGCCTTCTTGGCCTTGATGTCGCTCTCGTCGACGGCGCGCTGGCCGACGCCGCCGATGTGGAACGTCCGCATCGTGAGCTGCGTGCCCGGCTCGCCGATCGACTGGGCGGCGATGATGCCGACGGCCATGCCCTCCTCGACCAGCGCGCCGGTGCGACAGGTCCATGCCGTAGCAGCAGCCGGCAGACGCCGAGCGGCGCCTCGCAGGTCAGCGGGCTGCGGACGCGGATCTTGTCGAGGCCCAGCTCCTCGATGCTTGCGGGCCGATGTCGGCGGTGATCATCTCGTTCTCGCGGACGATCGACCTCGTCGGTGATCGGGTTGACGATGGTGTCGCGGCTGACGCGGCCGCGGATCGACGTCGGCCAGGCTGCACCTCGACCTTCTCGCCCTTGTAGATCGACGCCCTTGGTGATGCCCTGCGTGGTGCCGCAGTCGTCGCATGGTGATGACGACGTTCTGGGCGACGTCGGCCAGCTTGCGGGTCAGGTAGCCGGAGTCGGCCGTCTTGAGGGCGGTGTCGGCCAGGCCCTTGCGGGCGCCGTGCGTGCGAGCTGAAGTACTCGAGCACGCGTCAGGCCTTCGCGGAAGTTGGCCTTGATCGGCGTCTCGATGATCTTGCCGGACGGCTTGGCCATCAGGCCGCGCATGCCGGCGAGCTGGCGGATCTGCTCGACGCCGCCGCGGGCGCCGGAGTCGGCCATCAGGAAGATCGGGTTGAGGTACGGCTCGCCGTCGCGGACGTCGTTCTCGCAGGTCGGTCCATCATCTCGCTCGGTGATCTGGTCGCGGGCGTGCGTCCAGAGGTCGATGACCTTGTTGTAGCGCTCGCCGCTCGGTGATGATGCCGCGCTGGTACAGCTTCTGCGATCTTGCTCGACCTCCTTCTCGGCGTCGCGCGAGGATCGTGCTCCTTGTTCGGCGGGCGTGCGCAGGTCGTCGGTGGCGAAGGACAGGCCCGCGCGGGTCGACTCGCGGAAGCCGAGCTCCTTCATGCGGTCGAGCAGGTCGATCGTCGCCGGCCGGCCGAGCAGCTGGTAGCAGTCGGCGATGACGCGGCTGCGAGCTGCTTCTTGCCCGAGCGGCAGGTTGTAGAACGGCATCCTCGGCGGGAGGATGTCGTTGAAGAGCACGCGGCCGACGGTGGTCGTGACGAGCGCTGTTCGCCGGCGGCGAGCTTCCGGTCTCGCCGCTCGCCGTCGAGCTGATCGTGCGCGTCCCGGTGCAGCCGGACGCGTGATCCGCTGCGTGGACGCCGACCTTCCTGCTGGCCGTAGGCGCAGGAAGACCTCGTGCGGCGACGCTGAAGAGCCTTCGATGCCTTCGCCCTTCGTCGCACCTCGCCGGCTCGCCGGCGCTCGACCGTCAGGTAGTAGCAGCCCATGACGATGTCCTGCGACGGGCGTGATGATCGGCGTTGCCGTTGGCCGGGCTGAAGATGTTGTTGCGTCGACATCATCAGCGTCGTGGGCCTCGACCTGCGCCTCGATCGACAGCGGCAGGTGGACGGCCATCTGGTCGCCGTCGAAGTCGGCGTTGAAGCCCTTGCAGACCAGCGGGTGGATGCGGATGGCGTTGCCTTCGATCAGCACCGGCTCGAACGCCTGGATGCCCATGCGGTGCAGCGTCGGGGCGCGGTTCAGCAGCACCGGGTGGTTGCTGGATCACCTCTTCGAGGATGTCCCAGACCTCGTCGTCCTTGCGCTCGAGCATCTTCTTGGCCGACTTGATCGTGTCGGCGTGGCCCAGCTCCTTGAGCCGGCGGATGATGAACGGCTGGAACAGCTCCAGGGCGATCTTCTTGGGCAGGCCGCACTGGTGCAGCTTGCAGCTCGGGGCCGACGACGATGACCGAGCGGGCCGAGTAGTCGACGCGCTTGCCGAGCAGGTTCTCGCGGAAGCGGCCCTGCTTGCCCTTGATCATGTCGGTCAGCGACTTGAGCGGGCGGTTGCGACGAGCCGAGCACCGGGCCGCTTGCAGCGGTTGTTGTCGAACAGCGCGTCGACCGACTGCTGCAGCATCCGCTTCTCGTTGCGGATGATGACCTCGGGCGCGTTCAGGTCGACCAGCTTCTTGAGCCGGTTGTTGCGGTTGATGATGCGGCGGTACAGGTCGTTCAGGTCGCTGGTGGCGAAGTTGCCGCTGTCGAGCAGCACCAGCGGGCGCAGGTCCGGCGGGATGACCGGGATGCACGTCCAGGACCATCCACTCGGGCTTGTTGTCGCGTGTCGCGGATGCGTCTCGACGATCTTCAGCCGCTTGATCAGGTCCTTGGCCTTCTGCTTGCTGAGCCGGTCTCGTCGAGCTCGTCGCGGAGCGTCCTCGGAGAGCTTCGACCAGGTCGAGCTGCATGCAGCAGCTTCCGGACCGCCTCGGCGCCCATGTCGGCCTCGAACGCGCGTCGCCGTACTGTCTCGCGGGCCTGCGCGGTACTCGTCCTCGGTCAGGAGCTGCTGCGTGCTTGAGCGGCGTGTCGCCCGGGATCGATGACGACGTAGTCCTGGAAGTAGATGATCTTCTCCAGGCTCGGTGGTCTTCATGTCGAGCAGGGTGCCGAGGCGGCTGGGCATGGCCTTGAAGAACCAGATGTGGACGACCGGGGCGGCCAGCTCGATGTGGCCCATGCGCTTGCGGCGGACGCGGCTGTGCGTGACCTTCACGCCGCAGCGGTCGCAGATCATGCCCTTGTACTTCATGCCGCGGTACTTGCCGCAGGCGCACTCCCAGTCCTTCTCCGGGCCGAAGATGCGCTCGCAGAACAGGCCGTCCTTCTCGGGGCGGTAGGTGCGGTAGTTGATCGTCTCGGGCTTCTTCACCTCGCCGAACGACCAGGAGCGGATGTCGTGCGGGCTGGCGAGGCTGATCTTGCACCGACGCCGTAGTCGTTGATGCGATCGTAGATGCGTTTCGCCGAGTGCTCATGTCGCTCCTCGCTGGAACCTGCCGAGTGGCGATTGCGGTTCATCGAGTCTGTCGCGACATCGCGAGGGCGCCGACGCGACCGACGCTGCCGCGTCGCGGCAATCGACGTCGACTCGACACGCCTGCTTCTTCTCCAGCTGCATGTTCAGGCCCAGGCCGCGGATCTCGTTGGTCAGCACGTCGAAGCTGGCGGGCGTGCCGGCTTCGAGCGTGTTCTCGCCCTTGACCATCGACTCGTAGATCTTGGTGCGGCCTTCGACGTCGTCGGACTTCACCGTCAGCAGCTCCTGCAGGATGTAGGCGGCGCCGTAGGCCTCCAGCGCCCACACTTCCATCTCGCCGAAGCGCTGGCCGCCGAAGCGGGCCTTGCCGCCCAGCGGCTGCTGCGTGATCAGCGAGTACGGGCCGGTCGCGCGGGCGTGGATCTTGTCGTCGACCAGGTGGTGCAGCTTCAGCATGTAGATGTAGCCGACCGTGACCGGCTGCTCGAACGGCTCGCCGGTGCGGCCGTCGTAGAGCTGCGCCTTGCCGTCTCGCGGCAGGCCGGCCTCCGTCGAGGCACGTCGCGGATCGTCCTCCTCGGTCGCGCCGTCGAACACCGGGCGTGACGGCCTGGAAGCCGAGCTTCGCGCGCGGCCCAGCCCAGGTGCGTCTCGAGGATCTGGCCGACGTTCATGCGGCTGGGCACGCCCAGCGGGTTGAGCAGGATGTCGCACCGGCGTGCCGTCGGCGAGGAACGGCATGTCCTCCTCGGGCAGGATCTTGGAGATGACGCCCTTGTTGCCGTGGCGGCCGGCCATCTTGTCGCCGACCGAGATCACGCCGCTTGGTGGCGACGTAGACCTTGACCATCTGCAGCACGCCGCGTGGGCAGCTCGTCGCCGCGCTTCAGGCGGTTGAGCTTGCGGTCGCTGCTCGTCGATCGACGGCCTCGATCGCGCGGCCAGAACTGGCCGTGATGACCTTGCGCCGGCTCTCGGCGCTTCGCGGGCTGCGGATGTCGAGCGTCGTCGAGCTTGAACGTCGCGACCTGCTCGGCGACGACTTCGGCGTCCTTGTCCGCGCGCCGAGCGGCTTGCCGTCGTCGTCGGGTCGACCATCTGGCTGCCGAGCGACCTCGTCGAGCTCGCTCGATCATCTGCTGGAACTGCGTCGGCGATGCCTTGACGTTCTCGTCCTTCTCGGTGTCCTTCAGCTCCTTCTCGAAGCTTCTTGCTGCTCGTCCTCGGTCAGGCTGCATCCGGCGGCTGAACCGCTGCGTGTCGATGACGATGCCCTCGACGCCGGAGGGCACTTCGAGCGAGTCGTTCTTCACGTCCTCGCCGGCGCGGCCGAAGATCGCGTGCAGCAGCTTCTCTTCGGGCGTCAGCTCGCTCTTGCGACTTCGGCGACGACCTTGCCGACCAGGATGTCGCCGGGCTTGACGAAGGTGCCGATGCGGACGATGCCGTTCTCGTCGAGGTTGCGCAGCGCCTTCGCGCGAGACGTTCGGGATGTCGCGGGTGAACTCCTCGCGTGCCGAGCTTCGTCTCGCGGATCTCGATCTCGAACTCCTCGATGTGGATCGAGGTGTAGGTGTCGTCCTTCACCAGCCGCTCGCTGATGATGATCGCGTCCTCGAAGTTGTAGCCGTCCCAGGACATGAACGCGACCAGCACGTTGCGGCCCAGGGCCAGCTCGCCGTGGTGGGTGGCGGCGCCGTCGGCGAGGATCTGCGCCCTTCTTGACCTTCTGGCCCGACCTTGACGATCGGCTTCTGGTTCAGGCAGGTGCGCTCGTTGAGGCCGACGAACTTGCGCAGCGCGTACTCGTCGCTCGTCGATCGTCGATGCGCTCGGCGTCGACGTAGGTGACCGTGCCGGCCTTGCTCGGCGCGCGACGACCATGCCGGAGTTGCTGCGCGACGTCGCGTCTCCATGCCGGTGCCGACGAGCGGCGGCTCGGTGACGCAGCAGCGGCACCGCCTGCCGCTGCATGTTCGAGCCCATCAGCGCGCGGTTGGCGTCGTCGTGCTCGAGGAACGGGATCAGGCCGGCCGAGACGCCGACCATCTGCTTGGGCGAGATGTCGATGTACTGGACCTTGCTCGGTCGGCACGATGCACGAAGTCGCCGCCGACAGCGGGCGAGGACGCGGTCGCCCTGATGATCTTGCCGTTCGTCGACCGGCGTGTCGGCCGGGGCGAGGTACGCCTTCGATCTCCTCGTCGGCGCGCAGCCACTCGACGTCGTCGGTCAGCTTGCCGTTCTTGACCTTGCGGTACGGCGTGATCAGGAAGCCGTACTCGTCGACGCTCGGCGTAGATCGACAGGCGACGAGATCAGGCCGATGTTCGTGCCTTCCGGCGTCTCGATCGGGCAGATGCGGCCGTAGTGCGAGATGTGCACGTCGCGCACCTCGAAGCCGGCGCGCTTGCGGTTCAGGCCGCCCGGGCCGAGGGCCGACAGGCGCCGCTCGTGCGTGAGCTGCGACAGCGGGTTCGTCTGGTCGACGACCTGCGACAGCTCGCCGCGGCCGAAGAAGTACTCGATCGCCGCCGAGATGCTCTTGGGGTTGATCGAGCGTGCGCGGCGTCATGTCCTGCGGCGTCCTTGAGGCTCATGCGCTCCTGGACGGTGCGGCGGAGCTTCAGGAAGCCCTTGCGGAGCTCGTCGGCGGCCAGCTCGTCGATCGTGCGCAGGCGGCGGTTGCCCAGGTGGTCGATGTCGTCGACGTGGCCCTCGCCGCTGCGCGCAGGCTCGAGGATGTAGCGGATCGCGTTGACGAAGTCCTCGCGGCTGCAGCGTCATCTCGGTCTTCGGGGATGTTCTGGTCGAACTTGCGGTTGATGCGGAAGCGGCCGACGCGGCCGAGGCGGTAGCGGTTGGGGTCGAAGAACTTCTCGTGGAAGAGCTCGCGGGCCTTCTCGAGCTGCGGCGGGTTGCCGGGCCGCAGCCGCTGGTAGATCTGCAGCAGCGCCTCTTCGTGGCTCGACGTGTTGTCGTCCTGGCAGCGATGTTGAGGATCAGCGGCGTCTTCGGCGCGTCCGATGACCTCGACCTGCTCGAGGCCGGCGTCGTGCAGATGATCTCGGCGACGTTCTTGGTGATCGCGCTGCCCGCTCTCGACGATGATCTCGCCGGCGCGCTCGCTCGGCGGGATCGACGACGTCGCCGACGGCGATCTTGCCCTCGAGCTTGCCGGCGCTGCGGCCGTCGACGACCTTCTGCCGTCGTCGATCGGGTAGAACGGCTGCAGGATCGTCGGCGTCGGTCGCAGTACTCGGGTCGCATCGCGCGCAGCAGCGTCATCGCCGAGAACTTGCCGGACTGGTCGATGCGGACGCCGAGCGTGTCCTTCTTGGTGACGTTGAGCTCGATCCAGCTGCCGCGCTCGGGGATGATCGCGGCAGGAGTGCAGCTTGCGTGTCGCCGGCCTCGATCTCGACGACGAAGTCGACGCCGGGCGAGCGGTGCAGCTGGCTGACGACGACGCGCTCGGCGCCGTTGATGATGAACTCGCCGCCGCCGATCATGATCGGCATGTCGCCGAGGTAGACCTCTTCCTCGACCGGCTGCTCCTTGTCGAGGCGCAGCCAGACGCGGAACGGCCGGCCGTAGGTCAGGCGCAGCTGGCGGCACTCGTCGGGCGTCGTAGCGCGGCTTGCCCGAGCTCGTACCTGATGTACTCGAGGCGTGAGCGTCTTGTCGTAGCTCTCGATCGGGAAGATCTCGCGGAGGACGCCTTCGAGGCCCGAGTCCGTCGCGCTTCTCGGGCGGCGACGTCGGGCTGGAGGAAGCGCTCGTAGCTGTCGGGTCTGGATCTCGGTCAGGTCGGGGATGTCGAAGGACTCTCGGCCGCTGCCGAAGTTGCGGACGTCCTGGGTAACGAGCCGCCGCTGAGCCGTGACTGCCATAGGGCATGACTGCTCCGTTCTCACGAGGTGGGATTGTCGAGCGCAGCGGCGCGGACAGCGCGCGATCGCGCACGGCGCGAGCGAGCTCTACGCAGGCGCAGCGAGCGACCTGCGTCGGCCGGACGAGCAGCCAGGCTGGCCGACCGGTGTCCGCGAGCGCAGTGCGACGCTGCAGGCTGAGCATCGCGCCAGCGCGATCGCACCGACGCTGCGACGCGTCGACTACTTGACCGAGACCGTGGCGCCGGCGTCTTCCAGTTCCTTCTTGAGCTTCTCGGCGTCTTCCTTGGAGATGCCTTCCTTGACCTTGCTGGGGACGCCTTCGACCAGGTCCTTGGCTTCCTTGAGGCCCAGGCCGGTGGCCGCGCGGACGACCTTGATGACGTTGATCTTCTTGTCGCCGAAGCCTTCGAGGACGACGTCGAACTCGGTCTGCTCTTCGGCCGCGGCCGCGGCCGCCGCCGCCGCCGCCGCCGGGCCGGCCATCATCACGGCGCCGCCCGCGGCCGGCTTGATGCCGTGGACGTCCTTCAGGTAATCGCTCAGCTCCTTGGCCTCCTTCAGCGTCAGCTTGACGATCTTGTCGCCCAGCTTCTTGGTGGCGGCGGAGAACTCCGTAACGGCTGCTTCGCTCATGACAATAGCATCCTTTCTGGCTATGCGGGCGCTGCGGCCCGATGTGATTTGAAATTCGAGTTTATTCGCGATGGTCGTCGCATATGGCTCGACTGAGATTCTCGACGTCGGATCGCCGACCAGCTGCCGACTCCTCAGTCCCGCTCGAGCTCGAGCTTCGCGGCTTCAGCCTTCGCCTTCTTCGCCTTCGCTCTTCTTCTTGATCTGGCTGGCCAGCTTCGCGCCCGGGCCGAGCAGCTGGCGCGCCAGCGTGGCGCCCGGCGACAGGATCTGGCCGACCAGCAGGCTCAGCTGCTCGGCGCGGCTCGGCCACTTGCTGACCTTCTTGACGTCGCTCGGCCGACGAGCTTCGAGCCGTCCATCACGCCGCCCTTGGGCGCGAGCGGCTCGAACTGCTTGTCCTCGGCCAGCTTGCGTCACCTCCTTGGCCAGCGAGACGATGTCCTCGCCGCCCCACACGACGGCCGGCGAGCCCTCGACGCCCTCGAACGCCGGCGCCAGCGACCGTGCCCTCGGTCGCCCGGCGGGCCAGGCTGTTCTTCACCACCAGCAGGTTGATGTTCTTCTGCGCGGAGCTGTCTTGCGCAGCTCGACGGTCTTGTCCGACGTTCAGGCCCATCGACGTCGACGACGCAGCAGGTCGCTCACGCCGTCGAGCCGCTTCTTCAGGTCGTCGGTCATCAGGTTCTTTGACGTATTTGCTCATGGTACGAAGCTTCAGCTGTCAGCGTAGTAGCGAGATCGTGTGTCGCCGCACGGCTGACGCTTGCGCTATCGCTTCTAAATCGCCAACCGCACGCTCGGGCTCATCGTGGCGCTGATGTGATGCGCTCTTGATGTACATGCCCTTCACCGACGCGCGGCTTCAGCGACATGATGCGGTCGATGAACGCCTGGATGTTCTCGACCAGCTTCTCGGCGTCGAAGCTCAGCTTGCCGACCGGCGGCGTGGACGTTGCCCGCCTTGTCGTTGCGGAACTCGACCTTGCCGGCCTTGTACTCGCCGACCGTCTTGGCCACGTCGGGCGTCACCGTGCCGGCGCGGGGCGAAGGCATCAGGCCGCGCGGGCCGAGCACGTTGCCCAGCGGACCGACGACGCCTCATCATGTCGGGCGCGGCGATGCAGGCGTCGAAATCGGTCCAGCCGTCCTTGATCTTCTTGGCCAGATCCTCGTCGCCCACCTCGTCGGCGCCGGCCGCCTTGGCCGCCTCGGCCTGGTCGCCCTTGGCGAACACCACCACGCGCAGCGACTTGCCGATGCCGTGCGGCAGCACGATCGAGCCGCGGACGATCTGATCGGCCTGCGTGGCGTCGACGCCGAGCCGCATCGACGATCTCGACCGTCTGGTCGAACTTCGTGCCGTCGAACTTCTTGAGCGCCGCGACCGCGTCGGCCACGGCAGCGCCTCGGCCGGCCGCTTCTTGACCGCCGGCCTTCATGCGTTTGCTGTGTTGGCATGATCGACTTCGCGTGTTCAGTGGCGCGTTGCGCTCACTGCTGTTTCGAAGCTCAGCTGTCGGCTGAGCGCTGACATCTGGCCAGCTGACTGATGCGATCTAGCCTTCGACCACCAAACCCATGCTGCGGGCCGTGCCTTCGATCATCCGCACGGCGTGATCGACGTCGCGGGCGTTCAGGTCGTTCATCTTCATCTTGACGATCTCGTCGAGCTGGGCCCGCGTGACCTTGCCGACCTTGTCCTTGTTCGGCACGCCCGAGCCCTTGGCGATGCCGGCCGCCTTCTTCAACAGCACCGCCGCCGGCGGGCTCTTGGTGAAGAAGTCGAACGAGCGATCGTTGTAGACGTTCACGACGACCGGAATCATCATGCCGCCGGCTTCGCGCGTGCGCTCGTTGAACTGCTGCACGAACTGGCCGAGGTTGATGCCGTACTTGCCCAGCGAAGTGCCGACCGGCGGCGCGGGCGTGGCCTGTCCGCCGGGGATCTGAAACTTCGCTTGCCGACTAGTTGCTTTGCCATTGATTCTGAGTGCTCAGTAGTGCGCGTAGCGGTCAGCAGTGGTCGATCAGCCGACAGTCACTAGTCACAGACACTCGCTCACACGCCTTCGACTTGCCAATATTCCAATTCGACCGGCGTGCTGCGGCCGAAAATGTTGATCATCACCGTGACCTTGCCGCTCTGCGCGTCGATCGCGCTCGACCTCGCCCTCGAAGTTCTCGAACGTGCCGTCCTTGATCTTCACGCGGTCGCCGGTCTTGAACTTGATGTCCAGCTTCGGCGCTTCGTCGGACTCTTCCTCGTCCGTCTGCACGATCCGGGCCACCTCGTGCGGCAGCATCGGCGAGGGCTTGCCGCCGGCGCCGGTGAAGTCGCCGATGCCCGAGCGTCTCGCGCACCGCGAACCACGTGTCGTCGTTGATCTGCATGTGCACGACGATGTAGCCCGGGTACAGCTTGCGCTCGACGATCTTCTTCTTGCCCGCCTTGAACTCCGTGACCTTCTCGGTCGGCACCTGACCCAGCGGATTGCCGTTCTCGTCCTTGTCGAAGTACTTGTCGAGCCCCTCGACGCTGCACCTTGCGCTGCAGGGCCGCGGCGATCGACTTCTCGCGGTTCGACTGCACCTTGAGGATGTACCAGCTCGAACGTCGATGTCGCCGGCCGCCTCGGCCGCCTTCTTCGCGGCGGCGGCCTGCTCGGCTTCGGTCGCCGCGGCCGCCGGACGCGACAGCGGCGCCGAGTTGACCGGCACGACCTCGGCGCGTCCGTCGTCTTCGGCTCGGCGACCGGCGCGTCGGCTCGCGGCGCGACGCCTTGCGCGCACGGTCTCCGCCGCGCGGACGCGCCGTCCTCGGCGGCCGCCGGCTGTTCGTCGCGTCGCTGCGCTCGTCATTCTGCTCGTCGCCGCACTTTGTTCGCTCGTCGTTCACGATCCGCTCGAACGTGTCGAGTCTGCTCGACGACGACCCTCAGGCTCGCTCACCGACGCCGCCCAGCAACCAGCCGACGATCGAATTTCAGCACCAGGTCGTAGGTGAACAGAATCGCCGTCAGCAGAAAGATGACGACGATCACCACCAACGACGCCCGATACAACTCGCCGCGGCTGGGCCACGACACCTTATTCATTTCCGCTTCGACCGAAATCAAAAAATCGGCGAAGCTGGGAATGTTCACGATCCGAAACGCAATCCACGCCCCCAAGGCCAGACGACACGGCACAGTACCGGGCACCATGCGAACATGTCTCGCGCCGCCGACAGCCGCCGCCGCCGATCGCCGTCGATCGCTCATCCGCCACGCCGCCGATCGCCAAAGATCGCCAGCGATGGCGCCCAACGTGAGCTGGCGGGCAATCCTGCCCTGGCTTCGCTTGTAACGCGAAGCCGTAAACATTCCTGCGATGAGCTCTGCCACGTGAGTGTTCCAATTCTGCCGGTTAGAGCTGTTGGCGATTCGAGCGCATCGCTAGCGGTTCGAGCCACGAAGCACGAGTTACGAGCTTCCTCGGCTCACAGCTCGACAGCTCGATAGCCGACAGCCCTCCTCAAGCAGGGGCGGCGGGGATCGAACTCGCAACCCCCGGTTTTGGAGACCGGTGCTCTGCCAATTGAGCTACGCCCCTGTGTGGAAGAGCTGGACAGTGAGAAAGCGAAAAGCGAAGAAGCTCACGACTGATTCCGACCTTCCGCCTTCTGCCTTCACGCTTCTTACTTCAACTTACTCCACAATCTTCGTCACGACGCCCGAGCCCACGGTCTTGCCGCCCTCGCGGATGGCGAACCGCACGCCGTCGTCCATGGCGATCGGCTTCATCAGCTCGACCGTCAGCCGGGCGTTGTCGCCCGGCATGCACATCTCGGCGTCGCCCACCAGGTTGGCCGTGCCCGTGACGTCGGTCGTGCGGAAGTAGAACTGCGGACGGTAGCCAATGGGCGCAATGGCGCGCACGGCGGCAAGCAATTCGGCATTCCGTGTTCGAGGACGCGCAGGTCAGGAACGGCATTCAGCGCCTCTATGAGGATGGCCGCCAGGTCTCAGTCATCCTGGGCGGCCCTCCCTGCCAGGGGTTCAGCCGGGTCGGGCGCGGCAAGATCCGTAGCCTTCGAGAGCAGAGCGTGCATGTTCACGTGGACGAGAGTGCGGTGGACAGCCGCAACCTCCTCTTGGAGCAGTATGTCTTGTTCGTTTCGGCCCTCGCTCCCCAGATGTTCCTCTTTGAGAACGTGCGGCACTTCCAAGCAGTAGTTAGGACCGCAGAGCGGGAGTTTGACGCCGCTGACGTCCTTGCGGAGGCCATCGAGAAGGTCTCATCGAGGGGGCTCGGGTACGACGTCTCGAGCCGGGTTGTGGTCGCATCGGAGCATCTCGTCCCCCAGGCACGAGAGCGCTATTTCATGGTCGGTGTCAGACAAGACGTGACCTCGACACTGCCAGGCCTGGACGTGCCGAGATGGTGCCTGTCGCTCCCACGTCGCCCTGAGATTCCGCTGGAGTCGGCTTTTGACGGGCTTCCCGACCCAATCCCTGCCCGCGACACTGAGCAGTCATCAAACGGCATGGTTCCGGTCAATATGACTGGAACTCCTTCTGCTGACCCGTCAAACTCCAACAGCATTTACCTTGCATGGGTATCGCCAGTGGCGAAGGCAGTCACGGGGACGCACATAGCTCGCGTGCCGCGCGCCGATGATCGCGCGCTTTTCGAGTTGCTTGGGCCGGGAAAACGGTGGATGGACTATCGGTGCGATGATGCTCCAACCCTCGAGCGACTCTCGGCCCTGTTGGGCGCGCTACGCAGGAAGCTCGCGCGATCACGCTCACTCGTCGAGCAATTAGGGGTCAACCTAAAGGAAATCGAGGAACTGGAGCAACTGACTGACGGCTCATTGAGCCTGCGACTTCTCTTGGAGCGGATTCCCGCATTGCCTGGTGAGGTGCAACACCACTTGTTGACCGTAGCGTACCTGAAGAAGAAAGAGGGACAGCACGGTGATTGGCTCGCGCGGATGGATCCATCGAAACCATCCAAGACCATGATGAGCCACATGGCAAAGGACACGTACGCGTACGTTCACCCGACCCGCCCAAGGACATTGTCGGTGCGGGAGGCAGCACGGATCCAGACCTTTCCCGACGATTTCAAGCTCGGCTCCGTTGGGCTAGTGGACGGCTTCCGGATCGTTGGGAACGCAGTTCCACCATTGTTGAGCACCCAGCTCGCCGATCGCGTGGCCCAGATCCTCGTCGCCGCGGAGATCGCGCGTGCGGATAAGCAAGTCAGCGAGCACAGCTCGCAAGCCGAGAGGGCTCAACCATTCAACCCGGTCCCGTTGGCCCAATAGAAAAAGCGCCCTGATGGCGCGGATCAGGGGCAAGAACACCGTCCCTGAAGTGGCGCTGAGAAGCGCGCTATGGCGGGAGGGATTTAGGTTCCGGGTACATATGGCGATTAGCGGCATGAAACCGGACCTCGTTTTTCCTCGAACCAAGCTCGCAGTGTTCATCGACGGGTGCTTTTGGCATGGCTGCCCTTCGCATTACGTGCGGCCAGGGACCCGACCTGGAGTTTGGCTGGCAAGCTGCGCACAAACGTACAGCGGGACTGCGCGCAGACGAATCGACTTATGCAGCTAGGCTGGCAGATGGTGCTCCGCTTCTGGGAGCATCAGGTCGCAATTGATCTGGAAGGAGTTGTCGCCGTCATCGGCAATGCGATCCGAGGTACCTCCAAAGAGGCGTCGGAAAGCGCATTGGGTCGTTTCTGCCGTTGCTCCAACCTCAGAGGAGGGGCGGCTGGAGCGGCGCGTGATGGTCGATCTCATGAACCCCGAGAAAGCTCGAACCGTTGAACGAAAGCGCACTACTAGGAAATGGTGACTTCCGGAGCGCGAACTGGAACGAAGCGATCGATATGCTTGCGAAGCATCGCAAGCGCCCGGTTTCGAATCTGCGGGTCCCTCGATACCAGCCCTTCGATCCAGACGCCAACAAAGTGAATGTCTCTGGCGGTGCCTGGGATACGGTAGCTGGAGCACCAGGCTTCATCCATCCAGTCGTCGGAAAGAAAAGCATGACGCTGTTCAAGCCATAACGCGTCAGATAGGCGTTAGCCTGGTACAGATCCGCAGGGTTGGCTCCGTGCGCCGCGGCATCCGGCATCAGCCGCTTCCACTTGGCGTCAGCTAACGCCACCGCCCTCCCTTCCAATCTGAACACGAAGTCTGGGCGGAGCCGGACAACGGGTTCACGTGACTCTTCCTGCTCCAGCATGTACACGGCTTCAGTCCGGTGCGTCACTTCTAGTTTGCTGCCCTGCAGGCTCGCAGGGACAAGGTGTCTCAAGGAACGCTCGAATAGCTGCTCGAGAGGAAACACAAGAGCGTACGTCTGGAGACTGCCGGCCTGGGTTGGGTCGACGGCACGCCCCCGCAACAGCAGTCGTGCCATTTGCAGTGTCCGCACCCAGTGCGTCTCGAACCGAGAGAGGGTCATCCGCTCCGCAGCGTGACGTCGGAAATGTCTCAGCTCGACGTCATCAAGCTCCCGCAGCGCGCGGGCCAGGATCTCTCTGCTGTGGATCGATCGCGTCATGCGAACCAAGGCTACCGCGGTCCACTTGATCAGCCTCGACAGCTGGTTGTCCCGCCCGAGTGGGGCGTATCGAACTGGCACACGGCTCCGGTCGGCTGGCAGCCGGCTCGAAAGCCTCGTGAAATTGATTCGGCCACGGATGGTAGAGCTCTCTCTCTCTCGATTTCCTTGTATCGGCGGGGAACCCCGTCCCGAAGGCCGTTCAAGATCTCCTCCGCCACCGAGGCAATCAGAACCTCGATTAGGTCCCCTGCTGACTCGCTCGTCCGCCCTGAAGCGAGGTGGTATGTGCTCAGGTAACCGGACACCCGGAGCAGGTTCACGAGGAAATTTCTATCTCGCGAGGTATCCTCCCCATGCGTCTTCGGCAGGATCTGCACGCTGATCGGTCCGGCGCTTATCGCCCCCACTACCCCCTCCGCCCAGAGACGCCCACGCTCGCTCCGAAAGATCGGGAATGGAGCAGCGTCTGAGACTTCCCGTAGGCGTCGAAGGACCTCCCGACCAGCAGGTCCGCCGGGGGCCCGCAGCTCTTCGCCCTCTCTGACACTAAGAGTAAGCACCAGGCCCTTTAGGTTCCGAGCGCGAGGCCTTTCATGAAGGCCTCAAATCGCTCCGGATTCCAGTTGCCCTCGTCGTGAGGGTCCCACCATCCCCCAAGATCGTACGATCGAGCCTCGCTTAGTTCGTACTCATCAGGCAGACGATCGATCAGCGTCTGTTCTGGTTGAATGTTCACGAAGAGTTCGTAGTTCTTGTCCTCAAATCGCGCAGTCCCCGCGACCGCCATCGCCTTGCGCCAGTCGTGGAAGTATTCCATCAGCGTCGGAAGCACTTGCGTGCGGAATACATGAGCGATCGCCCGTAGCTCCTTGTCTTTCGCTGCCTCCCACCCGAATCGCGTTGTCACTTCACGTAGCTTCTTCTCCATGAGCGGGGCATGGCCGATGCGGTATTCCTTCCCTAGCAGCACATCGAGTCGCCGATTGATGACTCGGAGGGTCTTCTGTAGATCCAACGCGCCATAGTTCGCAGGGCAGCGCTCTTGGCTCCACGCTCACTAGTTCAAACTCAAACCGTCGACGCATCGCAAAGTCCAGGGCGGAAAGAGAGCGGTCCACTGTGTTCATAGTGCCCACGATCGACACATTCTGTGGCACTGAGAACAACGCCTTTGAGTACGGAAGGAAGAGGCGTCGCTCGTCAGGCAAGCCTTCTCGCTTGTCGTGTTCAAGCAACGTGAGCAGTTCTCCAAAGACCCTGGATACGTCCGTTGTCGATCTGCTCATTACCAATGCTCACTGACGGGCCGCCCCCGCTTCTCAATTCCAGTAGACGCCGATAGACGGCGCCAAAGTGAGCCGAGTTTGACAGGTCACTGCTTGATAACCGTGTGCGAGTACCGACGATTCGACGGATCGTCGACCCAGTTCGCTTGTTAGTGGTTTCGCCCTGGCTCTTGTTCGGTGCTGGAACATCTGGGTCACTTGGATTCAATCCATAGTCTTTCAATTCGAGAAGGCCTTTGCCTGGGATCGAGAACACCTGTGGAGGGAGACCCCCGTTCATCACGCGCTGCAAGACCAAACGCGACACGTACCTGTCTTGCTCTTCCCCCACTTGATCTTTGCGATCCGGCCGCACTTGGATCATCCAGCCACCCGGATCCTTGTCGATGACCTGCCAGGAAGGATTGCTGGCCGCGTTGGCCAGGTTCTCCCCAATCTGGAGATCGCTTTCGTTCTTCGCGCGGGCACACAGCCACTTGAACGGTCCATCAACGACCTTGGCAACGAAAATAAGCTGCCCGTGGTCGTTGACGATCGGCCGGACCCCCTCGAAATCCTCGTAGGAGTAGCTGGGATGGAAGGTGACCCATACGATCCGACCATCCTTCACCAGCGACGCATGTTTCTTTTCAAACTCGGCGTCTGGATCAGCGGAGGCCAGCGCTTGGTTGAACGCCTTTCTGTCTACTGCACGTATTGCCTCGCGGGCGGCTTTCCATGTCTTACCAGTACCCGGCGGGCCGTACAGGATTTTCATTGTTGCCGTCATTGTTGGCACACCTCCCTTCTCTTGTTCCCGCAGCCGAACCTTCTCGAGCAGCATCTAGCGAGACCGCCGGATCAAGCGGCAACGGCAGCGCCATCGACCAGGCTCGCGGCCGAGCGCAATCGCGCTCCACCAGCGCCGCGCGCGATCCACCGCTGTCGCGATCCTTCCGCCAGACGTGCCGGCGCCTTTCTTTGGGGTGAGTGAGAGCGGCCCGAGGGCCGCGCTGTTCTGATTCCGCGAGTTCTTCGCTCGCTCGTCGCTCGAACCGCATGGGGATCACCGAGCGCCGCGCAAGTCTACAGGCGCGGTGGCTCAAAGGATGAGCCTCCGAGCCGACGGCGACAACTACTGCGCATCGCGCGGCAGCGCCCGGCCGAGTGCCGACTTCCTCCTCGCACGCGCCGGCCGGCAGCCATTAGCCTTCCGGGGCCCGTAGCGCACCCACCCTTGCTCCGCATGCGTAAGGACAACAACGAGACCGTCTTCTCCGCCTCCGACCTCGTCAACTTCAGCGAGTGCGCGCATCTCACGACGCTCGACCTGATCGACCTGGTGACGCCGCTCGAGCGCGCCGACGACGAGGCGGAGACCCGGCTCATCCAGGGCAAGGGGCAGGCGCACGAGCAGGCCTACCTCGAGCACATCCGGGCGCGCGGGACCGAGGTCGCCGACATGCGCGCCGGGCCGAAGAGCCTGGACGAAGCGGTCGCGAGGACGCTCGAGGCCATGCGCGCCGGCGTCGAGGTGATCTACCAGGGCGCGCTCCGCACCGGCCGGCTCGCGGGCTACACGGACTTTCTGCGGCGCGTTTCGCGTCCCTCCGCCCTCGGCGACTACAGCTACGAGGTGGTGGACACCAAGCTCGCCCGCACCGCGAAGGCGAGCGCGCTGCTCCAGCTCGTCTTCTATTCCGATCTGCTCGCCGCCGCGCAAGGAGCACCGCCGGCGATGACGCACCTCGTCCTCGGCGACCGCCAGGAGCGCTCGTTCCGGGTCGCCGACTACACCCACTACTACGCGACGCTGAAGGCGCGCTTCCTCGCGCACGTCGACGCGGCGGAGCGGGCCACCTACCCCAACCCTTGCGAGCGCTGTGCGATCTGCCACTGGCGGGACCGGTGCGAAGCGCAGCGGCTCGCGGACGATCACCTCGTGCAGGTCGCGGACATCCGCCGGTCGCAGATCAAGCGGCTGACCGAGGCGGGCATCCCGACCCTTGCCGCGCTGGCGCAGACGCCCGCCGGCACGCGCATCAAGGGCATCCAGCCCGAGACGCTCGAGCGGCTCCGCCAGCAGGCGGCCCTTCAGCTCGGGAAGAGGGAGACGGAGAAGAGCCGGTACGAGGTCCTGCCGTCGGCAACGGAGCCCGGGCGCGGCCTCGCGCGCCTCCCGCCGGCGGACGAGGGCGACCTCTTCTTCGACATGGAGGGCGATCCGCTGGAGGAAGGCGGGCTCGAGTACCTCTTCGGGGTCGTCTTCCGGGACCAGGGCGAGCGCCGCTTCCGGCCGTTCTGGGCGCACAGCCGCGCCGAGGAGCGGCAGGCGTTCGAAGCGTTCATGGACTTCGTGGCCGCGCGCCTGGCACGGTTCCCCGATCTCCACATCTATCACTACGCCGCCTACGAGGTGACGGCGCTGAAGCGCCTCATGTCGCTGCACGGGACGCGCGAAGCGCAGGTGGACGACCTCCTCCGGCGCGGGAAGTTCGTCGATCTCTACAAGGTGGTGCGGGAATCGATCCGCGTCTCGGAGCCGAGCTACTCGCTCAAGAGCATCGAGACCTTCTACCGGGAGAAGCGCGAGGGCGAAATCACGACCGCCGGCGCGAGCATCGTCTTCTACGAGAGGTGGAAGGAAGAGCGGGACGACGCGATCCTCGAAGAGATCCGGCGCTACAACGAGGACGACTGCCGGTCGACCGAGGCCCTTTGCACGTGGCTGCGCGGGCTCGCGCCGGCAGGAGGCGGGCCGGCGGCGGCGGTCGCCGAGCCGGAGGAGCGAGAAGCGATCGGAAGCGAGAGCCGAGGCCGAAGCGCGGCTGGAGCGCTACCGCGTGCAGCTCACGGGCGGCCTGCCGGCGAAGCGCGAGGACTGGACGCCCGACGACGAGCTGCGGGAGCTCGCGTTCCAGCTCCTCGACTTCCACCGGCGGCAAGCGAAGCCGGCATGGTGGGCGATGTTCGAGCGCCAGGACAAGAGCGAGGCGGAGCTCATCGAGGACCTGGACTGCATCGGCGGGATGGCGCGCGATCCCGCGATCGAGCCGTTCCGGGACAAGCAATCGCTCGTCTACACCTATCGCTTCGAGCCGCAGGACTTCAAGCTCAGGAGCGGTGAAGAGTGCGTGCGCGTCGATACGCTCGAGCCCCTGGGCAAGGTCGTGATCGACGAGGAGGCCCTGCGGGTTCAGGTCAGGCGCGCCATGAAGCGCGAGGCGCCGCCGGAGCGAATGTCGATCGGGCCGGGAAAGCCGATCGGCAGCAAGCCGTTGGTAGAGGCGCTCTTCCGTTTCGCCGACGTCGGTGAGCGCCGGGTCCGCGCGCTATGGCGCGCTCGAGGCGTTCCTGCGGAAGGATCCCCTGCGGATCGCGGGACGGGCCGCGGGCACGCCGGTGGTCGCCGATGCAAGCGACCTCGATCAGGTGGTCGAAGCGGTGGCGGGATTGAAGGAGAGCACCCTCTTCGTCCAGGGTCCGCCGGGCGCGGGCAAGACCCACACCGGAGCGCACGTGATCGTGGCGTTGCTGACGCTAGGCAAGCGGGTCGGCGTGTCGTCGAACAGCCACAAGGCGATCAACAACCTGCTCGCGAAGGTCGAGGCGGTGGCGAAGGAAGAAGGGTTCGGGTTCCGCGGCGCCAAGAAGGTCAATGGGAAGGAGGACACACGCCTCGACGGCACGTTCATCGAGGACGTCGACGGCGAACGAGGACGTGGCGGCCGGCGATTTCCAGCTCGTCGCCGGAACGGCGTGGCTCTTCTCGCGCCCCGAGTTCGACCAGGCGTTCGACTATCTCTTCGTCGACGAGGCGGGCCAGGTCGCCGTCGCGAACCTGGTCGCGATGGGCACGAGCGCCCGCAACCTCGTCCTGCTCGGCGATCAGATGCAGCTCGGGCAGCCGGTGCAGGGCGTCCACCCGGGGCGGTCGGGCGACTCGAGCCTCGAGTACCTGCTCGACGGGACGGCCACGATCCCCGCCGACCGGGGCGTCTTCCTCGACCGGACGTGGCGGATGCACCCGGACGTCTGCCGGTTCATCTCGGAGGCCGTGTACGACGGGCGGCTGCATCCCGAGCCGAGCAACGCGAACCAGCGGCTCGTGCTGAGAACGGACGCGGACCCGGCGCTGCGGCCGACGGGCGTCAGGTTCGTCCCGGTGGCGCACGACGGGTGCACCCAGCGCAGCGACGAGGAGGCGGCGCGGGTCGCAGCGCTCTACCGGAGTCTCGCTCGGCCAGCGCTACGTCGATCGGGACGGCGAGGAGCACGCGATGGGGGCGGCGAACGTGCTCGTCGTCGCGCCGTACAACGCGCAGGTGAACCGGTTGAAGCAGGTACTCCCCGCGGACGCGCGCGTGGGCACGGTCGACAAGTTCCAGGGCCAGGAAGCCGAGGTGGTCATCGTGTCGATGACCACCTCGAGCGGCGAGGACCTCCCGCGCAACATGGCGTTCCTCTTCAGCAAGAACCGGCTGAACGTCGCGATCTCGCGGGCGCGGTGCCTCGCGCTCGTGGTCGCGAGCCCGAAGCTCGCGGAGGTCAGGTGCTCGACGCCGGGCGAGATGGCGCTCGTGAATACGCTGTGCTGGGTGAAGGCCTTTTCGGAGGCAGGTGATCGATGAGTCTTCAAGGGCTTGGCAGCCTGCCTCGCCGCGAGACGCTGCTCGCCGGGGGCGCGGTCACTGCGTGACCATGCCCGTCGACCATGTTAGCGTGACGCGATGGAATCCATCCCCGTCTCGAAATTCAAGGCCACCTGCCTGGCCGTGGTACGGCGCGTCAAGCGGACCGGGCGCCCGGTGCTGATCACGCGCTTCGGCGAACCGATCGCCGAGGTGGTGCCACCGACCCGCCGCGCAAGCAAGGAAGCGTGGCTCGGCAGCATGCAGGGCAGCGTCGCAGTGTTCGGCGATGAGCTCGCTCCGGCGCTCCCTCCGAAGCGCTGGCACGCGCTTCGCAAGTAAGGCTGCTGCTCGACACGCACATCTGACGCTGGAGCCTGGCCGCGCCGGAAAAACTCGGGAAACGGTTGCGCGCCGCGCTTACGCGGCGCGGAACCGAGCTCTGGCACTCACCGGTGAGCGTCTGGGAGCTCCTCGTGCTGGCCGAGAGAGGCCGGATCAAGCTCGCTCCCGAGCCACGGCAGTGGGTCATCGCGGCGCTGGGCAATACGCCGGCGGCCGAAGTGCCAGCAGCTCCTCGGCGACATCACGGCTCCCGAGGCGCTGGCACGCTCGCTGTTCGCGCATCTCGCCGAAGCGGTGGGTGCGGGCGAACGCCAAGGCACCTCGCGATCGGACCTCGATCGCGCGTGATCGCCGCGAGTCGTTCGCGCGCCCCGCTATCGCCGGGAAGCTTCGATCGGCGCTAGGCGCGCGGCACGAATATGCCGCGGCCGTGCAGCCTCCCCTGGTCGAGGTCGTCCATCGCGTCGTTGGCGGCATCGAGCGGGTAGACGCGCGTTTCCAGCGTGACCCGGCCCTCGGCGGTGAGCGTCATCAGCTCGGCGAGATCGTTGTAGGTGCCGACCAGGTTGCCGAGGAAGTTGATCTCCTGCGAGATGATGTCGATCGCCGGCACCTTGAGCACGCCGCCGTATCCGATGACGTAATAGGTGCCCGCCCGGCGCAGCATGGCGATGCCGTCCTCGATCGCGCCGCCCTCGCCGACGAAATCGACCACCGCCTCACAGCCGGCCCCGCCGGTGATGTCCTTGACGCGCTTCACCTGGGTGCCGTCGGCGAGGACGGTGTGATCCGCGCCGCACTTCTTCGCCAGCTCGAGCGCGCTTTCGGACCGATCGACGACGATCACCTGGGCTGCGGTCAGCGCCTTGAGCGACTGCACGCCGATGTGGCCGAGGCCGCCCGCGCCGATCACCACGGCGTGGGTGCCGGGATAGAGTATCGGCACGGACTTCTTGACCGCGTGATAGGCGGTGAGGCCGGCGTCGGCCAACGCTGCCACGTCCTGCGGGCGAACCTTGGGATCGAGCTTGACGACCGAGCGCGCGCCGGTCTTGAGCAGCTCGGCGAAGCCCCCGTCGGTGTCGATGCCGGGGAACGCGCCGCGGCTGCAATGCATGTCGTCGCCGGCGCGGCAGTGCCGGCAGAAGCCGCACGAGATCAGCGGGTGGACGATGACCGTGTCGCCGACCGCGACGTGCTCGACCGCGGACCCCACCGCGTGCACCCAGCCGGCGTTCTCGTGGCCGAGGATATAGGGGAGCCGGACGTGGGTCTTCTCCTGCCATTGGCCTTCGACGATGTGGAGATCGGTCCGGCACAGTCCGGCGCCGCCGATCCGCACGATGACGTCGAGCGGGCCGCCGATCCTGGGCTCGGCCACTTCATCGACCGACGGCCGCTTGCCGTAGGCGTGCAGGCGCACGGCCTTCATGGCTACTTCTTCCGCAGCGTGTAGCGCACGGTCTGGACGCGGATGAGGCCGTCCTTGAACACGAAGGTATCGATGCCGTCGTCGATCCGCGTGGCCTGGGATTCGGCCGCCCATTCGAGGAACAGGATGTCGCCCTCGTAGAGCTGGGTCTTCAGCTCCCACTTGGCCTTGGGCACGTCGGCGAGCAGCTTGGTGAACGCCTCCCGGATGCCCTGCTTGCCGCGCAGGACTCCTGCAGGGGTGATGAAGACTGCATCGTCGGTGTAGTCGGATACGATGCCGTCAACATCGCCCGCGCCGAGGACCTCGGCGTGGTGTTGGAAGACCTGCGTCGGTGTGCGCGTCGCCATGGTTATCTCTCCTACTCGTTCCTGGGGGAATGCGTGAGCCGGATGGTCCACGCCAGGCCATTCCAGTCTCCGCTCTCACGGAAGTCAAAGGCCCAAAGCGACTACATCATGGCGCCCGGGACGGGAGACGGTCTGATTTGAATCAACTGCGCTGCAGTTTGCGCACGAGGAACCGGGTATGGCGGGGCGATCCGGCGGCGATCGACCTCGCACGCGTCGCCGGTAGCCATTAGCTTTCCGGAGCCACTGGTGCACCCACCCTCGCTCCCCATGCGCAAGCACAACAACGAGACCGTCTCGTTCCTGCGGAAGGATCCCGTGCGGATCAGGGGACGGGCCGCGGGGACGCCGGTCGTCGCCGATGCAAGCGACCTCGACCAGGTGGTCGAGGCTGAATGTCGCGGTCTCACGTCGCGGTGCCTCGCGCTCGTGGTCGCGAGCCCGAAGCTCGCGGAGGTCAGGTGCTCGACGCCGGGCGAGATGGCGCTCGTGAATACGCTGTGCTGGGTGAGGGCCGTCTCGGAGGCGGGTGATCGATGAGTCTCTTGGGCTTGGCCATCTGCCTCGCCACGCTGCCGCGCCTTGCCGCGTTCCATGCGCCTCACTCGCCCGCGTGCGGGCTTTCGACTCAATGTTCCGGCAGCACTGGTCGAGCTCGGCACTTCCGCCCCCGTCGTCCGGCCCTAGCGCCGGGCCCGCCGCTTCTTCGGAGGTGATCTCACCGGCGCCTCGAACAGCGCCCGCACGCGCGCCACGCACTGGTCGTAGCTCGGGGCGCTGCCGAGCACGTCGAGTTGAGCGAAGTCCTCGCGCAGCGCCGCCTCGCGCTCGACGAGCCGCCGCAGGACTGCGGATCGATGCTCCTCGACGATCGGGGCGAGGCCCCGGACCGCGTCGGGCTGCCGCTCGACGAAAGTGGCGAGGTCGAAGAGGTCGCGCGCCTTCAGCTCCGCACCGCGATGCTTGATCTTCTTGGCGACGATCTCGGTCGGCGATTCGACCAGGACGGACCGCGCCATGATCGTCTCGGGTTCCCAAGGCGTTGGCGTCAACGGCGCGGCGACGATGAAGTCGAGCTCGCCCTGCGCAAAGTAAAGCTTCAGAAACCCCGCCTGTTCGACGTACTCGCCGGTCTTCTCCTCCGCCACGGGGTTGAGCCTCGGCGTCAGATACCCCAGCCACTGCGGGTCCGGCACGAAGATGTCGACATCCTTGCTGACGCGGTGCAGGTATCGCCGCATCAGCGCTGTGCCACCGCCGAAGCTCCAGCCGGCGAGCCGTTGCCCCGAGCGCTCGACCGCGTCGATGATGTCGAGCGCGTGGCGGAAAAGCGGTTCCCAGAGCCTCAGCCGGGGGTCGTCCACGACGCAATCCGCGAGGGAGCGCCGATGGCCTCGGCGATCCGCCGGAGGTTGTCGAGCACCCGCTCGCGGCTCGACCACCCACCGACCTGGCGAATGACACCCTCGAGAACGGGGGCCGGCAGCTCCTCGAGGAGCACCCGGAAGTGAGGCCGTCTGCCCGGCGGCACCTTTCCGCTGAGCAGCGCGTGCACCAGCTCGTCGGGGCGCAATGCATCGCGAAAGCTCGTGCTGGCCGAGGTGCATGCCATCCGCACGTAGTCGGGTTCACCCCGCTCGCGCCCAGCGGGGACGACGGCCAGACGCTGCCCGACGATCGCCAGGATCGCCATCAGCTTCCTCACCCCGATGTCGGGGAAGACCCCGTTCTCCAGCTGGTTCAGGGTCGTCCGGGCGACGCCCGCCTGGCGCGCGAGCTCGGCCTGGGTCAACCGGTTCGCCTTCCGCGCTTCGCGGATCAGGGGGCCGAGGGCCGCGAAATACATAGTGAGGTGCAGTTGTTCAATATATTGAACATCCTAGTCGTCTCCAGCGGCGGGGTCAATCTGAATGAAGACGAGGAACAGCAACGCAACCGCCGCGGTGACGGCGAAGCACGATCAGGCCGAGCGGCGCCTCGACCGTCGCGAAGATGAGCGAGAGCGTGCGCTCGGGCTCACGCCGGCGTCGGCTGACCGCACGTCAGGTTCGCTGGGATCGCGATGTCCATCAGCTTCGGGTCGGGCAGGTCGAGCGCGTTCATGATTCGCACGTATTCCTCGCGGCGCTTGCCGGCGATGCGCGGGTTGAATCGCTTCTCCTCCCGGATCGAGGAGACGGTCCAGCCCTTGTAGCAGTCACCGCGTGCGCGAGGTTGACACGCCGCCCGCCGACTGCCATAACCCGCGGGGTCGCCGGGGGAAGTGCCCAAATGAATCTCGAGAAGGTCGTCTTCGGCTTCTTCATCATCCTCGCGATGACGCTCAACTTCGGGTTTTTCATCGGCGATCTGACCGACCCGGCCCAGCACGACGTGATGGAGATGTTCGCGGCGATCGTCGTGAATCTGATCGCCACCGTGCTCAAGTTCGGCGACCGGACGCAGATCGGGGCGATCCATCTCGCCTCGAGCCTGGTCGCGGACCTGCAGCTCCTTGCCGCCGCGATCTTTTGGGCCGTCGTTGTCCACGTCACCGGTGCCGGGCTCACGCCGTCGAACACTGCCAGCATCGTCTCGCTCGCCGGCGGGGCCCTGCTCGCAAACATCGTCTCGGTCGCGATCCTCGTGGTCGAAACGGTGATGCTGCGCCGCTAAGCGGAGGCGTCGTGGGCAGCATCGTCTTCATCTTCCTGCGGCGCATGCGTGCGCCGCTTCTCGCCGTGATCGCAAGCTACGCGATCGCGCTCCTCGGCCTCGTGCTGATGCCGGGCGTCGATCCGTCGGGGCGTCCGTGGCACATGAGCTTCTTCCATGCCTTCTATCTGCTCAGCTACACCGCCACCACGACCGGTTTCGGCGAACTGCCGTATCCGTACACCGACGCACAGCGGATGTGGGTCACGGTCTCGCTCTATATGACCGTGATCGCGTGGCTGTACGCGGTCGGGAAGATCATCGCGCTCCTGCAGGACCCCGCCTTCGGGCGCGTCCTCGCAGGCGCTCGGTTTGCGCGCCGCGTGCGGGCCTTGCGCGAGCCGTTCGTCATCGTCTGCGGCTACGGCGAAACCGGCAGCGTGCTCGTCGAAGCGCTCGACCGGCGCCGCGTGCGCGCCACCGTCATCGACCTGAACGAGGACCGCGTGAGCGAGGTCGATCTGCGCGGCCACGCGTTCGACGTCTACGCCCTGCGCGCCGACGCACGCTTGCCCGAGTCGCTCATCGCGGCCGGACTGCGCAACCCGGACTGCCGCGGACTCGTCGCGCTCACCGACGACGACGGGGCGAATCTCGCGGCGGCGGTCACGGCCAAGCTGCTCCGGCCGGCGCTGCCGGTGCTCGCGCGCTGCGCGTCGGCCACGACCGGCGCCAACATGGCGTCGTTCGGGACCGACCACATCATCAATCCGTTCGAAGTGTTTGCCCGCGAGCTCGCCCTCGCGGTCCATGGGCCGAGCCAATACCTTCTGCGCGACTGGCTCACGGCCGTACCGGGATCGCTGCTCGCCGAGCCGCTCGAGGCGCCGCGCGGCCTCTGGATCCTCTGCGGCTACGGACGCTTCGGGCGCGCGGTCGCGGTGGCCCTCGAGCGCGAGGGAAACCGCATCCGAGTCATCGAACCCGAGCCGCGCAGTGCGGACCCGCCGGATACCGTGCGGGGAAGCGGCACCGAAGCCCCGACCCTCGAGGAGGCGGGGATCCGCGGCGCGGTAGCGATCGTCGCCGGCACGCCGGACGACGTGAACAACTTCTCCATCGCGATGACCGCGCGGGAGCTCAAGCCCAGCCTGTTCGTGGTGATGCGCAAGAACCGGCGCCACAACGATATCCTGTTCGACGCCTTTAAGCCGCAGCTCGTCATGCAGCCCGCGCAGTTGATCGCCACCGAATGCCTCGCCATTCTGACGACACCGCTGCTCGCGCGCTTCTTGGCGGCGGCCGAGTGCAAAGGCAACGACTGGGCGAACGAGCTGATCAGCCGCATCGCGGGGTTCGCCAGCCGAACGCCCCACGTCTGGAGCATCGCGATCACCCCGACCGGGGCGCCGGCGGCGTGGCGCGAAGCCGCGGCGGAGGCGCTCCGGGTCGAACACCTGCTGCTCGATCACGCGCACCGCGAGCGGCGCCTCGACGCGATCGCGCTCCTCCTCGAGCGCACCGGGCGGGATCGACTGCTTCCCGACGAGGGGGCGCGCATCGAGGGCGGCGACACGATTCTCTTTTGCGGAACGGGCGCGGCGCGTGCCCGGCAGCTGTTCGCGGCGCGAAACCGCAACGCGATGCACTACGTGACGACCGGCGAGCTCCCGCACGGCGCGGTGTGGCGCTGGCTCGCGGGATCGAGCGAGCGGACGGGCGCGTGAGCGCGTCCCGTTGATCGACCAGATCAACGCGCTGTTGAGGCGCCTGGAAGAGTCGATCGCGACGCAGCGAACGTTTCGTCGCCGAGTGCGTCGATGAAGCACGCCGATTGCTGGACGAGGTTCGCGCGTGGATCGTGACGCATCGGCCTGACCTCGCCTAGCGTCCGGGTTCCGCGACTGACGGCCCGTCGCCCTTTCGTCTCACCCGCTGAGACCTCGGTTTGACGCCCGCAGCGCTTCCGCCGAGACTTCGCGCCCATGCACCGCAGCGAGGTCACCATGGAAATCGGCGCGAGACTGCACCACCTGCAACTGTTCTCACCGGCCCCCGAGGCCTGCGCGCGGTTCTACGGCCGCGCCTACGGCATGCAGGTCGAACGGCTGGAATCCAGCTGGCTCTGCGCGGCGCCGCACCGTCACCTGCTGTTCGCTGAAGGGCCTGCCAACCGCATCGGCTTCGCGGCCTTCGCGTTCCCCGATAGCGGCACGCTCGAGACGTATCGCCGCCACGTAGCCGCGCGAACGAGCATCGAGGCGAACCGCTCGCCGCTCTTCGGCGCCGACGGCTTCACGGTCACCGACCCCCACGGCAACACCATCGCGTTCGGCGTCGCCGCGTCCGCTGACGCCTCCGCACCCTCGGCACTCACGCCCGCCGCGCGCCTTCAACACTTCGCCATTCGCAGCACGGAGCCCGCCGCGCTCCTCCCCTTCTATCGCGACGCGCTCGGCTTCGTCGTCTCCGACCGGGTCGTGGACGAGACCGGCCGCCTCCGCGCCTGTTTTCTCCGCACCGACGCCGAGCACCACGCGCTCGCGCTCTTCGATTCGCCCGAGCGCCGCCACGATCACCTCTCCTTCGAGACGGCCGACTGGACGGCGCTCCGCGACTGGGCCGACCGCATGAGCGCGATCCGCCTCCCGATCGTGTGGGGCGTGGGCCGCCACGGCCCCGGCAACGATGTCTTCTTCATGGTCCGCGATCCCGACGGCAACCTCGCCGAGATCTCCGCCGAGCTCGACGTCTGCGGCCCGGAGCGCGCGGAAGGCGTCTGGCCCCACGAGCAGCGCACCCTGAACCTGTGGGGCGCCGCGATCATGCGGAGCTGACGCGAGGGAGATCCGATGTCCAGCGCAGACCGCCTCATGGAGACCCTCGCCTTGTTCACGCCGCGCCATACGACCTGGACCCCGGAACGCGCCGCGGCGGCCCTCGGCGTCTCCCGCGCAAGCGCCTACCGGTACTTCGCGCTGCTCGCCGCGTCCGGCTTCCTCGAGCCCGTATCGCGGCGCGGCTACACGCTCGGGCCGGCGATCGTCGAGCTCGACCGCCAGATCCGCCTCGCCGACCCGCTCGTGCAGAGCGCCGTCGACATCATGGCCGGCCTCGCGAAATCGACCGGCGGCATGATCCTCCTCTGCCGGCTCTACCGGGACCGCGTCCTCTGCGTCCACCAGGAACGCGGCGCGGCCGTCCCGGCCCTCGTCAGCTACGAGCGCGGCCGCGCGATGCCGCTGTATCGCGGGGCGACCTCGAAAGTCATCCTCGCCTTCCTGCCGCAGCGCCCGCTCGCGACGCTCCTCCGCCGCGACCGCGCCGAGATCCTCCGCTCCGGACTGCCGGCCGACGAGGCGAAGCTGCGGGACGCGCTGGAGCCCGTTCGCCAGGAACGGCTGTGCGTGACCGCGGGCGAAGTCGACATCGGCGCGTGCGGCGCCGCGGTGCCCCTCTTCGAGGGTCCGCGCCTGATCGGGAGCCTGAGCGTCGTGCTCCCGGCGAGCGCGATGAAGGGCGGTGCAATCGAGCGCGCCGTCCGAGCGCTGAAGAACGCCGGCCACCGCATCGAGGCCGAGCTCGAGCAGGACAAGAGCACTAGACGGGAGAAGCGCAGATGAGCCAGCCCCAGTACGGCGTCGTGATCGTCGGTGCCGGGCCCACCGGCCTCACGCTCGCCAACATCCTCGGGATGTACGGCATCGACACGCTCGTCGTCGAGCGCAACGCCGCGACCGTCGGCGAGCCGCGCGCGGTCTCGATCGACGACGAGTCGCTGCGCACGATGCAGTTCATCGACCTCGCCGACACCGTGCGGAGCCGCATCGTCGAGGGCTACGGCTCGCACTACTTCTCGCCCGGCGGGCGCTGCTTCGCCAGGGTCCTGCCGGACATCTTCGAGTACGGCTATCCCCGGCGCTCCGCCTTCCGGCAGCCGATCCTCGAGGCGCAGCTGCGCGAAGGGCTGCAGCGATTCCCGACCGTCCGGACGCGCTTCTCGACCCGCGTGACGCGCATCGTCGACGACGGCGGCGAGGCGCGCGTGGGCCTCGCGGCCGCGGACGGCGCGGTCGACGAGGTGGGCGCCCGGTATGTTGTGGCCTGCGACGGCGCGCGCAGCGGCACCCGCGAAGCGCTCGGCATCAAGATGGGCGGCAGCACCTACAGCGAGCGCTGGCTCATCGTCGATCTCGCCGGCTCCACCGACCGCTTCCGCCACACCCGCGTCTACTGCGACCCCGCCCGCCCCGCCCTCGCGCTGCCCGGTCCGGACGGAACGCGCCGGTACGAGTTCATGATGCTCCCCGGCGAAACGCCGGAAGAGGTCCTCGACGAGTCGCGCGTCCGCGCCCTCCTCGCCCGCCGCAGCGAGGAGGACGGCCGGCTCGAGATCGTGCGCAAGGCCGTCTACCACTTTCACGCGCGCATCGCCGACCGCTGGCGCGCGGGGCGCATCCTGCTCGCCGGCGACGCCGCGCACCTTTCACCGCCCTTCGCCGGCCAGGGCATGAACAGCGGCATCCGGGACGCCCAGAACCTCGGCTGGAAGCTCGCGTACGTCCTCGCCGGCGAGCTCGGTCCCGGCGCGCTCGCGAGCTACGAGGCGGAGCGCCGGCCGCACGCCTGGGACCTGATCCAGATGGCGGTGCGCATGGGCCACGTGATGATGCCGAGCTCGCGCGCCAACGCGCTCCTCGTCCAGTCCGCGCTCCGCGCCCTCGCCGTCTTTCCTCCCGCGCGCGACTACATCATGCAGATGAAGTACAAGCCCAAGCCGCATTTCGCGGCAGGATTGCTCGCCGGCGACGCCGGCCCGGGCTTGCGCGGCCGCATGTTCGCACAGCCGCTCGTCGAACGCCCCGACGGCACGAAGGTGCTGCTCGATCACGCGCTCGGCAAGGGCTTCGCGGTCGTCGAGTGGGACGACGGCCGGCTCCCGCTCGCGCCCCGCCGCGACGAGCGCCTGCTCGGCGCCGCCGCGGTGCGCGTGATCCCGCGCGACCACCGCTTCGTCCCAGCGGCCGACGCGGGCGTGCAGCAGGTCCGCGATCTCACCGGCACCGTGGCCGCCTCGCTCGACGACGCGAGAGTCCGCGGCGTCGTCCTGCGGCCCGACCGCTACGTCGCCGCGTGCCTCGCCGGCGATGCCGCCGCGGACGAGGCCGACCGTGCACTGCAAGAGCTGGTGCGCCTCTCGAATTCCGGGACCGAAGCGCCGCAGCGGACGCTGCCGCTCGATCTCGCCATCGCTTGATCCAAACCCAGGAGACCACACAATGAAATTCGACAAAGCCCTGCTCGCCGCTGCCGCGCTCGCGGTCGCGACGCTGGCCCCACCCGCGTCCGCGCAGCAATTCCCGCTGAAGCCGGTCAAGGTAATCACACCGTTTCCGGCGGGCAGCGGACCCGATGCCGCGCTTCGCATCGTCGGCGACAAGCTCGGCCGCGCATGGGGGCAGCAGGTCGTCGTCGAGAACCGCCCGGGCGCGAACGGCTTCATCGCGATCGAGGCGGCGAAGAAGGCTGCGCCGGACGGCTACACGCTGGTGCAGATGGACAGCGCGCAGCTCACCGCGCATCCGCACCTGTACCAGAAGCTGTCCTACGATCCGGTCGCCGACTTCGAGCCGATCTCGCCGCTCTTCCGCAACTACTTCTTCGTCGTCGTGCCGGCCGGCACCGGGTGGAAGAGCATGGGCGACCTGATCGGCGCGGCGAAGCGCAAGCCCGGCGATCTCGCCTACGGCTCCTGGTTCATCGGCAGCCCGGGCCATCTCGGCGCGGCGCTGCTCGAGGCGGCGACCGGCACGCAGATGACGCACGTGCCGTTCAAGGAGATGACGCAGCTCTACACCGCGGTCGGCAACGGCGACGTCGCCTGGGCGTTCGGCAGCGTGGCGTCCGCGGGACCGTCCTACCGCGCCGGCAAGGTCAGGTTCCTCGCGGTGGCGGCGCCGAAGCGGATCGAGGGCTACGCCGACGTCCCGACCGTCGGCGAGGCGGGCGGGCCAGCCGATTTCGAGGTCAAGGCATGGACGGCCCTGTTCGCGCCGCGCGGCACACCGAAGAGCCTGACGGCGCGGCTGAACGCCGACGTCGCCGCGGCTTTGGCCGAGCCCGACGTGCGCGAACGCTTCGTCGCCTTCGGCTACGAGCCGTTCCCGGTCGCGCCCGGCGACATGACGAAGCTGCTGGAGGCGGAGTCGCGGCGCTACGGCGAGATCATCAAGCGCTCGAAGATCTCGCTGGACTGAGGAGAACCAGGATGAAACTCGTTTCGTTCCACTTCGAGGGCAAGGACACCTACGGCGCGATCGGCGACGGCGGCGTGGTCGACCTCGGCGCACGCCTCGGCGCGAAGTACCCCGACCTGAAGTCGCTGCTCGCCGGAGCCGGGCTCGCCGCGGCGCAGGCCGCGGCGAAGGATGCCGGCCTCGATGCGAGGCTCGACGACATCACGCTCCTGCCGGTGATCCCGAACCCCGGGAAGATCTTCTGCATCGGCCACAACTACGAGGAGCACCGGCTGGAGACCGAGCGCGACCGGACCGCGCACCCGTCGGTCTTCCTGCGGCTGCCCGAATCGCAGGTCGCCCACGACCAGCCGATCCTGTGTCCGCGCGAGTCTGCGCACCTCGACTACGAGGGCGAGATCGCGATCGTGATCGGCAAGCCGGGACGCCGGATCCCGGAAAGCGAGGCGTGGGCGCACGTGGCCGGCTACGCCTGCTACAACGACGGCTCGGTGCGCGACTGGCAGCGGCACACGTCCCAGTTCACCCCCGGCAAGAACTTCGTCGCGACCGGCGCCTTCGGCCCGTGGCTGGTGTCGGCGGGTGAGATTCCGGCCGGCGAGCGGCTCACGCTCGCGACGCGCCTCAACGGCCAGGTCATGCAGCAGTCGGCGACCGACATGATGATCTTTCCGATCCCGCGGCTCGTCGCCTACTGCTCGACGTTCCTCCCGCTCGCGACGGGCGACGTGATCGTCACCGGCACGCCGGGCGGCGTGGGCGCGCGGCGCACGCCGCCCGTCTACATGAAGCCGGGCGACGTCGTCGAGGTCGAGGTGAGCCGGGTCGGCGTGCTCCGGAACACGATCGCGGTCGGCTAGCGATCGAGCTCCGGATAGTGGCGAAAGATCCCTGACTCGTTGAACGGGATGCGCCGTTCCGACGCGAGATACGCGGCGATCCGCGGGCGCGCAGCGACGCGATCGTGCAGCACGATCACCCGCGGATACCTCGACTGCCGGCGCGCCATCGCCCGCGGGAATGCGTAGCGCAGCCCCTCGACGACCTGGAACATCGAGAGATCGGCGTAGGTCAGCCGCCCGCCGACCATGTAGCGGCCGCCCGGCCGGTTGCGCGCCAGCACTTCTTCGAAATAGCCGAGGTACTTGGGGAGGCGAGAGCGGATGAAGTCGGCCGCGCGGCGCTTCGCCGCGGGCTTCTGGTCCTCGTAGTAGAGGCCGCTCGCGATGGGATGGTGGGTGTCGTGGACCTCGTCGAGGAGGTCGATGATCGTGAGCTGCAGCTGATGCACCCACAGCCGGTCGGCTTCCGCGCGCGGCACGAGACCGAGGCGCGGCCCCAGGAACAGCAGGATGTTGGCGGTCTGGCCGATCAGCTGCTGGCCCGCCTTCAGAAACGGCGGCGCGAACGGCGGCCGGCGCACGGCGCGGCTCTCCAGATAGCGCATGAGCGCCGGCACGCCCATGCCGCGACCCGGCATCCGGGCGACATCGACGTAATCGGCGCCGGCTTCCTCGAGCGCCAGGCGGACGAATTCGCCGCGGCCCTGGATCTCGGGCCAGTAGTAGAGCTCGTAGCGCATGCGGGTCGCTCCTCTCCGATGCGAGCATACTCGAGGCCGATGGACATCCGATCCAGCCACGTGCAGCAACCCGAGCCCCTCGTGCCTGAGCCCGTGCAGCCAGAGCCTTCCATGGTCTACGTCTACGAAGACCTGAAATGGGAGTACCGGTGCATTGCGCGGAGCACGCGCCACGAAGGTCCGCCTTCGGAGCAGGAGTTGAACACCCTGGGAGCGGAGGGATGGGAGCTGGCCGGCGTAGCGAGCCTGCCGGACGCGATTCACTTCTACTTCAAGCGGCCCCGCGATCAGTGAACGGGGGTCTGCACCAGGTCGCCGGTATTTTCTACACGCCCGCGATCGGGATAACCGATCGAGAGTATCCAGGCTTCCGATTGGACTCGTTCGGCCGACATCTCTAACCTAGCGCTGCATCAGACCTCAGCGGCTCTACGCGCGCTGTTCCTGGTCCGAACCACTGGCGATGGTTCTCATCGCCACGCACTTCCGAACTGACCAGACGCGTGCCTCCAGCTGCATCCCGTCCCTGCCGGGCGCTTGTCCCGGACCGGACGAACTCAAAGAAGAGAAGGTGATCGGCCATGCGAAAGAAAACAGTGACGTTGGCATTGCAAGGCGGCGGTTCCCACGGCGCGTTCACGTGGGGCGTACTGGACCGTCTGCTGGAAGACGGGCGCATCTCGATCGAGGGGATGAGCGGCGCGAGCGCCGGATCCATGAATGCGGTCGCGCTCGGTCACGGCCTCGTCGTCGGTGGCCGGGACGGCGCCCGCCAGGCGTTGGCGGATTTCTGGGAGAGCGTCGCCGGCAAGGCGCCGTTCGCCGAGCTTCCGGAGGACTTGCCCACGCTGGTCGCCGATGGATCTCCGACCCACGCCTCCCCGGCGCTCAAGGCGCTCGTCTCGCTCGGGCGCTTCTTCTCCCCCTACCAGCTCAACCCGTTCGACCTGAATCCGCTGCGGGACATCGTGGCGAGCCAGATCGATTTCGATCGCCTCAGAGCCGAGTCCAGAATCAAGCTCTTCATCGCCGCAACCGAAGTCAGCACGGGCCGGCTCAGGATCTTCCGCAATCGGGAGCTCACGCTGGATGCCCTGCTCGCGTCGGCGTGCGTGCCGACCTTGCACAAGGCCATCGAGATCGACGGGGAGTCCTACTGGGACGGCGGACTCTCCGCCAACCCGCCCCTCTTCCCGCTGATCCACCAGTGCGCCGCGCGCGATGTCATGGTCGTCCTCCTGCACCCGTCCCGGCGGCCCGAGGTGCCGACGACGGCGGACGGGATCTGGCAGCGACTGACCGAAATCGGTTTCACTTCGACGTTCCTGACCGAGCTGCACGGCATCGTGCTCGCCAAGCAGGAAGCCGAACGCGGACTCTTCGCGGTGGGCGGCCTGGAGCGAAGGCTGCGCAACCTCAACATGCACGTGATCGAGAACGAGGAGCTCATGGCCCAGCTCAGCGCCCACAGCAGGCTGAACACCGACCCCTCGTTCATCTACGCGCTGCGGGAGCACGGCCGCAACCGCGCAGAGTCGTGGCTCAAGCGCAAGTTCCAGTTCGTGGGGAGCCGGTCTTCGCTGAGGCTCGGCAGGTTTCTCCCGCCCCGCCTCCAGGGACTGCGGCCCGCGCGGTAGAGGCTTTCTTCGCCGCTTACGTGTCTTCTGCCCCGCCGCGCTCCGCCGGATCGTTCGCCGGAGCGTCGGCAAGCGAGGCATTGAGCGCGGTTGCCAGTGCGGCTTCGCCGTTCACCAACGCTTTCCACCCCAGCTCATAGCCCTTGCGCCGGCCCTTCGGCACGAGCTTGAGCGCATCGGGCGTGATCGTCAGCGTATAGGGCTGCCCTTCGATTTCGAGCTCGCGCTTGAGCGGCCCGCTCAGTTTCGTTGTCATGGCGGTTGATCTCGCGGTGGGGTCGGAAGTTGCGAGCGTAGCGAATTATCGCCCGCCTCGCCGGCGCCCGATGGTAACGCCGTCAGGCGGGAATCGGGCAAACGAGCGCAAAATGCCGCCATGACCGTCGCTTCCGGCCGCTTCGCTGAGGCGATCGAGCGGTTCGATGCCGCACACGCCGAGGATCCCGAGCGGGAATTCTCGGGCGGCACCGAGCACGCGAAGGAGCTCCTCTACGCGCGGCGCATGAGCGCGTGGGTGGAGGCGCTCGCGCCGGACGCCTCCGAACCCCTCAAGCTCGCGGTCCGCTGCCAGCACATCCGCCGCTGGCTGATCGAGCGAAAGGCCTATCCGATGAACGTGGAGGGGTACCGGAAGTGGCGCGTCGACGAGGCCCGGGCCCATGCGGAAACCGCCGGACGGATCCTCGAAGAAGTCGGATACGAAGCGGCGACGATCCGCCGGGTCCAGGCGCTCGTCAGGAAGGAACGAATCAAGCACGACCCGGACGCGCAGCTCCTGGAAGACGTGACGTGCATCGTGTTCCTGGAGAGCTATTTCGCGGCGTTCGCGCAGAAGCACGACGAGGAAACCCTCGTCCGCATCCTCCGTCAGACCTGGAAAAAGATGTCGCCAAGGGGACACGAGGCCGCGCTCGGTCTCGAGCTCCCTCCGCAACTCCGCGCGATCGTGGACAAGGCTCTGGCCGGAGGATCAAAGCTATAGACGAAGGACCGATCGCCTACCCCCGCCCGTCCTCGTCAACCGGATGGAGTGCAAGGTCGCGGCTTCTAGCTGCCGGTCGCCAGGAAGATCTCGATCCGATCCGTGGTCCACGTCGGCACGCCGGCGCCGAAGAAATCCCGATCTTCGGTCCAGATCGGACAGCCCCGGGTAAGCGCACATGCCAGAACCTGCCAATCGTCCGGGTCGCGTATCGCGATCCGCGCACGGGCAGCTGCTTCCTGTCCCGCATAGTAGGGAAGCGGTAGCTCCTGGACGATCGTGCTCACCCGCTCGAAGGTTTCCATCGCGAGCTCCGGGGACAACCCGCGCCTCGCGAGGATCGCCGGCAGGTACTCTTCGACGTCCTCGAATGCGACATCGGGGGCGACGAAGTCCACCTCCCGCCCGTGGCTCTCGAGCACGCTGCGAACCCGCACGCCGAGCACGGCGCGGAGCAGGATGTTTGCGTCGAGCACGAGCGACCTATCCGCCACGCTTTCGTTGCCCCCGCTTTCTCCGCGTCTTGAACTCGGCTACGAGTTCGTCTTCGGTCACGCCTTGCTCGCGGAGCCATTCGTCGAGCCGCTGTCCCGCGTGGCGCAGCGCTGCGAGGTCCTGCTCCGCAGGCTCGTGCCGGAGAGGGATGTACAAGCCGACGGTGCGGCCGTGCTTGGTCACGGCGATCGGCGCGTCGGACTCCAAGTAGCGCGCGAGCTGCTCGCGAAACTCGCGCATGCCCACCTTCGTCGCTTCCATTGCGGCCGCCCCCGGTGTTGATCAGTGTGTACACATTATGCGGCGTCCGGGGCACGGCTGCAAGGGTCGATGACCCTCACGCCGGAATCGGAACCTCGGTTGGGTTCGGAGGTCCAGGGTACCCATGCGAGTGGCTCACCGTGTGAGCCGCGCGCAGCGGTCGTGGGAGAAATCTCGAGTTCGCGGGACGTGCGGTACGGGAGCGGCCCGCCGGAATACGGCCGATTGCCTCTTCGCCAGCCCGAGGTCAATCGCGTTCGGCGCGCCGCCACTTAAGGCTTCTTCCGAGTCCCCACCACCGTCGGTGCATCCTCGTCGACCGGACGCAGCGCAAGGTCGCGCGCGAGCGCGCCCGCCGCCTGGTAGAGCGGTGCGAGGAGCTCGGCCGGGCTCTCGTCCAGCGACCAGCCGGGCGGCGCGCCGAGCTGGCGCAGGAGCGCGGCCGGGGATGCGGGCGGCTCGATGCGAAGGTGCAGGTTCGCGGCCGGGCCGCGCCGCCGCTCGAACTCGTCCGGTTGCACGCGCGCGAGCGAGACCGTCGGAATCGCCCCCACGGCGGGCGCCGCCGGGCCCGCGGCGGCGGCACCGCCGTCGGCGCCCGCGCGGAGCTTCCGCAGCGCGGCGAGCACGTCGTCCTTGGCGCGTCCGCGCAGCTCGAAGAGCAGGAACGGATCCTGGTCGAACGCCTCGCCGAGGACGTAGTGCGCGGCCGCGACGTGCTTGCAGGGGTTGGCCCAGTCCGGACAGGAGCAGTCGGTCTGCAAGTCCCGCTCCGTGGCCGGGAAGAGACTTCGACCGCTCGCGCGAAACGCGCTGTCGATCTCCCTCGGCATGTGCCCGGCGAGCAGCTCGGCGGCGAAGAGCGCCTGCTTCGCCATCGCGCCGATCGCCTTCTCCCAGGCCGCCGCCTCGAGCAGGGCGATGCGCAACGTGACCTTGTAGGGTGTGGCGCGCGAGCCGGTGACGCGCGCGGTGACCCGCCCGGGCTTCACGTCGAGATCGTGGACGCGGCCCGCGCGAGCGTAGGTGCGCCCGCGCGCGAGGCGGTTCGAGTACTCGCGCGAGAGGTGCTCGAGCGCGTCGATCCAGCGCTGGCCCCACCAGGTCGCGCCGATCTTCTTGACCTTGATGCCCCGCTCCGGCGGCGGCCGCCTCGGCGACGCCTTCCGGTACGCACGCCAGCGATCGTCGCGGCTCATGCGCGCACCGCCGACCGCCGCCCGGGTCTCGATTCGTCGCCGTCGACCTCGTCGCGGTCGGCCTCCTCGCCGGCGACGACCGCGTCGGGCGCGAGCGCGAACAGATCGCGCAACGCGGCGTCGTCGAGCTCGGTGATCCACTGCTCGCCCTCGCCGACGATGCGCGAGGCGAGGTCGCGCTTCTGCTCGAGCAGGCGGTCGACCTTCTCCTCGACCGTGCCGGCGCTGAGGAGCTTGTGCACCTGCACCGACCGCTGCTGGCCGATGCGGTAGGCGCGGTCGGTCGCCTGGTCCTCGACCGCCGGGTTCCACCAGCGATCGAAGTGGAAGACGTGGTTCGCGGCCGTGAGGTTGAGGCCCGTGCCGCCCGCCTTCACCGAGAGCACGAAGATCTGCGGCCCGCGCGGGTCCTCCTGGAATCGCCGGACCATCTCGTCGCGCGCCGCTCGCGCGACGCCGCCGTGCAGGAACGGCACCTCGGCGCCGAAGTCGTCCGCGAGCGCCGCGACGAGCCGGTCGCCCATCTCGCGGAACTGCGTGAACACGAGCGCGCGGTCGCCCGAGTCGACGACCTCCTCGAGCATCTCGTGCAGGCGCGCGAGCTTGCCGGAGCGGCCGGCGAGCGGGCCCGCCTCGCCGAGGTAGTGCGCCGGGTGGTTGCAGATCTGCTTGAGCGCGGTGAGCAGCGCGAGCACGCGACCGCGGCGCTCGATGCCGTCCGAGGCCTCGATCCTGCGCATCGTCTCGTCGACCACGGCCTGGTAGAGCGTGGCCTGCTCGCGCGTGAGCGTGCAGACGACCTTCATCTCCTGCTTTCGCCGGCAGGTCCTGGATGATCGCCGGGTCGCTCTTGAGCCGGCGCAGGAGGAACGGGCGGACGACGCGCGTCAGGCTCGCGGCGACGTCCTCGCTGCCCGTAGCGCTCGATGGGGACGGCGACCTCGCGGCGGAAACGCTCGAGCGGCCCGAGCAGGCGCGGGTTCGGGTACTCGAGATCGACCACAGCTCGGCGAGCCGATTCTCGACCGGCGTGCCGGTGAGCGCGACGCGGAAGCTCGCCCGCAGCGCGCGCGCCGCCCGCGCGGTGCCCGAGGCGGGGTTCTTGATGTTCTGCGCTTCGTCGAGCGCGGCCGCCGACCAGTCGACGCCGCCGAGAAGCTCGGCGTCGCGGCGCAGCAGGCCGTAGGTCGTGATCACGATGCGTTCGCCGGCGCGGCTTGCAGCTCTGCCGCGGACCGCGCGCGCTCGGGGCCGTAGTGCCGCACGATCGGGAGCGTCGGCGCGAAGCGCGCGATCTCGCGCTCCCAGTTGCCGACCACCGAGGTCGGGCACACGAGCAGCGCCGGGCGGCGATCGTCGGGCCGCTCCGCGCGCCGGTGCAGCAGGAACGCGAGGAGCTGGATCGTCTTGCCGAGCCCCATGTCGTCGGCGAGGCACGCGCCGAGTCCGAGCGCGGCCATCTGGACGAGCCAGCCGAGGCCGCGCTCCTGATACGGGCGCAGCGTGCCTTGGAAGTCGGGCGGAGCCGAGGGGCCGCCCGCGCGCAGACGCCCTCGCGCAAGCGCGTCACGACGCCGGCGAGGTGTCCCTCCGCGACGACGTCGACCGGCGACCCGGGTGTCCGGCCGCGGCATCGTCCCGCCGAGCGACGCGGCCAACGCCTCGTGGGCCGCGAGCGTGCCGCCGCCGCTCGCGACGAGCCGCCGGATCTCCTCGAGCTCCGCCGGATCGACGGCGACCCACTGGCCGCGGAAGCGCACGAGCGGCGCCTTGAGCCTCGCGAGCGCGGCGAGATCCCGCGCGGACAGCGGATCGCCCGCGAGCGCCGCCTCCCAGTGGAACGACTGCACCTCGGCGAACGACAGACCGCTCGCGCCGGCCACTGCCCCCGCGGCGCCTTTGGCAGCGCCGCCGACGCGCATGCGGAGCCGCAGCCGCCGCTGTCCCGACCGCGTGAGCTCCGCCGGAAGAATCACGCCCATGCCGGCCTCGGCGAAGGCCGGCGCGGCGTCGGTGAGGAAAGTCCACGCCTCCGCGGCGTCGAGGTGTACCGCCTCCGGGCGCGCTTCGCGCAGGCCGCGCGCGATCGGCGCGAAGAGTCGCGCCGCCGCCGCGAGCGCGCGGAGCAGATGCTCCTCGGCAGCGTGAAAGGAATGCCCGAGGCGCCGCAACGACTGCCCGTGCCCGCGGAGCACCTCGTCGGCCGGGACGAGCAGGCTCGGATCGTCCGCGGACTGCAGGAAGAAACGGAGCGGGAAGGCATCCGCCGCGGTTTCCGCGTCGGGCAGGTCGAGGCGAAAGCAGGCGCGCGGCGCGTCCGGCTCCATGCCGAGCGCGGGCCGGGTCCAGGCGTCGAGATCGCGGACGAGCGTTCGCTCCTGGAACCCTTCGGGCGCGAAGGCGGGATCGGGCCCGCAAAGCGCGGCGATGAACCGGCGCTCCCAGGGGAGATGCGCGGTTTTCCGTCTCAGCGCGCCGCAGGCCCACCGCGGCCCGCACGAGCGCGTCGGCCGTCGCATCCAGGAACGCCCGGAGCAATGCCTCGGGCGCCCACACCTCCGGCGCACCGTGGTGACGACCCTTGCGACGCACCGGGACGGCGTGAGCGGCGAGCGGGAACGACTTCGCCAGCTCCGCGACCCGCTCCGCATCCTCGGAAAGCGCGAGCGCGACGCCGAAGCGTGCCTCGGTGCTGCCGTTCGCGCCGACGATGCGCGGGATGATCCGCTCGCGGCCGACGAGATCGAGCGCGAGCTTTGCGGCGACACTCCAGGCGGCGAGCGACGCCGGCGCTCGGTCCGTCTCGGCGGCGGTCATCGCCGCAAGCCGGGGCAGCGCTTCGAGGAGCGGCACGGTGATGCCGGCGAGCTCGCGCGGCGCGAGCGTCTCGTCCACGAGGTGCCTGCGCTCGGCCTTGCCGACGCCGACGAGCGGGGATGCGGCGGCGCCCGCGCCCCACAGGAAGAAGCACGGCGTCGCGCGGTCGGGCAGGAAGACGACGTGGGACGTGTCGCCGACCTGCCGCGCCGACGGCTCGGCCGGTCGCGCCCTCCGCCCGGGCTGGGTTCGCGTCACTGCGCGGAATTCTACGTGAGAGGCGATCGCCTACACACCCATCGGTTTCGCGTTGTCGTCGTGATGGCCAGACACCGTCGCGATCTGCGCCATCTCCCCCAGATTGATCAGCGCGCTTCCGGCGATGGGATCCTGCTCAGGTCGAGCATCAGCGCCGAACCCCGGCCGCTCGCACCGCGATCCTCGCGCTTCAATCCAGCTTCGCCCCGCTCTCCTTCACAACCTGCGCCCATTTGGCAAGATCGGCCAGCAGGAACCTGCGGAACTCCTCCGGCGTGCTGCCGACCGGCTCCGAGCCGTCCGCCACGATCCGCTCGTGCACGTCCGGCTGGTTGAGGGTCCTGACGAGCTCGTCGTGCAGCCGCGCGACGATGGGCGCTGGCAGCCTGGCCGGCCCGATCACGCCGTACCACCCGACGACCTCGAATCCCGGCAGCGCTTCCGCCACGGCGGGCAGGTCGGGCAGCGCGGGCAGGCGCGCGGGCGCGGTGACCGCGAGCGCACGCAGGCGCCCGGCCCGCACCAGCGGTTGCGCGCCCTGCATCCCGGCGAAATTGAAGTCGAACCGCCCGGCCATCAGGTCCATCAGCGCGGGCCCGGTGCCCTTGTAGGGGATGTGCACGGCTTTCACGCCCGTCATCTGCTTGTAGAGCTCGCCCGCGAGATGCCCGCCGCTGCCGTTGCCGGCCGAGCCGTAGTTGAGCGAACCGCTGGCGTTCTTCGTCCAGTCCACGAACTCCTGCAGGGTCGTCGGTGGCGACGACGGGTTCACCACCAGCAGCAGCCCGGCGGACGTGAGCTGCGTGATCGGGGTGAAGCTCTCCACGGGGTGATAGGGCAGCCTTGGATTCAGCGCCGCGTTCACCGTGTGCTGGTGGTAAGCGAGAAACAGCGTGTAACCGTCGGGCGGGGCGTTCGCGGTCAACTCCCCGGCGATGACGCCGGATGCGCTCGCCCGGTTGTCCACGAGCACCGGTTGCTTGAGCACGTCGGTCAGGCGAGCACCGAAGACGCGCGCCAGCAGGTCGCTCGTCCCGCCCTGGGCGGCGGCCGTGATCAGGCGAATCGGACGGCTCGGGTAGTCCTGCTGCGCGAGCGCCGGCGCGACAGCGGCGAGGACGAGCGGCATCGCGAGCCAGGAAGACGCGCGAGAAACAGAGCGGCGGGTTTTCATGGCCTCCTCTTCGCGGCGGATCGTCACGCCGCTTGCGCGAGGATACTCTACCGCGACTTCTCGGCTGCGGCGTTGACGATGTTGACGTAGCCGGTGCAGCGGCAGAGATTCCCCGAGATCCCGCGCGGATCTCCTGCTCGCTCGGGTTCTTGTTCCGCTCGAGCAGCGCGACGCTCGTCATCATCATCCCCGGCGTGCAGTAGCCCCACTGCAGGCCGTGCTTCTCGGTGAAGCCCTCGTTGCACAACGGTCTCGCCGTCGAGATCGAAGAGCAGCTTGTTGCGACCCATGCGGCTGGAGAGGCCCGCCGCGAGAACGACGCCGGCGATCGGCCCGGTCCGTTCAGGCCGCACCGGACACCTTCCGCAAAGCAGCAAGCACCGATCCTCCGCGTGGGAATTTTACGGCCGGCCGGTCACTTGAAGACGTCCGTGATGAGCAGGTCCGGGAGCCAGGTCGCGAGACCCGGGAAGAAGATCACGAGCAGCAGCACCGTCAGGTCGCCAATGAAGAAGGGGATCGTGCCCTTGAGCACCTGCGGCAGCGGGATCTTCGAGGTGCCGCTCACGGCGAAGAGGTTCAGGCCGACCGGCGGCGTGACCACGCCCATCTCGACGTTGAGCACGAGCATCACACCGAGCGCGACCGGGTCGATCTTCAGCGCCATTGCGACCGGGAAGATCACCGGCACGGTCAGCAGGATCATCGCCACCCCGTCGACGAACATGCCGAGGACAAGCAGCACCAGCATGTACGCGAAGATGAAGCCGAGCGGCGTGAGGCCCCAGCTCACCACCGTCTCGGTGATCCGCTGCGGCCAGTACATGTTCGCCGCCAGGAACTGGAACACGCCCACGCTGCCGACGAGGAACAGGATCACGGCGGTCAGCCGCAGCGAGCGAGCGGCGACCGGCAGCACCTGCTTGACGAACTTGCCCCGGCCGACGATCAGTCCGTACGCGAGCGCGTAACCGCAGGCGGCAGCGGCCGCCTCCGTCGGGGTGAACAGTCCGCCATAGAGCCCCCCGAGGACGACGACCGGCATGCCGAGCGCCGGCAGCGCCCCCTTGATCTCGGGCCAGACCCGGTGCGGCTCGAACTTGCCGCGCGGCAGTTTCAGGTACTTCGCGATGATGACGACGGTGACGGCGTTGCCGAGGGCGAGCAGCAGCCCGGGAATGACGCCGGCGAAGAACAGCCGCACCACCGAGGTCTCGGTGACCAGGCCGTACAGGAGCAGGGGGATGCTGGGCGGTATGAGGATCGCGATGCCGCCGGCCGTGGCCACGAGCCCGCCCGCGAGCCACGGGGGGTAGCCACGCTTCGTCATCTCCGGGATGGCGATGATGCTCATCGCCGCCGCCATCGCGACGCTCGAGCCGGAGATCGCGCCGAACAGGACGCACGCGAGCACCGTCGCCACGCCGAAGCCGCCGGGCATCCAGCCGACCAGCGAGTCGGCGAACCGGAAGAGCTGCGAGATCAGGCCGGTGCGCTCCATCAGGAAGCCGGCGAAGATGAACAGCGGAATCGCCATCAGCGAGTACCGCCCGATGAAGCTGAAGAAGGCGCGGAAGATGACGGTGGTCTCGAGCAGCGGATCGACCAGGATGTATGCCGCGGCCGCGGCGCTGAGCGCGATGCCGATCGGCACGCTCAGCACGAGCAGCACGAGAATCACGATCCCGACGATCTGCATCCGCACCCCTCCCCGGTGGCGGTTTCCGGCGCTTCAGTGCGGCGCCGCGTCCTCTTCCGGCGGCTCCTCGAGGACGGTGCGGCCGCGCAGCTTCTGCACCTCGCGGTAGATCTGGAAGAACATCGACACCGCCATGAACGCGAACCCGGCGAGCAGCACGGCGAGGAACGGCCACATCGGGAACGCGAGGCTTTCGCTGCGGCTCTCGTAATGTGCGCTTTCGCGCACCTCGGGGATGCCCCACCACGCCACGGCGACGAGGAACGCGCACGAGATCACCAGCGCGACCAGCCTGACGAGCTCGGCCGCACGGCGCGCGCGCGGCCCGCCGAGCGCCTCCAGCACCTCCGGCACCACCGTCACGCTGAGGTGCGCGCCGTGCCGCTGCGCGATGCCGAAGTAGAGGAAGACGCCGCTCAGCGTGAAGTAGGTGACCGCGTCCTGCTGCCACTCGAAGGACACGCCGAGCACGTAGCGCCGGAAGATCTCGACCAGCGCGAGCAGCGTGCAGCCGACGAGCAGGAGCGCGGCGGCGCGCTCCAGGTACCGGTCCTGGAACGCGCGCCAGATCGCGTACGCTCTCTCCACCCGCCCGGGCCCGCGCCGCCCGCTATTTAATGACGATCTTCGACGCGTGCTTCGAGCAGTCGATCTTCTCGATCCACGACGAGCCGACCGGGTTCTTGTCCGACAGCTCGCGGCCTTCCTTCTTGAACGTGTCGATCCATTCGCTCGCGGCCGGCGGCGTCTTGCTCTTCACCCACCGCGTCGGCCCCTCGCCGAGCGCGCCGGTCAGCGCCGACACCTCCTGCGGGGTCATCCAGTAGACGCCCGGCTTCGACGGGTCCTTCGTCCCGTACTTCTCGTAGGTCAGCTTGTCGACGCACCAGTTGAACTCCTTCTGCACCGCGATCGTCTCCGCGATCAGCTTCTGCAGCGCGTCCTGGGTCGGCGGGCTCAGGCGGTCCCACCACCGCCGGCTGGCGCTGATCATGTAGTAGTCGCCGGTGAAGACGCCGGCGCCGCCGGTCGTGTAGAAGGGCGCCTGCTCGCGCACGCTCAGCCAGCCGCCGATGCTGGTCATCAGCCCGTCGATGACGCCCGACTCGAGCGCGGTCGGCACCTCGCCGAAGCCCATCACCACCGGGTTCGCCTTCCACGACTCGAGCACCGGGTTCTCGGCCGGCCCCATGCTGCGCACCTTCCGGCCGCCGAAATCCGTCGGGCTTGAGGTAGCGCTTCTTGCCGCCGACGCCCATCCCGAAGCTCATCTGCCCGACGCCGAACACCTTGATCGCCTGGTTCTTCGCGAGGCGGTCGACCAGCATATTGTAGGTCTTCGTCTTGTCGAAGTTGTCGACCGCGCCGACCGTGGTGAGGATGCCCGGCCCGACGACGGTCATCATCCACGGGTCGACCGGCGCTGCCTTGCCCATCTGCATCCAGGTCATCTCGAGGTTGCCCTGGCGCATCGCCTCGAAGGCCTCGGGAATCGTGTAGAGCGCGCCGGCGAAATAGAGGCGCGCCTCGCTGCCCGGGATCACCTCCGGCAAGCGGTCCCCGAAGTACTTCATCGCCATGCCCGCCGGGTGCGGCGGCCCGGTAAAGTCGGCCGCAAAGCGCAGCACGACCTTCTGCGGCGTGCCCTGCGCATAGACAAGACGGTCGGCGGCGCCCAACGTCGTAGCGAGCGCGGCGACGAGCGTCGCGGCGACGGACCGCGCGCGGGATTGACGGAACGGATTCAGATTCATGATGCCTCCTCGGTGGACAAGACTCCCAGCGCGGCCGCCGGTTCGAGCTACCCGGCTTGTATTCGTGCGTGCGGAACGACCGTATACGAGCAGGCGGAGCGCGTCAATGACGCAGGGTGTCCGGACGACCGGCGGCGGTTCGCCATTGCGGCACTGCCGCATCGGACGCGCGGGCGCGAGCGCGCACCCGGTCAGGGCAGCAGGATCGAGCTGCCGATCGTCCGCCGCGCCTCGAGGTCGCGGTGCGCACGCGCGGCCTCGGCGAGCGGGTAGCGCTGTCGCACCTCCACGTGCAGCGCGCCGCTCTGGACGACGGTAAACAGATCGTTTGCCCGCTCCTCGAGCTCGCTGCGGGTGTGCGTGTAGTCCGCCAGACCCGCACTCGTGACGTAGAGCGAGCCCATCCGGTTGAGACGGAAGAGATCGAACGGCGGAATGACGCCGGACGCCGAGCCATAGGAGACGACGAAGCCGCGGCGACGCAGGCACCGGAGCGACTGCTCGAAGGTGCTCGCGCCCACACCGTCGTAGACGACGGGGAGGCCGGCGCCGCCGGAGAGCTCGCGCACGCGCGCGGTCACGTCCTCCCGCGTGTAGAGGATCGTGTGGTCGCAGCCGTTCTGCCGCGCGAGCGCGGCCTTCGCTTCGGTGCTCGTCGTGCCGATCACCCGAGCGCCGAGATGGCGCGCCCACTGGCACATGATCAGCCCGAGCCCACCGGCCGCGGCGTGGATCAGGATCGTCTCGCCGGCCCGGATCGGATAGGCGGCGCGCAGCAGGTACTGCGCGGTCAGCCCCTTGACCATCAGCGCCGCTGCAGTTTCGTCGTCGATCGCTTCGGGCAGCTTCAGGAGCCGCCAGGCCGGCATGACCGTCCCTTGCGCGTACGCCCGCGGCTTGTCCGCGGCGTAGGCGACGCGGTCGCCCGGCTTCACCTCGCTCACGCCCTCGCCGACCGCCTCGACCACGCCGGCCGCTTCCATGCCGATCACGTGCGGCAGCGGGGTCAGCGGATAGCGCCCGGTGCGGTGATGGATGTCGGTGAAGTTGAGGCCGATCGCGGTGTGGCGGACGCGCGCCTCGCCGGGCCCCGGCTCGCCGACCTCGACCGCCTCGTAGCGGAGCTCTTCGGGGCCGCCGTGCCTGTGGATGCGGATCGCGTTCACCTGCGGCATGCCGATCACCTCGCTCGTCGGGGAGGCTACCGGCCGCGAATCTCGCCGCCGACAGTCACGCCGGTCCAGCCCTCGATCGTCTTGATCAGCGTCGTGTAGTCCTCCTGCCCGCGCCCCTCGGTCATCGCCTGGAACCAGAGCTGCACGACGGCTGCCCCCACCCACATCGGCACGCCGAGGGCGCGCGCCTCGGCGAAACAGAGCTCGACGTCCTTGTACATCGTGGCGAGCTTGCCGCCGTAGTCGAATGTCCGCGGCAGGATAGCCTGCGGAAACTTGTCTTCGGTCGCGCTGTTCCGGCCGGTGCTCGCGTTCACCACGTCGATGAGGGTACGCGCGTCGACGCCGGCCTTCACCGCCATCACCGCGGCCTCCATGGCGGCCGCCATTCCCGCCGCCGAGATCATGTTGTTCGCGAGCTTCGTGATCTGGCCAAGCCCCGGTTCCGCGCCGATGTAGAACACCCTGCCGGCGATGGCGTCGAAGAGCGGCCGGACGCGCTCGAACGCCGCCCGGTCGCCCGCCACCATCGTCGAGAGCTTGCCGGCACGCGCCCCGCGCGGCCCGCCGCTGACCGGCGCGTCGAGCACCGTGACGCCGCGTGCGCCGAGTCCGGCGGCGATCGCCTTGATGGCGGCGGTGCCGATGGTGGAAGTCTCGATGTAGACGCGAAGCCCATCGATGCCACCAATGCCGTCGGGGCCGAGCGCGACGCTTTTCGACGCGTCGGGCGACGGCAGGCAGGCGAAGACGGTCTCGGCGCCGGCCGCAGCGTCGCGAGGCGAGTCTGCGGCGATCGCACCGCCCGCCACGAGGGGTTGCATCGCCGCGAGATTCACATCGAACACCGCGACCTCCCGACCGCCGGCGAGCAGGCGCTCGACCATCGGCGCACCCATCTGCCCGACCCCGATGAAACCGACGCGGCGACCCATGCCCGAACCCTCCCGGCTCCTATCCGATCCGCCTATCGCTTCGGCCAGTACGGCTTGGCAAGCGCGCGATCGACCGGCGAGACGGTGACCGGCACCCCGTTCTGCCACTGGACGATGACGAGCGGCGCGTTCATGCGCCGGCCCTTCTCGTCGAATTGCACGCCGCCCGGGAACGCAGTCGCGGCCGGACCTTCCTTGAGGTTCATCTTGCGGATCTCGTCCGCGACCTTGACCTTGTCCGCGGACTTCGCGCTCTCGAGCGCCTCCTTCAGGATCCACATGTCGCCATAGCCGGTGATCGCGTCCTGCGTCATCCACGGCTCGCCGGTGCGCTTCTTGAACATCTCGATGATCGGCTCGTGGCCCTTCATGCCCCAATCGGCGACGATGAACATCACGCCTTCGAGGAGGTCGGCCGGTACGTTCTTCAGGACTTCCGGGGCGCCCATGTGCGCCCCGTTGCCGATCACCGGGACCACGCCCTTGCCGAGCCGGAACTCGTTCATCTTCTCGAGGCCGAGCTTCAGGTCGGAGATGGTCGAGGAGATGAAGAGCAGGATCTCGGGGCGCGTCGAGCGCACCTTCTGGATGAGCGGCGTCGCATCCGACAGCGGCGGGGTGTAGGTCTCGTCCATCACGACCTTGATCCCCATCTTCTCCAGCCCGCCCTCGCGCATCGGCTTCAGGAAGAAGACGGGCGAGGCCGAGTTGTCGCCGATGATGCCCGCCGTAGCAGGTACCTTCCCGGTGGCCGCCTTGGCGAGCTCGAGGATCGCCGGCACGGCGCCGGAGGACTGCCGGCTCGCGACCGGCGAGGTCTGGAAGACGTACTTGAAGCCACGATCGGTGATGTTGTCGGCGAAGGAGAGCGTGAGCCACGGGATCTGCGCGCGCTCGGTCACCTCGGTCACCGCGAGCGTGAAGGTGCTGAGCCACGCGCCGGTGCCTCCGACGAGGTCGGGCTCCTGCGCGGTCAGCCGCTGCGCGGCGTTCTTCGCCTTCTCCGCGGAGTCGCCGGCGTCGGCGACCACGAGCTTGAGGCGCGCGCCGCCGAGCGCCTTGATGCCGCCCTTCTGGTTGATCTCGTCGACCGCCATCTCGGCGCCCATCTGGATGAGCTGGCCCTGCCGCGCCCACGGCCCCGAAATCGGCGCGATCACGGCCACCTTGACCTCTTTCTGCTGCGCCCACGCCCCGGAAGAGAAGGCGGCGGCCGCGGCCGCCGCTGCGATCCCCGCGACGAGTGCGGCCCGACGCACGACGCTCGAACCCTCATCATTCGACCACATGACTTCCTCCTTTGGTTGTCTACGAGACGAGAGGGCGAAGCCGCTTCGCGGCACCCCTCGCGCTCCCCGAAGCCAGGAAACCTTCGGTTTCACCCGACGTTCACATCCCGAGATACGCGCGCTTCACGCGCGCATCCGCCATAAGCTCGTTGTGCGTGCCCTGCATGACCACCCGCCCGGTCTCGAGCACGTAGCCGCGGTCGCACGACTCGAGCGCCTCGGCCACGCGCTGCTCGACGAGCAGGATCGTGATGCCGTGCTCGCGGTGGATCTGGTGGATGCGCTCGAAGATCGCGTCCACCACCGTCGGCGCGAGCCCCATCGACGGCTCGTCGAGCATCAGCAATTCGGGTGCCGAGGCGAGTCCGCGTCCGATCGCCAGCATCTGCTGCTCGCCGCCGGACAGCGTGCCCGCGAGCTGCGCGCGGCGCTCTTCCAGCACCGGGAAGAGGGCGAGGATCATCGGCAGCGCTTCGCGCCAGCGCGCGCGGCCGTTGCGCGTGTACGCGCCCATCTCCAGGTTTTCCAGGACGGTCATGGAGGCGAACACCTGCCGCCCCTCGGGGACGTGGGCGATGCCGTTCTGGGCGCGTTCACCGGGCGGGACGGCAAGCAGGTTCATGCCCTTGTAGGTGATCTCGCCGGCCACCGGCGCGAGCGTGCCCGAGATCGCCTTGAAGAGCGTCGACTTGCCGGCGCCGTTCGGCCCGACGACCGCCACGAACTCGCCCGCGGCGACATCGAGCGACACGCCGCTCAGCGCGTTCAAGCCCCCGTAGGCGACGTCAAGCGACCGGATCTGCAACACGCTCCATCCATTTCTTGCCGAGGTAGGCCTCGATCACCGCGCGGTTGCGAACCACCTCGGCGGGCGTTCCGCTCGCGATCAGGCGGCCGTGGTCGAGCACGCTGAACTCGTCGGCGAGCTTCACCATCGCCTGCATCGTGTGCTCGATGATGACGATCGTCACGCCTTCGCGGTTCACCTGGCGGATGATCCGCAGCATGTCTTCCAGCGCGTCGTGCCCGAGCCCCGCGAGGGTCTCGTCGAGCAGCAGGAGGCGAGGCCGCGAGGCAAGCGCCCGCGCGAGCTCCATCAGGCGAAGCTGCTTGGTCGTGAGTCCGCCGGCGATCGCGTACGCTTGCTCGTCCGCCAGTCCGACGCGCGTCAGCGCGGCGAGCGCGAGCTCCTCGGCTTCGGCGTCGGTGGCGGCCCCGGCGTACGCGCCGGTGATCACGTTCTCGAGCACGGTCATGCGCGGGAATGCGCGCACGATCTGGAAGGTCCGGCCGACGCCCCGCCGGCAGACCTGGTGCGGCTTGAGGCCCACCAGCTCGGTGCCCTCGAAGCGGATGCTGCCGGTGGCCGGCGCAAGAAACCCGTTGATGACGTTGAAGAGCGTCGTCTTGCCGGCGCCGTTCGGCCCGATGATCCCGTGGATCGCCCCCGCTTTGACGACGAGGCTCACGTCGTCGACGGCCCGCAAGCCCCCGAAGGCATGCGTGACCCGCTCGAGCGTCAGTATCGGCTTCGCGTCGGGGCCCGACCGCACCGCGGCGGCGGGCACGGCCGCCACGCGCGGCACCGCCGGCGGCGGCCGCACCTGGAAGAACCGGTCGCGGAGCTTCCAATAGATGCCCTCGGGGGCGAGCAGGATGATGACGATGATGGCCAGCCCGTAGACGACGCCCTGGATGCCCGGAACGATGTGGCCGAGCTCGCCGTGCAGGATCTCGGCGAGCGGCACCAGCACCGCGGCGCCGATCACCGGCCCCCAGAACACCCCGACGCCGCCGAAGAGCGAGACGATCAGCGCCTGCGCCGAGACCAGCATGCCGAACATGGTCTGCGGCGTGACCACCAGCAGCACGTTCGCGTAGAGCCCGCCGGCGGCGGCGGCGATCGCGGCGCTCAGCATGAGCGCGTACATCTTCTGCCGCGGCGCGTCGATGCCGGCCGCCTGCGCCGCCGGCTCGTTCTGCTTGATCGCGAGCAGCGACCGGCCGAAGCGCGAGCGCTCGACGTGGAGCGAAACGATCATTGCGGCCACGAGCAGGACCATGGCGAGCGCCATGTAGGTGCGCGGATCGGCGAACTGGGCGTAGAGCGCCGGGTTCTCGCGCATCATCGGCAGCGACACCTCCTGGTAGCCGAGCCACTCGAAGACGTAGAGCATCGCGAGCGGGTACGCGAGCATCGACAGCGCAAAGTAGTGGCCACGCAGGCGGAAAGTCGGGATGCCGATGATGACCGCCGCCATCACGCCGACCGCGACGCCGAGCGGCATCCCGAGCCACGGCGTGACGCCGAACTTCACGAAGGCGATCGTCATCGTGTAGCCGCCGAGCCCGAAGAACGCGGCCTGGCCGAACGAGATCATGCCGCTGTAGCCGCTCAGCATGTTCCAGCTGAGGCCCATCGTCGCCCAGATGAGGACGAGCGTCATGATGAGCTGGTAGTAGGAGTTGCGGACCACGAGTCCGAGCGCGACGTATGCGACCGCGAAGGCGGCGATCACGCCGTACTGCCGCCACGCCCCGCCGTGCAGGCGCGCAGTCACGCGCGCTCCCAGGTGCGGCCGAACATGCCGCGCGGCCAGAAGAAGATGATCAGCAGGAACACGACGAAGATCGCGGTGTTCTGCAGCTGGTAGGGCAGGAAGAGCGTCGACATCTGCTGCACGAGGCCGATCGTGAGCCCGCCCCAGAACGCGCCGAGAATGCTGCCGAGTCCGCCGAGGATGACGCCCGCGAACATGATGACGACGAAGTCGAACCCGATGTAGGGCTGGAAGGACTGGGAGCTCGCGATCAGCCCGCCGGCGATGGCGGTGATGCCGACCCCGAGGCCGAACGCAAGGCGGTGCGAGCGGTCGACGTCGACGCCGACGTAGGCGGCGGCGATCGGATTGTCGGCGGCGGCGCGCAGCGCCTTGCCCAGCCGGACGCGGCCGAGGAAGAAGTAGAGCGCGATCGCGAACGCGACCGCGATCACGAAGCTAACGGTCCGCGCCTGGTTCAGGAACACCGGCCCGAGCTCCCACGATTCGCGCGACAGCGGCGTCTGGACCGAGGTCGGCAGCGAGCCGAACAGGATCAGCCCGCCGTTCTGCAGGATGAGCGACACGCCGAGCGTCAGGATGATCTGGGCGTAGTGGCCCTCCGCTTCCGCGGTCACGACGCGGACGCCGGTCACCCGCGCGATCAGGTAGCGGTGGAGCAGCCATCCGAAGACGAAAACGATCGGGCCAGCGAGGATCGCGCCGGCGATCGGCGCGGCGTACGGCCCCATGAAGGCGAGCAGGCCGAAGCCGGTGACGAGGTAGAACGCGATGTACATGCCGAGCATCATGAAATCGCCCTGGGCGAAGTTCACGACGCGCATCACGCCGAAGATGATGCCGAGGCCGACGCACATCAGGCCGTAGGTGCCGCCGACCATCAGCCCCGCGGCGAGCGCCTGCAGGAAGTCCACCAGGAACCACTTCAGCGCGTCCACGGCTCCGACCTTCCCCGGCTAGCGCGGGCCGCGTCGTCCCGGAGAGTCTCGCGCAGCCAGCAATGGCCACGCCGGTCCCGCTCGACCGCTCCTCTCACGGCTGCTCCTCCCTGGGCCAGCGCCTGTTCGCGCTTCGAGCGCGTTCTTGACGCTTACGAGGCGGCCATCCTAGCGCAAGCGGTGTCGCGTTGGACGGGTTTCGCTACAGGCCGTGGGCGACGAGCTCGCCGCCGTCGACCACGAGCACGGTACCGGTGATGAACGCGGCCTCGTCGGAGTGGAGGAAGAGCGCTGCATGGGCGACGTCCCACCCGCTACCCATCTTCCGCCCGAGCGGGATGCGGCTGTCGCGCGCGGCGATCACCTCCTCGCGGCTTCGGCCCTGGGCCACGCGCGCCTCGATCGCCATCGGCGTGTTCATCAGACCGGGCAGGATCGCGTTGACCCGGATGCCGTGCTGCGCGTTGGCCGCCGCGACGTTCTCGGTCATGGCGACCATCGCCGCCTTCATCGTCTTGTAGCCGAGCAGCGGGTAGCCTTGCGCCGCCGCGAGCGACGAGATGTTCACGATCGAGCCGCGGCCCCGGCTCCGGAAGAGCGGGAGCGCATGCTTGATGGCGAGCCACGCCGTCTTGAGGTTGACGGCGAAGCTGCGGTCGAAGGCATCCTCCGTGAGCGTATCGGCCGGCGCGTCGCCGAGCGCGATGCTCGCGCCGATGTTGTTGTGGAGGATGTCCAGCTCGCCGAAGCGCTCGACAGCGGCGGCGATGACGCGCTGCACGTCCGCCTCGCGCGTCGCGTCGGCCGTCAGCGCAAACGCTTCGCCCCGCTCCGCGCGAATCATCCCGACCGTCTCCTCGGCGGAGGCGAGGTCGCGGTCGACAACCGCGACGCGCGCGCCCTCGCGCCCGAGCACGATCGCGGTCGCCCGGCCGTTGCCGACGGTCTGCCCCGGGGTCTGGCCCCCGCCCATCACCACTGCCGCCTTGCCCTCGACGCGTCCCGCCATGGCGCTTCTCCGCTACGTGTTGTCCAGCAGCTCGCGCATCGCCCGGTACGCGCGCTGCGCGCGCTCGAGCGCACTGAGCCCCGACGTCGCCCGCACCGGCGCCTCGACGCTCAGCGGCGTGTGCGCAGGCAACGCTTTCACCAGTTCCGCCAGCGGCAGAACGCCCTCACCCGGCAACAGCCGGCCGGTCCGCGCTTCACGGATCAGGCCGGTCGCGTCGGTGGGCATGTGCGGCGCCGCGTCGCAGATCTGGGCATACCGCAGGAGCGACGGATCGATCGCTCCGATATCGGCGGGCGTTCCGCCCGACCGGCTGAAGTGCAGCGCATCCACCAGGATCGACGCGTTCGTGCGGCCCGCCCGTCTCACGATACGCGCGGCGTGAGCGAGCGTCTTCACGCCGGTGTAGATCGCGAACTCCAGGCAGACGTGCAGGCCGTACTGCGCGGCGCGATCGCAGAGCTCGCCGAAGCGGTCGAGCGTGCGCGCCTCCTCCGGCTCGGCGCTCATCACGAGCACGTACTTCGCGCCGAGACGCGCGCCGGCCTCGAGGAAGCCCTCGGGGACACCGACCGGGAGCTCCGGCTCGAAGCGGAGAAACTCGACATCGAGCACGGCGACGCCGGTATCGGCCAGCCGGGCAAGCGTCTCCCGCAGGACGGGCGTGTCGCCGAGCATGTCGTACGGCGGCGCGCCGACGCTGGGCGTGGCGCTCAGCCGGATGCCGACCATCCGGAAGCCCACCGCCGCCGCGACGCTGACAAGCTCGGGCGGCGTCGCGTCGAGGATGGTGAGATGCGCGAGCGAAAGCTCACGGCGGGGCGCGCTCGTCACGCCGATCAATCCTTCGCGAACGGGAACTCGGCGAGAAGCTTCTGGTACTCGGGCTCGTTGTCGATCTGCATCGTCGGCGAGGAAGCGGACGACGGCGTTGTAGAAGGCGATGGTGAGGACGAGGTCGGTGAGCCGCTCGTGATCGAGCGCCTGCGCCAGCGCGGCGAACGTCTCGTCCGAGATCGCGTATCCCGCGGTCATCTCGCGCGCCGCCAGCAGCACCGTCCTCGCAAGCGGCTCCAGCCCGCTCGGCCGGCCAGCGGTCTCTGCGCCGATCGCGCGGATGTCGTCGTCCGACACGCCGAAGTCGCGACCGATCTTGATGTGGTGCGTGTACTCGTAGACCGACCGCGTGAGGTAGCCGACCTGCAGGATCGCGAGCTCGCGGAGGCGTGGATCGAGCCGGCTGTGGTGGCGGATGAATCCGCCGAGCCCGTGAAACGCGCGGGCGCCGTTCGGGCTGTGCACCATCGCGCGGAAGAGGTTGATGTTGCGGGCGAGCAGGTCCTGGTGCTCGGCCGGGAGGTCGGACCGGTTCAGGTACGGTACGCGCGCCATCGCTCACCTATCGCTTCACGGGAAGCCGGCGCCGGGCACGTCGACCCGGACGATTTCGACCCGCCCGTCGGATTTCTCCGCCATCTTCGGCCCGCTCCCGGTGTTGGTGATGACGAACAGAGTGCGCCGGTCGGGGCCACCGAGCATGCAGGCGTACGAGCAACGCTCGGCCCCGGTATCGACGGTCTGCGCGATCCGTCCGCCCGGCAGCACGCGCAGCACGCTGTGCCCCCGCGCGTCGGCGACCCAGACCGCGCCTTCGGCGTCGAGGCAGATGCCGTCCGGAAAAACGCCGTCGAGCGCCGCGAAGATGCGGCGGTTGGCGAGCGAACCGTCGGTGCCGACGTCGAACGCGCTCAATCGGTGGGCGAACGTCTCGGCGACGATGAGCGTCCGGCCGCCGGGCGCGATCACCATGCCGTTCGGGAAGTGAAGGTCGTCGCCGACGCTCGCCGCGCGGCCGTCGGGATCGACGCGGATGATGCGGGTGTCGCGCGGCGGCGCGTTGTTGTGCCGGTCGTAGCCGAAGTTGCCGACGTAGGCCCGGCCGACGGCGTCCACCACCATGTCGTTGCAGAGTCCGGCCGCGAGGGCGGCGAGGTCGGCGTGGAGGTGCAGCGCCTTGCCGTCGAACCGGAGCACGCGGCGGTCGAGCATCGAGACGACGAGGAGCTCGCCCTTCGGCGTCCACCCCAGCCCCGACGGACGCTGCGGCACCTCGACGATGGTCTCGTCGCGGCCGTCGAGGCCGACGGCGGCGACGCGGTGAGCGTAGAAATCGGAGAACCAGAGCCTGCCGTCGTGCCAGCGCGGCCCCTCGCCGAACTTCAGGCCGTCGAGCAAGACCTCGAGCTTCGTCCCACTTGTCATCGGACCTCCCGTGTCGCGCGGGACGAGTGCCTCACGCCGAGCGATTTGTAGGTTACCAAAGAAGAAGGCGCGAGATCCCGGCGGGTGCGTCGCGGGGCTCACCGGGTGAGCCCGCGGCTACGGCAGACTCGGCGGCGTCGCAGTTCGATCGCTGCCCGCAACCACCGATGACGGGAAGACTTCGACGGCGAGCATCGCCCCCGGATGCGGATGCGCTACGCCTCGTCGCCGACGAGCGACGCGACCATCCTACCCGCGCGGAGCACGCGCTCGAGGCGCTCCTGAACGAGCTGAACGACGGCACGCTCGACGGCCGGTTCCGGCGCGAGTGGGTATGCGGCGGAAGGTGGATCGTCGACTTCTATTTCCCCGAAGTCCGCCTGGGCATCGAGGTCGACGGCGGCTACCACCGATCGCCGTCCCAGCGGGCCTGGGATCTGTTCAAGACGAGCGAGCTCGAATCGGCGGGCGTCACGCTCTTGCGGCTCACCAATCACGAGGTCTTCGGGGATCGCAAGCGGCTGCTCGACAAGCTGCGGCGAGCGTGGCGCGCGGCGCGCAAGAACTTGCGGTAGTGAACCGCCGCTCTCGAGGTCATGCGGCGGCGAACGCCGCTTCCCGGAAGCGCTTCACGACGGCCTGGTCGTTGTCCGCGCGATAGGCCAGGGCGATGGCGACGGCAGCAGTCTCGGGCATGTCCGCGACTTTGCGGAACACGACCTGCTCCGGACCCTGCCGTGAGCTGATCGCAGGGACCAGCGCGACCCCGAGACCGCCGGCGACGAGACTCACGACGGTCTGGACCTGGGTCGCCTCCTGCGCGACCTGGCGCGGCGTGACCCCCGCCTGCTGGAACGCGAGCATCACGACCGCGTGCAGCCCCGGCACGCTCGAGGAAGCGTAGTCGATGAAGGGACCATCCGCGAGGTCACGCATCAGCAGCGGCCGTTTCCGCGCCAGCGCGGTGGCCCGCCGGCAGCGCGGCGCAGAGCACGTCGCGTTCCACGACCTCGAGCTGCAGCCGGCTCGGCTGCCGCGGTGGGAAAGCGGACGAGGCCGACGTCGAGCTGCTCCGCCTCCACCTGCGAGAGGAGCTCGACGTTGGTGGACTCGCGCAGCTCGAGGTCCACGCGCGGGTAGCGCCGGCGGAACCAGGGCAGCACCCGCGGCATCAGCGCGTAGGTGGCCGATCCCACGAAGCCCACCCGCAACCGCCCGCTCTCGCCCTGCGCCGCGTCCTGCGCGGCGGCCCGGATCCGCTCCTGGTCGGTGAGGCATTTCTGTGCCGCCGCCAGCACCGCCGCGCCCGCGGAGGTCAGTCGCACGCCGCGCGCGCCGCGTTCGAGCAGCACCGCGCCCAGCTCGTCCTCGAGCTTGCGGATCGCCACCGAGAGCGGCGGCTGCGCCATGTGCAGCCGCTCGGCGGCGCGCCGGAAGTTGAGCGTCTCCGCCACCACCACGAACTGCCGCAGCTGCCGGAACTCCATTGATATTCCCTGTATATCGAGGCGTAGCCGAGAAGTATTGGACGCATTACACCACGACGAGCACAATTTCAGCGCACCTTGCTCTTGAGGGCCGTCAAATGATCCTTCCTCTCGCCGGCGTACGAGTCCTGGACCTGAGCGCGATCGTCCTCGGTCCCTATGCGAGCCAGATCCTGGCCGACTACGGCGCCGACGTGATCAAGATCGAGCCGCCCGAGGGCGACTCCACGCGCTACACCGGGCCGACGACCGAGCAGGGGATGGGCGCGATCTTCATGGGCGTCAACCGGGGCAAGCGCAGCGCGGTCCTCGACCTCAAGCGCGCGGACGCGCGCGAGGCGCTGCTGAAGCTGGTCGACGGGGCCGACGTGTTCATGCACAGCATCCGCCCGCAGAAGCTCGCCGCGCTCGGTATCGAGCCCGACGCTCTTCTCGCCCGCAACCCCCGGCTCGTGTACGTCGGGCTGCACGGTTTCGCGCGAGGATGGTCCCTACGGCGGCCTGCCCGCTTACGACGACATCATCCAGGGTCTCTCCGGTTGCGCCGCGCTGATGCAGCGCCAGACCGGCGAGCCGCAGTATTTCCCCACCATCGCCGCCGACAAGATCTCCGGGCTCGTCGCCGCCCACGCCATTCTCGCGGCGCTGTTCAGGCGCGAGCGAACCGGCAAGGGCGGCTACGTCGAGGTGCCGATGTTCGAGTCGATGGTGGCGTTCAACATGGTCGAGCACTTCTACGGGCTGCACTTCGAGCCCGCCGCTCGCCGCGCCGGGCTACCCGCGCGTGCTGGCGCCGTGGCGCCGGCCGTACAAGACCACCGACGGCCATCTCTGCGCGATGCCGTACACCGACACGCACTGGCGCCGGTTCTTCACCGAGGCCGGCATGCCGGAGCTCGCGAACGACCCGCGCTTCGCCACGATCACCGAGCGCACGAAGAACATCGAGTCGCTCTACGAGACCGCCGCAAACGTGATCCGCACGCGCAGCACTTCGAGCTGGCTCGAGACATTCCAGAGGCTCGAGATCCCGGCCTCGCGCATGAACCAGCTCGAGGACCTGACTCGGGACGACCACCTCCGCGAGATGAAGTTCTTCGCCAGCTTCGAAGACGAGAAGCTCGGCCGCGTGTGCTTTCCCGGCGTCCCGGTGCGGTTCGACCGCGAGCAGCTGCCGGTCCGGCTGCCGCCGCGGCTGGGGCAACACACGGCCGAAGTCCTGCGGGAGGCGGGTGCGACCGCCGGCCGGCCCAAGCCGAAACCCGCCGCCGCGGACAAGGCGACCGCAATGTCCGACCCGCGGCTTTGATCGAAGGAGCATGACAATGAATCAACCCGGTTTCTCCGCCCCGTCGCGGGTCCGCGAGCAGGTGAGCGACGCGGAATGGAAGGTCCGCACCGATCTCGCCGCGTGCTATCGCCTGATCGCGCGCTTCGGCATGAGCGACCTCATCTACAACCACATCACGGCGAAGGTGCCGGACGAGAAGGGGCATTTCCTGATCAACCCCTTCGGCCTGCTCTACACCGAGATCAACGCCTCCTGCTTCTACAAGCTCGACCTGGACGGCAACATCGTGATGCAGCCCGACACCGACTTCCCGATCAACCGGGCGGGCTACGTCATCCACAGCGCCATCCACGGCGCGCGCCCCGATCTCAACTGCGTCATGCACACGCACACGCGGGCCGGCATGGCGGTCTCGGCGATGAAGCCCGGCCTGCTGCCGCTGACGCAGACCGCGATGCGCTTCTACGGCGCCATCGGCTACCACGACTACGAAGTGCCGACCGCGGACATCACCGAGCGCGAGCGGCTCGCCCGGGATCTCGGTAGACACAACGCCATCATCCTGCGCAACCACGGGCTGGTCGCCTGCGGCCGCACCATCTCCGAGGCCTTCAACCTGATGTACTGGCTCGATTCGGCGTGCAAGGTCCAGGTGGACGTGCTCGGCAGCGGCGTGGAGCCCGTGATGCCGACGCACGAGCTCGCCACCCGGATGGCCGACCGCTACAGCCCGGACGGCCAGGTCAAGTTCGACGAGATCGAGTGGGCGGCGCTGATTCGCCTCCTCGATCGCGAGGATCCGTCGTACCGCGACTGATCGCGACATTCACCCCAAAGGACATCAGGAAAATGAACGTTCGACGCTCGATCCGAGTCATTGCCGCGCTCTGCCTGGCCACGGGCACGAGCACCGCGGCCCTCGCCCAGAAATACCCCGACAAGCCGGTGCGCATCATCGTCCCCTACGCCCCGGGCGGCCCGACGGACATCGTGGCGAGGGTGGTCGCAGACAAGCTCACGCAGATGAACGGCACCACGTTCATCGTCGAGAACAAGCCCGGCGCCGGGGCGAATCTCGGCGCCGAGGGTGCCGCCCGGGCGCCGGCCGACGGCTATACGCTGCTCGTGGCGACGGCGACCCATGCGATCAACGTCACCCTGTTCAAGGACCTCAAGTACGACCTCGTCAAGGACTTCGCGCCGGTCACGCTGCTGACCAGCGGCCCGCTGGTGCTCGTCACCGCGCCGCAGATCCCCGCCAAGGACGTGAAGGAGCTGATCGCGCTCGCCAAGTCGAAGCCCGGAACCCTGTCCTATGCCTCGTCCGGCAACGGCGCCTCCACGCACCTCGCCGGCGAGATGTTCCGGTCGCGCACCGGCATCGATGCGATCCACGTGCCGTACAAGGGCAGCGGACCCGCGCTGACCGACGTCATGGGCGGGCAGGCGTCGTTCATGTTCGACACCATGATCTCCGCGATGCCGTTCGTGAAGGGCGGCAAGCTCAAGGCCCTCGCGGTCACCAGCCTCACGCGATCGCCCGCGGCGCCGAACCTGCCGACCGTCGCCGAATCCGGGCTGCCCGCCTTCGAGGCCACCGCCTGGAACGGTCTCTTCGCGCCGGCTCGCACGCCGCCGGAGATCGTCGCGAAGCTCAACGGCGACCTGAAGAAAGTCCTCGCGATGCCGGACGTGAAGGAGAAGTTCTCCTCCCAGGGCTTCACCGCGGAATGGCAGGACCCGCCCGCGTTCGACCAGTTCGTCAAGGCCGAGATCAAGAAGTGGGGGACCGTGGTGAAGGAATCCAACGCGAAAGTCGACTGACGGAAGGACTGCCACGTGAAACACGACTCCGAACTGCCCGTGCTCGGCCGCGGCTTCTACTGGCAGGACCTGAAGGTCGGCCAGCGCTTCCAGACCTATCGCCGCACCGTCACCGAGACCGACGTGGTCAATTTCATCTCGGTCACCGGGATGCTCGAGGTGATCTTCATCGATGCGACCTACGAAGGTGCCATCGCCGGGCGCCCGGCGCCGGCGGCGCTGACGTATTCGCTGATCGAGGGCTTCCTCCTGCAGACGATGATCCAGGGCACCGGGCTCGCCATGCTCGAGCTCACGCAGAAGATCCACGGGCCGGTCCTCGTCGGCGACACGATCGGCGCGACGGTCGAAGTCACGAACATCCGCCCGACCTCGAAGGGCGGGCGCGCGGTCGTGACCTCCCAGATCGAGGTGTCGAACCAGCGCGGCGAAAAGGTGATGACCTACACCGCCACGCGCCTCCTCGCCGGCCGGCCGGAAGGGAGTGCTTCCCAATGACCGCTTTCCGCCGGCTCGCGGCGATCGCGACGTTCGTCGCCGGTCTCGCTGCAACCGGCCTCGCTTTCGCGCAGGCCGACTATCCGGGGAAACCCGTCAGGCTGATCGTCGCCTTTCCCCCGGGCGGGCCGACCGATCTCGTGTCGAGGGTCATCGCCCAGAAGCTCTCCGAGCAGCTCGGGCAGCAGGTCCTGGTCGAGAACCGTCCGGGCGCGAACGGGAACATCGCCGCCGAGCTGGTGGCCAAATCGGCGCCGGACGGTTACACCGTGTTCTACAACACCTCCGCCATCACGCTCAGCCCAGCGCTCTACAGCAAGCTCGGCTTCGATCCGCTGAAGGACTTTGCGCCGGTCGTGCTCACCGCAGTCGTCCCGCTCGTCCTTGCCGTCCACCCGTCGGTCCCGGCGAACAACGTCGGCGAGTTCATCAACCTCCTCAAGGCGAACCCCGGGCAAGCTCACCTATGGCTCGGCGGGGAACGGCAATGTCACGCATCTCGCGGCGTTCCTGTTCCTGCAGACGAACGGCCTCGACGCGGTCCACGTCCCCTACAAGGGCAGCGCGCCGTCGCTGACCGACCTCGTGGGCGGCCAGACGCAGTTCACGACCGAGACGGTCAACGCCGCCCTGCCCTATATCCGCGACAAGCGGCTCAAGGCGCTCGCGGTCACGAGCCTCCAGCGCACCGGCGTCCTGCCGGACGTGCCGACCTTGAACGAGTCCGGAATGAAGGGCTTCGAGGTCGGCGCCTGGCAGGGCATCGTGGTGCCGGCCGGTACGCCGCCCGCGATCGTGCAGCGGCTGAACGGCGAGGTGATGAAGGCGCTCGCTCATCCGGACGTCAAGGCACGCCTCGCCGCCCAGGGCGCCGAACCGCTCGGCTCGACGCCCGAGCAGTACGGCGCGTATCTCAAGTCCGAGACCGAACGCTGGGCCAAAGTCGTCAAGGCGACCGGCGCGAGGCTCGACTGAGCCCGGGCATGATCCCCACGCTGTCGCTCACTGCAATTCCGACCGAGGACGAAGCGCTCCGGCCGGCAGTGCGCGGCTTTCTGGACGAGACGGTGTCGACGATCGCCGCCGGACGTTCGCGCACGGTCGTGGATGGGCTTCGACGCGGACTTCAGCCGGAAGCTCGCCGCGCGAGGCTGGATCGGCCTGACCTTGCCCGCGGAGTACGGCGGCGCCGGGCGGAGCGCGTTTGCGCGCTTCGTCCTCGTCGAGGAGCTGCTCGCGCGCGGCGCGCCGGTCTCGGCGCACTGGATCGCCGATCGCCAGAGCGGCCCGCTGATCCTCAAGTACGGCAGCGAGCCGCAGCGCAATCACTATCTGCCGCGGATCTGCCGGGCGGAGGCGTTCTTCTGCATCGGCATGAGCGAGCCGGACACCGGGTCCGATCTCGCGAGCGTGCGCTCCCGCGCCGCGCGCGTCGACGGCGGATGGCGGATCGATGGTCGCAAGGTCTGGACCACCAACGCGCACAGGTCGCACTACATGATTGCGCTCGTGCGCACCTCGGGGACGCCGCAGGACCGGCACCGCGGCCTCTCCCAGGTCATCGTCGACCTTGCCGCGCCGGGGGTCAGCGTCCGGCCGATCCGCGACCTCACCCGCGACGCGCATTTCAACGAGATCGTGCTCGAGGACGTGCTCGTCGCCGACGACGCCCTCCTCGGTCAGGAGGGCGCCGGCTGGCAGCAGGTGCTGGCCGAGCTCGCCTACGAGCGCAGCGGCCCCGAGCGGCTGCTGTCGAGCATGGTGCTCGTCGAGGAATGGCTCGCGTACCTGCGCTCGCGCGGCGACGCGAACGGCGAGGAAGCGGGCGCGCTCGGGCGGATCGTCGCCCACCTCGCGGTGCTGCGCGCGATGTCGATCGCGGTGACCGCGCAGCTCGTGCGCGGGGAAGATCCCGTGCTCGCTGCGGCCGTCGTCAAGGACCTCGGCACCGAGGTCGAACAGCGCATCCCGGAGGTGGTCGGACGGCTGCTCGCCGCCGATCCGTTCGCAGCGCCGCCGCCGATGCTCGCGCGGACGCTCGCGTACCTCACGCAGATCGCGCCCACCTACTCGCTGCGCGGCGGCACGCGCGAGATCCTGCGCGGCATGATCGCGCGCGGGCTCGGGTTGCGCTGACTGAAGGCGCGAGATGAGAGAACTCCTCGCGGAAACCGTCGAGCGCATCCTGACGGATCTCTCGCCGCCCTCGGTCGTTCGCGCCGCGGAGGAGGGAACGTGGCCGCAAGCGCTCTGGCGGCAGATCGAGGAGGCGGGTCTCCTCGTCGCGCTGTCGCCGGAGAGCGGCGGCGGCGCCGGGCTCGGCTGGCGCGACGTCCTGCCGACCCTCGTCGCGTGCGGACGCCACGCCGCGCCGGTGCCGCTCGGCGAGGCCATCGCAGCCCACGCGCTCGCGGCCGGCGCGGGCAGCGCGCTCCCGGAGGGGATCGTCACCTTCGGCCTGCTCGACGGCGAGGTCACGGGCAGCGGACGCGCCAGCGTGCGCGCGCGATCCGTGCCGTACGCGGCGAAGGCCGCATGGCTCGCCGGGACGCTCGAATCCAGCGACTGGTCGAAGCCGGCGACGCTCCTCGTGATGCGAGTGGCCGATGCGCAGATTGCGCCGAGCGCGCGAACTGACGGCGACGGCCGGTGCGATCTCAAGTGGGAGGCCGCGGCGCCGGCCGTTCGGGCGAAGCTGCCGCCCGGCATCTCGGGGCTCGGGACCGGCGCGGCGCTGCGCACCGCGCAGATCGCAGGCGGGATCGCCCGCGTGCTCGATCTCGCGGTTCGCTATGCGGGCGAACGCAAGCAGTTCGGCAAGTCGATCGGCAAGTTCCAGGCGATCCAGCAGCAGCTCGCAGTGCTCGGGGAACTGGCGACGGCCGGCGCGATGGCGGCCGAGCTCGCCCTCGACGCGCCCGGCACGGCGCTCGATCCGATGCGAGTGGCCTGTGCGAAGGCGCGCATCAGCGAGGACGCTGCAGCCGCAGCCGCGATCGGCCATGCGGTTCACGGCGCCATCGGCGTGACCGAGGAGCACGACCTCCAGCTCTACACGCGGCGCCTGTGGGCCTGGCGGCTCGACTTCGGGTCCGAGTCGTACTGGAATGCGGCGATCGGGCGGCGCCTGCTCGGCGCGAGCGGCCGCTCGGCCTGGCAGGACGTCATCGACGCGTCGAGCTCGAGAGCGTAGCTCCGGCCCGGCCGCTATCTCCGGCGCCGAAGCGCCCGAGGAAGCCACCCCACCCGGCAAGGCCCGCCAGGCACACCGCTCTCGTACCGGGTAGACAGAACGACCGCCCAACCTTTCTTGTTAGGTCATTTCCCGCGGAAGATCAAGCGCGCGATTCGACGCGGAATCGATGCCCGCGTCAGCGCCATCAACGCTTGAACTAGCCCTACCCGTAGGCTGACAATCTGACCGCAGGCGATCGTCCTGCCGCATCGCGTACTCGCCCCTCACGCTTGACAGGAGAATCAGGATGCCCAGCCTCAACATCAACGGCCGGCAGTACAACGTCGATCTCCCCGGGGACACTCCCTTGTTGTGGGCGCTGCGCGACGAGATCGGGCTGACGGGGACGAAGTTCGGCTGCGGGATGGCGCTGTGCGGCGCCTGTACGGTGCACGTCGACGGTCAACCGACGCGGTCGTGCATCACGACGATCTCCGCCGTGGGGAACAAGAAGGTCACCACCATCGAGGCCGTCGCAACGGACAAGGTCGGCAAGGCCGTGCAGGGCGCATGGGTCGAGCTCGGCGTCCCCCAGTGCGGTTACTGCCAGAGCGGCCAGATCATGGCCGCGACCGCGTTGCTCAAGCAGAAACCGAAACCCACGGATGCCGAGATCGACGAGGCGATGGCGGGCAACATCTGCCGCTGCGGCACTTACACGCGTATCCGCGCCGCCATCAAGCAGGCGGCCGACAAGCAGGGAGCGTAGCCATGAACGCGCCTTTCGATTCGATTTCCGATACGACGGCTTCGCCCGACGAGACAATGGTGCTCGCGAATGTGAGTAGGCGCCGGTTCCTCCAGGGGGTGTCCGCGCTGGGCGGGCTGGTGCTCGCCGTCGGCATGCCGCCCGCCGTGCGCGCCCAAACGCCCAAGTATGGCGCCGACGGCATGCCGCATGGCTGGACCGACAACCCGCTCGTGTTCGTCGCGATCGCCGAGAACGGCATCGTGAGCATCGTCTGCCATCGCGGCGAGATGGGGCAGGGCGTGCGCACCGGCATGCCGATGATCGTGGCCGACGAGCTCGAGGCCGACTGGAAGCGCGTGCGCGTCGTGCAGGCGCCCGGCGACGAGGAGCGCTACGGCAACCAGGACACCGACGGCTCGCGCAGCACGCGCCACTTCTTCGACCCCATGCGCCGCTGCGGCGCCGCCGCGCGGCAGATGCTGGAAGGGGCTGCCGCGGCGCGCTGGAAAGTGCCGATCGGCGAGGTGGAAGCGAAGAACCACGAGGTCGTGCATCGTCCGACCGGCCGGAAGCTCGGCTACGGCGCGCTCGCCAAGGCGGCGGCCGCCATGCCCGTTCCCGCACGCGAGACCATCCGTCTCAAGGACCCATCCCAGTTCCGCTACATCGGCAAGGGCGAGGTCAAGCTGGTCGACGGCCCGGACATCGTGACCGGGAAAGCCCAGTACGGCATCGACACGCGACTTCCCGGCATGCTCCATGCCGTCGTCGCGCGCCCGCCGGTGTACGGCGGGAAGGTCGCGAGCTACGACGCGGCCGAGGCGCTCAAGGTGCCGGGCGTGGTGCGCGTCGTGCAGATCGAGACGAGTCCCCCGCCACCCGCGTTCAATCCGCTGGGCGGCATCGCCGTCGTCGCGCGCAACACCTGGGCCGCAACGCAGGGCCGGAACGCGCTGAAGATCGTGTGGGAGGACGGACCGAATGCGCGCTACGATTCCGTCGCCTACAAGGCGGCGCTCGAAGAGTCTGCGCGCAAGCCAGGCAGGGTCGTGCGCAACGACGGCGACTTCGGCGCCGCCGTGGCGGCCGCGGCGCGACGCGTCGAGGCGGAGTACTACATCCCGCATCTCGCCCATGCGTCGATGGAACCGCCCGCTGCGACGGCGCGCATCACGAAGGACAGGTGCGAGGTCTGGGGCTGCTTCCAGTCGCCCCAGGCCACCAAGGACCTCGTCGCGAAGCAGCTCGGCATTGCTCCCAGGAACGTCACCGTGAACGTCACGCTGCTCGGCGGAGGCTTCGGGCGCAAGTCGAAGCCCGACTTCGGCATCGAGGCGGCGATGCTCTCCAAAGCGATGGACGGCAAGCCGGTCAAGGTCTCGTGGACGCGCGAAGACGACCTGCATCACGACTACTTCCATACCGTCTCGGTCGAGCACCTGGAGGCCGGGCTCGACGCGCAAGGGAAGCCCGTGGCGTGGCTGCACCGCACCGTCGCACCGACCCTCATGTCGACGTTCGACGCGAATGCGAGGCAGGAGGCGCCGCTCGAGCTCGGCATGGGCGTCATCAACGTGCCGTTCGCGATTCCCAACATCCGGATCGAGAACCCGGACGCGGTCGCTCATACGCGAATCGGATGGTTCCGCGCCGTGTCGAACATCCCGCATGCGTTTGCGGTGCAGTCGTTCGTGGCGGAGCTCGCCGCTGCCGCGGGGCGCGACCAGAAGGACTACCTGCTGGAGGTGATCGGCCCGGCGCGCGAGATCAACCCGAACAAGCTGGGCGATACGTGGAACCACGGCGAATCGCCCGAGCGCTATCCGGTCGACACCGGCCGCCTGCGGCGCGTCGTCGAGACTGCGGCGCGCGAAGCGGGCTGGGGCAAGACGCTGCCCAAGGGCCGCGGGCTCGGGATCGCCGCGCACTATAGCTTCGTGAGCTACATCGCGGCGGTCGTGGAGGTCGCGGTCGACGACAAGGGCGGGTTGACGATCCCGCGCGTCGACATCGCGGTGGATTGCGGCGCGTGCATCAACCCGGACCGCGTGCGCGCGCAGATGGAGGGCGCGTGCGTCATGGGCGTGGGCGTAGCCACGCAGAGCGAGATCACCTTCAAGGACGGCCGGGCGCAGCAGGACAATTTCCACGCGTACGAGGTGACGCGCATAGCCGGAGCGCCGCGCGAGATCCGCGTCCAGATCATTGGCGGAGATTTCTCGAAGCCCCTGGGCGGCGTGGGCGAGCCGGGCGTCCCGCCCGTCCCGCCAGCCCTGTGCAACGCGATCTTCGCGGCGACGGGCAAACGCATCCGGCGGCTGCCGATCCGCGATCAGCTAAAGGCTTGAGCGGTCGTCAAGATCGCGGCGTAAGGTCGCGGAAGCCCGGAAGGTCCTGGTTCCGCGACTATCCCTGGCGAACGTGCGGAAACAACAACATATGATAGATGACGAGCATCGCAGCCGCGCCCGCGAGGGAGACGACGAGTCCGAACACGTCGAGCCCGATCGCTTCCGACGTGCTGAGGGCAGCGAAGAGCCAGCCGCCGATGACCGCGCCGGCGATGCCGAGGCCGATATCCCTCGCGAGTCCCTCACCCGTCCTGATGATGAGCTTGCTGGCGAGGAAACCCATAATCAGCCCTACCGTGATCCAGATTCCAATCGACATCGCGCTCTCCTGTATCCAATGCTGGTGCCGCCGAACCGCGCGGCCGTTGCAGGGTTCGGCCTCGCGGCACCTTGTGAGCGTAGCTCCGAGGCCGACCGCGCTCCGTGCGCCAGCGCACATAGCGCCAACCGGTCCTCGAAGCCCACGCTTGCGAGTGCTACGCGGTTATGAAGCAGGAATCCGATCACCTGCTGCCCGACCCGAACCCAACGTGATCACCGGAGCGCCGTCACTGGCCGCCGATGGATACCGCGAAGTTGACCGTGTCCGCTTTGTACGGTGACGGGAGGTAGGTCAGCTCGAGGCGGATCTCCTTCAGCTTCTTCGCCTTCAACGCCACGGCCGGGAAGTCCACGTCCAGGGCCTGCGTCGCGTCCTGCCCTGGATCGAGCCGTTCGGCAGCGCCGTAGGTCTGGAACTTGATGCTCCGCTCGAACTTCTTCTCCTCGACCAGGATCGGCTTGCCGTCGGCGTCGATGAACTGGATCTTGCCGCCGATGAGACGGATGGTCTGGTCCGTCGAGCTGTTCTGCAGCTTGAGCTTCCCGGTGAGCTTGGCCGGCGAGACGACGCTGCCGGAGTCCTTCTCGACCCGCTCCGTGATCTTCATGTCGGTGACCTCGCCGGTCATGACCCCGGCCTTCACGGGCATCGACGGCGGCGTCACCGTGTAGACCCTGTCCTCGACCACTGCCGCGGGGGCCGACGGGTTCTGCCCGCAGCCGAGCATCATCGCCGCCACCCCGGTAATTACCGTCATCACACGCATCCACATCACTCACCTCCTCGCGACGCACGCCGATGATCGGCGGTGCTCACCGTAACGTTCGCCTGCTTCGAGCCTCGTTCGCTCCGACTCGTCTCCGATTCGCCCGGGCCGGCCGTGTCGATGCGCCGCCCCGCGGGCGAAACCGGCGGCGTCCGAGGCTCGAGCGCCGCCGTGGGGAAATTATCCGCGCCGCTTCGGGCGCCCTCGGTGCGCTGGCGTACATACATCGAAAAATCGCGACGCGAAGTTCGCGGCGGGATCTGGCTCGCGCAAATCCACACGCGCGAGCCAGAGCCGCGGTCTGTGCGCCAGCGCTTTTCCCGCAATCGCCGCTTCGGGCGGCATGCGCTTTGGCATCGCCAGGCGAAGGCAGAGCCACCGCATGATTGGACGAACTTTCACGGGATGGCAGGGCGAAGGGCTGAAGCGCCGGTTCAGGTGCAAACTGCCCCCAGGTCACCCGCCGATACGATCAATCTCACCAGGGGCGCTCATGCCGCACGACACCTCGCTCATCGCTACGATCGTGATGAGCCTCGCGCTCCATCGTGCAGGATAGCCGCGCATCCGGTGAAGGTGGAGCGTGCGAGCGGCGCCCGGATCTCGAACCCCCGCACGGGGCGCCAGAGCTGCGGCCCCATCGCGACGAGACCAGTTGACGATGACGCCGGTCGCAAAAGCCGCATAATCGCCGGATAACGTCCGGATGCGCATCCTCTCAGGAGAACTGTCATGCCCAAAGGCCAACAGCGAAGCAATCGCGAAGCCAAGAAGCCGAAGCAACCGAAGAAGCCAGCTCCTCCAGCCGCGCCCTTCGGCGGTGGGCCGTTCAAGACGCCCGCTGCCGTGCCCGGCAGAAAAGCCTGATCAGCAGGGATCTCGCACGAGCAAGGGGAGAACTCCCCCTTGTATATCCAAGGGGGCCCCAGGCCCCTTGCTGATTCCCCGCGGCGGATGTTCGCGCGGCCGCTAGGCGCGCTTGAGCACGCGCACCAGGAACAGCAGGAAGACCGCGCCGATGGTCGCCACGATCAAGGTGCCGATCAGCCCGCTGCCGGCGGACGGGCTGAGCTGACGAAACAGGAACCCCCCGATCAGCGCGCCCACCACGCCGAGCGCGATATCTCCGGCGACGCCGAAATTGCCGCCTGCCAAGAATTGTGACGCCAGCCAGCCGGCGGCCAGACCGATCAGGATCAACCAGAGAAATTCCATGTCGTCTCTTCCTTTCCGCTCGAGGGTCCGGTATCGCTACCGCTGCTACCCCGCGTCTGCCAGCAGCGTGACTTGCCGTCAGCGCAGATCGTTCAACAGCGAGCGTCGCACGCTCTCGCGAAGAACCAGTCCCGCACTGTAAGCGCGATGATCGATGCCGATACCGAGCCGGGATCCCTGCTTGAGGTCGCGCACCATGCGCTTCTCGAGCTCGAATCGGAGGAAATGCACCGCTGAGGTCTTGTCCGCGTCCGCGCGGTCGATGTCTTCGTCCGCGATGCCAAAGATGCGGGACGAGCCGTCGATCTGCACCCAGACGCGATTCTCCACGCCGACCAGCTGTGCCAGTCGGGCGCGGCGCTCGCCCTCGTCGGGGAATTCGATCATGAAGGTCGCCTTGAGGTTGCTGCCATCGGGGATTAGCGGCGCGTAGGTATCGATCTCCGCCTGAATACGCTCCTCCCCGGAGATGTGCTCGATGCGGAGCATCTCCTGGATCTGGTAGCGGACGGTGCGCTCATCCTCGAAGATCACCCTTGCGTTCGGCCCTACCTGCACGGTGCGGTCCCGGCGGTGCGCCATTACTTCCGCTCGCAAGCCGTCGCGCTCGCGCGCGTACGTCTCGAGCGACATGAGTTCTCTGGCAAGAAGCGTGCTTGTCATGGCGATGTTTCTCGGCAGTTCCGGCTACTCCGCATGTCCCTGGAGATGCTGTACGCCAGTGCACATGACGGCGGATCCCCTTGAGGCAGGACGTCCGGCAAATAGCGGCGTCTCGTCGCTGCGTGTCGCTCCCCAGGCCATCGGGAGAAAGCTAGCTGTTCGCCGCGGGCTCGAATGTCGGCGGAGCGCTCGAGCGAGCCTTGGCGCGATACATGCCGATGTCGGACTGCTGTATCAGGTCGCCGTAATCCTGCCCGTCGACGGGATAGACGGCCGTGCCGATGCTCGCCGTCACCGCAATCGTGCCGCCGTCGACGACATAGGGCGCGGTAAGGTGGACACGGATCTTGTCTGCCACCGCGGCAGCGCTCACCTCGCCGGCGACCTCGGGAAGCATGATGACGAACTCGTCCCCGCCGTAGCGGCAGGCCGTGTCGCCGGTGCGGATACAGGCGGTCAAGCGCCCGGCCACCTGCTGCAGGAGTTTGTCCCCCGCTGCATGCCCGAATCTGTCGTTGACGTCCTTGAATCCGTCCAGGTCGAGGAACAGCAGCGCCACCTGCTTGCCCCGTCGCGCGCCCTGAGCCACCGCCTGGTTGAATCGGTCCAGCAGCAAGCTTCGATTGGGCAGACCGGTTAGCTCATCGTGGTACGCCGCGTGATGCACCTGCGCCTGCCTTCGCGCGAGCCGCAGGAATCGCTGCTTGAGGCGCAAATCGCGTTTCTCCAGCGTTTCGACCCGCTCCTGCACGCCTCTTAACTGCCGTTGACTCGTCGCGAGCGCTCGCTCGAGAGTTGCCACCTGCGAGAGCGCGTGCTCGAGTCGGGCGGGTGCCGGAGCCGGACGGGCGCCAGGCGGCCGTCGCACAGCCGGGCCCGACCCCACCGCAGGATGCCGAGCGCCGTTCACGGTCCGTATCTTCATCGGTTCTTCCCTCGAGCGGGGTGGCGGAGGCGGGGAGTCCGCAGTCATTGCCTCACGTCATGATCCTCCGTGAGCACGATCAAGGCTCCCTTCTTCGATTATCCCCCTCGTTCCAGAACCCTCTGTACGCTGGCGTACATATGGCGCAGAATTCTCGGCACTGAATCGAGCCGATGGGCCCGCGATGCCGGCGCCGCGAACACCCGACCAAAACCGCCTTCTCGCCGTCCTGCCAGCGGACGAGCGGGAACGCCTGAGTCCTCATCTCGAGCCGGTTTCGATGTCGCTCGGGGAGGTCGTTTACGAGTCCGGCAGCCGGCTGGAGTACGTCTACTTCCCCACGACCTCGATCGTATCCCTGCTTTACGTCATGGCGGATGGCGCGTCCGCCGAGATCGCCGTAGTCGGCAACGAGGGAATGGTGGGGGTTGCGGTCTTCATGGGAGGCGAAACCACGCCGAGCCGGGCCATCGTGCAGAGCGCCGGCTCCGCTTACCGGCTTCCGGGGCACTCGATGAAGGAGGAGTTCGTTCGGGGCGGGGCAATGCAGCATCTGCTGCTGCGTTACACCCAGGCGCTGCTTACACAGATGGCGCAGACCGCGGTCTGCAACCGGCATCATTCGGTGGATCAACAGCTCTGCCGCTGGCTGTTGCTGAGTCTCGATCGGCTGCCCTCCAACAAGCTGACCATGACGCAGGAATTGATTGCCAACATGCTCGGCGTGCGCCGCGAAGGGGTCACGGAGGCCGCCGGGAAGTTGCAGAGCGCAGGCCTCATCCAGTACAGCCGCGGCCGGATCACGGTTCTCGATCGGCCGGGACTGGAGGGCCGGGCGTGCGAGTGCTACGGCGTGGTGAGGAGGGAGTCCGATCGCCTGCTCCCCAATACGACCGCGATTTGATCCTGTAAGACGCCAGGAAATGGTTGCCCTAAACTCAGTGAGGGCAACTCAAGAGGCGCCCAAGACCGGAGAAATCGTGCGGGTTATGTACGCTAGCGCACGGAGCGTCTTGGACGAAGCGGGGATGATGCGCACGGGTGTTTAGCTCCTCCCTGATGAACACCTGCAGTGCCTGGCCCGGTAACGGCCCCCCGTACCGGGTCTTTTCTTGGGCTCGAGCAAGTTCCCTCGTGCGGTGCGAGCGCTTTGTCAACCGGCTCCGGCAGAAGGACCTCGCGCCGCGCATCAGGTCAACAGGTCGCAGCCCGGATGGGAGCAGGGTACGGACCAGGCGGCGTGCGCTCCCTGCGGTAACGCACAGAACGCACGCGGTTGGCGTGGGTATTGGGAAACGGGTGAACGGTCGGGCTTGCGCGCCGGCGTCGCCTCGATACGTCGAAAACCTTTTTCGTTCCGTACGCTAGCGAACGTAAGGAGCGTGCGATGCTCGTGTAGGCTCTTCGCATGCCGTCTGATGGATTCCCTCAAGTCTCCAGGTGAGTTCGGTGCCGTCCACGAGGCGCGTCCCCGTCACGAACGATCTGATCGCGGCGTTGCCCCGAAAGGATCGCGAGCATCTGCTTGCGGGCTGCGAGCCGGTCGAGCTCGCTTTCGCCGATGTGCTCTGCGAGCCCGGGGACCGTATCCGGCACGTCTACTTCCCCACCGAGGGTTTCATTTCATTGCTGACCCCGCGCGACGGCTGCACGAGCCTGGAGGTGGGGCTCGTCGGCAGCGAAGGCATGCTCGGCATCACCCTCATGCTGGGCGTGGACGTCTCGCCCTTGCGCGCGTTGGTCCAGGGCGCGGGCGCCGCGCTGCGAATGGATGCTGCGCCGTTCCTCCGCGAGCTCGCCCATAGCGCCGCCCTGCAGCGCGAGCTGAACCGCTACCTCTACGTGTCGATGGCGCAGCTCGCGCAAACGGCAGCGTGCACGCACTTCCACGTACTGGAGGCGCGGCTCGCCCGCTGGCTGCTGATGACCCACGACCGGGCGCACGCGGACGAGTTCCATCTGACCCACGAGCTCCTCGCTCATATGCTCGGTGTGCGCCGGGTCGGAGTGACCAAGGCGGCGGGCGGGCTGCAGCGGCAAAAGCTGATTCGCTACCACCGCGGCAACATCACGATCCTCGCCCGCAGCGGCCTGGAAGCCGCCGCCTGCGGGTGCTACCGGTCCGCCCAGAACGTGTACGACCGCATCCTCCACCAGTAGAGAGCGGCGACGACCGGACTCGTGTCGCCAGGATCCCTTACACACGAGTGCCCGAGGTGCCGCGGTTCCGGCACGTCCGCGAAACTCATCCGCGTGCCACGCCGGTTCATCGATCGGATGATCAGCCTGGTCCGGCCGCGATACCGCTACCGCTGCCGAGCGATGGGCTGCGGTTGGGAAGGCAACCTGGCCCCCAGGCGCATTCCAGTGCCCGGCGGGACCCCGCGGTGACCGGCGCGACTCGCCGGGCAGCGTTGCCTGCCTAAATGGGTGGCCGCACTGCGGTGCTGCGTAGACGCAGCATTTCCCGGACTCTTCGGACGGCAAGAATGGGAAGAAAGCCACTGAGGCGCGCACCAACCTCAAGCCCGGCCCGTTCGTCTTCGTAGAGGCGCGCTACTTCATCCATCGGCACCTGCCATTCCTGGGCCAGGCGCTCGATGGCTTGTTGCTGATGGGACTTCTTGCCGGGCTGAGGAGGGTACATAGCGAGGCCCCTTCATGTGGCGCTTGTGTCCAATGCCAGGGTACTCCGCCCGTTCCTGAGGCGCTGTACGCCAGCGCACATAGCGTCCGGTCAGCAATCTATCTTTCCGCCGTATGTGCGCAAACGTACAGAGCGATCGGGCGCCGCGGGGAACAATCGGGGCAGTAACGAGGATGGCATCGTGGCGAGGCCCTGACGATGATCTCCAACGGTCTCTTTGACCTGCCGTGGTGGGCCTATCTGTTGATCACCCTCGCGCTGACCCATACGACGATCGTCGCGGTCACGATATTTCTGCATCGGCATCAGACCCATCGCGCCCTGGATCTCCACCCGGCGATCAGTCATTTTTTCCGGTTCTGGCTCTGGCTCACCACCGGCATGGTGACCAGGGAATGGGTGGCCATCCACCGGAAGCATCACGCCAGAGTCGAGACCGCCGCGGATCCGCACAGCCCGCAGATCCACGGCATCGCCCGGGTGCTGGGGGCTGGCGTACTTCTCTACGCCAGCGAATCGCGCAACCGCGACACGATCGAACGATTCGGCCAGGGCACGCCGAATGACTGGATCGAGACGCACCTCTACGCACGCTGTTCGCTCTGCGGCGTCGTTCTCATGGCACTCGCCGATCTCGTCGCGTTCGGGATCGGTCCGGGTAGTCTGATCTTCGCGGTCCAGATGTTATGGATCCCGTTCTGGGCTGCCGGGGTGATCAACGGGATCGGCCACTACTGGGGGTATCGCAACTTCCCGGTCGAGGACGCGAGCACCAATATTGTCCCGTGGGGCGTCTTGATCGGGGGCGAAGAATTCCACAACAATCACCATGCCCACCCGACCTCTGCGAAACTTTCGAGCGCCTGGTACGAGTTCGACATCGGTTGGATGTACATCCGCGTCCTCGAGACGCTGGGCCTCGCCCGGGTCCGAAGGATCGCCCCCGCGCCGCGGTTCAGCCCCGGGAAGACGGCGTGCGACGCGGACACCGTGAAGGCGATCCTGACTCACCGCTACCACGTGCTCGCGCAGTTTCACCGCTCGGTCGGCGACGCATGCCGGCAGGAGATCCGTAGGCTCAGACGAGACGCCGCGACGCCGGGCGAAGACGGTATCGACGCGCTCTCGGCGAGGAGCCTCCTTCGCTGGCTGCGCTTGCATACCTGGGATTGGCGAGCGCGCCGCCCGATGACTCTAGACTCGCTAGTGCGCAAGCATGAGTTGCTGCATACGGTCTACTCGATGCGGCGGGAGTTGAGCGAGCTCTGGAGTCGATCCAGCGCCTCCACCGAGCAATTGGTGAAGCAGCTCTCCGACTGGCGCGAACGCGCTGAATCCAGCGGGATCGCCGCTTTACGCGAGTTCGCCCGCCGGCTACCGCACTACGTCTGACCGCTACGCCGGCGGAGTCGGGTCGGCGTTGCGTCACCGCGTCCGCTGCGGACACGGGTGAGACGACGGCGGCGACTCTGCGTACGCCACCGCACCGACCGCGCCTGGTGTTGCCGATACACTTTATTCACGAGGCAACGCCAGACTTGGAGGGATCATGACTACGGGAACGGTCAAGTTCTTCAACGCAACCAAAGGTTTCGGCTTCATTCGACCCGACGACGGCTCGACGGATGTGTTCATGCACATCACGGCCGTGGAACGCTCCGGCCTCGGGAACGTCAACGAGCGCCAGAGGCTTTCGTACGACCTGGACCGTGGGGCCGACGGCAAGCCGTTCGCATTCAATCTGAAAGCCGTATGACTCGCGATCGCGGAGGAGGCGACCGTTGCCCCGTATGACGACAGCACCGGGAACGACGTGAGGCGAAATCTATATCGAGGGCTCCTCGGGGGCGCCGCCTCGGCGGTTGCCTGGGGGCTCGCGAAGCAGATCGATCAAGCGGAACGACAGGGTCGATCCCGGCAGGGGGCCCACGCGATGGAAGTCTGGGAGGGAGAGGGCGGGAGCGTGCCGGATCGGCCGACGCCGCGAGCCCTGCAGAGGGCCGTTTCCGGGTGAGCGCCTGGCTCAGGACGCGGCGCCAGCTCCGGTGAGTTCAGATCACTGCCGAGGCCTACGCTTCGAGCCGCTCCTGCGCCAGGTAGCGCTGCCGGTAGGTCTCGAAGGGGACGTCGTCCGCGGCTTCGATGCGCCGCTGCTCTGCAACCGACTCCTCCGCCTGGCGCGCGAAGCGCTCCTGCACCTCGGCGGCGAAAGGCAGCGCTTGTAGAACCCGCCGGTGCCGCACGGAATGCGCCAGGCCGAAGCGGAGGTAGGAGCCGTCGAATCGCTCCCGCATTTCCCGCAGCGTCCGCGCCGACGGCACCGACCCGGCATTCCCGAGCGCGGCGATCGCTGCCGAGAGCGCCTCGCCGTACAGGCCCACACCGTGCGCAGCGTCGAGCGCCGCGGCGATCGGCTCGCACTCGGCGAGCACCTGCCCGCCCCATTCCAAGAGCGCCACGTCCTGCCCCCCGCGCACGAGCGTGAGCCCCGGCTCGCGGCCGCGCGCCGCGACGCGGTGCTGGTTGCGGGCGAGCGCGGAGATCTCGGCCGGCGAGTCGGGCGGGCTCTCGGCGAGCAGGCTGTGCAGGAGAAACACGTCGAGAAAGCGCATCGTGCTCGCCGCGATGCCGACGGCGCAGAAAGGATCGAGGTCCATCAAGCGCACCTCGACGTACTCCACGCCCCGCTCGCGCAGGGCATGCAGCGGGCGCTCGCCGGGGCGGACGATGCGCTTCGGCCGGATCGTGCCGTAGAACTCGTTCTCGATCTGGAGGAGGCTCGTGCCGAGCTGGCGGTACTCGCCGCCCGCGCGCACCCCGATCGCCTCGTAGGCCGGCCAGGGCTGGGTAAGCGCGTCCTGCAGCGAGGCGGCGTAGCTCTCGAGGCTGTTGTAGCTCACCGCGAGCGAGGCCTGCGCGTCGCTCTGGTACCCGAGAGGCCCCATGCGCAGCGACGTCGCCCAGGGACGATACAGCGTGCCCGGGGCCAGCGTCTCGAGGTCGTGCTCGCGACCTTCCACGAAACTCGCGCACACCGCCGGCGAGGCGCCGAAGAGGTACAGCAGCAGCCACGACTGGCGCCGGAAGTTGCGGATCAGCGCGAAGTACTCCTCGTTCGAGACCCCGGGCAGGGAGAAGTTGTAGTGGATGCCGGAGATGGTCTGCATGCGCCGGCCGTAACGGTGCGCGAGACCGATGCGGTACACGGTCTTCGCCTGGCCGACGTTGGACCGGCCGTAGCGACCGATGGGAATCGCGTCCTCCGCGGGCAGCCCGCACGGCATGCTCGCGCACCACAGCAGCTCGTCGCCGATCTGCCGGTAGACCGCCTGGTGAATCGCGGTGAGCTCCTCGAGACAGGGCTCCACGCCGGCATGCACGCCGGTGATCAGCTCGAGCTGCGCCTCGCTGAAATCGGTGGTGATGTGCGGGTGGGTGAGCGCCGAGCCGAGCCCGGTCGGGTGCGCGGTCGCGGCGAGCGTTCCGTCGGGCCGGACGCGCAGGCTCTCCTTTTCGATGCCCCGCCGGATCCCTTGCAGCACCCCGGGCCCCAGCGCGTGAAGACGCTCGCGGACGGACTTCATGCGGCGTGCCGCCGTATCATCGTTGCCATTAAAACTCTCGTCGTCGGTTGCCAGGGCAGATGCAATCGGCCCGCCCGGAAAGACCCCGACAGGGCAGATCCAGGATGAAACTGAGCTCGCAAGACCTCGAACGGCTCGCCGGCCTCACGCTGGACCACTACAACCAGCGTGCCGAAGACTTCCGGGACGGCACCCGGGACCACGACGTGAGCCAGAACATCGCGGCGCTGCTGCAATACATGGCAGGCGAGCCGCCCTTCACCATACTCGATTTCGGCTGCGGGCCGGGGCGCGATCTCAAGGTGCTTGCCGGCCTCGGGCACCTCGCGGTCGGCCTGGAGGGCGCCGCCCGCTTCGCCGAGATGGCGCGTGCCGACAGCGGCTGCGAGGTGTGGCAGCAGGACTTCCTGAGGCTCGAGCTGCCGGAGGAGCGGTTCGATGGCATCTTCGCCAACGCCGCGCTGTTTCACGTCCCCAGCCAGGAGCTGCCGCGCGTGTTGCTGGAATTGCACGCCGCGCTGAAGCCGGGCGGGGTGCTGTTCAGCTCGAACCCGCACGGCCACAACGAGGAAGGCTGGAGCCGCGGGCGCTACGGCGCATACCACGAACTCGAGAGTTGGCGCCGCTACCTGTCGGCCGCGGGTTTCGCCGAGCTTACCCACTATTACCGCCCTGCCGGCCTGCCGCGCGAACGGCAGCCATGGCTCGCGAGCGTGTGGCGGAGGCTCGCATGATGATCGAATCGCTGCTGCTGGCCGTGACTCGCGTCACGACGATGTTCGGGCAGCAACACCTCACCAACGCGACCGGCTTCTTCTTCGCGCGGGATGACCGGCTGTTCCTGGTGACGAACCGGCACGTGGTGCTCGACGAGGCGAGCGATCATCGGCCGGACCGGCTGGAGATCGAGCTGCACGTGGCACCGGAGAACGTGGCCATGACGAGGCAATTCTCGATTCCGCTTTACCGGGACCGGAAGTCGATCTGGCGGGAGGCGCGCGACGCTGCCGGCGTGATCGACGTGGTCGCCCTGGAGCTCGAGCGCCCTGCCCTGCCGGAGACGCTGCTCTATCACGCATTCACGCCCGCCCACCTGGTGAAGCAGCTCGACGAGGTCGAAGTGGGTACGTCGGTGCTCATCGCCGGTTTTCCACTGGGCTTTCACGACACGTTGCATCGGCTGCCGGTCGCGCGGCAGGCGGTCATCGCCTCGGCGTTCGGGATCCGGTTCCAGGGCAGCGGGTACTTTCTGACGGATGCGCGGATGCATCGCGGCACGAGCGGCGCGCCGGTGGTCGCGCGCGACCCTACCCAGGGCGCCGGTCGGGTGGATCTGCCGTGGATGCTGCTCGGCGTCCACGCCGCCCGGATGGACGTCGCCAACCGCGATGTCCAGCAGGACGAACACCTCGACCTCAACTGCGCATGGTACGCCGACGTGCTCCTGACCCTCACGCAGGACGCGGCGCCAGCCTAGCCGCCCCGCTTCCCGTTCTTCGCCTTGGTGGTTCCGCGCCTGGACTTCGCTTCCTCCTCCTTCTTGTAATCGCCGATGACGCTTTTCACGGGACAGACGCTGAAGACCGGACACTTCCTGCAACCGACGGCTATGGCGATCGGACAGAGGGTCATTGGAGCGCTCCTGGTCGCGGTGTTCGATGGGCCGGGGCCCGGGAGTGGGTTCCGGCGTCCTTGGGCGCCGCGCGACGGGCCGGCCCGCCCAATCGTACGCTTGCTCCGCGGCCGGCCCACAAGCACACCCGGACGTGGTCTCATACGGCCTTCCCCATCCACCGCATACCCGCTCCGGAGCCCGCCATGCTCACGTTCAGGAGAGTGGTGCTTTACACCGGTCGCGACGGCCGCGCGAGATTCCGCGAGGACGAGGTGACGCTGCCCGAAGGCACGCCGCAGGCCATGCTGTCGGAGGTATTCCCCTCCTCCGGCTACCAGCTGCGCCACAGTCCGGTAGGGTTTCGCAGCCAGTGGCACTGCACGCTCAAGCCGCAGTGGGTGTTCATCCTCGGGGGCGAGATGGAGATCGGGCTACAGGACGGCACCTCGCGCGTGTTCAAGCCCGGCGAGCACTTCTATTCCGCGGATACGCTTCCGGAGGGTGCGACCTTCGATCCCGGGGTGCACGGGCATTGGAGCGCGCAGCGAGGCGGGAGCCCGCTGGTGACGCTGTTCGTCAAGACCTGAGCCGCCGACCGCCGCGGCATGGTCTGTGCCAGCCTACCCGGCGAGGAGCGGGCGGCGGCGTCATCATGTGCACCGGGGCGGATCCACCGCCTGCTGCACCGCCTGCAGCGTTACGGGGACCGCGTGTCGGTCGATCTGGACGAGCGGCTTCGCTCGGCGGCGGCGATCGACTCGTCGGTTTTCCACCTGGTGCTGACCGGCGCGTCGCGGAACGCGCCGCGGGGTTGACGCTCCGAATCCCGGTATCCCCGCTGGTCTCCCCCGTGCCGCGAAGGCTGTGGTGAGTCGAATTTCATAGCCAGGGATCGGCCTTACCCGAGGGGCACGCGCAGACTGTCAACTCGACCATCATCCGCGAGTGGCGGCCGCTAGGCACGCTTGACCACGCGCACCAGGAATATCAGGACCACGGCGCCGATAGTCGCCACGATCAAGGCGCCGATCAACCCGCCTCCGGCGGACAGGCCCAGCTGGTGGAACAGAAAACCGCCGACCACCGCGCCCACGACGCCGAGCAAGATGTCGCCGACGAGGCCGTATCCGCCGCCGCTCATGAACTGCCCCGCCAGCCATCCGGCAGCCAAACCAATCAATATGAACCAGAGAAATTCCATGTCGTCTCTTCCTTTCGCGGGTTAAGCGTCGGTGTTGCCACCGCCCCGTGGCTCGCGTTCGCGTGCCAGTCCTACTTCCGAGCGCACAGTCGGGAACAGCGCTCACTCGTACACGTTACTCTCACAGCGGACCGCGATCGGTGCGTTGGCGCACACATGCCGCTCTATCAAGCTGCAAATCGGCCCCGCTGACTGTGAGCTGCAAGGGGCGCGCAGCGGGTTGAGGAGCGTGGTCGCGGGATGCACTCCGCATGCCGCCATGGCGGCGCGCTCCACGCCAGCCGGACCTACCGCAAGTCAAGTCGGTAAGACGACGACGACCTGCCTGCCCGGAATCCCCGTCCTTCCGCGGGGGTGGCGTGGCGTACCCGGACCGGTGGGCGCCGCACAGGGTCATCTCGGGAGGCCTGCGCCCGCCGGCATAATCCGGCCATGACGACACGGCTCGTGTTCTTGGTGCCGGGCTTCTTCGGTTTCACCTCCGTTGGCGCGATGAGCTATTTCGAGGACGTGGAGCAGGCGCTCGGCCGCGCGCTCCGCCGGCGCGGCGTCGAGGCCCGCGTCGTTCGGTGCACCGCGCAGCCGACGGCCTCGATCCCACGGCGCGCCGACGCGCTACGCCGCCAGGTGCTCCGCAGCGGCGGCCTCAAAGCCCGGGAGCTACACTTCGTCGGCCACTCGACGGGTGGCCTGGACGTGCGCATGCTGCTGACGCCCGGGGTGAAGATCGCAAGCGGCGACTCGGAAGAGCGCATTGCCCGCCTGACGAGGACGGCCATTTCCGTGACTACGCCGCATCACGGCACGCCGCTCGCCAATCACTTCATCACCGTCCATGGCCAGACACTCCTGCTCGTCGTGAGCGCCCTCGCGACGTCAGGGCAGGGACGCGGCGCGATTCTCGCTGCGGCGAAGGCGATTGCGCTGGTCGCACGGCTCGACGACTGGCTGGGACGCACGGAAACCCCGCTCGATCGCATCGCCGAGAGCCTGTTGCGGAAGATCCGGTTCGACCGCCGCGACCCCGTGTGGAAATACCTCGGCGAGATCGCGCGGGACCAGGGTGCCGTGCTGCAGCTCACGCCCGAGGGCATCGAGCTGTTCGATGCAGCCGTTGCGGATCGTGCCGGGATCGACTACGGCTGCGTCGTCGCGGGTGTGCCGGAGCCGCGCGAGGAGTTCGAGATGAAGGAGCTCCTGGATCCGGAATACATTGCACTCCGCGCGTTGTTCAGGCTGCTGCACGCACTGACGGCGCGGCCGCACCCGCATTACCCGTACCCGAGACCGACCAAGGCGACACAGCGGCTGCTCGATCGAGGGCTCGGCTCCAAGGCGACTTCGCGCGCTAACGACGGCATCGTGCCGACCCTGAGCCAGCTGCACGGTCGGGTGCTGCACGTCGCGCGCGCCGATCACCTCGATGTGGTCGGGCACTACACGCTGGCGGGTGAGCGTACCGGGAACTGGTTGCCCTCGGGCGCCCGCTTCACGCCCGAAGCATTCGCCGCGACCTGGGAGGCGGTCGCGGCGGCGATCGCAAGGGGCCGTTAGCCGGCTGACGATGACGCGGCAACTGATCGCCGATATGCTGGGCGTGCGCCGCGAAGCCGTCACGCAGGCCGCTGGAAAGCTGCAGAAGGCGGGACTGATCCACTATAGCCGCGGCCACATTGCCGTACTCGATCGCCCTCGACTGGAAGCACAGGCATGCGACTGCAATGCAATCGCCAAACGGGAGTTTGACCGTTTGCTGCGCCCGGAAGACACCATTGGGCAACGTTCGCGTGCACAGCACGTGTCGGGAGTACCGTACAGGTTGGTGATCCCCCGCCCACCCTGAAATGACCTGACGCTACCCATTACGACGGTCCGCCGGTTTTCGCATCGAAGAGGCGCCCGAAGATGGCAATACGCCACATTGAACGCCACCGCACTGCCCGCATCGGCTGGCTGCGTGCCGCCGTGCTCGGCGCCAACGACGGCATCGTCTCTACGGCCAGTCTCGTGATCGGCGTTGCGGCTGCCGGTTCGAGCCAAGGCAGCGTTCTGGTGAGCGGCGTAGCGGGGCTGGTGGCCGGGGCCATGTCGATGGCGGCTGGCGAATATGTCTCAGTACATTCGCAGGCCGACACCGAGAAGGCCGACCTGACGCGCGAGCGCGCCGAGCTCGCGCTGGATCCCGCTGCGGAGCGGCGTGAGCTGACGGCCATCTATGTCACCCGGGGCCTCGACCGCAACCTGGCGGAGCAGGTAACCGAGCAACTGATGGCGCACAACGCCCTCGGTGCCCATGCGCGCGACGAGCTCGGCATCTCCGACGTCCTCAGCGCGCGGCCGGTTCAGGCCGCGTTGGCGTCGGCCGCCAGCTTCGCGGTCGGTGCGGTGATGCCGCTGGCCGTGACGGCCTTGGCGCCCGAGCAGGGCCTGATTCCCTGGGTGTCGGGGGCATCGCTCGTCTTCCTGGCCTTGCTAGGCGCTATCGCCGCGCGGGTTGGCGGCGCCGGCGCTCTGATCGGCGCGGGGCGGGTCACCTTCTGGGGCGCGCTGGCGATGGCGATCACCGCGGGTGTGGGTGCACTGTTCGGTGCGGTCGTGTGATGCCTGGGGCGTCGACCGCCGCGGTGGACACCGTCGCAGCGCCATAGACGGCTGCGAGACCTCGCGCAAGCGGCTGTTGCCGCTTGCTTCGGTTCGCCAGCGCAGCCACGCGGAGTATGTCGAGGGCGATTCGCTGGTGAGCATGATCAAGGAAGACCTGGTTGCGGAACGAATCGCCATCGACAGTTACCGCGACATCATCCAGTACCTCGGTGACCAGGACCCCACCACGCGGCGCATGATGGAGGGAATCCTGGCCATGGAAGAGGAACATGCCGACGAGCTGGCCGACCTGCTGGTGGCCTTCCCGGACGAATCGGAGGAAACGAGGCGATCCACGAAATCGAAGTGAGCGTGCGCGCCACGAGCGCGCAGAGATCCGCTCACCGAAGTCGCTCGTCGTCTGTGCGCTGTGAACTCCGTCGCCGTTCCAGCCGCCATCGGCACAGCTGACTCGGCGCGTGCTGTGGAGCCACGCGGCTCCGCCGTCGACGCGTCACTCGTCACCCTTCCCGCAACACGGACGCCGGTCGATGCGCGGGGCCTGGCGCTGGGAATTCTGGCGGCGCTCGCGTCGCTTTTCGCCCTGTCGTGGGCGCAGACCCATGATCCAGATCGGATCGTCTATCCGGATGCGGCAACCTCTTCCGCCATCCGTACTGCCGAAGTTCCCTGTCGCCGCAGGATATCGAACACGCGGATCCCTTCGGTCCCCTCCGAGGCCGCCAGCGAACCGAAATGGGCAAACGCATACCGCGCGTCGTCCAGCCCGGATGCCCAGAGCTCGTTCACCGTGGCCCGCGAGAACTCGTTGTCCTTCGACGCCGAGGTGTAGCCGTAGCGTCGATTGATCAGGTGCAGGATATCGACGTGCGAGCGTTGGCCCATCGTTTCGAGCGCCTTCACGTCCGCGTGCGCTCTCAGCTCTTCGGGCAAGAGCTCGAGAACGCGGCGGAGCGCATACCGCAGCTTCTGGGACTCCTTGAGGCGGCTCGTGTTGAAGCGCGACTTGCTCGAGTAGGTGATGTCCTTCTGCCGTTCGATAACCTGATCGAGATTAAGCGGTAGCTCGCCCTTGGCGCTGAACAGATCTACCTGAACGATGAGGCCCTTGAGGCGCGGCGAGTCGTCGAGGACGTACCATAGCGGCGTGTTCGAAACGATGCCGCCGTCCCAGTAGCGCTCGCCGTCGATCTCCACAGGCGCGAATGTGGGCGGCAGCGCGCCGCTTGCCATCACATGCTCCGGACCTAACCGGGTCTGCGCGCTGTCGAAGTAGGCCGAGTTGCCGGTGCGGACGTTGACTGCCCCGACGCTGAGACGCACCTGGCGCCCGTTGATCAGATCGAAGTCCACGAGGCGCTCGAGCGTGCCCCTGAGCGACCGGGTGTCATAGAGGCTAAGGCCGTCCGGGTGACCGTTGGGCATTAGCGCGGCGGGCGGCATGCGCGGCCTGTACAGGCCAGGAACCCCCACCGCCGCGCTGATGGCCGAACTGGCGCGGTTAAAGACGCGGCGCATCCCCTCGAGAACCCTCGGCGCATTCGCGAGCAAGCCCGACGACACCAGATTCCAGAACTCCCGCAGGCGCTCCACGCGCAGTTCCGGAGGATTGCCGGCAATCAGCGCGGCGTTGATCGCGCCGATCGACACGCCCGTGACCCAGCCGGGCGCATAGCCCGCTTCCGCCAGGCCCTCGTACACGCCCGCCTGATAGGCGCCCAGAGCGCCCCCGCCCTGCAGTACGAGGACGGTGTTGTCGTAGTCACGCTTGATGCAATCGGTCATACCCGTCTGTCCGGTTTCGCGTATCGAAGCGGGCGGCATCAGCAACGATCACTTCTTGTCGCCCTTGGCCGCGTCCTGGATGGCGTCACCGGCTTTCTCGATCTGCTGTCCGACCTTCTCTACCGCCTTGTCGACTTGCCTGCCGGCCTTCTCTGCCGGACCTTCCTGCTGCTGGCAGCCCGGTAGCAGACTGAGGAGCGTCGCTGCAGCAACTGCGCCAAACGTGAATCTCTGCTTCGTTTTCATGGAATATCGCTATCTCAAGAAATGGCACGATGGCCGATCGCAATCGCGATCACGCTGATGCTGAGTTTCTTCACGGTCGTTCCTTCATGTTGCAAGACTGAAGCATGGGCGGGCGCCTTCGCGCCCGCCCCGGCCTGGTTACACAGGGCGACTGAACTCACGGCTGGCGTTTCTCCCAGTCGGAGAGCTGCTGCTCGGCGTCCTCTTTCGAGACCCCGTACGCTTCCTGGATCTTGCCGGCGAGCTGATCGCGCTTGCCTGCAATCACGTCGAGCTGGTCGTCGGTGAGCTTGCCCCACTGCTCCTTGACATTGCCCTTGAGTTGCTTCCAGTTACCTGCCACTTGATCCCAGTTCATTTCGATCTCCTGACGTTCGTTGAACATCCGTAGCGGTCGCGGTGTGCGACCAACGGGGTCGCGAACAAACGCTCTGCCAACGTAGGGCGTTTGTTCATGCGGCGGGATTGCCGCTCGATCAGTGAGCGATTCCTCGCCGAGCCGCTGGTTGTAGCGGTCGGCATCGAGGCGGTCGGTATGGCCGACGGCCATGATCGTCTCGAGGTCGATGCCCTTGAGCTGACGCTACCGCGACCACATTGATACGCCGAAAACCTTTTTCGTTCCGTACGCTAGCGAACGTAAGGGCGTGCGATGCTCGTGTAGGCTCTTCGCATGCCGTCTGATGGATTCCCTCAAGTCTCCAGGAGAGTTCGGTGCCGTCCACGAGGCGCGTCCCCGCCACGAACGATCTGATCGCGGCGTTGCCCCGAAAGGATCGCGAGCATCTGCTTGCGGGCTGCGAGCCGGTCGAGCTCGCTTTCGCCGATGTGCTCTGCGAGCCCGGGGACCGTATCCGGCACGTCTACTTCCCCACCGAGGGTTTCATTTCATTGCTGACCCCGCGCGACGGCTGCACGAGCCTGGAGGTGGGGCTCGTCGGCAGCGAAGGCATGCTCGGCATCACCCTCATGCTGGGCGTGGACGTCTCGCCCTTGCGCGCGTTGGTCCAGGGCGCGGGCGCCGCGCTGCGAATGGATGCTGCGCCGTTCCTCCGCGAGCTCGCCCATAGCGCTGCCCTGCAGCGCGAGCTGAACCGCTACCTCTACGTGTCGATGGCGCAGCTCGCGCAAACGGCAGCGTGCACGCACTTCCACGTACTGGAGGCGCGGCTCGCCCGCTGGCTGCTGATGACCCACGACCGGGCGCACGCGGACGAGTTCCATCTGACCCACGAGCTCCTCGCTCATATGCTCGGTGTGCGCCGGGTCGGAGTGACCAAGGCGGCGGGCGGGCTGCAGCGGCGAAAGCTGATTCGCTACCACCGCGGCAACATCACGATTCTCGCCCGCAGCGGCCTGGAAGCCGCCGCCTGCGGGTGCTACCGGTCCGCCCAGAACGTGTACGACCGCATCCTCGGCTAGCGCGCAGTGACTCTGCTCGTGTCGGTCAAGATCAACGACGGTGTCGTCGTGGCCGCCGACAGCGCCAGCTCCTTCGCCAGCGGCATGATCGATCACCACGCCCAGAAGATCGTGAACCTCAGGAAGGGGCTGCCCCACCCTCACAGGATCACGTCGCGGGCGTATCGGGGAGCAGGCGATCGGACTCCCTCTTCACCACGTCGTAGCACTCGCAAGCCCGGGCCTCCAGTCCCGGCCGATCCAGCACCGTGATGCGGCCACGGCTGTAGTGGATCAGGCCTGCGCTCTGCAGCTTCCCGGCGGCCTCCGTGACCCCTTCGCGGCGCACCCCGAGCATGTTGGCGATCAATTCCTGCGTCATGGTGAGCTTGTTCGAGGGCAGCCGATCGAGGCTCAGCAGCAGCCAGCGACAGAGCTGCTGATCGACCGAATGATGCCGGTTGCAGACCGCCGTCTGCGCCATCTGCGTCAGTAACGCCTGGGTATAGCGCAGCAACAGATGCTGCATCGGCCCGGCGCGCGTGAACTCGCGCTTCAGCAGCTGCCCCGAAAGCCGGAACGCCGCGCCGGCGCTCTGCACGATGGCGCGGCTCGGCGTCGTCTCACCTCCCATGAAGAGGGCAATCCCGACCATTCCCTCGTTGCCGACCACGGCGATCTCGGCGGACGCGCCGTCCTCCATGACGTAGAGCAGGGACACGATCGAGGTCGTGGGGAAGTACACGTAGTCCTGCCGGCTGCCGGACTCGTAGACGACCTCGCCGAGCGCCATCGCGACCGGTTCGAGGTGGGGATAGAGGCGTTCGCGTTCGGCCGCCGGCAGGACGGCCAGAAGCCCGTTCGTGTCGGGAGACTGCGCGGCGGGTATTGCTGGCATGTCCGGTTGACGTTCGACGTTGCCGAAGAAAGTCTAGTCCATCTGTCTGCCAGCGTACAGATGGCGCCGGGGAGATTTGCATAATCGGGGAACGACTCGCCTACTGGACTGGCAGAAAGCCGTGGCAGGATCTGTTACACACGAATGCCCGAGGTGTCGCGGCTCCGGCACGTCCGCGGATCCTCATCCGCGTGCCGCGCCGGTTCATCGATCGGGTGATCAGCCTGATCTGGCCGCGATACCGCTACCGCTGCCCAGCGGGACCCCGCGGTGGACGGCGCGACTCGCCGGCAGCGCTCCTTTCCTACGCAGACGGGCGCTGTCCAACGCTGCGCGACGAGCATCTCGCGACGTCGAGCGAAGGCGAGAAACATCCGCATTGCATTGCAAGGTGCGAAGATGAAGATCATCCAAATGTGTGAACTGGAATGCCTGGTACGCCAGACCTTTCCACAAAGGGGCTTCTTCTCCGCGCGCGCTGAGCTGGATGGAAGCATTCCGTGGTCCTTCGTCGGTTTCGTACACGGCGGTGCAGATCCGTACCTCGACCAGCATTTCGACGCGTGGCTCGGCGGCTCGCCGACGTTCGTTTCGGCCTATCAAGTAATGAACGGCCTTTGTCGGGCGGGCGCGCTCGCGCCGGGTGAGTACGGGCTGTTGCGGTCGAACTAGCCTCGGCTCAGGACTCTTCGATCGAGCGATGTCATGAATGCCATGACCCAACAGCGGCTGGACCTAGAAAACATCCGCTATCACCACGCGATCGCACGGCACCTGCGTCAAGACCACGGCGAATATTCCTCGTCGTGGGTACGCGAGCGCACAGAGGGTCCCGAGGAGAGGGCGACAATTGCAGCAACGATCAGTTTCTGTGCGCAAAGGAAGTCGATCATGAACATTACCTTGAGCCTTGCTCCCCTGGTCTCGCTTATCGCCGGTATTCTCATTCTGATCGTGCCCCGGTTGCTGAACTACATTGTCGCCGCTTACCTGATCGTCGTCGGGGTACTTGGGTTGTTCGGGGACATTCGTCTGAAGTAAACCCGCCGCACGTCATCAATTCACGAAGACCCGCCAAAGCGGCGTCGCGTCGGTTTAGCGCCAGCGCTGGTCACGCCGTGGGGCTGACCGCGATCAGCTACCCGAAGAAGCGTTTGGGCGGCTCGAACGCATCAACTCCAATCCGATCGCGCAGTCCCGCCAGCCCAGAAAGACTTTCTGCGTTGGGTACGCCGGCGCACAGAGAGTCTTACTGAGCGAGAGGACAATTCCCGTAACGATCCTCCACTCAGCGCAGTGCGGGTGTACGCGGGGTCGTGGATGGCAACACGAGGAGAAGCGAAATGACATTAGGAACGGTGCTCTTGATCGTACTGGTTCTCGCCCTGCTCGGTGTACTTCCGAGCTGGCCACACAGCAAGCAATGGGGTTACGCGCCGAGCGGTGTTGTTGGCCTCTTGGCGGTAGTGGTAGTCGTCATGCTGGCCACAGGCCATATTTGACGCGATCTTTGACCGCGGATCTCGGTCGAGTCGCACGCCCGGGTCTGCACAGGAAGGGTGTGGGAGCTGTCTCGAGAGTGAGGCGCGGCTCGAGAAAGCAATTAACGGCAGGAGATCATGTCTACCTTTCGAATCTTCGCGGCGATACTGTTCGGCTTGTGGTTAGGGACGCTCAGCGGATGCGCGACCACCACCGCGGGTGGCGCAGTCGGCGCCGATCGCTCTCAACTGATGCTCGTCTCTTCGCAGCAGCTCGAGGAGATGGCCGCGCAAAGCTACGCCAAGCTGAAGGCGGACGCAGCACGCCAAGGCGCGTTGAACCGGGATCCCGCGATGCTCCAACGCGTGCGCGCGGTGGCGAGCCGCATCGAACCGCAGACCGCGGTATTCCGCCCCGACGCACCCGGCTGGAAGTGGGAAGTGAACGTGCTGACCAGTGACGAGCTCAACGCGTTCTGCATGCCCGGCGGGAAGATCATGTTTTATAGTGGGCTCATCAACCAGCTCCGTCTGACCGACGACGAGATCGCGATCGTGATGGGGCACGAGATAGCGCATGCGTTGCGCGAGCATGCGCGTGAACACATGTCGCAGGCGATCGCCGCGCAGACCGCGATCGGCGTCGGTGCCGCACTGTTCGGCCTCGGCGAGGGCTCGGCCGGGCTTGCGAATGTCGGTTACGAGGCCTTGATCGCGACCCGGTTCAGCCGCTCCGATGAGGGCGAAGCCGACCGCATCGGTCTGGAACTTGCGGCACGGGCGGGCTATGACCCGCGAGCCGGGGTTACGTTGTGGCAGAAAATGATCGCCGCCAACAAGGGCGGGAATCCACCTGGGTTCCTGAGTAGCCACCCGGCCGACGCAGCTCGTGTCCAGGAGATCGAGTCGTTATTGCCGACCGTCATGCCGCTCTATCAAGCCGTAAATCGGCCCCGCTGACTGGAGCTGCAGCGGGCGCGCAGCGGTTGAGGAACGTGGTCGCGGGATGCACTCCGGCATGCCGCCATGGCCGCGCGCTCCCGGTAAGCCGGCCGTCGCTACGCTGCGCGGGCACACCGCATCAAGGTCATCCCCGGTCTCGCGGTGACGGCGAGCACTAGCCCACCCTTCCCATACCTGCCCGGGTGGGGTACACGATGACGGCCCGCCGCCATCCAGCGGAGCCGCGGCCGGGCGTACTACCTCCGAGGCACTCCTTAACGCTCTAGCGCAACCCGAAAAACGACAAGACAGCGACGACGATGACGATTAAGCCGACGATGTAGACGATATTGCTCATGAGCTTCTCCTTCGCGTGAGATAAAGGATGGGATCGCGGTGTCCGTCGGGGAATGACCCTTTCCGGACGGATGCCCCACCTCGAGTCACCATTTGCCTTGAGGCTCAGAGTACGAATCAGAACGTGCGCTGTCTGTGCGCTAGCGCTCCGAATGCAAGAGAGCCCACACCCACGTGACCGAGTTCGGCAACACCTTGCGGTCGCGCCGTGGCCCGCCGGGCGGTTCATCCATCCGACTGCCGCCTCATGTGCGCTACCGTACCGACTGCGCCCGGTCTTGCGGCTAAGCTGTTTCTTGGCGTTTCGATGTGGTGTGCAGATCGCATACTGCGAAGCTCGGCCTTCGGTGAAGACGAGATCGGCATGCGCGTCGCTCGAAACAGCCAGACACAAAGACATCAACATGCGAACGCAAGTCGATCAATCTCCGCACTCGCTGATGTGGATCGCAAGTGTCGCGACGTCCCGGCCAACCATAGAGCCCGCCGAACCCTGCTCAGCTTAGTCGAAGGCGAACCGAATGATTACGAACGTAATGCCCAGACCGGGCGATGCGCCCACTCGGCGAGAGCCTGTTCCTGCGAAACATCTGCTGCCGCCGCTGCCCTATGAGTATGCGGCCCTCGAGCCGAGCATCGACGCACGCACGATGATGCTGCATCACGACAAGCATCATGCGTCGTATGTGGAGAAGTTGAACGCGGCACTGGAGAAATTCCCGGAGTTGCAGGGGCGCACGGCGATCTGGCTGTTGCTCAACTTGCTCAAGGTTCCGAAGGAAATCCGCACCGCCGTGCGGCACAACGCCGGCGGACACGTGAACCATAGTCTGTTCTGGCGAGCCATGACTCCCACCGGAAGCGGCGCGCCGGCCGGCCCGCTTGCTGACGCTATCGTGCGCGACTTTGGCAGTGTCGAACAGCTGAAAACCCGATTTGCCGAAGTGGGTCAACAACGGTTTGGATCCGGATGGGTTTGGCTTGCGAGAACGCGGCTCGATGCCGGCACGCTGCAGGTGTTCAGCACGTTCGGTCACGAGAACCCCTTGCTGCAGGGTCATTACCCGATTTTGGTCAACGATGTGTGGGAACACGCCTATTATCTGAAGTATGAAGACCGGCGAGCGGACTATTTAAAGGGCTGGTGGGCGGTGGCGAACTGGGAAGAGGCCGCCCGACGTTACGAAGGTTCCGAGCATGCCGCCCGGGATAACTGGGAGGCCGAAGGCGGGCAGCTCCTCGTGGCGACCCCTTGACCCATATTCGAGGTTTCTTTCCACCGAACCGTCCCGGTTTCGATGCCCGGTGCAGCGGCCCGCACGATCTCAACGAGCGGTGCGCGCTGCCACGAGCGTCGCGGACGGTGGCAGCGCATCGCCGTGAATGCGAGCAAACATGAGGACTCATACCATGAGCATGAAAGACGACTACGTCGCGATCATGGAATCGCAGATCAAGAGCTGGGATACCGAGGTCGACAAACTGAGCGCTAAAGCCGAGCAAATGAACGCCGACGCGCGCGCGAAATACGCCGAGCAACTCAAGACGATGCGCGCCAACCGCGACGCCGCGTACAAGAAACTGCAGGAAATGCAAGCGGCCAACGAATCGGCGTGGCAGCAGATGCAGGCCGGCGTCGACGCGGCGTGGGCCGCGACGAAAAGCGCCACGGACCAGGCGTCCGCTCTGTTCAAACAATAGCCTGTAAGCGACGGTGGGAATCTGAGCAGCCTCGATCACTGACAAGGTCGACAGCGATCGCAACTTCGTCCAGGATGCGGCGAGAAGGACCCCGTATTTATCTCGCTGTTGTTCTGGGGTTGGCTATGGGCGTCTGGGGCAGGCTGCTCAGCATCCCGATCACCGTCATCGTGAACGTCGTGTCGCAGCACGTCGAGCAGCTCCACCCGGTCGCCGAATTGCTGGGCGACTAGCAATCCAGGCGGCGAGCTTGCCGCCATGAGAAGGCCGGAATCGACCACCCGGCGCAGCGAATCCGCCCGCTCGATCTCCGCCTCGGCTTGCTTCAGACCCGCATCGATCGCCTACAGCGGGCGCCAGTAGACGCGTCAGGTTTAACGGGAGCTCAGCAGGCGGCTCAAGACGAATCCAACCGCTAGAGCGATCCCAAGCGACGCCACGGGGTGCTCGCGTACGTACCCGCGGCACTCGTCCATCACTCGCACCTGTACACCTTTCAGTTGCTCGCCTTTCACTTCGAGGGCGTCCGCCGCCTGAGCGGCCGCACCCGCGATCTTGTCGACGGCCTCGTGCGCGCCGGATGCAAGTCGGTCGACTGCGGGACGCGCGGCGCTGGACACACTATCGATCGCGCTATGCGCCCCGGCGCTTGCATCATCGACGGTGCGGGTTAAGGTGCGCATTGTCTCCATTGCTGTCTCCTTCATCGAAATCATTGACGAGCGGTCGAGGCGACTCTCAGTCGATCTCGCAAGACCGTGTACCGCGGCTGCGCCACACGCCGCTTACAGTGCGGTGGATCGTCGAGTGGCGGGTCTAGTGCATGAACAGATAAATGCCCATAACGCTTCTCCTTCGAAGAGGGAGTGGATGAAAGCCCCGCCGTTCCGCGTACTGCGGGACCTCGGGCGCCTACGTGCCCTTCTTCTGCTTCAATTCCGCAGGCAGGCCTTCGAGCAGGTCCGCCATCTCGTCGGCATGCTTCTCTTCGACGGCGAGGATCCCTTCCAGCATGCGTTTCGTCGTCGGGTCTTTGTCACCCAGGTATTGGATGATCTCGCGATAGCTGTCGATCGCGATGCGTTCGGCTACCAGGTCCTCCTTGATCATGTCCACCAGCGACTCGCCCTCCACGTATTCGGCGTGGCTGCGGCTCACCAGGCCGTCGGGTGCGAAATTAGGCTCGCCGCCCAACTGCACGATGCGTGCGGCGATCTCGTCGGCGTGGCCCTGCTCCTCGTTCGAGTGCGCCAGGAACTCGTCGGCGATGCTCTTCGACTGAATTCCCTTGGCCATGAAGTGATGGCGACGGTAGCGCAGGACACAGACGATCTCGGTGGCCAGCGAGTCGTTGAGCAGCTTCAGGACGGTCTCGCGGTCTGCGCTGTAGCCCGCGGTTACCGCGCCTTCGTCGATGCGCTGGCGGGCGCGCTTGCGCAACGTTTGAACGCCGGTCAGGAGCGTTTCCTTCTGCATGGTCGTCTCCACGGTTCATTGACGCCCTCTCACTTTGGTGAGAATGACGATGGTGCCACGTATCTCACGCGACTCGCCTCGAGCGCGCAGCCCGGGAAGGACGCGATGATGATATCTGAGGCCGCAGCCTGCTCCCGAACCGCGAACAAGTCGGTTCGGCAGCGCACATTGAGCGACCGATCGCCGCGGTCACGATATTTCCGCATCTGAATCAGACCCATCGCGCGCTTGGATCGCATCGGCGCCGATCACGACCGGAACCCGACACCGACACGCCGTTTGCGCGCACACCATCAATCTCCTCCCTCGCACCGAGGTCTGTCTGTACGCTATCGCACCCGAGGCCGAGAGCTTCTGTTATCGCTTATGGATGACCTGCGGAACACGCCGTGGATCGCTCGCGTCGGGGCAAAGCGGCGCCTGGGGACGGCGCTGGCCGTCGCGAGCCGTCGCGTTCGTCGTGCAGCCGGACTCGATCTCGTGGCACACGCGTGCCGTCGCCAGCTGGGATCTCGGCACGCTGGCCTACCTTGGTCTCGCATGGGTGCTCATCGGGCGGACCGACGCCAGAGTCACGCGTGACCATGCGCTGGGCCAGGATCAGAGTGGTTACGTCATATTTCTGTTCGTGGTGGGTGCGGCGTGCGCCAGCATCGTCGCCATCGGTTTCGTTGCCGGCACCATCCGGGACCTCCCGTTCTGGGCGCGCACCTGGCACCTCACGCTGACCATCACCGCGCTGGTCTCGTCGTGGCTCCTGATCCAGACGGTGTTCGCGTTCCACTACGCCCACCGCTACCACGCCGCCCCGCGCGGTGAGCCGGCGGCCACCGCTTCCCTCCAGTTTCCGGGCGGCCGCGAGCCCGACTACCTGGATTTCGCGTACTACGCGTTCGTGGTCGGGATGACCTCGCAGGTGTCCGACGTCGCGGTGGCGTCGCGCAGCATGCGGCGGCTGACGATGATCCACGGCATCCTCGCGTTCATGTTCAACATCGCCGTGCTCGCGCTCAGCATCAACATCATTGCGAGCGTGATCTAGTACCCTGACGGCAACCCGCGCGGCTTAGGCGTCGTGCTCACCACTGACCGAACGAGCGTATCCAGCAAGGAGCCGCAATGAGCCGACCGACCCTCCACTACATCTTCGATCCGCTGTGCGGCTGGTGCTACGGCGCTTCGCCGTTGATCGAGGCCGCGCGCCACGTGAACGGCCTGGATATCGCACTGCATGCCGGCGGCTTGATGACGGGCCTCGACCGGCAGCCGGTCACCGAGGGGCTGCGCCGCTATGTGCTGCAGCATGACCAGCGCATCGCTGCGCTCACCGGACAGGAGTTCGGAGAGGCATATCTCACCGGCCTATTGAACGACGGCGGCGCGGTGCTCGACTCCGAGCCGCCGATCGACGCCATCCTTGCCGCCGAGCAGCTTGGCGGGCGCGGGCTCGACATGCTCAAGCGCATCCAGAAGGCCCACTACGTCGAGGGCCGGCGCGTTGCGGACCGCGGGGTGCTCGTCGAGCTCGCCGCCGACATCGGGCTTCCCGAGGCGACGTTCAAGCCGACGCTGGAAAACGTTACCGGGCCCGCCGCGGCGAAGCACGTCGCCGCGAGCCGCGATCTGCTGCGGCGCGTCGGTGGACAGGGCTTCCCGACCTTCGTGTTCGACGCGGGCCGGGGTCTCGAGACACTGCACGCCGCTCACTACTTCGGCCGTGTACCCGTGTGGCAGCAGACTCTGGCGGAGCGCATGAGCGCGACCCAGCAAGCTGGAACGGGATGAGCAGATCGACTCTCGGCTGACCTCGGGGCCGCCGTCGCATCAGCGTCGTCGGGCCCGGTTCTTCGCATCCTGCGCAGCGCTTCGGCACTGCGCCTGCAGCGTCGCCCAACCCTGCGGTCCGAGCGCTTGCAGCGTGCGGATGTTGCGCTCGTAGATCGCCTTGGCCTCCGGGAAGGCGGCCACGGCCCGGTCGATGCTCTCCTCGCGCAGCAGATGCAAGGTCGGATAGGGCGAGCGGTTGGTCGCGTTCGTCACGTCATCGGCAGCGGTGCCTGCGAACTGATACTGCGGGTGGAAACTTGCCACCTGCAACACCCCGGCGTAACCCAGCTCCCCGAGCGCGGCATCGGCGGCACCCAGAAACCCGTTGAAGTCGACAAAGTTCGTGAGCACGCGAGGGTGGATCAACAGCGTCGTTTCCACCCGCGCGGGGTCCGCGCCAGCGAGAAGGTGCAGCTCTTCACACAAACTGGCGAGCAAAGCCTCCGCACCGGTCGCATCGCTGACGACATAGCGGATCTGGTTCTTGACCTGCACTGCCCTGGCAAACGGGCAGAGATTCAATCCGATCACGGCGCGATCGACCCAGGCGCGGGTTTCGGCGATGACTGTTTCAGCTTCCGAGGTCACCGGGCCCGACCTCGACCTTAACCGAGAATTGCGCGCACCTGATGGGTTTGACCATCATCCACGAGCGGCACTCGCACCGGCCGGCCGGGAAGCGTCCTGCCGTCCAGCTCGGCGTGAGCGACTCCACGGTTGACGCCGTTGGGGTTCTCGACCGCGATCTCGTAGCGCGCCGAGCGATACTTGAAGACGATCTCGAAACGCGGCCACGCCTTGGGGATGCAGGGCGCAAGGCACAGGAACGCGCCCTGCAGACGAAAGCCGAGGATCGCTTCGATCCCGGCCCGGTACAGCCAGCCGGCCGAGCCGGTGTACCACGTCCATCCGCCGCGCCCGACGTGCGGCGCGACCGAATAGACGTCGGCGGCGACGACGTAGGGCTCGACCTTGTAGCGCTGCACGTCCGCCCGCGTGCTCGTGTGGTTGATCGGATTCAGGAGCGAGAACAGCTCGGCGGCCTTGTCGCCGTCGCCGAGCGCGGCGAAGGCGATCGCCGACCAGGTGGCGGCATGGGTGTATTGGCCGCCGTTCTCCCGGATGCCGGGCGGATAGCCCTTGATGTATCCGGGATCGAGCGGCGTGCGATCGAAGGGCGGCGTGAACAGCAGGGCGAGACCGTCGCCGCGACGGATGAGCTGCTCGTCCACGGCGGCCATCGCGCGCGCGGCGCGCGCCGGCTCCGCCGCCCCGGAGATCACGCTCCAGGATTGCGCGATCGAGTCGATCCGGCATTCGTCGCTCGTGGACGAGCCGAGCGGCGTCCCGTCGTCGAAATAGCCGCGCCGGTACCAGTCGCCGTCCCAGCCGTCCCGCTCGAGCGCAGCTGCGGAGCCGCGCGGCGTGCGCGAGCCACGTCCGAGCAGCGCGCGCCGCTTCGCCGCGCGCTTTCGCCAGCGGCGCGAACGCCGCGAGCGTCGCGTGCAGGAACCAGCCGAGCCAGACGCTCTCCCCCTTGCCCCGCTCGCCGACCCGGTTCATGCCGTCGTTCCAGTCGCCGGTGCCGATCAGCGGCAGGCCGTGCTCGCCGACGGCGAGGCTCTGGTCGAGCCCGCGCGCGCAGTGCTCGAAGAGCGATGCGCTCTCGTCCGCGAGCATGGGCTGGAAGTAGGCGTCGTGCTCGCCGGGCCCGAGCGGCTGGCCTTCGAGGAACGGAACGGGCTCGTCCAGCACCGCGACGTCGCCGGTCGTCTCGACATAGTGCGCGGCGGCGTAGCGCGAGCCATACCCGATCGTCGGAAATGCGCGTGCGCACGCCCTGGCCGGACGGCGGCAGCCACCAATGCTGGACGTCGCCCTTCGACGAACTGCCGGGCCGCGGCGCGCAGGAGATGCTCGCGCGTCAGCGCCGGTCGCGACAGCGCGAGCGCCATGCCGTCCTGGAGCTGGTCGCGGAAACCGTAGGCGCCGCTCGCCTGGTAGAACGCCGAGCGCGCCCACATGCGGCAGGCGAGCGTCTGGTAGAGCAGCCAGCGATTCAGCATGAGGTCCATCGACCGGTCCGGCGTTTTCACCTGCACCGTGCCGAGCACGTCGTCCCAATGCGCGACGACTTCGCGCAGGACCGCATCGAGATCGGCCGCCCGGTAGCGAGCGATCAGCGATTGCGCATCGGCCGCCGTCGCCGCCTGCCCGAGGAGGAAGACGATCTCCACCGTCGCCTCCGGGCTCGAGCTCGACCGGCGCTTGCAGGGCGCCGCAGGGGTCGAGGCCGGCGCCGACCCGCTGCGAGAGGGGCGCGTCCCCGGCCAGCGCGGCCGGGTTGTCGAGCGTGCCGTTGCGGCCGAGAAACTCCCGCCGGTCGCCGGTCCAGGCGGTCTGCCGTCCGCCGAGATCCGCGAAGGCGACGTGGGAGCCGAACGCGATGCTCCAGGGGTTGCGCGCGAACATCGCGCCGGTCTCCGGATCGATCTCCGTCACGACCGAGAGCGCGGAGGCGCTGCGGGACGGGCCGAGCACCCACTCGACATAGGCCGTGACCGAAAGCCGCCGGGCTCGCCGCGACGTGTTCCGGATCGTCAGCCGCGAGATCTTGACCGGATCGTCGAGCGGCACGTACTGGAGGAGATCGAGCGCGATGCCGTGCGCGGCGTGCTCGAACCGGCTGTATCCCTGGCCGTGCCGGGCGACGTAGGGCGCGGACTCGTCGCGGATCGGCAGCGCCGTCGGCCCCCACAGCTCGCCCGTAGTCCTCGTCGCGCAGATAGAGGACCTCGCCCGGCCGGTCGGTGACGGGATCGTTCGACCACGGCGTGAGCTGGTTCTCGCGACTGCTGCCCGACCAGGTGTAGCCGCTGCCCTCGACCGCGACCTGGAAGCCGAACGCGGGATTGGCGATGACGTTGATCCACGGCGCCGGCGTCGACTGGCCCGGCGCCGAGGATCGTCACGTACTCCCGTCCGTCCGCGGCGAATCCGCCGAGCCCGTTGAAGAACTCGAGGTCCGGCGGCAGCCGGAACGGCCGGCGGAGCGGCCGCGGACGGCACGCGCTGCGGTGGCGCGCGTGCCGGCGGCGCGGTCTCCGCTTCCTGGAGACGGCTGAGCTGTTCCGACAGCGTTCCCCGTCGCCCGACCAGCACGGCCCGGGCCATGGCGAGCAGCAGGGCGCGCGTCTCCGCCGAAATGAGATCCGCGCGCAGCACGAACACGGCGCCGCGCGCGACGTCCGCTCCGATCTGCGGTCGCGACTGGCTCGTCCGGACCAGCGTCTCCAGGGCGATCTGCAGATCCTGGACATAGGACGATCCCCGTTCGTTCAGGATCACGAGATCGACGGCGAGCTGCTTCATCCGCCAGTATTCGTGGGCGCGCAGCAGCTGGCGGACGATGGCGATGTCCTCGATGTCGTCGATCCGCACGAGAACGATCGGGAGGTCGCCGGAGATGCCCTGCGCCCAGAGCGCCGCCGGCGCGCCGCCGCCGCGGCGGATGGCGTCCGACGACGGGCGCAGCGTGGGATCGGCGTAGAGCACGTGGCCCGCGAGACGCTGAAAGAGGCCCGCCTGCTCCGCGTCGATGCCGAGATGGCTCAACTGCACCTGCGCCTGGGTCCACGCCAACGTGGCCGCGCGGTCGAAGGCCGTCGCGTCCTGATGCTTGTCGATCAGGTCCAGCACCTCGCCGCGAGACGACGCGACGACCGTCCAGAACGCGATGCGCACCGTCCTGCCCGGCGGAACCCGCACGCGGCGGCGAAGCGCGAAAACGGGATCGAGCACGGTGCCGACGGTATTGGAAAGCGGCCGGCCGTCCATCACCGCGATCGGCGCGCGGGCCTCGCGTCCGCGGCCGAGGAAGCGCGCCCGATCGGTCTCGATCTCCGGCTCGCCCACCGCCTCGCCTTCGACGACGGCAAGATGCGCCGCCCAGATCTCGGGCTCGCCGGGCGATCGACGCCGCCGCGTCGCCAGGATGGCGCCGTCCCTGGCGAGATACTCGGTTTGCACGAAGAGCTTGGAGAAGGCCGGGTGCGCCGTGTCGGCGGCGGGCGGCGCCAGCACGAGCTCGGCGTACGAGGTGACCTCGATGTCCCGCGGACCCGTGCTGCCCGCATTCGCGATCGAGACGCGGCGAACCTCGGCGTTGTCCTCCGGCGAGACGACGACCTCGAGCGTCGTCGTGATCGGCCCGTCGTGCCGGACGAACTCGGCGCGATCCTCGGTGAACGTGACCTCGTAGCGGTCCGGCTCGACGCCGCTCGGCTGGTAGCCGGCGGACCACACGTCGCCGCTCTGCACGTCGCGCAGGAAGACGTAGCTGCCCCAGTCGTCGCGCGTGGCGTCTTCGCGCCAGCGCGTGATGCGCGAGATCGCCCCAGCGGCTGTACCCGGAGCCGGCGCCCGTCAGCATCACCGCATACCGGCCGTTCGAGAGCAGGTGCACCTGCGGCGTCGCGTCGTGCGCGGAGCGGAGCCGTCGCACCGCCGGCAGCTCCAGGTCGCGGACCGTCGCTGCCGTCGTCGACTTCCTCCGCCCTGGGATGAGCCACCGCGACGTCGCGCGGCGTGCGTTCCTGCAGCAGCAGCTCCGTCGCCTGCACGATCGGCTCGGCGTGGAACCGCGCCCGCATCGCCCCGTCCAGGAGACGCGTTGGCGATGGCGACCACCGTCATGCCCTGATGGTGCGCCATGAAGGCGCGGACGATCGCGACGTCTTTCCCTTCGGGCAGACGCGTGCGCGTGTAATCCAGCGCCTCGTAGAAGCCGTAGCGGCCGCGCGCGCCGATGGCGGCGAGGCGGGCGAAGTTGCGCGCCGCCGCTCCCGGATCGACCATGGCCGCGAGCGCCGTCGCGTAGGGCGCGACGACGGCGTTCTCGCCGAGACCGCGCTTCAGACCCAGGCCCGGGACGCCGAAGTTCGAATACTGATAGGTGAGCTCCAGGTCGCGGACGTTGTAGGCGGATTCCGAGATTCCCCAGGGCACGTCGAGCTTGGCGCCATAGCTCGATCTGCCGGCGGACGACGAGGCGGCTCGTCTGCTCGAGCAGGCTGCCGGCCGGTGCGCGCATCACGAGCGACGGCATCAGGTACTCGAACATCGATCCCGACCAGGAAATCAGCGCCGCGCCGCGTCCGATCGGGGTGACGGCGCGCCCGAGCCGGAACCAGTGCCGCGACGGGACGTCGCCCTTGGCGATCGCGACGAAGCTCGCAAGGCGCGCCTCGGAGGCGAGCAGGTCGTAGCAGCTCGGGTCGAGACTCCCGTCCGCGACGCGGTAACCGATCGAGAGGAGCTTGCGCTCCGGGTCGAGGAGAAAGCCGAACTCCATCGCGCCGGCCATCGTCCGTGCCGTCGCCGCGAGCGTCGTCAGGCGCCGTTCGAGGGAGCGCGCGGCGTCGGCGGCCGGTGCGACGTCGCGGCGATGACTCTCGATCGACGCCAGCGTGGCCTCCGCCCAGAACAGCATCTCGGCGCCGGCATCGTCGCCGCGTTCGCTCGCGAGCGTGCGGGCGATGTCGGCCATCGTGGCGGCGTGCGGTGCGACCTCCGCCAGCCGCGCACCGATTTCCGCCGGCGGCATCGGCGACCGGCCGAGCGCGGCGGCCAGCGCATCGAGCGCATCGCCAAGTTGGTGCCGCGTGATCGTCTGCGTCCGCCGGTCGTCGGGAAGCGCCTGCAAGGATTCGCGCGTGAGGTGCAGGGCGTCTTCGATGCCGGCGACGAGCTCGGGGCTCGCCGCCGGGCGGCCGCGCCATTCCCGGCAGGCATTCGCGAGCGCGATCAGATGGCCGGCCAGATTGCCGCTGTCCACCGACGAGACGTATTGCGGATCGAGCGGTCGAAGATCCCGCGTGTCGTACCAGTTGTAGAAGTGGCCGCGGAACCGCTGCAGGCCGCTCATCGTCGCGAGCGTCGCTTCCAGCCGGTCGACGGTCTCGATCGTTCCCGCCCAGCCGAAGTCGCGGGCGCTGACCGCGGAGAGGAGGTAGACGCCGAGATTGGTGGGCGAGGTGCGGTGCGCGACGACCGGCTTCGGGTCTTCCTGGAAATTGTCCGGCGGCAGCATGTGATCGGTCGGCGTCACGAAGGTCTCGAAGAAGCGCCAGGTGCGGCGCGCGACCAGTCGCAACGCGCGGGCGTCCGCGGCCGAGACCGGCAGGCGGCCGGCGACGAGCGGCGAGAGGCTCGTCCAGCGCGCGATGGCCGGCGACGCGATCCAGGCGATCACGAACGCTGCCGCCACCGGCCAGGCGTCGCTTCCCGCCCACCAGACGACGGCGGCGGCGCCGAGGCCGATGGCGACGCCGCCGCTCATCTGCCGATAGAACCCGGCGAGGTCGAGCCGCGGACTGACCTTCGCCTGGGCCGCCGTGACCCAGTCGAGCAGATGCCGATGACTCACGAGCAGGCGAAACAGCGTTCGTCCGATCGCATCGACCATCAGCCACGCCTGATGCGCGAGGAACGCGACGAGCAATGCCGTCTGGGACAGCGCGAGCCGGACGTCCGCGGCGAGCGCGCGCAGGTGGCTGCGCGCCGTGACCCGGGCGCGTCGCGGCACGATCGCGGCGAGGACGGGGAGCAGCGTCGACAACGCGATCGTCGACAGGATGAAGGCGGTCCAGACGACGGCAGGCTGGAGGGGCAGCGTCCATCCTGCCATCAGGGCGACGACGCTCGCCGGCGCCGAGAGCGACCGCCGCAGGTTGTCCAGCATCTTCCAGCGACCGATCAGCGGCAGTCCGCTCGTGGCCCGGTCGCCGGTCGAGGCGTCGGCGCGACCGAAGATCCATGGCAACAATTGCCAGTCGCCGCGCGCCCAGCGGTGCTGGCGCGCGGCGGCCACGTCGTAGCGCGACGGAAACTCCTCGACGACCTCGATATCGGAGGCAAGCCCGGCGCGGGCAAACGTCCCCTCGAAGAGATCGTGACTGAGCAGCGTGCTCTCGGGCACGCGGCCGTCGAGCGCGGCTTCGAAGGCATCCACGTCGTAGATGCCCTTGCCGGTGTAGGAGCCTTCGCCGAAGAGATCCTGATACACGTCGGACACGGCGGCGGCGTAAGGATCGATGCCGCTCGCGCTGGAGAAGATGCGCTGGAAGAGCGATCCCTCGCGGCCGATCGGCAGCGAAGGCGTAACGCGCGGCTGCAGCACCCCGTATCCCTCGATCACGCGTCGCGTCGCGACGTCGAACCGCGGCCGATTGAGCGGGTGCGCCATCTTGCCGACCAGCCGGCGGGCGGTTTCGCGCGGCATTCGCGTATCGGCGTCGAGCGTGATGACGTAACGGACGTCGGCGGGCGGGGCCGACAGACGTTCGCCGACGCCCATGAAGGTCGTATCGGTCGCGCCGCGGAGCAGCCGGTTCAATTCGTGGAGCTTGCCGCGCTTGCGTTCCCACCCGATCCACTGCTGCTGCCCGTCGTTCCAGACCCGCCGGCGATGGAACAGGAGAAAGCGGTCCCCACCGGCGGCCGGTCCGTAGCGGCGATTCAGGCGGGCGATTCCCGCGGCGGCGGCGTCGAGGAGCGCGTCGTCGCCGTCGACGGTCTCCGTCGCGGCGTCCGTCCAGTCCGAGAGCAGCGCGAAATGAAGCTCGCCTTCCGGGCTCGCGAGGTGATGGATCTCCAGACGCTCGATCTGCTCCTCGAGCGCCGCCGGCGTCGTCAGCAGGATCGGGACGGCGACCACGGTGCGCAGGTGCGCAGGCACGCCGTCGCGGAGCTCGAGGCCCGGCAGGATCGTCGCGCCGAACGTTTCCGTGACGCCGCGGTTGACGAACGCCTTGGCCGCATCGATCGACGGGATCAGCCCGAGCACCGCAAGGAGAGCGAGCCACCAGCCGCCGATTCCGTCGCCCGCCAACACGGCCAGCGGCAAGGCCAGCATGATCGCGGCGAGCGCCATGACGCCGCCGATATAGCCGCGGATGCCGATCCTCGCGCCGAAGCGGCCGGCCCAGCTCCGCATCGGCGCGCGAAAGCCGACCTTCCCTTCGAACGCGCGACGGCCGCCGGCGATCAGGTGATACCCGGGATCGCGCCTGGGCCCATCAGGGTCGTCGCCCTCCTCCGGTTTTTGAAGCGCCCGGTCCCGTGCGGCCGCCAGAGCCGCGCGCGCGATCTCCAGCTCGGAGAGCCTCGAGCCGCGCGCGAGCTCCTCGATCGCGCTGCGGTAGAGGTTGCGCGTCGGGAAGTCCATGGCCGCGAAGTCGCTGCCGGGCCGCAGCGTCTCGTCGACGAGGCTGACGCTCTCGACGAGCTCCGCCCAGTCGACATCCGAGATCAGGCGCATGCTCGTGATGACGTTGCGGACCGTCACGTTCGTCGCACCCTGTCGCTGGTGCTCGTCGTGCACGATCGCGTCGGCGGTCGTTCCCTGCGCTGCCAGGCGCTCCTCGAGCCACAGCAGCGCCGGCGTGACCTTCGGATCCTGGTCCCGGAGCCGCTGGACGAGCTGGACGGCGAACGCCGCCGGCAGGGGACCCTCTTCGTACTGTTGGAGGGTCGGAGCGATCGCATCGGCCGGGGGCGCGTTCACGCCCAGGAGCCGGTCGGCCAGGGCATCCGCTTCCCGGCGCGCGGCGCGGCTCGCAACGATGCGCCTCGCGCCGCGGCGGAGATTCTCGACGAGCACGATCCGCAGCGTGATCGCGACCGCCCACAGCTCCCCGATCGTCAGCGGCTGAACGCGCTGGTAGGCGCGCACGAACCGGCGCAGCATCTCGGGGTCGAAGCGGCTGTCCGTATGCGCGACGAAGGCCCAGGCGACGCCGAAGACCCGCGGGTAGCCGGTGAAGGGTCCGGCGGCAAGCTTCGGCAGCTGCCGGTAGTAGCCGGGCGGCAGATCGTCGCGGATCTCGCGGATCTGCTCTTCGACGAGGTGATAGTTGTCGAGCAGCCACTCGGCGGCCGGCGTGATCGCACGGCCCTCGCCGACCGCGCCGGCGATGGCGCGATACGCATCGAGCAGAACCGACTCGTTCTCCTTCAGCCGGACGGCGAGAGATCGCCCGCTCGTCGGACCCGCGGCGATGGGCTGGGCCGCCGCGAGGCTCTCGGCGTGCTGCTCGAGACGCTCGATGCTGAAGAGCTCTTCGCGGATGGACTCTTCGTTGTCCCACGGCGCAGCCTGCGACCCGCGTCCGAAGGCGCGAAGAATCGCCGATTTCAATCTGACCTTCCGGCCCCACGCGCGCGCAGGATGAGGCCGTCGACCAATGCCGCGCGGGCGGGAATGCGACGATGACGGCCGGGTGAACGGGCGACGCTGCACGGTTCAAACGCTGCCGGGATGCAGGCTTGCGCCGGCGCTACGAAAGCCGGCGGTTGGCCTTTTGCGCCGGATGGAAGACGAGGCGGCGGCCGGCAATCAGGCGTACTGCACGATGCAGCCGTGGAGGTCTGCAGAGAGATGCTCCGCCGAAACCTCCGCGTTATGCCCGAGCCGGCTCGTCTCCTGCGCGGTAACGACGAACATCGCTCCGCGCGCGTGCGCGGGCCGCGACGTCATATTCCGTTGTGCCGGTCTACCCGACCCCACTGGCTCGCCACCAGGACGACCACCGGGCGCCACACGAAGCTGGTCACGGTTGCCGCCAGCCGCTCTTTCGCGGCAAGGCATAGACGCGTCCTCGCCTCCGGAGCCGTCGCACCGGTCGCCTCGATGTCGGGTCCGCTCGCTGGCGCCGTCGCGACGGATCGGAGCATGCGATCCAGCGGACCCGGCGTCAGCAGATACGTGCTGGCGTGAGCGATGTAGCGACCGCGTTCGTCGCGAGAGACCGTGCCGGTGAGCACGTAGCGCCCGGCGGTGCCGGAGATTTTCTCGACCACTCGCATAACGAACCCCTTGGGATGGCCGTCGGCCCGGGGTCGCCAGTCGGGGGCGTGAGAGGTGGGAACTGCCAGCGCCTCTGTGGAAGGTTTCACTATACGCCTTCGGCGGTGATGGCGTGGCGACGCCGGGGCGCTGGCGGGCTCGTCGGGATCCGTCGCCGCAAGCAATTTTCGCCGGGGACGTCCGTTCCTCTTGCCGAAAGCCTCTGCGTGCCCCATATTCCCGTCATCGAATCTGCTTTCGGGTCCGTCCGCAGTATCCCCTCACGGGCGCCACTTCCGGTCTTCTCCCATCGGCAATTTGATGCCCCGCGCACTCTCGCGCGAGGCAACGCCAGACCTGGAGGCATCATGTCTACTGGCATCGTGAAGTTCTTCAACCCCACCAAGGGATTCGGCTTCATCCGACCCGACGACGGCTCGAAAGATGTGTTCGTGCACGTCTCGGCGGTGGAGCGTTCCGGGCTCGGCAGCATCACCGAGAACCAGAAGCTTTCGTACGACCTGGAGCAGGGACGCGACGGCAAGTCGTCCGCCGTCAATCTGAAAGCCGCCTGACGCTACGTATCTGCTGCCCCCTCGACGAGGGGGCAGCGGCGCGAAGCGTGGCCGAAACCCCATGGGATCGCCTGCTCGAGCGCCGGCGAATTAAGCCCCCGATACCGTACCCCGATCGACTATGATGCGTTTGCTCCGACTTGGGGCGAGTCGGCAGGCGGTACGAAACATGGAACTCACAAGAATGGCGTCGCCCCCGAATGCACCGCTCGACAACGCCCGCGATCTCGCAATCTCGGTCGAGGCGATGCGCCTGAATTGGAATCGAGTCAGCCAGCGGATCGTCCGGGACGCACAGGAAAGGGTCGCTCTCGAGCGACCGCAGGTCCTGCTGCCTAACAGCTAGTTGTCACGATACGAGGTGTCAAAGCCGCTGACGCGGCGACCCTCGTGCTCCCCGAACCTAGGAAACCGGACGCCTTCGGGCTCGCGGAGCGCGGCACGTCGGGTCGCGACCTTAGAGGTACCGCACCGCGCGGCGCGCCATGTAGAGCGCGAAGATGTCGCGGTTCAGGCAGCGCAGCCGCTCACGCTGCACAGCGAGCTTCCGCCAGTCGCCGCGCCGCTCCATCTCCATCAGCCGCAGCAGCAAGCGCGCTGCCGCGGCCGGCGGGGAAGCCGGAAAATCAACGGCGTCCATGTCCTTTCCGACCACCGGGTGTTCGAGCAGGTACCACGCGGGGAACCACGCCGGCAGTTCGGCTTCTGCGAGGCTTTCCCACTCGCACGCCCCCTCGAAGGCCTGCCAGTCGCGATCGAGCAGCTCGTCGCCCAGCTCAACGAGCGTCGGCGCGAGCCGCTCCGGCGCGCGCCAGGCGAGTGCGAAGAGCGAACTCCTGGCCGCGATCAGGCCGCCCTGGCGGTAGCGCGCCACGCAGAGCCAATGCAGCGCATCGGGGTTCTCGGCCGAGCCGGGGATCGCGTGCGCGGCCGCCTCCGCGTCGGCCCACTCGCCGCATCGCAAACACAGCCACGCCCGATGTGCCGCGGGCCGCGCTGGCTCATACGCAAGTCCCCGCGCCGCATCGGCAAGGTCGTGAAAGAAGGCGCCGACGAACGCCTGCGCCACCGATCCGAGCGCCCGCCTGGCTGCAGGCAGGATCTCCTCGTCGAGCCACTCCACCGCCCGGACGATCGCCGCGGCATCGAGCGCGGGACGGCGCCAGGCGGCGAGCGCACCGGCCAAGGTCTCCAGGGCGGGCAGGCTCGAGCTGTCGGGCGCCTCGCGCCGCAGTTGGCTGACGCTCGCCGCAGCGCGGGCTGCATCGCGCGCCGCGAGCGCGTCGATCGCCTCGTTCTCGAGCCTGACCGCCTGGGAGTCGAGAAAGAGATCGAGCTGGCCGCCCGCCTCGACCCGCTCGCCGCTCAGCGCAGGTGCTCCTCGGTGTAGAGCGACAGCTCGATCAGCCGATCGAGGAGCTGCTCGGCAGGCGCGCCGGGGAAGTTCTTGCGCACCATCTCCTTCGAGTAGAGCCGCATCAGGTAGCGCAGCTTCAGCCCCTTCGCGCGCGAGGCGAAGATGAAGTCGCGGTGGCCGCTGTTCACCACGATCAGGTTCCGCTCCGCGTCGTAGCGCGAGCGCCAGAGCTTGCCGGGCGCGTGCTCGAGCGTGTATCCGGGCAGCCCCTGCCGGTTCGCGGTGCGTTCCTTCGTCTCCGGGAGCAGGCTGTCGGTAACCGTCACCAACGCCTCGGCCTCGCAGCTCGCGTCGCCCTGCCGGGCGATCACCCCGAGCCGCACGAGGCACGGCTCGTCCGGCGCGACGAAGGTCACGAACTCGCCCGTGCGGATTTGCAGCTGGCCGGCCCCCTCGACGATCCGCCAGGCGAACTCCACCCCGTCCTCGATCAGCCGCCGGCTCGCGTCGCGCGCGACCGCGCGGAAGCTTCGGCCCGCACCCACCGCGAGCGTGCACGAAGCCGGAGCGATCCGCACGCTGTGCAGCGGCCCGGCATAGTCGAAGAACTGGCGCTGCCTGGACACGGGTTCCTCTTCGCCGCCGTCCGGCAGCGCCACGCCATCCGCCTCCGGTGCGTCGGGGGATACGCCGCCGGCGCCCGTTGCGCCCCGCTGGCGCGCGGCGACATCGAACCAGTCGTAGTCCTCGTTCGGGAGCGAGATCATCGCTTCCCGGAACGCGCGCTGGATCGCGCGCAGCGTGTCCCGGCTGGTGCGCTCCTCCTCCGCGCGCTTTTGCTCCTCGATGAGGGCGGCGAGCCGCTCCTCGACCGGAACCATCGCGGCGACGAACGCCTCGAGCGCCGCATCGTGGATGACGCCGGTGCGCGTCGCAGGCGTGAGGTTGAGAAACGGCACGTCCACGATGCCTTGCAGGTAGCCCGAAGTCCACGGCGCCCGTCGAAACGCCTCGAGCTCGGTGACGGCGCCGAGGATCCGGGTGCCCGAACGGTAGAGGCCGACGGCGTTGCCGGGATCGGGGGAACTGAGATACAGCTCGAGATACGCCTCGCCGTGCGCGGTCGCGGGCACCGGCAAATGGTGCAGCAGCTCGCCTGCGAACTGCCGCGGCACGACGACGAACTCCTTGCGTGCGTGCCGATCGATCACGCGGATGTTGACGGCGGTGGAGCGGATCCGCTCGCGGAGCTCCGAGGCGAGGTACCACTGGATCTTCTCGCCCGAGAGTTGCCGGACGCCAGGCAGGAGCGGCCGGACCCTGAGCCGAGTACCCGTCTCCTGCACGAGCGCGTGGCGGGTCGTGACGCTGTAGCTCGGGTCACCTTTCCTCATCCGCATCTCATAAGTGCGCCCGTCGGCTCCGGGCGAGGACATCGCGAGCTCCTCGCCGACCGTCCAGAACGAAAGCAAACCGATCCCGAACTCGCCCTGGATGCCCCGGGCGCCGTTCGTCTTCAGCCGCCGCTTGATCGAGTCGCAGATGTGGGTCGCGACGTAGCGGAAATCGGGGACACCATCCTGGTCCCTCGGGACGCCGGCTCCATCGTCGGCGACCATGAGGTAGTGCTCGCCGCGCTCGCGGCCGCGCACGATGGTGACGTTTCGGGCACCCGCGTCGATCGCGTTCTCCACGAACTCGGCCACCGCCTTCAGGGGGTTCTCCTGCGACAGCGCGATGATGGTGATCGCGTTCCAGTCATCGCCGATCCGCAGCTTGCCGGTCGACCGGAACTGGGCGCTCGGTCGCTTCCCTTGGGCGTGCCCGGACTGCTCCATTGGCCAATCGTAGCAGGGGCTGCGGCCCCGGGGTTCCGCCGCACGAAGAGGTTGCGAGCGATGCGGGCCGAGCGTGATCCGCGCTCAGCGGCGCAGCACGCGCCTGCCGAGGAGCTGCGGCTCGACGGTGCGAACGCCCGTCAGCGCAAGAAGGCGGGGCAGACCGGCGAGCGCATCGCGAACCGAGCCCGATCTCGCCCTCACCCACGCTGCGTGCGGCGCGTAGGCGAGAACCTCCGCGATCGCGTACCCCGCCCGCTCGAGGTCGGCGCTGCGTGCGTCGGCCGGCGTACGGTCCGCGAAGCGCACGAACACAAGATCCGTGGGTACGAGCGGTGGGCTCTTCGGTCCCGTGGCGTAGACCGGGATCGCCGCGTGCTCGAGCGCAGCCGGCGGCGCGCCGCGATACACGGCGACGCCCTCGTCCTCCAGCGTGAACGCCGCCCCGGGGGGGCGCGCGTCGCCGCGCACCGCGTGCCACCCGTCCAGCGCCACCCACTCGCGCGGCGCGCCGTCGGCCATGCCGGCGAGCCGGCGGGGGAACTCCTCGAAGGCTGCGCTCATTTGCTCTGCCTAGTCCGTTAGTGCGATTGTCAGCGCGAACGGGACGAAATAGAAGGGTGGACGTTCTTGCGAGGAGGGAGCCATGTACACGGTGCGCTACGGCGGCAGGAAGGGCAGGAAGGTCAGCCTCGACGTCAGCAGGGACCTCGTTGCGGTCCGCAGCCTGAGCCGCGGCGCAATCGCCGACCCGACCCGGCCGGACCGCATCCCGCTCTCGGCCGAGGCGCGGGCGATCCTGGCGGGGTACGAGGTCGACCTCCGCTTCCCGGACGCAGGCGTCGAAGTGCTGCGACCGGCGGCCCGGCGCATCGGGTCGCGCGCGACCGCATCGCGGGATCGCGCTCGGAAGGTGCTCAAGCGCGAGAAGGCGCTCGAGTTCGCCGGCCGCGTGCTCGTCGACCGGACCTCGAAGTCGCCGGTGCTCTACACCGAGAACCTGTTCGTCAAGTTCGACGACGACACCGGCCCCCGCGCCTGCCGTGCGCTGCTCAAGCGGTTCAGGCTCGCGGTCAAGCAGCAGCTGCCGTTCGCGCGGAACGCGTTCTTCGTCGGCGCGAAGCAGGGGATCGGCACCGAGGTGTTCGGGCTCGCCGAGCGGCTCCTCGACCACGACGAGGTCGAGCTCTGCCATCCCGAGCTGGTGCGCCGGGTGCGCGCACGCGCCGCGTTCGCGCGGCAATGGCATCTGCAGCGCACCACGATAGACGGCGCCGCCGTCGACGCGCACGCGAACGTCGTCTCGGCGTGGGCGCTCTCGCAGGGCGAGAACGTCACGATCGCGGTCATCGACACCGGCATCGACATCGACCACGAGGAGTTCCGCTCCGCCGCCAAGATCGTGGCGCCGCGCGATGCGACCCGCGGCACCGACAATCCGCGTCCCGGCAGCGGCGAGAACCACGGCACCGCCTGCGCCGGGGTCGCGTGCGGGGACGGGAACTTCGCCGCTTCCGGCGTCGCGCCGCGCGCCCGGCTCATGCCGATCCGGCTCATGTCGGGGCTCGGCTCGATGGCCGAGGCGAACGCCTTCCGCTGGGCGGCGCAGAACGGCGCGGACGTGATCTCGTGCAGCTGGGGCCCCGAGGACGGCGACTTCACCGATCCCGCGGATCCGGTGCACGACGAGCGGGTCGCGCTGCCCGACTCGACGCGCCTCGCGATCGACGACGCCGTGCGGAACGGGCGCGGCGGACGCGGCTGCGTCGTGCTCTTCGCCGCCGGCAACGGCAACGAGAGCGTCGACAACGACGGCTACGCGGCCAATCCGCAGGTGATCGCGGTCGCCGCGTGCAACGACCGCGGGAAGAAGAGCGCGTACAGCGACTTCGGCGCCGCCGTCTGGTGCGCGTTCCCGAGCAACCATGGCTTCGCGTCGCTCACCACCGGCATCTGGACCACGGACCGCTCGGGTAACGCCGGCTACAACCCGGGGGACCAGCGGCTCGGCGACGCCGCGGGCAACTACGCGAACGACTTCGGCGGCACGTCGAGCGCGTGCCCCGGCGCGGCGGGCGTGGCGGCGCTCGTCCTCGCCCGCAACCCGCAGCTCCGCGGCGACGAGTTGCGGGACATCCTGAAGCGCTGCTGCGACCAGATTGACCGCCCCGGCGGCAACTACGACGCGAGCGGCCGCAGCCCCCTGTACGGCTTCGGGCGACTCAACGCGCGCCGCGCGGTGGAGCTCGCGGTGCCGGCCGACGCGGGCGACGTCGTCACCGCGACGGCGATCCGCAACGTCGCCATCCGCGACCTCAAGACCGCACGCGCCACGTTGCGCGTCGGCGAGACCGATCCGCTCATCGAGGTGCGCGTCACGGTCGGCATCGAGCACACGTTCATCGGCGACCTCGTGGTGCAGATCAAGCCGCCGGCGGCGACCGCGGTGGATGCGATCACGCTCCACGATCGCGAGGGGCGGGGCACGCAGAACCTGAACCGCACTTACGACGCGGCGAGCACGCCGGCACTCGCCGCACTCCGCGGCAAGCCGCCTGCGGGCACGTGGACGCTGATCGTGTCGGACAGGGAGCAGGCCGACACCGGGCACATCCGCATGCTGTCGCTCGAGATGAGGGTCTGACGACGCTCGCAGCCCGCCGCGAACGGGCTCGAGGCAGCGCTTACCGCGGGCGCAGAGCGACTGTGCTTCGCTTCATCTCCTGGTGGGACGGGGAGCGAGCGACCGAAGCGCGACATCCGCTTGCGGCGGTAGTCGAGCATGTCTCTCCCCGGGCGGACAGGAGCGGGGCAACGCGTCGGACCGGCCCGGGTGGCGGCACCACCGCCAAGATGCTGCGACGCGTGTCTCAGGTCGGAGACAGCATCGCGCGTTACCCGGCGGCGGCGCCGGGCCCCGCCGGCCGGCTCAACTCTCCACTGACGCGGTCTCTCGACGGAGCGGGGCCGCGCGGCACCTGGTCTCGCGCCGCCGGCGTACGGCTCCGGCGAGGGTCTCGAGCAGCGCCACCGAGCTGTCCCACCCGACGCAGGCGTCCGTGACGCTCTGCCCATATGCAAGCGGCCGGCCGGCCACGATCTCTTGCCGGCCGTCCTTCAGGTGCGACTCGATCATGACGCCCACGATGCGCCGCTCGCCGCACGCGAGCTGCGCCGCGACGTCGGCGCCGACCTCGAGCTGGCGCGCGTGGTCCTTGCGGCTGTTCGCGTGCGAGAAGTCGATCACCAGGTGTTCGCGCAATCCCGAGGCCGCGAGCTGTTCGCACGCCACGGCCACGCTCCGCGCGTCGTAGTTCGGCTGCTTCCCGCCGCGCAGGACGATGTGGCAGTCGCCGTTCCCGGGCGTCTCCACGATCGCCACCCGTCCGGTCCTGCCGATCGCGAGACGGTGATGGCGCTCGCGCGCCGCGAGGATCGCGTCAACCGCGACCTTCACGTTGCCGTCCGTGCCGTTCTTGAAGCCGATCGGGATGGGCAGACCCGAGGCGAGTTCGCGGTGGACCTGGGACTCGGTGGTACGCGCCCCGATCGCCCCCCAGCTGATCAAGTCGCCGATGTAGTGGGGCGAGAGCGTATCCAGGAACTCCGAGCCGGCGGGGGTCCCGGCCCGGTTGATGCGAACCAGGAGATCGCGCGCGATGCGCAGTCCGTCGCCGATGCGGCCGCTGCCGTTCAGGTACGGATCGTTGATGAGCCCTTTCCAGCCGACGGTGGTGCGCGGCTTCTCCAGGTACGCGCGCATCACGATCTCGAGGTCCGCAGCGTGCCGTCGACGCTGGTCGGCGAGGCGCCGAGCGTACTCGAGCGCGGCCTCGGGGTCGTGTATCGAGCACGGTCCGATCACCACCAGCAGCCGGTCGGAGCGGCCCTGGAGGATTTGCCTGAGGCGCTGCCGCGTTTCGCCGACGAGCCGCTCGACCGGCGTCCCCTCGATGGGGAGGGACCGGATCAGCGCGCCGGGGCGCGGGCAGCGGCTCGTTGTCATCGACGAGCTCACCGTCAACGGGAAACCTCTGATGTCCGCGGGGCGGGCGGCCCGACCGGCGCGGGTCCCGTTCGCGGCACCCCGACGAGGTAGGTGAGCCCGATCGGCGAGCCGCGGACCGGTTGCGTGCCGATGTCCCAGTCGAAAGTCTCGTGGCCCGCAACGCCCGCGACCATCTCACGCAGCTCGCGCGGGCTGTAGATGCGCAGCATCGAGACGATGCCGTCGACGAGGACGAGCAGCGGAATCGCGGGGAGCACGTAGGTGAAGATCAGCCGCGACCAGCGGAACGGTCGAATGCGCGGCGTCAGCGCGAGCATCGCGAGCGGCATGAGGAGGATCAGCGCGATGCCGAGCAGGCGGTTGTCGCTGCCCTCGACGACGACGATCGGGCGGCGCTTCCTCACCGCATCGGCCAGGATCGCCCGCGCCTCGCGTGGGCGGAAGTGATGGAACGCGCTGAACAGGGTGCGCGTTCCCTCGAGCCCGGCCGGAACTTCGGTAGCGTCGACCGGTTCCGCGCAGTACTCGACGCTCCCGGCGGAGTCCGCCCAGATGCGGCGCGACGCATTGCGGCTCGGGTAGAGGTCCGTGAGCTTCACCTCCACCCTTCCGGATCGGGCGAGCAGCGGCGCGAGGCTCAGCCACGGACCGCCGCCGCCGGAGCAGAGATCGACGATCCGATCGGACCCGAACCGGCTCATCGCGCTGCGCAGCCGGGGCGCAATGGCGTCGAACGCCTGGTGCATGTTCGCCATGAAGTGCAACCAGTCCGTGCCGCCGTCGCGGACGGGCCGCGGGCACCACGGCTGGTCTTCGATCTCGAGGAGATGGACGCGGCGCATCGCTATGCCGTCACCGCCAGCGGCACGTGCTCTTCCAGCTCGCCGGCCTCGAATTGCGCTTTCGTCTTCCGCCGCTGCACCTTCCCGCTGGAGGTCTTGGGCAGGCTTCCGACCTGAACGACGGCGACCTGACCAGCTCTGAGGCCTGCGCCTTCCGCGACCTTCGCCGCGATCGCGCGCTTGAGCGCGATCGCGTCGGGCGCCTTCCCTTCGGCGCAGACGATCAAGGTCTCCTTGCCGTCGCGCATGACGCTGAATGCCACGACCGCGCCGCGCTGCACGCCGGGCACCTCTGCCACGGCCCATTCGATGTCCTGCGGATAGTAGTTCGCGCCGTGGATGATGATCAGATCCTTGCTGCGGCCACAGATGTAGAGCTGGCCGTCGGCGACATAGCCGAGGTCGCCCGTATGCAACCAGCCGTCGCGGTATCCGCTCGCCGTGGCCTCCGGCTGCCCGAAGTAACCCGGCGTGATGCTCGGTCCGCGGCTGATGATCTCGCCCACGGACCGCTCGGGCAGCGGTCGCCCGGTTTCATCGACGACGCGCAGCTCATGGCCGGGGAAGGGGTGCCCGCAGCCGACCAGCTCGACGGTGCGTAGCTCGGCGTGCCGTTTGGCGGGGACTGCTTTGCCGATGCCCAGTGTCGAGGCGTAGACGGTGTCGGTGACGATCGGCTGGTCGTGGTCGTGGAACGTGATCGCGAGCGTCGCCTCGGCCATGCCATAGCACGGCAACAGCGCTGCGGGGCGAAAGCCGACCGCGGCGAAGCGCGCGCAGAACTGACGCATCACATCCGCGTTGATCGGCTCTGCGCCGCAGCCCGCCACGCGCAGCCGGCTGAGGTCCAGGCCGGCGAGATCCTCGTCGCGCGTGCGTCGCGCGGCGAGCGCATAGGCGAAGTTGGGCGCGAACGTGATGGTGCCGCCGTACTTGCTCGTCGCCTCCATCCAGACTCCGGGCCGGCGCACGAACGCCTCCGTCGCGAGCAGTACCGTGGGGAGGTCGCAGATCAGCGTGCCGAGGACGAAGCCGATCAGTCCCATGTCGTGATACAGCGGCAACCAGCTGATCGCGACGTCGTCGGGGCGCAGGTCCACGCCCCTCGGCCCGAGGAACGCTGCGGCGTTGGCGACGAGGTTGCCGTGGGTGACCATGACGCCCTTCGGAAGCGAGGTGCTGCCGGAGGTGAACTGCAGGAAGCAGAGGTCCTCCGGGTTCACCGGCGGGAACTCGAACGCGGGCGCTTCGCCCGCGAGGAACTCCTCGACCACGAGAATGCGTTCGAGGCCGGTGTCGGGAGCGAGCGCCCCTTCGATCGCCTCCCTGGTGGACGCGAGCGTCAGCAGCATCCGCGCGCCCGCCGAGCGCACGATGTGGCTCACCGTCTCGGCGTAGCTTTGCCTGGTCTTGAAGTTGAAGCTGACGCGCGGATGGATCGGGACCGCGACGAGACCGGCCACGGCCGCACCCAGAAAGCTCAGCACGAACTCCTCGGGATCGGCGATGACCAGCGCGAGGCGCTCGCCCTTCTGCAAGCCGAGCTGCGCGAGCTTCGCAGCGCGCCGGCGCGCCTCGCGCTCGAGCGCCTCGTAGGGATAGTAGCGCTCCTCGCCGCGGACGGTGACGAAGCGAAAGCCGCGCGCATCGCCGCGCGGCAGCTTCGAGAGGGCATCGACCAGCGTTCGAACCATCATGGCAAGTCCTCGATAGAGTGATTGAACGAATCAGCTGTATTGCTGCACGAGATGGTCGCGTAACGGCATGTCGCTCGCCTGCGCCGCCGCGCGCAAGGTCCCGGCGTCGAGCGGGACCCGGTGCAGGCTGACGCTGACCCGGCCATCGGCCGCTTCGACGGTCGCGTACTCCGCGTGGGCGAGCAGCGTCGGCGCCCGGCCGGCCATGTGCTCCTTGAACGGCAGCCCGACGCTCCCCGGGTTGACGAGCAGCGTGCCGCGGTGCTGGCGCAGCATCTGCACATGCGTGTGGCCGCCTGCCATCACCGTCGCGTTGCGGTCCGCCAGCAGGTCGATCGAGCTCGTTCGCGCCCGTCGTCGCCAGGATGTCGTCCATGTGCGAGCGCGGTGACCCGTGAAACACGAGCAGCGTCGAGCGGTCGTCCAGCCGGATCTGGCGCGTCCGCTCGAAACCGCGCACGAAATCGAGATCCTCGCGACCGAGCTCGCCGCGGCACCACTCCACCGCGTCCGTCACCGGCGTTTGCCCGGTGTACGTGTCGATCAGCGCCGGCTCGATCAGGAACTCGTCGTGATTGCCCATGATGCAGGCGCAACCGCTTTCGCGCAGGATCTCGATCACCGCGCCGGGGCGCGGTCCGAGGGTCGCGACATCGCCGAGACAGACGATCTCGTCGACGCGCGCGCGACCGATGTCGGCGAGCACCGCCCGCAGCGCGATCTCGTTCGCGTGGATATCGGAGATGAGCGCGATCCTCATCGCTCGCCGCTCAGCCGACGTTGGGCGCGGCGCTCGCGCCGGGCGCGGGCGACCAGTCCCGGATCGGCGCGAGTCGGCGCCGGAAGAGCGCGATGACCTCGTCGTCGCTGCGCTCCGGAGCGCCTGGCAGGCGCACGAAGTACCTGGCGAGCTTCCGGTGCTGGCGGGTAAGCAGCAGGAACCAGATCCCGAGGAGGTCGATGCCGTCGAAGACGACCGCGTCCTCGCGCCCGTACTTCTCGCGGTTCTGCGCGAACTCGGTCGCGAGCTCGGTGTAATGCGTGCCCTTCCTGACGTGATGGAAGATGTGATAGCCGGCGTTGAAGCACCGCGTGTTGAACCGCGTCTCGAGGGAGTTGACGCTGCTCCCGTACGGGTCGTCCGGCCGGTCGGGATCGATGAACGCATGCTGCACCCAGTTGCCCACCATCATCATCAGCCGCACGAACACGAAGGGGAACACGAACACGACGAGCGTCGCCTGAAGGTTCCAGAAGCCGGCCGCCAACACCACCGCGTAGTAGGCGATCTCGCCCGCGAGAAAGGGACGGAGCAGCGCGGTGTTTCCGGTGCGCCGCAGATAGGCCGTCAGCTCGAACGGAATCAGGCAGGCGAAGCGCAGGTAGTAGCGGAGGAAGTCGAACGCGCTGTCGCGCTGATATCTCATGGTGGAGCTTAGGTCGCGCGGCAGGTTGTCGTCGACGTGATGCATGCCCATGTGGTGGATGTAGAAGGTTCCCGGCGTCTGGCCGAAGAACGGACACAGCACCCAGTTGAGGTAGATCTCGAGCGCCGGATAGCGCTTCTTGAAGAGCCGCCGGTGAATGGTGCAGTGATAGCTCATCGTGAAGCGGTCGCCGAAGAAGTTCCACGCGACGACATAGGCGAGTCCGAGCCACCAGGGGAAGCTGCCGAGGGCGTAGAGCAGCGCCGCGGCGGGGATCAGCACCGAGCACTGCATGATGACCCGCAGATGCGGCAGGTCGCGGGGATCGTTGAGAAAGCGCGTCATTTCCGTTTCCTTGTGAGGCGTGATCAAAGTGGTATCGGGGGGGCACTCGGCGGCGCAACGCCGATCGGCGCGAGGCGGCGCCGGAGCAGCTGCACGACCTCCGCGTCCCCGCGCTCCGGGGCGCCGGGCAGATGGGCGAAGAACGCCGCGAGGGTTTCGATCCGGCGGGTCATCAGCAGGAACCACACCGCGATGAAGTCCAGCCGGTCGAACACGATCGCGTCCGCGCGACCGTAGGTCTCGATGTTGTCCTCGAACTCGTCCGCGAGCTCGCTGAAGTGCGCGGTGGGCCGCGCCGTGTGATGGACGTGGTAGCCGTCGTTGAAGCAGCGCTCGTTGTACCGCGAGCCGAGACAGGTGATGCTGTTCCGGTAGGGATTGGCGGGCTCGTCGGGGTCCACGAAAGCGTGCTGTGCCCAGTTGCCGGCCATCAGCATGAAGCGCGTGAAGAAGAACGGGACGATGAACACCACCAGCGCGGGTTGCCAGCGCCACAGCACGGCGGCGATGCACAGCGCGTAGAAGGCGAGCTCGCCGGTCAGGATCTGGCGCACGAGCTTCCGGTTGCCCTTGCGCGCGTGGTAGAGCGCGAGCGCGAAGGGCCCGGCGAGGATGAACTTGCCGTAGTAGCACAGGAACTGAAGCGGATCGTCGCGCTGGTACTTCATCGTCGAGCTCAGGTCCGCGTCGAGGTTGTCCTCGACGTGGTGCATGCCCATGTGGTGCACGAAGAAACTGTCCGGCGACTGCCCGAAGAACGGGCAGACGAGCCACTGGACGAGACGGTTCATCCAGCGCTTCCTGAAGAGCGGGCGGTGGCTGATGCAATGGAGCATGGTGGTGAAGCGATCGGCGAACAGGCCCGCCCACACCAGCCAGTAGGCGCCAGCGAGCCACCACGGGAAGCTGCCCAGATGGAACAGCCCGGCCGCCGCGAACGGCACGAGGGTGCTGCGCAGAAGCAGCTTCACATGGGGCTCGTCTCGCGGATCGACGATGAGCCGACTCAGGGCGCTTTCGGGTGCATCGGCGAGCGTCTCCGTCCGGTCGAGCGCACGGCCGCATGCGCCTCGCGAGGGGGGCACGGGCAACGCGCGCGACTCGCCGACCGGGCTCATGTCACGCCGCCTCCAGGCCCTCATGGAACGAGGGACCATGCCCCTCGTCACTCCCCGAGTCAGGAGCAAAGCGGCGCGGGAGCGCCGCCTCGCTCTCCAGGACTTCGATCCGGCCGCTGTGGCCGTCGACCTTGAGCCGCATCCCGCTCTTCACCTGCTTGGTGAGTCCGGGAATCTGGACGATCGTCGGGATGCCGATCTCGCGCGCGACGATCGCCGCGTGGGTGAGCGGACTGCCGCGCTCGATGAGGAGCGCCTGCGCCGCGCCGAACACGGGCACCCAGCCCGGGTCGGTGCGGTACGTGACGAGGATGCCGCCGTCGAATTCGGTCGCTTCGCGGACCACCTTGGCGATGCCTTCGGCAATGCCCGGCGAGCACGGCGTGCCGCGCAGCTCGCCATCGCCGTCCCCGGCGGTCCTCGCCCGCAGCATCGCGAGGTTCTCCGGCTTCGCGAGCCAGCCTGCGACCGGCCCGCGCGTGACGAAGCGAGGGGGCAGGTCCTCCATCTCGCGATAGGCCGCGTGGTCGCGCTTGCGCTGCTCGACCAGCGGCCGCAGCTCGCGGTGCGAGATGGTGCCCTCGAAGCACCCGCGCAGCTCCTCCAGGCGCAGGTGGACGACGTCGCGGCCCGCTTCGAGCACGCCCTCTCCCGCGAGACCCTCGCCGATCGCGCGGAACATCCTGCGCGCCACGCCAAACGCCCGCGACCGGCAGAACCGCACTGTCTCCCGCGCCTGTATCGCACTGCGCACACGCCCTCGCGCCAGCGCGAAGATCCGGCGCTGGACGGGATTCAGGTGGCTGCGCAGCAACTCGGCCACGCGCGCCTCGGTCGCCTCCCGGTCGATCGACGGGGCAGCGTTCGCGAGCGAGGCCTTCAGCATGTCGAAGAGCACGCTCGGGTCCTCGCGCAGATCCGGCTCCTCGAGCTTGAGCTCGTTCTTGCTGCGGTAGGCGAAGTCGGCGATGTAACGCTCGATCTCCGCCACGACTTCCGGTTCGCCGCTGCGACCGAGCGCGGCATACGCCTCGCCGGAGGACGACTGCCCGATGAGCTCCGCCACATGGGGCTTCGCGCGCACCGCTTCGGCAAGCGCTGCCAGTCTATGGACCGGTGCCACCGACTCGACGCCGTCCATACCGCCGATCACCGCCACCTCGAACCAGTCCGGCGCAGCGGGCATCCAGCGCTTGATGAGCCGCCGCACCAGTCCGTAGGAAAGCCCGATGGCCGACTCGAGGGCGATCATCATTCCCCAGCGCGCGAGGAGCTCTTTCTCGAACTGCAGGTAGTGGCGATACACCTCGTCGGCCGGCATCGCGCCGTAGTCCAGGGCGTCGAACTTGCCGTACACGCCGTAGAAGAACTCGCGGAACGCGCCGACGTTGTGCTCGAGCCGCGCGAAGTACCAGGCGAACTTCGCCCCGCTCACTGCGCGGATGTATGCCTGCTCGGCGGACGAGCCGACCGTGTAGGGCGCGATGCGGGCGGCGAACTCGCCGAGGTCGAGGGGCTCGCCAACGCCCATCTGGACCTCCATCATCTTGCGGCCGAGATCCTGGAACGGCGCGAGCCCGGAGAGCTTGTACCAGTGCAGGAGGTTGTAGTACACGCGCCCGTTGAGATAGCCGAGGACGCCGCCGAGGAATCCGTCCATCTCGCGCCGCTGCTTGCGCGGGATGCCGAGCAGCCGGCAGAACTCGCCGAACACCTGCGAGTACACGTGCTGCGCGAACGTGAACGTGAGCTGCGTGGTGACGCCCGGGTAGTTCTCGACGATGTTCGAGTTGTCCCAGAGCTGGAACTCGCCGGCCGGGCGCGCGATCGCCGTGGTCACGGGTCTTGTCTGCAGGATCCAGAGCTCGCCGCCGGCAATGCACCATTCGATGTCCTGCGGCCGGCCGAGCTCGGCCTCCAGGGTCCGCGCCGCGGCGACGATGCGCTCGAGCTCGCCGTCATCCAGGCACACCTTCTCCCGCAGCTCGGCAGGGACCGCGTGCACCGCGCCGCCATCGTGTCGCTCGCGCTTCTCGCCGATGACCACCTGCTTCGCCCTACCGGTTCGGCGATCCACGGTGATCGTGTCGGCGTCGACGGCGCCCGAGACGAGTCCTTCGCCGAGCCCGTACACCGCGCTCACCACGATCTCGTCGGCGTTGCCGCTGGCGGGGTTGACGGTGAAGACGACGCCGCTCTTGTCCGCCGGCACCAGCCGCTGCAGGATGACCGCCATCTCGGTGGCGGCGATATCGAGGCCGTGCTGATGGCGGTAGCGGAGCGACCGTTCCGAGTACGCGGACGCCCAGCATCTGCGCACGTGCTCGATCGTCGCGGCGTGCCCCCGCACGTCGAGGAAGGTGTCGAACTGGCCGGCAAAGGAGAACTCGGTACCGTCTTCCTCGACACCGGAGGAGCGCACCGCGATCGGCCCGTCGCCGATGCGGGCGCGCGCGCGCGCAATGGCCGCGTGCATCGCGGGACTCAGCTCGCAGGCAAGAATTGCCTCCGCGATGGCGCGCGCGATCGGACCGGCCCGTTCGGGCGTGAAGCCGTCCAGGAGCGCCGCGATCCGCCCATCCAGGCCGCTGTCACGGCGAAACGCCGCGAACCAGTCCGCGCCCAGGATCGCCCACTGCGGGACCGCCACCCCCAGGCTGCCAAGGCGATACAGCGACTTGCCCTTGTTGCCGGCAAGCCGCTCGATCTCCGGCAGCGCACTGGCCTGCGTGAGGAATGTCATCGCCAACCGCGCGGCGGCGGCCCGTTGAGCGGGTGCGGCGTTGACGGCATTCATTCCCATGGCGGCCCCCACGCTCAGGCGCTCGACGAAGCGAGCAGATCGCGCGCTTCCTCGGCCGTGCCGTGCCCGCCGTGAGCGGTCTGCGGGAAGCGCGCATCGAGGTGCGCGCCCAGGTTGATCCAGTCGTAGGCGGCGCGGATCGTTCCGCGCCAGCCCGAGGCGGTGTCGAAGCTCGCCGGAAACTGCGGCTCGCCGCCGCGGCTGCGCAAGCGCTGCGCGAGCTCGTCGGCAAGCTCCAGACGCCTGCGGGCCTCCTCCTCCGAGCCGATCGAGCACGTTTCGAGCTCGCGTATGCCGTCGATCAGCGCAGCGTCGAGCCGCAGCAGCCGGATCGCCTCCAGCGTCGCCTCTTCGAGCGGCGGCTGCGGCGTCACGCCGTGCGCGCCGAGAGTGACCATGCAGGCGGTCTGGACCATTCGTTGCAGGGCGTACTCGAGCACGCGCCATTGACCGCGCTTGAGCGCGCCGAGCGCGTCTTCGCGCGCGTTCTCGAGACCGATGTTCGCCCACGTCATCTCGAGCCCCGCTTCCACGAAGCGCCGGGCCGGCATCGGCAGCAGCTGGATGCTGGCGGCGCGATCGGCCGCCAGGCGCGCCCCATCGATCGAGATCAGGGGCGAGCGCGCGACCGGCGCCGACGTGAGGCGCTGACGGGCGCGGATCTCGCCGCCGCCCTTCCAGTGCAAGCTCACCAGCCCCGAACGGCTGAAGTCGGCGAGCAGTGCCCGGCGCCGGTCGGCGTCGACCACACCGCCCGCGCTGCCGGCGATGGTCGCGCAGGGCGTGCCGAACGTGATCGATCGCCATGTCCGGCCGGCCTCGCCGTCGAGCGCAAAGATGTCGCGGCCGCGCAGGACGTGCACCCTGTCGCCGATCTGCCACGTGGTGACGCCTTTCCCGCGGCCGACGAGCACCTGCTCGGGGGCGAGCGTTACCCCCTGCACGCCGAACTCGCCGATGAGCGCGATACCCGCCATGACAGGGTCGGTGTCGGCGCCGCTCTCGTGGAGCAGCCCCCAAAGCCGCCGCACGCGCTCGGGGTCCACCGCGGCGCGCTCGAGCTGCAGGGACAGCCATTTCGGGCTCATGTAGCGCTCGCCAAGACGGGCGGCATGACTCTTCGCGGCATGAAACGCGGCGGTCTTGATCCATGCGCGCGCGTAGTCGAGCTCGCCGAGCGCAAGCATCGCCACCGCGTAGCGTCCCGCCTGGCGGGCGAAATCCTCGAACCACAGGGCGACCGCCTGGCCGAGCGGCTCGTGCCCGAGCTCGGCTTGCAGCGTCCGGATGAGCGCGGGGTTGTGGATGGGCAATGCGCCCATGAACCGCTGGCAACGCTCCAGCAGGTTCCAGGAGAGTCGCGCGACGGCGCGCCGGCCCCTGCCGAGCGCGGCGCGCACCTGGGCGAGCTCGCGCTTGAGCCGCTGCGAGCTCAGCAACCGCACCTCGATCCGCCGTCCGTCGATGAACAGGATGTACGGCATCGTGGCCGGTTCCAGCCCGCGATCGACGATCGCGACGAAGTCGACGTCGGAGCGCTCGTTGCCGAAGCCTTCGGCGATCGAGCCCTCGAGGAACACCGCGTCCGCGGTCCGCTGCTCGAGCTGCGCCTTGAGGGCAGCGCGCGACTTTTCCCAGAGGTCGGCGAGGAGCGGGTCGGTCATCAGCATGGTCGTGGTCCCAAGGCCTCAAGCGGCGCGCGGCGCGAAGTACCCGGCCGCCACGGCGTAACGGAAGATCCTCCGCAGCAGCGTCTTCCCGGACGCGCGCGGCGCGCGGCCGAGGATCGCCTGGGTCGCGTCCCTCGCGAAGCGCACCTGGCGCGTGAGGTACGACTCGTAGAGCTTCACGACCTCGTCGTAGTAGCGCCGCTCGAGCGGATTCATCTCGGCTGCGTCGAACACGTGCCGTGGCACGTAGCGAGGCACGTGGAACGACGGGAACTCGGCGCAGACATCGTTGACGTCGCGCAGCGTCGTCGGCGTGCCGGAGGTGAGGTGCAGCGTGCGGCCGCGGGCGAGCGGGAACCTCTCCAGCGCCTCGACCACGCTGTCGGCGACCCAGTCGACGGGCACGATGTCCAGGGTCGCGCCGTAGTCGCCCGGCATCGTGCGCACGAGTCCCGCGGCCGTCAGCCGCACGACCGTGTACAGAGTGTCGAACTTGCGGATGACCCCGGTCGTCGAGTCGCCGACGATGATGGCCGGGCGCAGGATCGTTGCCGGCAGGCCGCTGCGCATCGCGGCCCGCACCGACTGCTCCGCGCGGTACTTGCTCTGTTCGTAAGGATTGCCGAGCCGCTGGCCGAGCTCCAGGTCCTCCTCGCGGAACACCCCGGGGCGCTCGCCGCAGACGTACGCGGTGCTGACATAGGCGAGCGGGATCGGCGCCGCGGGGCTCCGCTTCGCGAACTCGATCACCCGCTCGGTCCCGCGGAAGTTGATCGCCTCGTACTTCTCGGGCTTGCGCCCGAAGCTCGTGAGCGCCGCGCAATGGACGATCGCGCTGGTCGTCGCCCGCAGCGCATCGTAGGTGTCCCGACTCAAGCCGAGGAGCTCTTCGGCCACGTCGCCTCGCACGCACGCGAGCCCTCCGGCCCGCGGATAGCTGCCGCTGTACGGTGCCGCCTCGATCGGTGTGCCGTCGTTTCGCACGACCGGTCCGTCCGAGCGAAGAAAGGCGACGACCGAGCATCCTCTTGCCATCAGTCGCGCGATGACTTCGGCGCCGACAAGACCGCGCGCGCCGGTGACGAGAATTCGCTTTTTCATGATGAGTGCCGGTCCAAGGTCGCAGGTTTCATCTCGGCCCCGGCATCGGCAGGAGCTCGACCAGCAGCCCGAGCTCGAGCGCGCCGACGAACGTCATGCCCGCCCAGAGCGGTCGGCGGATGCCGACTGGCTCGCTCGCCGCCATCGGCCAGGATGTGTTCAGCCATGCGAGCCACGCGAGCGGCAGCGCCGCCGCGTAGGCCGTGTACACGTCCGACAGCCCCGCGAAGCGCGCCAGCGCCAGGTTCGTGGCCAGCGCGAGGACGAGATACGCGTTCAACGACGCCCGGATCCCGCGCGGGGCAAGAAAGTAGGGCTGCATGGCGGCGGTATGGACCTTGCGCGAGAATTTCCAGAACTCGTAACCGGTCCAGAAGAGTCCCGCGACGGACGCCGCCGCGACGAACGGCAGCGCCGGGCCGCCCGCATCGCGCCAGAAGAAATAGCAGTACGCGAAGATCAGGAACGGCGCGCCCTCGAACACCACCGCGCCGAGCGCAAGAGCGCGCGGGAAGAGCCGCTTCAGACCGAACGGACCCGCGAAGGTGAGCGCGGTCGCGATCGCCGCGGCCATCAAGGCATGCCACCGGGTGAAGTTGAGAATGACGATGAGGGTCATGCACGCCACGACGCCCGCGATCAACCGGGTTCGAAGCGCCGAGCGTCGGGCGGGGCTGCACTGCCCGGCCGGATGATCGCGCTCGAGATCGTCCAGGTCGTCGACCAGACGGAGCTGGGCGAACAGCGCGAGGAGCGTCGCGATCCCGGCGAGCAGATCCCAGCCCGGCGTCGCGCTGTCGCCCGCGATCCGTCCATACAGCAGATACGAGCAGAGAAACGCACCCGCGATCGGGACGGCCTGGCGAGCGAGCGGCACTCGAAGCACCGCTCGCCGCAGCGCGTCCACCGCCGCGACGAACCCGCCGCGGTGAGCCACTGCCGTGGATGCCGATACGGGGCGCGCGTTCATCCGGGGAAAGGGCAACCGCCTAGGCGGCCGCGCGCTCCAGGCAGAGGTTGACGAGCGACTCGACGGTGAAGCGCTCGCCGTCGCGCTCTGATTCGCGGTCGTTCAATGCGGCGAGCGGCAGATGGTCGATCCGCAACGCCTGCTCGAGCGCCACCACGGCTTCGACGAGCGAGAGCGAGTCGAGGCCGAGATCGGCGACGAGCGAGCTCTCCATGCGGATCTCCGCGTCGAAGTCCGGCGACTGCGCACGGCGGATGCGCAGGAGCTCGGCGCGCACGACCCCGAACACCCGCTCTCTCATCGACGCGTCCTTCAGCTGAGTGCGCATGCTTGCTCCTTTTCGGGAGTGGTTGAGGCGTCGTCCGCGTCGGCGGCCGCGTGGCGCGATCCACGCCCCGTCTCGAGCGCCGGAAGGCCCGGCACGTTCCCGGTCACGATCGCAGGCACGGAATTCGAGCCGAGGGGCGGCAAGTTCTCAGGCCGCGGCATGGGCTACCCGCTCTGCGTGCCTGACCCGAAGCGCGGCCGGCGATGCGAAGCTCGGCACGCCGCCGCGGCTTTCCGAGGCGACGGCGCGCCCCGTGATGACGACACCGTGCTGCGAGGCGATTCCCCAGTCACCGGTGAGGACGGCGTAGGGCCGATCCAGCACGCACAGGTCCGCGACATCGAGCAGGCCCGGGCCGGTCTCGGTCGATGCCCAGGTGATCGGATTGCGTATCCGCGGGCGCAGGAACGCGAGCGCGTGCTTGGGGCGCTCGCCTTTCGGGCCGAGCGGCGCATTGACACCGTCGTAGAGCTGGCTCGCCAGCCCGGCCGTGCCGAAGATGTCGTTGAAGCACTCGCGGCCGAGGCCGAAGATCGCGGCCAGCCGGCCGCGAAGAGCGTCGACCTCGAGCACGCGCGAACGGCCCTTGAATCCCCCCGCATCGACGATGCGGGAGCGGTACGGCAAGACCCAGCGGCACCCCGCGGCGCCGAGCGCGTCGCACAGATGAGCAAGCGCGGACGAGCCGCCGATCATGACCACCGGTCGCTCCTCCACGACCGCGCGATTGAGCCGTTCGATCAGCGCCGGAACATCGAGTCCCTGTCCGCCGGCGATCGACGTGCTGCTCGCCGGATCGCCAAACGTTCGCGCGAGCAGCGCCGCCACATGGGGCATCAGCTCGCCGCGGGCCGCGTGAGGGTCGAGAACGAGGCGAATGACCGTCGGACGATCCAGCCACCCGAAGACGTGGCGGCGTGCGTTGACGATGATCGAACGATGCATGAGGTCCAGCCCGCGCTCGGAATACTCGGCGACACCCCGCGCCCGGGCGGTGGTGCCGCTCGTGCGGAAGGCGCATACCGGCGCTGCATCCGGGAAGTGGAACAGCGATCGGCCGCGGAACGCCGACTCGGGTACGCCGAGGCCGGGCTGGGTCCTTCGCCAGTACTCGCGCACCGACGGGTTATTGCGCGCGGCCAGCTCCTCGAGATCGTGCGCGATCCCATCCGCGTCCAGCGCATCGCCTTCGATGAGCGCGCCGATCTCGGCGTACAGCCGGGCGACGAACGGATCCGAGTAGCCGATCGGCGCCGAGGCTGCGGTTTTCAGGAGGACTGGCATGGTTTCTGGGAGGCTTGTCTGGGTCCTAATTCGGGCTGGCGGCGTAACGCCACGGACCGTGCGTCTGGCCGCCGGCAAGTACGCCCTTTGGATGGGCGATCGACAGCGGTTCGATCGCAAGCTCGCGCCGGACCGCATCGAGGGGGCGGGTCAACGCCTGCTCCCAGCGGTACGAGAGCGGAATGCGCGCGCGCTGGCCGCGCAGCCACGCACGGCGCAGGAACCGATGGACCCACAGCCCCGGCCACCACGGCGCGGTCAGCGCCGTACCGGCGAGGCCGATGACGCGCGCACGCAGCGGCGCGAGCCCGCAATCAAACGCGAGCAGCGACGTCTCGCCGGCCCAGTCCTGACCGTAGCCGGTGAGGACGTGCAGGAGGTCGTGGATGCAGCCGCTGCGCTCGATGAACCACTGACGGTCCGGGCCGGGGAGAATCTCCTCGAGCCCGGCGGCGAGTTGACTCGCTTTGCGCAATCCGTCGGCGCCGTAGCCGCTGCTCTCCATCAATGCGAGATACGCGCGGCCGAACGAGCGCTCCGGCAGCCGGCGCAGCGCATCGAAGTCGGCGAGCGCGGCGAGCAGCGACGGCCTTTCGGCCCGCAGCGTTGCCGCCCCGGGCTCGGCGAGAAATCGCTGGTACATCGCTTCCATCTGGCCGCCGTCGAGCGCGATCATCACTTCGTACGCGTACTGAATGTCATCGGTTTGCGCTCTGAGCGCGAAGATCGCGCGCAAGGCGCGACGCCAATCGATACGGGGTCGGGCCGGCGCCGTGTTGTCCAGCATTGCAGTCATCGGTTGTCACCGTTGCGAGTAATGCCGCCGAATACTACGTAGGTGTCGATGCGCGGCACATCCGACCAAGGTCTTGGATTGCATCGTTCCGCAGGACTAGCTCGCACGCCTCTCGCCGCTCGTTCGATGGTCCGTTGCGCATTTCGCCCTCTCGATCGCCGCGCTTCCTTCCCGTTCGGGCCATCGCAACGCCGACGTGAGACGTCGGAAGGCGCTGCGCACAACGTGGTGTCGACGGCCTCCCGATCAGAGCGTGCGGACGCGGGGCGAATTCCCGGGCGCTGCCTTGATGTGGTTCACATGTGGGCGAATGGCTCACCGGCGCGGCCGGCGATACTACTTGTGCTTCGTGCTTCCGCGGCCTATCCGCGCTCGCCCTTTTCGCAACCCCTCGAGCGCGGGCGTCACCTCGTTTCGGCTTCTAGCGAGTTGTCACGATACGAGGGGCAAAGCCGCTGACGCGGCGCCCCCTCGTGCTCCCCGAACCTAGGAAAGCGACGCCTCCGGCGTCGGTTTCTCTCTAGTCACCTGTCGGTCGCTCGCGTCGCCTTTCGTCGCGCGCGCCGTGCATGACGTTTGCCGTCGCGCGCCTCGGTCTCGATCCGTCTGCCATTGGCAGGAGCTGCTCCACGCACGTCGGGGCGCGACAGACGGTGCGGGGCGGATCCGCATGTCCGGACATGCCGCGCGCGACGATTCCACGACACGCGTGCAGCAGTTCACCTGTTCGCCGTCGTGACGATCGGTGGCTCATATCGCGATCCGATCGCGACCGCGAATCGCGGGTCTTGATGCCGCAATAGGAAGAGGCGAATCGCGCAACGGACCATCGAACGAGCGGGGAGAGGCGTGCGAGCTAGTCCTGCGGAACGATGCAATCCAAGACCTTGGTCGGATGTGCCGCGCATCGACACCTACGTAGTATTCGGCCGCACTGCTCGCAGCGGCAGCAACCGACGACTGAATCCGACGAGACGAGGTAATGCGATGAATCAAGCGTGGAAGAGAAGGGCTGGTCAATTCCTGCCCGGCGCCAACCTGACCGTGCTTCCGCACTGGGAACGCAAGGCGATGCCGGTTTACGAGCGGGCCGAGGTTTCGGTGCCCGGGCGCCTGCATTTCGCCGTATTCGACTTCATGCAGATGGCGCCCGGGTTCGGGGGCGGTGGGCTGGGCGTGTCCACGAGCACCGTGGGCCACCAGGTGATCGTCTCGACAACGACCGCCGGAGATGGCGGTTGCGACGTAGCGAGCGGTCGTCACATGCTCGAGCTGTTCAAGCGGACCGTCGGCTACGACCGCGACGACATTCGCATCACTCGGGCGCGAAGCATCAAGCACAAGCACAGCGGCTTCGGATCGAACGTGTCGTACAACACCGCGACGCTGGCCGGGCTGAATGCGCTCTTCGGTTCCCCGCTTTCGCCGCACGACATGTGGGAGATGATCACCCGCAACTACGTCGAGAACTGCAAGGACGACCAGCACGTGTACTTCGGTCTGGAGACCGGCGTCGGCGAGGCCGCGCTCTTCTTCGGCGGACTGGTCTGGGTGGACGAGAAGCACGGCAACGGTCGCTTCCTCGGAAACCTCAGCTCGGAGAATCTCTGGGTGACGACGGCGGTCGGCAACTACGACACCCTGGCGACCGAAACCCTGCGCGCCCACGGCGAGGGCGCGGACATGTCCGGCACCACCGAAGCCGGTTTCGTGCCGAGCCACTTCGTGGAGTGGCAGAAGCGCTACGGCGACGCCTGGCGCAACTTCATCGAGAAGAAGTTGCGACCGGCGCTCTATCGCAACGACCTGTTCGCGTTTCTCAAGCACGGCTGGGAGCTGAACAGCATGAGCAACATGAAGGTGCTCGAAGGCATCTTCCGGACCGACGTCATGCGCGACTTCGACCAGACGATGCAGCGGGAGGGCGCCCTGTATGCCGGCATGAGCAGCGCCGGGCCGGGGTTCTATGCGTTCTCCGACAGCGAGGAAACGGGCCAGCGCCTGGCCGGAATCATGGAGGGCCGCTTCGGCAAGTACATGAGCGGGCTGACGGTCGCCCGTGCCGGCCAGAAGATGGCCATCGAAGTCGCGGTCTAGCGCTCCGGCCCCTCCAACACACCGAATACAAGGCGAAACGACCATGGCCAGACGCGTGAGCTTCGTGAATACGAACCAGGTCAAACCGGCTATCGCGCCGATAGCGTTCGACTACTTGTCGGCCCCCATGCAACGGGCCGGTTTCGAGCTCACGCTGCTCGACCTGTGCTTCGCCGACGACTGCGATGCGGCGATCGCCGCGCACTGTCGCGCGCAGGCGCCCGACTACTGGGCGGTGACGCTGAGGAACACCGATGACGTCTACTTTTCCAGTGGCTACAGCTTTCTGGACAAGATTCGGGACATCGTGGCGTCGCTTCGTCGCGCACGGCCCGTACCCATCGTGATGGGCGGCGCCGGCTTCTCCGTGATGCCCGAAAAGCTGCTCGACTACCTGGGCGCCGATTTCGGCATCGTCCGCGAAGGCGAGTTCAGCTTTCCCGAGTTGCTGACCTGCCTGGAAGGCGCCCGACCGTTCACGCACGTTCCCGGCGTGGTCTACCGGACAACCGCTGGCGTGCGCTCGACGCCGCTGGACCACGACACCTTCGGACGGCTGGACCTGCTCGGTCCGCACCAGCGCGAGCTGGTCGACAACAAGCACTATTTCGCCAAGGGCGGCCAGATCGGCATCGAGACCAAGCGCGGCTGCAACCGCACATGCATCTACTGCGTGGAGCCGCTCATCAAGGGCCGGAAGGTCCGCATGCGCAACCCCGACGACGTCGTGGACGAGATGGAGTCGCTGGTGGACCGGGGGATCAACGTCTTCCACATCAACGACTCGGAATTCAACCTGAGCGTGGCCCATCCCCTTGCGCTATGTCGCGCCATCGTCCGGCGGAACCTCGCCGACAGGATCCAGTGGTACGCGTACGGCATGCCGCGGCCGTTCCCCGACGAGCTGGCGGCGGCCATGAAGGCCGCCGGTTGCGTGGGCATGAATTTCGGCGTCGACAGCGCGAGCGCAAAGATGCTCGGAATACTCCGTCGCACGTTCCGTCCCGCAGACATCGAGCACGCCGTGAACGCGGCGAAGCGCCATGGCCTCGAGCACATCCTCGAGTTGCTGTTCGGCGCCCCCGGGGAGACCAAGGACACCGTGCGCGAGACCATCGAGTTCGTGAAGCGCATCGATCCGGAGCGCGTTTCGGTGACGGTCGGACTCAGGATCTTTCCCGGGACGGAGCTGGAGCGAATGATCCGCAGCGAAGGCCTGAGCGGCAGCAACCCGAATCTGCACGGCCATATCGACGGTAACGGCGATCTTCTTCACCCGGTGTTCTACCTGCCGACCTCTCTGGGACCGGAGCCGCAGAAATTCATCGCCGAGCTGATAGGCGACGACCGGCGGTTCTTCGGCGCCAACGACCGTCTGTTCAACTACAACGCGAACGACGCGCTGGTCGAAGCCATCGCGCAAGGCGAACGAGGTGCGTACTGGTCCATATTGAACCGTATCGAGAAACGATACGCGCAAGCCGAAGGCAGAAAGCCTGCGGAGCATCGCAGCCTTCCCCTGGTCGAACCGCCGGCGGACCGGGTTCACGAGAGGGGCAAGCCGGTTGCTCCGGCGGGCGTAGCGAGCGTTCCATGCCCCGCCTGATCCGGATTGCGTTGCCCGCACACCCCGGTCATTCAACCCATCCCCACATCTGAGCGCCGGAGGCAAAGTGTCCATCGAGGAGTCAACGCTGGCCGAGCCCTACAGGATAAAGGCGGTGGAGCCGATCAGGCTGATCGACCGCGAGCAACGGCGATCGCAGGCTCGTCGCCGCGGGTTACAACGTCTTCCGGCTGGACGCCGAGGACGTCTACGTCGATCTCATGACCGATAGCGGGACCTCGGCCATGAGCGCGAGCCAGTGGGCCGGAATCATGACCGGCGACGAGTCCTACGCCGGCTCCCGCAGCTTCTCGCGGTTGAAGGAGGCCGTGCGGGACGTGCTGGGCTTCGAGCATGTGCTGCCCACGCATCAAGGCCGGCCGGCGGAGCACTTCCTCTTTCGGACCCTGGTGAAGCCCGGGCAGGTCGTGCCGTTCAACGCTCCCTTCGATTCGACCGAGGCGCACGTGTCGGTCAGCGGCGGGACCGCCGTGGCGTGCGTCGCCGACATCGCGCTACCAACCGAGCCTGGAGCACCCCTTCAAGGGTGACGTGGATCTCTCCAAGCTGCGCAACGTGATCGAGAGCGAGGGCGCCGACCGGGTCCCGCTGATCATGATCACGCTCACCAACAACGCGGGCGGCGGCCAGCCGGTGTCCATGGCCAACCTGCGGGCAGTCAGGGCGCTGGCCGACGAGTTCGCGATTCCGCTTTATCTCGATGCCGCGCGGTGCGCCGAGAATGCCTACTTCATTCAGCAGCGCGAACGGGGATATTCCGGCCGACCCGTGGCGGAGATTCTCAAGGAACAGTTCTCCTACGCCGACGGCTGCACGTTCAGCTGCAAGAAGGATGCGCTGGTCAACATCGGCGGCCTGTTCGCGACCCGCTCGGAGGCTGTCTACGAGCAGGTCGTGCCGCTGCTGATCCTGCACGAAGGGTACGTCACCTACGGCGGAATGGCGGGCCGCGACCTCGAGGCGCTGGCGATCGGTCTGCGGGAGATGGTGAACGACGACTACATTCGCCACCGCGTGCGGCAGGTCGAAAGGCTCGGCGAACGACTGGTCGCCGCCGGGATCCCTATCGTGAGGCCGACGGGCGGACACGCCGTGTGCGTGGACGCCGCGGCCTTCCTGCCGCACCTGCCGCGATCGCAGTTCCCGGCGGACGCCCTGGCTGCCGAGCTCTACCTCGAGGGCGGCATCCGTGCCGTCGGCCTCGGCTCGTTGGCGTTCATGAAAGAAGATCCGGCGACAGGTGCGATCACGCATCCGAGATTGGAGCTACTCAGGTTGGCGATTCCGCGCCGCGTCTACACCGACAGTCACCTGGATGTGGTCGCCGCTGCGCTCATCCGGCTCCACCAACGAAGACACTCGATTCGGGGAATGCGCATCGTCTCGGCGCCGCGGATGCTCAAGCACTTCACGGCGGTCCTGGAACCGCTGCAAACCCGCCAGAGCGAGCTGCCGGCATTCGGGCAGCTCGCTCTGGCGGGAGACGGCTTCGCCCTGAGCTGATGCCATGGCGAAGCCCGTCTGTCAGCCGCTCAGGCTCAAGCCGCACGGCTATCCGGGCGCGTTGATCACGTTCTGCGGGGTCGACGGCTCGGGAAAGTCCTCGCTGATCGGCAGGCTCGAGAAGACCTGCCGGGAAGCAGGGGTGCGTTATCTCAGGACGTTCACGCCGACCCGCCGGATTCGGGAGGACGCGGTGTTTCGGAACCTGGTCGACGACCCCTGCAATACGTCGAGCATCGATTCGAGCGGCTACCACGAGCGCCAGGCGCATCAACGTCCTTGGGCTTCTGCTGTCGATCATGGGGGACCTGGTCCAGCACACGACCGATACGATCATTCCGGCACTGGAGCGCGGTTATGTGGTGTTCTGCGACCGCTACGTCTTTACCTCGCAGGCCGAGATCGGCGCTCGTTCCGATCTCCGGGAGACCGAGCCGGTGCTCGCGCGCATCGCCGAGCACGTTCTGCAGCCCGAGCTGGCATTCGGCCTGAATGTGTCCAGCGGGACCTCGTACCGCCGCGTGCGGGCAAGGAACGACGAGAACGACCAACCGCCGCCCATGAGCTTTCTCACCCGCCAGGTGGAAGCCTACCGAGCCGTGATCGAGGCCAACCGCCTTGTGGCCCTCGACACCGAACGGGGCCTGGACGATACGTTTGCCTGTGCGGTGCGCCACTTTGCTCGCATCGCTCGGCGCGATGTGGCCGCGAAGCTCGGTGCATCGCTCCGTCGTCGAGAACGCGCAGCCGCGCGCCGGCCCGGAGACGGTGCTGGCGAAATTGTCGGAGCTTCTCGGCGTGAAAATGATCCGCCGCTCCGGGCAAGAGGCGGCTCCAGCGGCGGCAGTGCAACAGGAGTAACGCTTCCATGACGCCTTCCGATCTCTCGACTTTGGGCATTGATCGCGCGGCGTCCGCGCGCTCGCGGCGGCGGCGCCGTTGGCCGTGGGCGATTGCGGCGGTGTTCATCGTCGCCGTGGGCGCAGCGGCCAGCGCGAAGTACGCCGGACCGGTCATAGTCGAGACCGCGGCGGTCACGACCGCTTACCCCTCGCAGGCGATGACGGCGCTCAACGCGACCGGCTATGTCGTCGCGCAGCGCAAGGCGGCGGTTGCATCCAAGGCCACGGGGCGGCTCGAATGGCTCGGTGTTGTCGAGGGCAGCAAGGTGATGCGCGGGGAGGTCATTGCGCGGCTCGAAAGCCGCGACGTGGGCGCCAGCCGCGAACAGGCCGCGGCGAGCCTCGGGGTGGCGCGGGCCAACCTCGACCAGGGAACGGTCGAGCTCGTCGACGCCGAGCGCAATTTCAGGCGCTCGCAAGAGCTCGTGGCGCGGAAGTTCATCAGCGAGGCGGCGCACGACGGTGCGGCTGCGCGCTACAACAAGTCGCGAGCCTCGATCAAGAGCCTCGAGGCGAGTGTGGCGGTGGCGGCCGCCAACCTGAAGGCGGCCGACGTCGCCCTCGATCAGACGGCGATTCGCGCGCCGTTCGACGGCGTGGTGCTGACCAAGCACGCCAACGTCGGCGACAACATCACGCCATTCTCGAATGCGCTGGACACCAAGGGGGCGGTGGTCACGATCGCCGACATGAGCACGCTCGAGGTCGAGGCGGACGTGTCCGAGTCCTCGCTCGGCCGGGCGAAGGTCGGGCAGCACGTCGAGATCCAGCTCGATGCCGTTCCCGATCGGCGTTTCCCCGGGGTGGTCAATCGCATCGTGCCGACGGTCGATCGCGCCAAGGCCACGGTGCTCGTGAAGGTCCAGTTCCTCGAGCGTGACGAACGTGTCCTGCCGGACATGAGCGCCAAGGTGGCGTTCCTTGGTCGTGAGCCGAGTGCCGCGGAGCGCAGGCCCCTTACCGTCGCGCCTGCGGCGGCGGTCGTCGAGCGGGACGGCGTCAAGTTCGTTTACGTGGTGAGGGACGGGCGCGCGCGCGAAACCGCGGTCCAGATCGGGCATGCGGTTGGGGAGTTGCTCGAGCTGCGCGGCGTGGACGTCGGGGAGAAACTGGTCCTGAGACCGCTCGACCAGATCGCCGACGGCGTCGCATTGAAGGTCGAGCAGAAATGACGCCGAGCTGCCAGCTGGTCGCCGCGGCGACCGGCCTCACGGCGGCGCGCACCGGCGTCTCGTCTGCCGCACGGGCGGACGCTGCGCTTCGTCCCGGCATGCGCCGGGCGAGCGTCCTTGCAGAGGTCGGCGGTGCCCCGGCGCTGCCGCTCATCAGCATCCATGGCGTCTCGAAGTCGTACCGTCGCGGCGGACAGATCGTACCCGTACTGAGCGAAATCACGCTCGACATCGCGGCGGGCGAGTTCCTCGCGCTGATGGGCCCTTCGGGTTCCGGCAAGTCGACGCTGCTCAACCTGATCGCGGCGATCGACCGGCCGGATCGAGGCGAGCTCGCCGTCGGCGGGCTGGACATCACGCGACTCGGCGAAGCCGAGCTCGCCGATTGGCGCGCCCGGAACGTCGGCTTCATCTTCCAGTTCTACAACCTGATGCCGGTGCTCACCGCGTACGAGAACGTCGAGCTGCCGCTGCTGCTGACTCCGCTCTCGCGGCGCGAGCGCGCGCAGCACGTCGAGCAGGCGCTGGGGCTGGTCGGGCTCTCGGCACGAATGGATCACTACCCGTCCGAGCTCTCGGGCGGCCAGCAGCAACGCGTCGCCATCGCGCGCGCCATCGTCACCGATCCGAGCCTCATCGTCGCGGACGAGCCCACCGGCGACCTCGACCGCCAATCGGCCGAGGAGATCCTCACGCTCATGGACCGGCTCAACGGCGAGCTCGGGAAGACGATCGTCATGGTGACGCACGACGGCCGCGCCGCCGAACGCGCCCACTCGATCATGCACCTGGAGAAGGGCGAGCTCTCCGCGAAGGAATCCCGTGCGCGAGGCGTGGCGGCCTGACCATGCCGGTGCTGAAATTCATCCTGCGCAACGTGCTCCGCCACAAGGTGCGCGCCGGCCTGACGGTGCTCGGTTTCGCCGTGGCGCTGGTCGCGTTCGGTGTCCTGTCCACCGTGGTCGGTGCCTGGTACGCCGCCGCGGACAAGGCGGCGCCCACAAGACTGGTCACGAGAAACGGGATCTCGCTCGCCTTTCCTCTGCCGCTCTACTATCGGGACAAGATTCGCGCGTTGGACGGCGTGCGCTCGGTGTCCCACGCGACCTGGTTCGGCGGGATCTACCAGAACCCGAAGAACTTCTTTGCCCAGTTCGCGATCGACCCGGGCAGCTATCTGCCGATGTACCCCGAGTTCCTGTTCAAAGACGAGGAACTGCGCGCGTTTCTGCGCGACCGCAAGGGCGCCATCATCGGCCGCAACCTCGCCAACACCTATGGTCTCAAGGTCGGCGACAGCTTGCCGCTGCGCGGCACCATTTTCCCCGGCAACTGGGAGTTCACCGTCCGCGCGATCTACGACGGCGCGAAGGCGAACACCGACACCTCCCAGATGCTGTTCCATTGGCAGTATCTCAACGAGACGCTGAAGGGCCGCGCGCGAGGCGGCGGTACCGACCAGATCGGTGTCTTCCTGGTCGACATTCACGACCCTCGCCGCGCGGCCGAGATCGGCCGGGCGATCGACGTGCTCTTCGTCAACTCGCTCGCCGAGACGCTCACCGAGACCGAGAAGGCGTTTCATCTGAGCTTCGTCGCCATGGCCGACGCGCTGATACTGGCGATCCGGCTGGTCTCGTTCGTGGTCATCGTCATCATCCTCGCGGTGATGGGCAACACGATGGCGATGACGGCGCGCGAGCGCCTGTCGGAGTACGCGACCCTGAAGACGTTGGGCTTCGGGCCGGGATTCGTCGGCGTTCTGATCTTCGGCGAGTCGCTTGCCGTCGCCGCGGCCGGCGCGCTCGCCGGAATCGCCTCGACCTTCCCGGTGGCGCGGCTCTTCGCCGCGCAGACCGGGACGCTGTTCGCGATCTTCGAGGTGAGCGCTGCAACGGTGGCGATGCAGGCGGGCTGCGCAGTGGTGGTGGGCATCGGCGCGGCGCTCCTGCCGGCGCGGCGCGCGGTGACGATGCGCATCGTCGACGGATTGCGGGCGATCGGGTAGAGCGGGATGCGCGCCATGCCGCTCTCGTACAGCGTGCGCAACCTGTGGACCCGCAAGCTCACCACGGCGCTGACCGCGGGCGGCATGGCGCTCGTCGTGTTCGTGTTCGCCGCCGTGCTCATGCTCGACGCCGGGTTGAAGGCGGCGCTGGTCGCCACCGGCCAGTACGACAACGTGGTCGTCACGCGCCGTTCGGCGGGCAGCGAAGTGCAGAGCACGATCGACCGGGGCCAGGCGAACATCATCGAGAGCCAGCCCGAGGTGGCGACCGGCCCGGGCGGGGCTCGCATGGCGTCGAAGGAAACGGTGCTGCTGATCGCCCTCACCAAGCACGGCGCCAGCGCACCGATCAACATCCCGGTCCGCGGCGTAGGCGGCGAGGCCCTGGCGCTGCGGCCGCAGGTGCAGATTGTCGCCGGCCGGATGTTTCGCCGCGGCGGAGCCGAGGTGATCGTCGGCCGGAGCGTCGCGGAGCGATTCGAGCGCGCCGGGCTCGGGCAGAGCCTGCGCTTCGGCGCCCGCGACTGGACGGTGGTGGGCGTCTTCGACGCCGGGGGCGCCGGCTTCGATTCGGAGATCTGGACCGACAGCGAGCCGTTGATGCAGTCGTTTCGCCGCCAGGCCTTCTCGTCGGTGATCGCCAAGCTCGGCGACCCGGACGCTTTCCAGGCGCTCAAGGCCCGGCTCGAATCCGATCCGCGGCTCACCGTCGAGGTCAGGCGCGAGCGCCGATTCTACGAGGAGCAGTCGGAGCTCTTGTCGAACTTCATCAGGGTCCTGGGCCTCACGCTCTCGATCGCCTTCTCGATCGGCGCGATGATCGGCGCGATGATCACGATGTACACTGCAGTCGCCAGTCGCGTGCGCGAAATCGGCGCCCTGCGCGCCCTCGGCTTCCGCCGATCGAGCATCCTCGCCGCGTTCCTGCTCGAGGCGCTCGCGCTCAGCCTGATCGGCTGGGGCGTCGGGCTCGCGCTGGCTGCGCCGATGCAGCTCGTGCAGATCTCCACCCTGAACTGGCAATCGTTCTCCGAGCTCGCGTTCCGCTTCACCCTGACCCCTCAGATCCTGCTGCTCTCGCTCGCCTTCGCGCTCGCGATGGGCTTCGCGGGAGGATTCCTGCCTGCCGTCAGGGCGGCGCGACTCGGCATCGTGGCTGCGCTGCGCACAGCGTGATTCGCGGCGGCCGGCGGCTCGCCCGGCGCGCGGGCTCGTGGAGCGCGGAAGGTGGCGTGTCCAACCTTGACCCGACATTCGCAGTCGATTGAAGAATCGCTTAGGATGGTCGCCACGAGATTGGCACCGCCGGCGCATGAGGGGTACAGCGACTTGGACAAGATCAACATCCAGTTCACCTTGTTTTCCGCGTTCTACTCGCCACTCATTTCGACCATGTCGGGCGGATTTCTCAAAGCGGAAGGTCTAGATCCGCAGTGGTCGGTCTCGCCGCCAGGCGTCTCGGCGCTTGCTGCCTTGAAAGATGGCTCCGCCCACGTCGTTCAATCGGCCCCGAGCCAGGGGTTTGCGTCGCTCAACAAGGGGGAGATGCCGGCCGCCGTCCATTTCGCCCAGATCAACGAGATGGACGGGTTCTTCCTCGCCGGACGCGAGGCGGATCCCGCCTTCACGTGGAACAAGCTGGAAGGCGCCGAAGTCGTCATGTTTGAGGGTGGCCAGCCGCTCGCGATGCTCAAATACGCCTGCTACAAGGCGGGCATCGATTTCAGCAAGATAACCCCCATCTGCCCCGGTGGCCCTGCCGAGATCGACCATGCCTTCCGCGACGGGCAGGGGCAGTATGTTCAGCAGCAGGGTCCGTTCCCGCAGCAACTGGAAGCCGATGGCATCGGCCACGTTGTGGCGCAAGTCGGCAAGCAGATCGGACCATGCGGTTTTTCCAGCCTTGCGGCGACCCGTGACTGGCTTGAGACAGACATGGCGAAGGCGTTCATGCGTGCCTACAAGAAAACCCGCGCCTACATGAACGAGACGCCAGCCACCGAGATTGCCAAGGCGGAGAAACAGTACTTCCCCGACATCGATCAGGACGTCCTCGCCGATTGCGTCGCAACGTATCAGCAGCTTGGCTGCTGGACGCCGCATGTGGAAATCACGCGTGCGGCCTATGAAAAGACACTGGATGTCTTCGAGTACAACGGTCTGTTGAAGCAGCGCTATCGCTACGAGCAAGTCTGTACCGCACCGCCGGCAACCGATTAAGGACGCATTCTCGGGCGATCGAGTGCCGGTTCGGGTCAAACCCGGAAGTCGTGATGGACGGCCGCATTAGAGCGCCAGGATTGGACGCGGATCCCGGCCGGTGGTGAACTCACTCGCCGCCTCTCGCCTGAACGGTTGCGAGTTCGCCCCATGACACGCTCGGTGCCCACGAGGAGGCACGGCCCTCCTCTGCGTTTCGATCAGGCGCCGGCGGCCGCCGCGCCCACGCCGGCGCTGCGCGCGCCGAGATGGGCCGCGAGGTGAGCGCTCAGATCACGCGCATCGTCGCCGGCCCCGTCGATGAGGCTCGACTTCCGGCGCCGCAGGAACGGCAGGCCCATAACGTACAGGCCGGGCGCTTCCGTGACGACGCCGCCATCGTGGCGGATGTTGCCCTTCCGGTCGAGGACCGGGACGTCCAGCCAGGAGTAGTCGGGGCGAAACCCGGTCGCCCAGACGATCGTCCTGATCCCGCCGCGCCCGAAGTCGAGCCCGAGCGGCGGCGAAGCTTCGACGCGCGTCGGTTCGGGGCGATGCGGCGGATCGACCGCGTCGCTCAGGCCGTTCGCCGCGGCCCACTCGTCGAACGTGTTAAGCAACCGATTCTGCTTGAGGTCGGCCAGCTCGCACAGATTGCGCAGCGATCCCGAGAACTGGGCCTTGCCGTCCCGAATGCCGGCGAGCCGGCCCAAGAGCTTCACCCCGAGCGACGTGAGTGCGTTCAAATCGACGTTCCTGCGGTCGGGATAGCCCGCGATTTGGAACGAGGACAGGCTGCGGGCGCGCCGCAGATTCTCGACCTGGTCGTAGCGCTCGTCGTTCAGGCCCGTGGCGTCCATCCACCATTGGATGTCTCGGCCGCGGTACATCCGGGGCGCGCGCACGTGCTCGCCGACCGCGAGCGTCACGGGCCGTCCGGAGCGGTGGATCTCGTCGGCGATCTGCGCACCCGAGGCGGCCGCGCCGACGACCATGACGCCGCCCTCCTCGAGGCGCTCGGGGTTGCGGTACTGAACGGTCGTGAGCTGGGCAATGCCCGGCGGCAGCGCTTCCGCCACCGCGGGTAACTGCGCGATGTTGAATGCGCCGGTCGCCAGTACGACCGCCTTGCAATGCCAGGTAGCCTGCGCGGTGACGACCTCGTAGCCATCCGCCGCGCGCCGGACGGACATGACCGGGCAATGCGTGCGCAGGGGAGGCGAGACCGTTTTCGCGTAGCGCTCGATGAACGCGATGGTCTCGGCCATCGTGCGGAAGCCGTCCGGATCGTCGCCCTCGTACCCGAAGCCCGGCAGGCGGCTCTGCCAGTTCGGGGTGAGCAGGGTGAGCGACTCCCAGCGCTCGGTGCGCCAGGTGTTGGCGACCTCGCCGCGCTCGAGGACCACGTGGTCGATCGAGCGCGCGGCGAGCCACCAGCTCATGGCGAGCCCGGCCTGGCCCGCGCCGATGACGACGGCCGTCGTGCGCACGCGCGCGCCGCGCCTCGTGCGGGGCGAAGCGACGTTACGCCACCTCGACCGAGACGTTGGTCGGGTTGGCGATGATGTCGTAGACCGCGGAGCGCTTCTGCGACTGCGCGACGATCGCCTTGATGTCTTCGGGCGACGCGTCGGCGTCGATCTTGTAGGTCACCTTGATGCCGTCGAATCCGTTGCGCACGTCCTCATCCATGCCGAGGATGCCGCGGACGTCCATGCCGGCCTCGAGCGTCGCCGACACGGAACGCAACTGGACCTGGCGTGCCTGGGCGACGGCCGCGACGCCGGCGGTCAGGCAGCTCGCGAGACCGGCCAGGACGATCTCCACCGGGGTGGCCGCGTTGTCTTGGGCCGCGAAGATTTCGGGGTGATCGGCGTCGAAGGTGAACTTCTTCTTGTGCTTCTGCTCGGCGCCCAGGCCGTAGAAGCCCTCGATGGTGGAGCGGCTGTGCGTGCCGTTGATCCACTCGACCGTCGAGCGCCACGTGAACTTTGCCGCTTCCGGCGCCTTTGCGAGCGCTTCCTGCGCGCCGAACAGCGCTTCGACGTTGACGCCGTTGTTGACAGGCTTGTCGGCCTTTGCTGCCGTCATGGCTTGCTCCTAGAAGGGTTTGAGGGCCGAAAAGTATAGCAGCGCGGTGAGGATCCAACTGCCGGCAGAGTCATGAGTTGCTCTACTCCAGCTTGACGCCGGACTTTTCAATCGTCCCCAGACCGGCAGCTCGCGCCTGTAGGTTTCGGCAAATTCCTCCGGCGTGCTCGCCTTCAGCTCGAAGCCCATCGCGGCGATGCGCGCCTTCACGTCGGGCAGCTCGCAGGCTGCACGCAGCTCGTCGGCGATGCGTTGCACGACGGCCTTCGGGGTACCGGCCGGTGCGGCTGTCCGAAGCGCGGCGACATCTTCTCGCCCAGTACGCGGGCCAGGATGTCGGTGGCGCCGCCGGGCGCGAACGGGACGACGATGCGGATCGGCTTGCTCGGAAAGGTCTGCGCGCGGGCGGTTGCGCCGAGACCGAGCGTGGCCGCCGCGAACGCGAAGGCCGACAGGCCGCGGATCAGGAAGGATGTCATCGTTGCCTCCAGAGCGTTCAACGCCGGGTCAGCTCGGTGGTGAATGGCAGGCGTTCCAGCGCCTGTCGGAGGGGCGCTTCGATGCGCTCGCGGCTGTCGGCGCCGAGTACGACCGTCACGCGATGATCGCCGGCGGCCTCGACCTGCGGGCGCGCGACGACGCCTAGCTCGCGGCATAGCGTGTCGACGAGCGCGCGCACCACCGCGGTCGCGGCCATCGCGCGGAGCTCGGGCTTGTAGATCTTGCCGACGTTGGTCATCGGCATCTTGTCGATGACGGTCACGCTCTTCGGGCGGGCCGGCGCCTCGTCGACGCGCTGCGCGGTGAAAGCGAGCAGTTCCGCCTCGCTTGCCGACGCACCGGGCACCAGCGTGGCGAACGCGACGGGCAGCTCGCCCGCATACGCATCGGGCGCCCCGACCGCGGCGCACAGCTGCACCGCCGGATGGGCGCCAAGCGCGTCCTCGATCACCTTGGGGTCGATGTTGTGGCCGCTGCGAATAATCAGGTCCTTCGAACGGCCGGTCAGGTGCAATCGGCCTTTGTCGTCGAGCCAGCCCAGGTCGCCGGTCGCGAGCCAGCCGTCGGCGGTGAAGGCCTTCGCGTCGTCTGCGGGGTCGATGAAGCCCGAAAACAGGTTGGGCGACTTGAACAGCACCATGCCGTGCTCACCCGCGGCAGCTCGCGGTCGCGTCGCGCCGCCGTGGTCGTCGAGCGCGACGATGCGCAGCTGCGAGTACGGCAGCCGCAAGCCGACGCAGCCGGCCGGCGCGTCGACCCCTGGCGGCGTGATGGTCGAGATGCCGGCCATCTCGGTCATGCCCAGGCTCTCGTGCACATGCAGGCCGAACAGCCGCTCGAAACGCGCAGCGAGCTCGGGCGACAGCGGCGCGGCGCCGGTGCGGCAGTAGCGGATCGACGAGATATCGGCGTCATCCACCGGCACGTTGGCCAGCGCCGCCAGCACGGTCGGCACTGCCGACAGCACGGTCGGCGCGGTGCTTCTCGACCAGGCGCCAGTAGTTGGCGATGACGTCGCGGTTGCGCAGCAGCGACGGCGTCGGGATCACAACTTCCATGCCGGCCGACAGCGCGGCCAGCGAGCCGGGCAGCACGCCCGCGACGTGAAACAGCGGGTAGCCGTTGATCGTCACGTCGTCGGCGGTCGCGCCCTGGAGCTTGACGCTCGCCCAGGCGGTGAAGACTTGGGCACCGTGGCTGTGCCGGGCCAGCTTGGGCGCGCCGGTGGTGCCGCCGGTGTGGAAGTAGGCGGCGATGTCCTCGCGCCGCGATTTCGCGCCCGCTCGCCAAGCGATCGCTCGGCTCGCGTGCGCGCAGCGTCGTGAAGTCGGCCACGCCTTCGGGCAGCGACGCGGGCGCCGCGCGGCTCGTCGTGGGGCGCGACGCGCAGCACCATGGCGAGCGTGGGCACGTCGGCGCGGATGCGCATCGCCTTCGACCAGATGCCCGATTCGTCGTCCGCGCCCTAGGCGATCAGCACTTTGGCCCGTCCGGCGCGCATCAGCGACGCCAGCTTCTCGTCGCTGAGCAGCGGGTTCAGCGGCTGCACGATCGCCGCCGCCTCGCCGCCCCACAGCGCGAGCTGGTACTCGAGGCAGCCCGGCAGCAGCACCGCCACCGCATCGCTCGGCCGCACGCCGAGCGCGTGCAAGCAGGTTGGCGGTCTGGTGAATGCCGGACAGCAGTTCCGCGTAGGACCAGCGGATCGGCTCGTCGGCCGGGTCGCCGGTGCGCAGGAAGGTCAGCGCCGTCTTGCTGCCGAACGCCCGCGCCGAATTGCGGAAGATCTCGTAGGTGCTGCGCACTGTCAGGGCCTGGTCGAGCGGCGTCTGTTCGAGCCGGCGAATGTCTTCGATGCCGCGGATCGGAAACGACGGGGTGAAGGGCTGGCCGGTCGGATGTATCGTGTTCATCGCTCACTCGCGACGAGACCAGAGCGCGAAGCTGCTCGCGGACCTGAAGGCAACAGGGATGCTGTTCGATGAAATGGCTTCCGAGGAGCTCGCGAGGACGCGACAGAAATCGAAGCCGGTCATCGACAAATATACGAAAGAAGTGGGCGAGGACCTGGTGAATCAGCAGTTACGCCGGCTCGCGCCCGGCGGCCGCCAGGCGCAATGTTCGAGAACTCCGTCGCGTATCACGTCGTCATCCGCTCCTAGAAGTTCAACTCGCCGGCACCGATCTGCCGCCCGCGGCGAAATGAACCGCGCGTTATCCGACCCGCGCGCCGTTCAGCGCGGCATTGAAAGTCGCGCTGGGACGCATGACTGCCTTGGTCTTCTCCGGGTCGGGAATGTAGTAACCGCCGATATCGACCGGCTTGCCCTCGCCCGCTTTCAGCTCGGCGACGATCTTCTGCTCGTTCTCGGCCAGCGATTTTGCCAGAGGGGCAAAGTGTGCCTGCAGCTCGCGGTCCTCGGTCTGCTCCGCCAGCGCCTGGGCCCAGTACAGCGCCAGATAAAAATGACTGCCGCGGTTGTCGAGCTCGCCGGCGCGCGCTGACGGCGACTTGTTGTTTTCGAGCACTTTGCCGGTTGCCTCGTCGAGCGTTCTCGCGAGGATCCGCGCCTTGTTGTTGCCCGTCTTGATGCCGACGTCCTCGATCGATACCGCAAGCGCGAGGAACTCTCCGAGCGAATCCCAGCGCAGGTGGTTCTCCTCCAGCAACTGCTTGACGTGCTTCGGCGCCGATCCGCCCGCGCCGGTTTCGAACAGACTGCCACCGGCCATCAGCGGCACGATCGACAACATCTTCGCGCTGGTGCCCAGTTCCATGATCGGGAACAGGTCGGTCAGGTAGTCGCGCAGGACGTTGCCGGTGACCGAGATCGTGTCCTTACCGCGCAGCACGCGCTCCAGCGTGTAACGCATCGCGCGCAGGTAGGACATGATCTGAATGTCGAGGCCCGTCAGATCGTAGTCTTGCAGATACCGCTTGACCTTCTTAATGAGTTCGGCGTCGTGCGGCCGGTATTCGTCCAGCCAGAACACCGCGGGCGTGCCGGACAGGCGGGAGCGGGTCACCGCCAGCTTGACCCAGTCGCGAACCGCTGCGTCCTTGGTCTGGCACATTCTCCAGATGTCGCCCTGCTCGACGTTCTGCTCGATCAGCACCTTGCCATCGTGGTCGACGACACGCGCCACGCCATCGGCCGGGATCTCGAAGGTCTTGTCGTGCGAGCCATATTCCTCGGCTTTCTGCGCCATGAGGCCGACGTTCGGAACCGTGCCCATGGTAGTCGGGTCGAACGCCCCGTTGGTCTTGCAGAAATTGATGAATTCCTGATAGATCCGGGCGTAGGTGCTTTCCGGCATGACGGCCTTGGTGTCCTTGAGCTTGCCGTCCGGTCCCCACATCTTCCCGCCGACACGGATCATCGCCGGCATCGACGCATCGACGATCACGTCGTTGGGCGCGTGCAGATTGGAAATGCCCTTCACCGAATCGACCATTGCCAGTTCCGGGCGCGATTCGTAGCAGGCATGGATGTCCTCCTCGATGTGCTCGCGCTGCGACTCCGACAGGCTCTGAATCTTTTCGTAGACGCTGCTGATGCCGTTGTTCGGGTTGACCCCCAGCTCATCGAACAGTTTGCCGTGCTTGGCGAACAGGTCCTTGTAGAAAACCTTCACCGCATGGCCGAACACGATCGGGTGCGAGACCTTCATCATCGTCGCCTTCACGTGCAGCGAGAACATCACGCCGGTCTTGCGCGCGTCCTCCATCTGGTCTTCGAAGAACTTGCACAGCGCGCTCTTGCTCATGAACATGCTGTCGATGATCTCGCCTTCCAGCAGCGAAACCTTCTTCTTCAGCACGATGGTCTCGCCGCTCTTGGTCACGAGATCCATCATCACGTCGCAGGCCCTTGGCAACGTCAGGCACTTTTCGCTGGAGTAGAAGTCGCCGCCGCGCATGTGGGCAACGTGCGTGCGTGAAGCCGGGCTCCACTCCGACATCGAGTGCGGATGCTTGCGCGCGTAGCGCTTTACCGCGGCGGGCGCGCGACGGTCGGAGTTGCCTTCGCGCAATACCGGATTGACCGCGCTTCCCAGCACTTTCCCGTAACGCTCGCGGATGGTTCTTTCTTCCGCGGTTCTGGGTTCTTCAGGGTAGTCGGGAATCTTGTAGCCGTGCGCCTGCAATTCCTTGACGGCGGCCATCAGCTGCGGGGCCGAGGCGCTGATGTTGGGCAGCTTGATGATGTTGGTGTCGGGGTTCTGGGTCAGGCGGCCGAGCTCGCCGAGGTTATCCGAAACCTTCTGCTCCGCGCCGACGTGATCGGAGAATTCGGCAAGAATTCTCGCGGAAACGGAGATGTCGCTCTCGACCACGTCGATACCTGCAGGGGCGGTGAACGTCCGGATCACGGGCAGCAGCGAGCAGGTCGCCAGCAGCGGGGCTTCGTCGGTGAGGGTGTAGATGATCTTCGATTTCCCTGTGGTCATTGGCGATCACCTCTGGTCCGTTGGGTTGATGTACTCAGGCTGAATTGTTCAGGAAAGCAGTCGCTATCCTCAACAGGGTCAAAGCAGTCCTGACGGGAAACGTCAAGTTTAACGAGTTGGTGGAAGGTTGCGTTTGCCTGTCCTTCCCGAGAATTCGCGTGGCGTCGCCGGCTTGCTCGCTGCGCAATCGCAGACCGCGCTGTTCCTCGCCACCTTGTCTCTATTGCTTTGCCCGCAGCCTCGCGAGTTCGCCGTTCAGTTCGCGCAGCCATTCCTTCGCCGATGATCTTGGAGTACTTCTCGACGACCGGCTGCAATTGCACGGCAAGGCGCTGCCGCTCGGCCAGCGTCACCTCGTTCACAACCATCCCGTCTTTCTGCAACTTGGCGAGCAAGCTGCCGTTTTGTCACGACTAACCTTGCGCTGATAAGTCTTGGCTTCGTCGGCCGCATCGGTGAGCACTTTGCGCTCATCGGCGTTCAACTGATCCCAGCGCTTCTTTGACGCGAGCAGGATCAGCGTGTTGTACGAGTGACCGGTCAGGCTGAGATACTTCTGCACCTCCTGGAACTTGTTCGAGTTGATGGCGGCGAGGCTGTTCTCGTGGCCATCGATGACCCTGGTCTCCATCGCGGTGTAGACCTCCGTGATCTGCATCGGCACGGCGTTCGCGCCCAGCCCGTTGAACATGTCGATGTAGAAATTCGACGGCTGCACGCGAATTTTCACGCCCTTGAAATCTTCCCACTTCGTGATCGGTCGCCTGCTGGTGGTCGTATGGCGGAAGCCCTGCTCCAGTAGGCAAGTCCGACCAAGCCCTTCTCGGGGAGCTTGTCCATGAGCCGCTTTCCGATGGGACCTTCGAGGATCGCGTCGGCCTCGGCTGTGGACTGAAAGAGGTAAGGCAGATCGAGCAACGAGAATTGTTGGATCATGCCGACCAGCGTTACGGTCGCAGGACACGCGAAATCCTGCGTGCCCCCCTGTAGGGCCGACTGCATCTGCGAGTCGTGGCCGATCGTCCCGGCGCTGTGTACCCTGATCTTCATCTTGCCACCGCTTTTCTGCTCGGCGAGCTCCGCGAACTTGCGAACCCCCAAGGTCATCGGGTGGTCATCGGCGAGCGAGGTCCCAGCGCGGAAGTTCTGGTCGCGCACCTGCGCGGCGAGCGGTCCGACCATGCTTGCAAGCAGCGCGGCCAGGGCAACGCGAAGCGCTAGTCGAGTAACCGCGCCTTTCATGGTCACCTCTCGGGGATGGATTGGATGCGATAGATGCGCGCCGCGTTGTCGTGAAAGAGCTTGCGGCGACCTTCCATTGGTAGATGCGACACCGCGTTGTGGTAGCACTGCCCCACATGGTAGCGAAATCGGCCACCACCCGATCGACCGGGAAATTGCCCGCGAACTGGCAGCGCTCGACCCCGAACGCCGCCAGCGCATCGCCGACGATCGGCGGATACGCCGACCACGGCCATCGCCAACCGGCGGCCTGAACGGTCCCGATGGCGGCAGATGAATCGCCAGAAGGAGCAATCGCATCCTTGGGTAAAGATGGATTATCAGTTAGCGAGCTTGCCAGTCAGGTGGAGCGGCGGACGGGATAGCAGTGCTCGTGCCGTGTGCTACGCCATCTACCGCGAAGAACTACGCGTCGGGCTTGGAGCCATGCTGCGAGCCTATATCGGGCCGCCCCATCATGCTCGCTCGATCTCGATTGAGTATCTGGACACTACGGGTGTCATTTGGGGTCGAGAATCGCCCGAATGCGCCTAACGAAAAAATCAGACAGCGGAGTACCGGGCGCAACTGGAGCAATGGCAGCGGCCGAGCGTGCCTACACGATCATCTTGAGCAGCGGATCCACCCGAGAGGACGCCGTGCCGTGGAAGCACCCCGTCGCTACTGGCGCGCCTCTCCCGCCAAGAGCTGTACCCGTTGCTCCCGCTCGGGTCGTCCGCGCGAGGGAGCCGTTTTTCTCGTTGCTCGCGTAGCGGTCCGGCGCGCCGTCGAGACGCCCTCGATTGGCCGCGTGATGTGCGCGATCACGCTGTTGCGCGTCGCATCGTCGTTATCGAAGCCGCCGTGAGTAGTGCTGTTCGTCTGCGGGCTCGTCGCCTGGAAGCAGCGCATGTTTCTCGCTTCGTTATGGATAGTCTCGAAGTACTTTTCCATCCCCAGAAGCGGCGTCCGAGTCCCGCCCTCGAACGATTCGGAGACGAGATACAAGAGCGAGCGGCCGTACCCCAGAATGGCCCGGCAGGTCGTGTCTTTGAGCTCGAGGGTATCCGACAGGTGCCATTGTGCATACCGCGCGACCTTCCTCGTCTTGATGTGCGGCAGCACCTTGCCGTTGAACATCTCCACGGTAGCGGCGGGCGCCATCAGGTTGACCGTCGAGAACGACCAGCCGAGCTGGACCAGCGTCTCGATGAGCTCGCTGTGCACGATGGCGCCGGCGGAGTGCCCGATCAGATGCACGCGATCGCGGCGCGGGTTGAAGGCGGATCCTTGCATCGCGTGATCGTAAAGGATGCGTCCGCCGCCCTCTTTCGAGGTGCTGATCAGCGTACCGTTCTCCTTCATTTCCTGCCAGATCGCGGTACCGGGCCGGGCCAGCGACCGCTCAAGTCGCTCATCCCACCAGCGCTGCATGCCGGCCGTGCGGCGCGGCTCCTCGCCGATCATGTCCTTGAACATATTCGCGAGCGTCTCGACGAGCCCGGTCTCCCACATGAAGAAGATCGGGAAGATGCGCTTCTCGTACAGAGCTGGAATCCATTCCGCCGCGGTCTTGGCGGCGTCGTTCTCCGACGTGAGCCCGCCGTGCGCGTAGATCGCAATGTCGATGGGGTCGTCCTTGCCGAGCTTCCATTCTTCCCGGGCCCGCTCCAGGTAGGTCGTCACGAGCGCCTCGACGTCGCCCTCCTTCGTGCGGAAATTGCCCGAACGCGACAGCTTCCCGTTGTTCTCCATGTTCACGATGTACGGCGCGAGCTCGTGGTTCCGTAGCCGCTCTTCGTCGGCGACGTCGACGCGACCGCCGCTGGTGCGAAGCGTGGCGGACCGGGCGATCGCGAGATGCAACGAGGTGACGACGCCCATTTGCGCCACCCAGCAGTCCATCGCGTTCTCGCGCCAGTCCTCGTAAGTGAGAAGCGCATGGCCGCCGGTTCCCCAGCCGGGACCCCACGAGTTGTGGATGATGAAGCCCTCGCGGGTGTATCCGACAATGACGAACGCATGCCCGCCGTCATGTGGGCCAACCAGCTGCTTCGGGATCTTCCAGTACTCGCCCCGCTTCGTCTTGATACCGTGCCCTTCGTCCCAACCGCTGTGACAGACGGCGCTCGCGTACACCGCGCCCACTTCGTTGAGCGCCGAGTGGATGTCGGGAATCGACGTCGGCTCGATCCGGTAATAGGCGCCGAGCGGCCGCAGCATTGCATCGCCCCACCAGTCGTCGCGAGGATCTTGCGGAACGGGCGGCATGTCGAGGTCCGGCCAGACTTCCAGTCGACAGGCGCCATGCTTGTGCCAGCCCTTAAGCGCACCGCGCAGGCTCGATCCGCTATCCTTTTTCGAGCCGGCGAACTCATCGTAGCGGCGCGCCATCGAGTACAGCATGAAGGGCGAGACCCGATCGGCACCGTTGCCGTCGACACGAGAGAGCCAGTGGATGAGGGTCGCGAGCGCAAAGCCCGTACACGCACTCGTTTCGTCCTGGTCGAGCACGGGAATCGTCCTTTTCGGCCTCAGCTCGGCCGGGGGCCTAGAGCGCACCGAGGGTGCATAGAGCCGGTCGCGAAGATCAATCGGATCGGGCTTGACTACCCGGCGCGAAACCGCCCGTGAAGCGGGCTCTTTCAGGCTCGTCGCCATGACAGTCTCCTAACTCTGGCAGAGGCAAGATCATCAGCCGAAGGAAGCGGGCCTGTCAGTAGTCCTTTCGACCGAAACGGGCTGTCCTTCCGACATCCATTCGGATTAGCGCCTCCTCCCGGTGAGAGCAACAGCAGTCCCTCGTTGACCACCCCCGCTCCTACGGGTTCGGCATGCTTGAGCCGGCAGGACAATAGGTCACGACGTACCAGCGTCTGGGATCCGCCGAGCACGCCACCTGCTTGTCGTCTGTCGGATGCTGGTAGGCGTCGGGGCAGTCCACGCTGAAGCACTTCGAGCCTTTCACCTTCGTGCCTTTCGTTGTGAACGAGCAATCCAGGTTCGTCGTCCACTCGATGGGAACGTTGTAGAAGATGTTGGCCGCCTTATCGACACAGTCGTTCGGATCGACGCCCGGTTGCCCGCATAGCTTGGGCGGCGAATGCGGCCCCGAACCATAGTTCGTGCTCAGGTTCGCGAAGTCGTTGCTCGGTGTCCCCTTCGGCGTGAACTCCCAGTGTGTTCCGAAGGTACCGTCCTGCACCATGTGCGTGCCGCAACAGTTGCGCTGCTGCACACAGATGCCGCGCCCGCTCAGGCTGGGATTGCAGTACGCCGCATACTTGACGTCGTTGCCCATCCACATCCAGCCTTCGCGCTGCTTGGTGCCCGGAGGCCCGCCCAGGTCGGTCCAGCCATCACAGTTCGGGCACTGATTGTCGCTCAGGTTTGGATAGGGAATGATCCGGTTTGCCCCGCCTTGATGGAAACCCGAAATCGCAATCGATTTCTTCTCCCCGGGAGCGAGCGCGCCAAGCGGAGGTCCGCTGGAGTTCAAGGTGAGGCTGTACTTGCACGAGTTCACAAAGGTAACTTGTCCCGCTGTCTGGCCTGCGGCCTGCAGTGAGATGCAAAGCAGCACAAGAATCCAGACCGGCCCGTCGAACACATCCAGCAGGTTGCGACCGATCTGCATCATCCAACTCTCATCAGGATGGGTCGTGACTCCAGCGATGTAGACCTTGCGCGTGGCGAGCTCCATCACGAACAGCACATAGTGCGTGAGGAGCCCCCGCCAGCGCCATACCTACGGTGAAGAAGTCTGAGGCGGCCAGAGCCTTCCAATGAGCTTTCAAGAACACCGACCACGGCATCCCTTTGCCCCGCCCAGGGACGGGCTCGATACCATAATCCTTCAGAGCGCCGCCGGCGGCGCTCGGCCAAGAGTCGTATTGACCGGGTCGCAGGGCCGCGAGCACGATGGCTGCCCGACCGCGTTTCCGGAGGCATGAGCGCATGAACCAGGCCAGCGTCGCCGTGCACGTCGAGGACAGCGCGCGCGCGCCAATCGCCTCTGCCTCCGTGACGCTGCGATCTCCGCCGCGCGGACCCAGGATCAAACTGGCCCAAACCTCGGCCGGGAACTACTCGGCCAGGAACCTCGACCCGGGCCCCTATCGGCTCGAGGTTTCGAAGCAGCCTTTCCGCCGGGAAGTTTACGAGGTCTCGCTCGAACCCGGGCGCAACGCCACGCTGGTGGTGCTCGGTAGGGCGCGCGAACCATTCTTCTACGCCGCCGGGCGCAAGATCTACTTCGAACGCGTTCCCGACGCATTCCTGATTGCCGCCCGCGGCGAGAACGCCCGCGCGCTGGTGGATCGGGCGCTGAGGCGCCGCGGGTTGGCGGGTGAAGGGGTTGCAAGCGGACCGGCGCAGACCGCTCCCGACGCCGGCTTTCAGCGGGTTGCGACGCCCGGGGCGAAGCGGCCTGATGTCCAGGCCATGCGCGCAGTAGCGAGAGACCTCGAGAGAAGCGGTCTCAAGGCGCGGACTGCGCTGATCATCAAGCGCGGCGACGGTCCGGTGCAGGGACTGACCAACGAGCTGACGGTGAAGTTCGGCGACGGCGTTTCGGAGCGGGAGGCCGCCAGGATCGCCAGGCGGCACGGGATGAAGCTCAAGCGGCCGGTGCTGAGCGCCGGCAATGCGTACGTGCTGACCTCGGGCGCGGCCCCGAGCTATGAGTTGCTGGAGGTGGCGCGCGCGCTGGTCGAGAAGGAGGGGGTCGTCTTCGCCGAGCCCGAGCTGTTGATGCAGGCGGAGACGGACCAGTACACGCCGAACGACCCCCTTTTTAACCTCTTACCGCACCTGCCATTGATCAACTGCGATGATGCCTGGGAGATCCTCGGCGAATGGGACCCGGGCCTTCGCGGCGGGAGCGCCGACGTGTGCATCGCGGTGTTCGATCCCCATGGGGTGACGCCCAACCACCCGGACCTGACCGCCAACCTCACCGACGGCGCGAGCAAGCTCCAGACATCGTTCAATTTCATGAGCATGGCTGCGCAGACCGTGGCAGCACTGGGCGGCGATCACGGCACGCAGTGCGCCGGGAGCGCGGCTGCTGCATTCGACAACAACCAGGGCACCGCGGGGGTCGCGCCGAACTCGCGGCTGATCGGGGCGCGGCTGCCCAGCCCGTCCACCGGCGTCGAGATGGCCGACGCGTTCCTGTGGGCCGCGGGGATCGATAACGGGAGCACCGACCCGAACTTCCCGGCTCTCCCGGCGCAGCCGGCGGACGTCATCTCGAACTCCTGGGGTGCTTCCAACGCCGCGCTTTCCGCGGCACTGCAGGCCGCGTTCGATCGGCTGACCGATGACGGGCGCGATGGGCGCGGGTGCGTGGTCACCTTCTCGACCGGGAATCTGGGCTACGTGCAGTTCAGCAACATCCGGCGGTTCGCGGCGTACGCGCGCAACATCGCGGTCGGCGCGAGCATCAACGTCAACCCCACCTCGCCCGTCGACAGCGATCAGCCCGACCCCAACGGCAATACGAGCAACATCGCCGTGGCCGTGGATACCCGGACGCTGTACAACCCGTTCGGTCCGGAGATGGACATCGTCGCCCCGAGCCACACGTGCTACGACGGCGACCTGGTCGATCCGATCACGTCGACCTTCCGCGTCGGCACCGGCGCTATCGACGGTTGCCCGGGCCCAGCCACGTGCAACGACTACGATGCGAGCTTCGGCGGCACCAGCCACTCGTCGCCGACCATTGCCGGCACCGCCGCGCTGATGCTCGCGGCGAACCCGCTGCTCGCCTGGGACGAGGTCAGAGGCGTCCTGCAGCGGACCGCGGTCAAGATCGATTTCGCGAATGTCGACCCGATCGGCCAGTACGTCGACAACGACGGCGACGGCGTGCGGGAGTTCAGCCAGTGGTATGGCCACGGCCGCGTGGACGTCGCGGCCGCCGTCGAGGAGGCGCTCCTGCTGCACGTCGCGCAGCTGAATCTGCTGACCTCGATCACCTCGCCGTAGCTCCCCCCACGCGCATCCATTGGAGCCAAAGCATGAAGCGCTACGCAAAGCTCGTTCCGCTCGTAAGAAATCCGGCGGCCGTCAAATCGCTACGGGATCTCAACCTGGACGAGGCCGGGAAGGCGCTGGCGAAGAGCCTCGATCAGGGGCGCGACGAGGGCAGCTTCGAGGTTCACATGGTGGACGACAAGACCGGAGCGCCCTGGCGGCTGGATATGAGGAGCGGGAAGTCAACCGTCAGCAAAGAGGCGGCTGGAAAGGCGCACTTCGCCATCAAGGCGGGCCGCGCCACGCTCGCCGAGATGGCGAAGGGCGATCTCTCGCCGGTGGATGCCTACCTGGCCGGCAGGCTCGAGGTGCACGGCGACCTCGACTTCGGGATGCGGCTGTTTGCCCGGCTCGCCGCACGCGGCGGCGACAAAGAACTCTGACCGGAGGAGGACATCATGCCGACCATCGAAGGGGCGATTCGGTCCATCAACCTGTTCGAGACCTTCTGCTGCGTGAAGGTCCTGAAGACCGACGACTCGACGCAGTTTCTGCTGCTCTGGAGCTATGGGAGTGCGCAGGAGGACAACGCCAGGAACCGCCTGCTGCACGGCATGTATCTCTCGCTGGCGCGCGATTCGTTCCTGAACAACCGGACGGTGACACTGACCCACAACGACGGGTCTTCGCTCGTCACGTCGATCGTGGTCGAATGAGCATGGGCGGTCCTTTAGCGAGTGCCGGCGTGAATCTCGCCTGAGCGCGCCTACCCCTGCCGGTACAATGAGTGCCGGAGAGGCGGGGGGCGAGCACAGAGCGAGGCATGAACGAGGTCGTCACCACCCGGCCGGCCGCGCGGCGATCAGCGCTGGGCGACGTTCCTGCGAAACCACGCCCAATCGATCATTGCCTGTGACTTCTTCGTGGCGGTGACCGCCACGTTTCGGCTGCTGTATGTGGTCGTGCTCATTCATCACGGATCGCGCCGGCTGGTGCACTACGACGTCACGGCACATCCGACAGCCGCCTGGACGCTACGACGCTACAACAGCTGAGGGAAGCGATCGCTTTCGAGCGGGGCTACCGGTATCTGATACACGATCGGGACAGCATCTTCACCACAAGCGTGGATACATCCATCTGCCCGACCTCCCACCGAAAACTGCCGTGCCTCTGACCCACCAATCTCGACATCGGCTAGCCGAAGGCCTCGCCGTGCTGGTGCAATCGGTGCTGGGTGGACTCCATCACGAGTACTCACTCGCGCCTGCGGGCGCGTGATCCAATATTTGCGCACGACAGTCGGCTCGCGTAAGGCTCTGATACCAGAGTTTCATCCTAGTTTCCATGACACGAGGGGGCAGGCCCCCTCATGCTCCCCGACGCCACGAAAGCGCCGCCTTCGGCGTCGGTTTCATCCTAGTTCGATAGTCGATCAGAACCGTGCGCAGGTAGCCGACGTGTTTGAGGGTACGCTCGAGGCGACACTGCGAATACCAAAGACCCAAGCCGAGATCGCGGCCGCCAGGCGTGTCTTCGAATCCCTGGATGAAACGGAACAAGCAAGGGTAATTCGGCAGAGTCAACTGTTCTACTCGGCAACGCTAGCTTCGTTCTTTCAGTGCGTGTCGAGAATGGTGCACGGACCGAAGCTAACAGACCTGGTCGGACGAGCGACTAGTGGAGATGATGAGGCATTCGTCCGAGCTGTCCAGGTAGACACTGTCGATGAGCTGAAGGACCTAGGCGGATGGAAATCCCGCAGCATGGTGGACCGCTACGCGAAGTTTGCGACGGAAAATCTGGCGGTTGCTGCGTCTCGGATCGAGACGGGCCGCTCGGGAAACGTAGGACGCGTTCTACGTTTTCCCTACGGTCGGAGAAAGGCAGCTTAGGCGCCTCGCCTATCTGCTTGATCCGATGAATCGGCCCGCCTGGATTCGAACCAGGGACCAAGGGATTATGAGCTGGATCGATTAACGCAACCTGTTGATATTTGGCCCGCCCTCACCCGCCCAAACGTGCAGAAGCCCGCCGAAATCCCCACGAATTCCCCACGTTCGTATCGCATGCAGTAGGCATGAATCGCTCCGTCCGATACCGGAGCGCCGAACATCCGTGTCGCAATGTTCATGTGCGCTCCGCTTGGTTTAGCTAGCGGCACGCCGCCTCTTGGGGAAGCGGCACGCGTGTTTCACAATCGAATTACTTCACTTTGACCACATCATCCGGTTTCCAGGTCTGATCGAAGAACGCCGTCGCGGTGCCATACAGCCGTATGGTCACCAGAAAGGCTTTGCCGCTGAGGGTCTGGATCCAGTTCTTCTCGTTGATGTCCTGCGGCTTCGTGGGGCCGAGATAGAGATCGAGCGAGCGATCCGCGTTGTACTGTGGCTTGTCGAACTGGTTGGGTGATGGAATCGGCTGGCCAGTCTGCTGCATGGTGCCGTCCGCAGGGTTGTAGACCGTGACGGCCCAAAAGGCCAGGGCCGGGATGGGCGCGGGAAGGTGCAGTTTGTAGGTGCTGCTGCCATCCAGCAAGTCGCCCTTGCCGTCCCGCAGCGTGAAGGGGTACTTGGAGCCACGGTTCATGATGTCGTTCACCATCGCGGGCGCCGAGGAATAGGCCGGCTGGAAGAACGAAGCGCGCTGATCGATGTCGAGATATGTGGACCTGAAGAAGTCGGCGTCAGTGCCGCCCCAGGCATTGAGGTATTGCCGATCGGTGTAGTAGCGATCGGCGCCATCGGCTCGTCCCGCGATGCGCCAGGCGTACATCATCTTCGGGGCCACTTCGACCGCGCGGGTCAGGGTCTGGCGGGCGCGCGCATCCGGATTGAATGGAACGCCCTTGATGATCCCGATCGAAGCCAGGATGCCGCGCACTTCGGGCGCAATGGCCGCCACCGGCTCGTAATCGACAAGCGCCTTGAGCTTCTCCCAGTAGCTGAAGTCGGTGGGATACATCATGTTGACTGGAATGTTCGAAGCGTTCGGAAACTTCATCGCCGGTCGATCCTTTCCGAGCGAATACAGCGGATAGACGCGGGTCTGCTCGGCCGTGGCGACAGCTTCCTTCGTATCCGGGCCGTCGACCCCTTGCGTAAAAACGGTGCGGAAGAACAGGAACACGTTGTAGGTCCGCGACCGGAATGTGAAGTAGCCGCCCGGCACGTGCCCCTGGTAATCCGGCGGGAGCAGCAGATAGAGACCGCCCTCGCCTCGATCGGGTCCGGGCACTCCCACATCGATGAGAGTGCGCTAGAAGAAATCCGTGAACATCCCGGCGACTATGTTGGGCGGGGCGTAAACAACGAGTGGCCCGGTCTTCTTCAGATCCAGATAACTCATCGAGTAGATCACGTCGGCGTTCGGTGTGGGCACCCAGGTCTTGGCGGTCATCCGGTCTTTCCAGATCGGAAGCACGTTGTAGCCCGCGCCGAATTTGGCCTCGGAGCCATCCCTCATGCCGATGACGTTCAGGGCGGACAAGGTGAGCATGTAGGTGTCCACGGCCCGCTGAAAGAGCAGCTCATTGAGGTATTTATCTTGATCCGCCTTGGGCTGCCATTGGCCGTTATACATCTGCTTCACGAGCGGGCTGTCGGTTGACCCCTGGGCTGCCGCAGTCATGGGGTAAAGCGCGGTGACCCGAGCCGCGGCGCATACCGGTAATAGAGCGTCTCGAACCCGCGGCGGTCGCCGGCCGCGACGGCGCGAATCAGCTCGAGCTCCTCGTCCTGCGCGGCCGCCGAGCCCGGCATGCCGTCGAGCTTCTGCGACGGCCGCGCTTCGCAAGCGGAGCGCGGGTCTTTGCCGCCGCGGTCCGCGGAGAGTGCGCCCTCGTCAGGCCGGAATCCATATCGAGCCATGCGGCCTCCCGCTCCGAGAAGACTATAGGCGCGCGCCCTGGCGCCGCGGATAAGGCAATAGGCCTACGACAAACGGCTGTTTCGCTCCGCGGCAGCCGATCGCGGCCGCCGCGCGATGCAAAGTTCCTTTGCACGAAGCGTCTGCCTTCGCTCGCGCCCTTGTACGAGCGAAAGCCCGAGCCGGACGCCTACGCGCGAGATCGGCGCGCCGGATAGCGGCCACTGGTTCACGCCGCGATCGCTTCCGTCGACGACGCGAACGCTAAACGCGACAAAGTACCGGGCGACACAGAACCTTTCGCCGACCGACAGGGAATCAAGGGCGCAGACGAGACGCGCGAACTGCGCCTCGACCGCACGGTACGCCGGCCGATGGATGGCTTTCGCTCTTCGGAGGCCGGCGTACCGTGCAGTCGCGCAGTTCGGCGTCTGCGTCTGCGCCCTTGATTCCCTTGTCGTGCCGCGAAAGGTTCTGTGTCGGCCCATTTGTCGCGTTTAGCGTCGCGCGTCGTCGACGGAAGCGATCGCGGCGTGAACCAGTGGCCGCTATCCGGCGCGCCGATCTCGCGCGCAGGCGTCCGGCTCGGGCTTTCGCTCGTACAAGGGCGCGAGCGAAGGCAGACGCTTCGTGCAAAGGAACTTTGCATCGCGCGGCGGCCGCAATCGGCTGCCGCAGACGAAACAGCCGTTTGTCGTAGGCCTATTGCCTTATCCGCAGCGCCAGGGCGCGCGCCTATAGTCTTCTCGGAGCGGGAGGCCGCATGGCTCGATATGGATTGCCGCTGACGAGGGCGCACTCTCCGCGGACCGCGGCGGCAAAGACCCGCGCTCCGCTTGCTGCAAAGCGCGGCCGTCGCAGAAGCTCGACGGCATGCCGGGCTCGGCGGCCGCGCAGGACGAGGAGCTCGAGCTGATGCGCGGCCGGCGACCGCCGCAGGTTCGAGACGCTCTATTACCGGTATGCGCCGCGGCTCGGGTCACCGGCGTTTACCCCATGACTCAGGCAGCCCCAAGTCAACCGACAGCCCGCTCGTGAAGCAGATGTATAACGGCCAATGACAAGATAAATACCTCAATGAGCTGCTCTTTCAGCGGGCCGTGGACACCTACATGCTCACCTTGTCCGCCTGAACGTCATCGGCATGAGGGATGGCTCCGACTCACACAGGCTACGACGTCCTCCGAGATTGTCGAAAGACCGGATGACCGCCAAGACCTGGGTGTCCACACCGAACGCCGACGTGATCTCCTCGATGAGTTATCTGGATCTGAAGAAGACCGGGCCACTCGTTGTTTACGCCCCGCCCAACGCACTCTCACCGATGTGGGAGTGCCAGATCGAGGCGAGGGCGGTCTCTATCTGCTGCTGCCGCCGGATTGGGGCACCTGCCCGGGCGGCTACTTCACATTCCGGTCGCGGACCTACAACGTGTTCCTGTTCTTCCGCACCGTTTTTACGCAAGATGATGACGGCCCGGATACGAAGGAAGCTGTCGCCACGGCCGAGCAGAGCCCACCAGGTCTATACCGCTGTATTCGCTCGGAAAGGATCGACCGGCGATGAAGTTTCCGAACGCTTCGAACATTCCAGTCAACATGATGTATCCCACCGACTTCAGCTACTGGGAGAAGCTCAAGGCGCTCGTCGATTACGAGCCGGTGACAGCATGCACCCGAAGTGCGCGGCATCCTGGCTTCGATCAGGGCGTTCCATTCAATCCGGATGCGCGCGCCCGCCAGCCTGACCCGCGCGGTCGAAGTGGCCCCGAAGATGATGTACGCCTGGCGCATCGCGGGACGAGCCGATGGCGCCGATCGCTACTACACCGATCGGCAATCCTCGAATGCCTGGGGCGGCACTGACGCCGACTTCTTCAGGTCCACATATACGACATCGATCAGCGCGCTTCGTTCTTCCCAGCGGCTGATTCCTCGGCGCCGGCGATGGTGAACGACATCATGAACCGTGGCTCCGAGTACCTTCACGCTGCGGGAGGCACAAGGGCGACTTGCTGGATGGCAGCAGCACCTACAAACTGCACCTTCCCGCGCCCATCCCCGGCCCTGGCCTCTTAGGGCGTGGTCTACAACCCTGCGGACGGCACCATGCAGCAGGAGCTGGCCAGCCGATTCCATCACCCAACCAGTTCGACAAGCCATTGCCGACGCAGATGCTCAATATCTATTTCGGCCCACGAAGCCGCAGGACATCAACGAGAAGAACTGGATCCAGACCCTCAGCGGCAAAGCCTTCCTGGTGACCGCTGTCCGCACAGCGGCTCGGCGTTCTTGGATCAACCTGGAAACCGGATGATGTGGTCAAAGTGAAGTAATTCGATTGTGAAACACGCGTGCCGCTTCCCAAGAGGCAGCATCCGCTCGGAGCGCACATGAACATTGCGACACGGAATCTGCGGCGCTCCGTATCGGACGGAGCGATTCATGCCTACTGCATGCGATACGAACGTGGGGATTCGTCTGGGGATTTCGGCGGGCTTCTGCACGTTTGGGCGGGTGAGGCAGGCCGATATTCAACAGGTTGCGTTAATCGATCCAGCTCATAATCCCTTGGTCCCTGGTTCGAATCCAGGCGGGCCCATTCATCGGATCAAGCAGATAGGCGAGGCGCCTCAGCCTTTCTCCGACCGTAGGAAACGTAGAACGCGTCCTACGTTTCCCGAGCGGCCCGTACCGATCCGAGACGCAGCAACCACCATTTCCGTCGGCAAACTTCAGCATAGCGGGGTCCACCATGCTGCGGATTCCATCCGCCTAGGTCCTTCAGCTCATCGACAGTGTCTACCTGGACAGCTCGGACGAATGTCATCATCTCCACTAGTCGCTCGTCCGACCATACTGTCAGCTTCGGTTCGTGCACCATTCTCGACACGCACTGAAAGAACGAAGCTAGCGTTGCCGAGTAGAAGTACTTACCCTTGCTTGTTCCGTTTCATCCAGGGATTCGAAGACACGCCTGGCGGCCGCGATCTGGCTTGGGTCTTTGGTATTCGCAGTGTCGCCTCGAGCGTACCCTCAAACACGTCGGCCACCTGCGCACGGTTCTGATCGACTATCGAACTAGGATGAAACCGACGCCGAAGGTGTTCGTGGCGTCGGGGAGCACGAGGGGGCCTGCCCCTCGTGTCATCAGAGCCTTACGCGAGCCGATTGTCGTGCGCAAACTTGGATCACGCGCCCGCAGGCGCGAGTGAGTACTCGTGATGGAGTCCACCCAGCACCGATTGCACCAGCACAGCGTTGGGGCCAGAGGCACGGCAGTTTCGGTGGGAGGTCGGGCGGATGGATCGGTCCACGCTTGTGGTGAAAATGATGCTGTCCCGATCGTGTATGCTCCGGTCATGTTCCCGCTCGAAAGCGATCGCTTCCCTCAGCTGTTGTAGCGTCCAGGCGGTATCGGATGTGCCGTGCGACGTCGTAGTGCACCAGCCGGCGCGATCCGTGATGAATGAGCACGACCACAGATACAGCAGCCGAAACGTGGCGGTCACCGCCACGAAGAAGTCACAGGCAATGATCGATTGGGCGTCGTTTCGCAGGAACGTCGCCCAGCGCCGCGCGGCCGGCCGGGTGGTGACGACCTCGTTCATGCCTCGCTTGTGCTCACCCCGCCTCTCCGGCACTCATTGTACCGGCAGGGGAAGGCGCGCTCAGGCTAGATTCACGCCGGCACCCCGCTAAAGGACCGCCCATACTCATTCGACCACGATCGACGTGACGAGCGAAGACCCGTCGTTGTGGGTCAGTGTCACCGTCCGGTTGTTCAGGAACGAATCGCGCGCCAGCGAGAGATACATGCCGTGCAGCAGGCGGTTCCTGGCGTTGTCCTCCTGCGCACTCCCATAGCTCCAGAGCAGCAGAAACTGCGTCGAGTCGTCGGTCTTCAGGACCTTCACGCAGCAGAAGGTCTCGAACAGGTTGATGGACCGAATCGCCCCTTCGATGGTCGGCATGATGTCCTCCTCCGATCAGAGTTCTTTGTCGCCGCCGCGTGCGGCGAGCCGGGCAAACAGCCGCATCCCGAAGTCGAGGTCGCCGTGCACCTCGAGCCTGCCGGCCAGGTAGGCATCCACCGGCGAGAGATCGCCCTTCGCCATCTCGGCGAGCGTGGCGCGGCTCGCCTTGATGGCGAAGTGCGCCTTTCCAGCCGCCTCTTTGCTGACGGTTGACTTCCCGCTCCTCATATCCAGCCGCCAGGGCGCTCCGGTCTTGTCGTCCACCATGTGAACCTCGAAGCTGCCCTCGTCGCGCCCCTGACCGAGGCTCTTCGCCAGCGCCTTCCCGGCCTCGTCCAGGTTGAGATCCCGTAGCGATTTGACGGCCGCCGGATTTCTTACGAGCGGAACGAGCTTTGCGTAGCGCTTCATGCTCTAGCTCCAATGGATGCGCGTGGGGGGAGCTACGGCGAGGTGATCGAGGTCAGCAGATTCAGCTGCGCGACGTGCAGCAGGAGCGCCTCCTCGACGGCGGCCGCGACGTCCACGCGGCCGTGGCCATACCATTGGCTGAACTCCCGCACGCCGTCGCCGTCGTTGTCGACGTACTGGCCGATCGGGTCGGCATTCGCGAAATCGATCTTGACCGCGGTCCGCTGCAGCACGCCTCTGACCTCGTCCCAGGCGAGCAGCGGGTTCGCCGCGAGCATGAGCGCGGCGGTGCCGGCGATGGTCGGCGACGAGTGGCTGGTGCCGCCGAAGCTCGCGTCGTAGTCGTTGCACGTGGCCGGGCCCGGGCAACCGTCGATGGCGCCGGTCCCGACGCGGAAGGTCGAGGTGATCGGATCGACCGGGGCGTCGTCGTCGTAGCAGGTGTGGCTCGGGGCGACGATGCCCATCTCCGGGCCGAACGGGTTGAACAGCGTCCGGGTATCCAGGGCCACGGCGATGTTGCTCGTATTGCCGTTGGGGTCGGGCTGATCGCTGTCGACGGGCGAGGTGGGGTTGACGTTGATGCTCGCGCCGACCGCGATGTTGCGCGCGTACGCCGCGAACCGCCGGATGTTGCTGAACTGCACATAGCCCAGATTCCCGGTCGAGAAGGTGACCACGCATCCGCGCCCATCGCGCCCGTCATCGGTCAGCCGGTCGAACGCCGCTTGCAGCGCCGCGGAAAGCGCGGCGTTGGAAACACCCCAGGAGTTCGAGATGACGTCTGCAGGCTGCGCCGGAAGAGCCGGGAAGTTCGGATCCGTGCTCCCGTTGTCGATTCCCGCGGCCCACAGGAACGCGTCGGCCATCTCGACGCCGGTGGACGGGCTCGGAAGCCGCGCGCCGATCAGCCGCGAGTTCGGCGCGACGCCCGCGGTGCCCTGGTTGTTGTCGAATGCCGCAGTTGCGCTCCCGGCGCACTGCGTGCCGTGATCGCCGCCCAGCGCCGCCACGGTTTGCGCCGCCATGCTGAAGAAATTGAACGACGTCTGGAGCTTGCCCGCGCCGTCGGTGAGATTGGCGGTCAGGTCCGGGTGATTGGGCGTCACCCCATGGGGATCGAACACCGCGATGCACACCGTGGGACTTCCGCCGCGAAGGTCAGGATCCCATTCGCCGAGGATCTCCCAGGCATCATCGCAGTTGATCAACGGCAGGTGCGGTAACAGGTTAAAAAGGGGGTCGTTCGGCGTGTACTGGTCCGTCTCCGCCTGCATCAACAGCTCGGGCTCGGCGAAGACGACCCCCTCCTTCTCGACCAGTGCGCGCGCCACATCGAGCAATTCATAGCTGGGGGCCGCGCCCGAGGTGAGCACGTACGCATTGCCGGCGCTCAGCACCGGCCGCTTGAGCTTCATCCCGTGCCGCCTGGCGATCCTGGCGGCCTCCCGCTCCGAAACGCCCTCGCCGAACTTCACCGTCAGCTCGTTGGTGAGTCCCTGCACCGGACCGTCACCGCGCTTGATGATCAGCGCAGTCCGCGCCTTGAGACCGCTTCTCTCGAGGTCTCTCGCTACCGCTCGCATGGCCTGGACATCAGGCCGCTTCGCCCCGGGCGTCGCAACCCGCTGAAAGCCGGCGTCGGGAGCGGTCTGCGCCGGTCCGCTTGCAACCCCTTCACCCGCCAACCCGCGGCGCCTCAGCGCCCGATCCACCAGCGCGCGGGCGTTCTCGCCGCGGGCCGCAATCAGGAATGCGTCGGGAACGCGTTCGAAGTAGATCTTGCGCCCGGCGGCGTAGAAGAATGGTTCGCGCGCCCTACCGAGCACCACCAGCGTGGCGTTGCGCCCGGGTTCGAGCGAGACCTCGTAAACTTCCCGGCGGAAAGGCTGCTTCGAAACCTCGAGCCGATAGGGGCCCGGGTCGAGGTTCCTGGCCGAGTAGTTCCCCGCCGAGGTTTGGGCCAGTTCGATCCTGGGTCCACGCGGCGGAGATTGCAGCGTCACGGAGGCAGAGGCGATTGGCGCGCGCGCGCTGTCCTCGACGTGCACGGCGACGCTGGCCTGGTTCATGCGCTCATGCCTCCGGAAACGCGGTCGGGCAGCCATCGTGCTCGCGGCCCTGCGACCCGGTCAATACGACTCTTGGCCGAGCGCCGCCGGCGGCGCTCTCGGGCGAGACTCACGCTCCAGCCGGAAAGGAGCTCGCGATCCACTCGCGGCAGGTCGCGGGCTCCAACGCGCCGGGCGCGATACTCGCCCCGCCCTCGTTCAGACCCACGATCACTCGCTGGCGGTCAGCGTCTCCGCCGGGACCCGCCATTGGCTTTGCAAGCGACGCGACAACTTCTCTAAGTCTCGGCATTGCATTGCTACCCTCCACCAAGCCGCGAGGGTACAAAAGGTACTCGATCAATCGCCGGGCGGCAATCCCAACACCATTCCGTACGATCTAGACCTAGCAGCGTGATGCAAAACGCACGGAATCATTCCTTGGCAGTCGAGTCGAAAGCGCAGCGGCGTGAGTAACGGAGAACAAGCCATGCGCGGTCGAGTCGATCCTCAAGAGTCGATGTTCAGCTATTTCTCGCCGGACTCGCGGGTGCCCGAGGGGCATCCGCTGCGCCCGATCAAGCAACACGCCGATGCGGTGCTCGGTTCGATGAATGCGGAGTTCGATCGGATCTATGCCGAGATCGGCCGGCCCTCGATCCCGCCGGAGCGGCGCCCCGAGCTCCGCGTGGCAGTCGCGCAGCATCCTGAAGGCGTTCTCGTAGAAGCCGAGCCACACGTGAAGCGCGTGCTCCTCGATCCGCCCGGCAATCCGCGTCCGAAGGCCCTTTCCCGCCCAGCCGCCATCCCAACTGGTAGATGGTGACGTCGAAGCGACGGTGCTGTTCCGGTCTGGTGAGCTCGAATGCCGCCGTGATGGCGCCGCACCCTCCGCCAACCACAGCGACTCGAACGCGGTTCCCCGACGGCATGTGCTCCCTCCGTGCTCGACGTAGACCGCCCGACGCGAAGCCGGTGCCACCGTGGAAGTGGTCTCTGCTGCTCGTCTACTGCGGCGTCCAGGCTCCAACAAGCCCTCACATGCAAATGGCGGCCAGTGACCGAACATGGCCGAACATGGTGTGCTCCTTGGTCTGCACAACCTCAACGACGGACTGCTGTTGCTCTCACCGGGAGGAGGCGCTAATCCGAATGGATGTCGGAAGGACAGCCCGTTTCGGTCGAAAGGACTACTGACAGGCCCGCTTCCTTCGGCTGATGATCTTACCTCTGCCAGAGTTAGGAGACTGTCATGGCGACGAGCCTGAAAGAGCCCGCTTCACGGGCGGTTTCGCGCCGGGTAGTCAAGCCCGATCCGATTGATCTTCGCGACCGGCTCTATGCACCCTCGGTGCGCTCTAGGCCCCCGGCCGAGCTGAGGCCGAAAAGGACGATTCCCGTGCTCGACCAGGACGAAACGAGTGCGTGTACGGGCTTTGCGCTCGCGACCCTCATCCACTGGCTCTCTCGTGTCGACGGCAACGGTGCCGATCGCGTCTCGCCCTTCATGCTGTACTCGATGGCGCGCCGCTACGATGAGTTCGCCGGCTCGAAAAAGGATAGCGGATCGAGCCTGCGCGGTGCGCTTAAGGGCTGGCACAAGCATGGTGCCTGTCGACTGGAAGTCTGGCCGGACCTCGACATGCCGCCCGTTCCGCAAGATCCTCGCGACGACTGGTGGGGCGATGCAATGCTGCGGCCGCTCGGCGCCTATTACCGGATCGAGCCGACGTCGATTCCCGACATCCACTCGGCGCTCAACGAAGTGGGAGCGGTGTACGCGAGCGCCGTCTGTCACAGCGGTTGGGACGAAGGGCACGGTATCAAGACGAAGCGGGGCGAGTACTGGAAGATCCCGAAGCAGCTGGTTGGCCCACATGACGGCGGGCATGCGTTCGTCATTGTCGGATACACCCGCGAGGGCTTCATCATCCACAACTCGTGGGGTCCCGGCTGGGGAACCGGCGGCCATGCGCTTCTCACTTACGAGGACTGGCGCGAGAGCGCGATGGACTGCTGGGTGGCGCAAATGGGCGTCGTCACCTCGTTGCATCTCGCGATCGCCCGGTCCGCCACGCTTCGCACCAGCGGCGGTCGCGTCGACGTCGCCGACGAAGAGCGGCTACGGAACCACGAGCTCGCGCCGTACATCGTGAACATGGAGAACAACGGGAAGCTGTCGCGTTCGGGCAATTTCCGCACGAAGGAGGGCGACGTCGAGGCGCTCGTGACGACCTACCTGGAGCGGGCCCGGGAAGAATGGAAGCTCGGCAAGGACGACCCCATCGACATTGCGATCTACGCGCACGGCGGGCTCACGTCGGAGAACGACGCCGCCAAGACCGCGGCGGAATGGATTCCAGCTCTGTACGAGAAGCGCATCTTCCCGATCTTCTTCATGTGGGAGACCGGGCTCGTCGAGACGCTGGCGAATATGTTCAAGGACATGATCGGCGAGGAGCCGCGCCGCACGGCCGGCATGCAGCGCTGGTGGGATGAGCGCACTGAGCGGTCGCTGGCCCGGCCCGGTACCGCGATCTGGCAGGAAATGAAGGAGAACGGTACGCTGATCAGCACCTCGAAAGAGGGCGGCGGACGCATCCTTTACGATCACGCGATGCAAGGATCCGCCTTCAACCCGCGCCGCGATCGCGTGCATCTGATCGGGCACTCCGCCGGCGCCATCGTGCACAGCGAGCTCATCGAGACGCTGGTCCAGCTCGGCTGGTCGTTCTCGACGGTCAACCTGATGGCGCCCGCCGCTACCGTGGAGATGTTCAACGGCAAGGTGCTGCCGCACATCAAGACGAGGAAGGTCACGCGGTATGCACAATGGCACCTGTCGGATACCCTCGAGCTCAAAGACACGACCTGCCGGGCCATTCTGGGGTACGGCCGCTCGCTCTTGTATCTCGTCTCCGAATCGTTCGAGGGCGGGACTCGGACGCCGCTTCTGGGGATGGAAAAGTACTTCGAGACTATCCATAACGAAGCGAGAAACATGCGCTGCTTCCAGGCGACGAGCCCGCAGACGAACAGCACTACTCACGGCGGCTTCGATAACGACGATGCGACGCGCAACAGCGTGATCGCGCACGTCACGCGGCCGATCGAGGGCGTCTCGACGGCGCGCCGGACCGCTACACGAGCAACGAGAAAAACGGCTCCCTCGCGCGGACGACCCGAGCGGGAGCAACGGGTACAGCTCTTGGCGGGAGAGGCGCGCCAGTAGCGACGGGGTGCTTCCACGGCACGGCGTCCTCTCGGGTGGATCCGCTGCTCAAGATGATCGTGTAGGCGCCGCTCGGCCGCTGCCATTGCTCCAGTTGCGCCCGGTACTCCGCTGTCTGATTTTTTCGTTAGGCGCATTCGGGCGATTCTCGACCCCAAATGACACCCGTAGTGTCCAGATACTCAATCGAGGTCGAGCGAGCATGATGGGGCGGCCCGATATAGGCCCGCAGATGACTCCAAGCCCGACGCGTAGTTCTTCGCGGTAGATGGCGTAGCACACGGCACGAGCACTGCTATCCCGTCCGCCGCTCCACCTGACTGGCAAGCTCGCTAACTGATAATCCATCTTTACCCAAGGATGCGATTGCTCCTTCTGGCGATTCATCTGCCGCCATCGGGACCGTTCAGGCCGCCGGTTGGCGATGGCCGTGGTCGGCGTATCCGCCGATCGTCGGCGATGCGCTGGCGGCGTTCGGGGTCGAGCGCTGCCAGTTCGCGGGCAATTTCCCGGTCGATCGGGTGGGCCTCCCGACGACCGGCAACGGCGGGCGCGTCGGGCTCGGGCGCACCGACGTCGACGGGCTGCGCGGCAACGAGACCAATCCGACCGACCTGCGAGGCGGCCAGCAGCGTGTCTTCTCGCTGGCGACGCCGCGGCCGCCGACCTCAGGCCTCGATCCGGCGCACGACACCCGCGGCACGAAGTTCCGCCACGACCCCGGCCACAGCTTCCGGGCGACGCCGCCCAGCGCGGCGGCTACGACATCACGTTGCCCGGCGTCGCCTTCGCCCGCCGCCGTGACGACGGCCCGCAAGGCCCCGACGACGAGCCGTTGCCGCCACCACCGCGCGTTTTCCATGTCGGCAACAACGAAGGCTTCGTGCTCGACTTCGCGCGGGTGCTGAGCGGCGATGTCAGCGCGTTCGAGGAGCGGCTGCTGCGCGGCGAGGTGATGGGCTATCACCCGGCCGAGCACGTGCCGTTCTTCCGTTTCCTCGCCGAGCAGTACGCGGTGTGCGATCGCTGGTTCGCCTCGCACCCCGGGCACACGTGGCCGAACCGCTTCGTGTCGCTGACCGGCGCCTCAACCGTGGACGCAACGGCCTGCCGGAAGTGGACAACCCGCCGCTCTAGACGTTCGATCCGCTCGAGACGCCCTCGATCTTCGATCACCTCGACGCGGCCGGCGTCGACTGGCGCTACTTCGAGCACGACTTCTCGATGGTGCGGCTCTTCTCGAGGTACACGTTCGACCGCGAGCACGTCGTGACGATCGACGACCCCGAGCGCGGTTTCTTCGCTCTGGCGAGCCAGGGAAAGCTGCCGCCGGTGACCTACATCGAGCCGGACCTCACCGACGTGCCACCCGGCGGCGACGACCACCCACCGGCGGACATCGCCGCGGGACAGGCTTTCCTCAAGCGCGTGTACGAGGCCCTCGCCGACGGACCCGTCGACCAGTGGGCGAGACCTTGCTGATCATCACCTACGACGAGCACGGCGGCTTCTTCGACCACGTCCACCCGCAGTCGCGACGCTCTTCGACGCGCAGCGCCCGAAGCCGGGGATTCGCCTCGCTCGGTGTCGACCCGGACACCTTCGAGTCGATCGACCACTACGGCTTCCGCGTGCCGGCCTTCGTCGTCTCACCGTGGGTCCCGGATGCGACCGTCGGGAAGTCGGTCTACGACCACACCAGCATCCTGAAGACGATCATGGCGCGCTTCCTCGGCGCCGATCCGCCCGACATGGGCCTGCGGTGCTGCTCGCCAACGACGTCGGCTCGCTGCTGTCGCTGGAGCGGCCGCGCGTCATACTGCGGCCGCCGGTCGTCGACTTTCACGCGACCGGGGAGGACGCCGTCGCGTTCCGCACCGGTCCACCGGAGGAGGACTTCCGCGCCTTCCTCTCGGCGATGCGCAACGCCTGCGCGGACCGAATGTATCGGCGGCGCCGGCTCGGAAGGGTTGACTGCTGGAAACGTTCGGGCCTGCCCTTGGCCCGCCGCGCGGAGATACGCTCATCGGATCGAAGCACGCGAACATGAAGGAACTGCGCTTCAATGCAGCCGATGGCGTCTGGCGAGTGGCGTTCGCCTTCGACCCGAAGCGCGAGGCCGTACTTCTCGTCGCGGGAGACAAGTCTGGAAGGAGCGAGAAGCGCTTCTGCAAGCAACTGATCCGAAAGGCTGACCAGAGGCTCGCCGAACACCTCGGGTAATCGCGCGCGAGCAAGCCGCG